>NZ_JBFAOI010000002.1:0-698098 GCF_040675155.1 Micromonospora sp. NPDC049645
GCGGGGGAAGTTCGAAGAGGGGCGCCCCGGCGACCCGTGCGGGGTCGACGTCGGGACACGGTGTAACCGGGGCGGCCGGCCGGATGTTCCCGGGGTCCGCTCACCACCACCCGATGGTCGCGGTGGTCTGCCAGGTATAACGACCCCGACCGGCCGACGATTCCGCCCCCGGGGTGGCCCCGACCACCCGACACCACCGACCAAACCCGACAAGCCACCCCAACGGGGGACGCCAGCGCCACCAGACGGGGCTGTCCCGACCGCCCCCCCGGCGTCGATCAAGGAGTCGTGGTGGGCGCAATATTCCCCGATGCCCGATTGATGAGGCACCACAACCCCATGATCGACACGGGTGCGTCTAGGCCCGGCCAGGACGGTCAGGTTGCCTTGAGTAGCTCCAGGACGGCGTCGCGGGCGGCCAGTACGGCTGCCTCGGATTGCGGGCCGGGGTCGAGGATGTCGAAGGAGTGCTGCCCGTCCGGCACCTCGATCACCCGCATCGGCCAGCCCTGTGCGGTCGCCGCGGGGAGGAACGCGTGGATGCCGGCGAGGACCGGTGGGATGTCCTGACCGGCCCGGGTCAGCACCAGCGGCACGCCCGGACCGGAGCTGAGGGCTTCGACCGGCAGGAACCGAGCGTCGACCTCCCAGCCGGGGAACGGGATGAGCAGCGGGTACGTCAGTGCGATCCCGCGTAGCCAGGGCGGTGGGAGGCGGAGCCAGTCGGCTGCGAAGAGGCCGCCGCCGGAGAAGAACCACAGCACCACCCGCTCGGGGTCGACCCGCGGATCGGCGCGAACCTGTTCGACCATCGCGGCGATCTCGTCAGCGGCGGCGGGCAGCGCCGACAGGTCGGACACCTGGTAGCTGACCAGCGCGGTGACCACGCCGCTCGCGGCGAGCAGCGCGCCGTAGCCGCGGTAGAGCAGCCAGTCGCGGGGGTCGGGCGCGTCGGGTGGCAGTGGAGCGCCGTGCACCACCACGACGGCGGGCGCGGGACCGCTGTGGGCGGGCAGGTGCAGGTCGACGTTGCCGTGTCGTTCGACCGGCGCGGTCGGGGTGGACAGGACGAAGGGCCGTTGTGCGACGGGCGTCGTCATGACCTCATCGTAACGATCATCAACCTGCCCAGCTGTCCCAAGACGATCTACAAGGGACAGCGGGTCAGGCCGGATCGCCGGGCTGCGCGGCGTCGCCGGCCTGGGCGTGCCGCTCCAGGAGCCGCTGCCGGATCTCCTCCGGGGTGTACGCGCGCCGGCGCCGTTCGGCCCGCGCGATGACCACGCCGGAGGCCGCGACGCCGGCGAGGCCGGCCAGCCCGAGGACTTTCCACCACCGCATTCGTTGCCGCATCGGCCTAGGCTAGACCCTCATGAGCATCAGCCTGGATGAGGCCGTCGAGTTGACCCGCACCGGTGACGTGTGGGTGTTCCGGGGTCGCAGCGTGCCGGACCGGGCGATCCAGTTCACCACCAACAGCCCGGTGAACCACGTCGGAATGGCGGTGGTGCTCGACGACATGCCGCCGCTGATGTGGCACGCGGAGCTGGGCAGGTCCCTGCCGGACCTGTGGTCGGGCACCCACCAGCGTGGCGTCCAGTTGCACGACCTGCGGGACGCGGTCTGCGTCTGGGCCAACCGGTACGGCCAGCGGGCGTGGCTGCGGCAGCTCGATCCGCCGGCCGACGGGGAGATGGAGCGGGCGGTGCTGCGGACGATCGCGCGATTGGACGGTACGCCGTTCCCGTCGACCGCTCAGCTGGCGTGGCGCTGGGTGCGGGGTCGGGTGCCGACGCTGCCGCTGCCCGGCCGGCCCACACCCCGACCGAAGCCGGCCGACCCGGGCAGCCCCGCCGGATCGGCGGGTGAGCGGGACCGGGCGCTGGAGACGGCGTACTGCGCCGAGGTGGTGGCGGTGACCTACGAGGCCATGGGGTTGCTGCCGGCGGGCCGGCGTCCGAACTGGTACGACCCGGGGCGGTTCTGGAGTGGAGACGACCTCGGCCTGGCCGCCGACGCCCGGTTGGGCTCGGAGATCGAGGTACGGGTGCCGCCTCGTTGAGGTTTGACCTGGGCGGTGAGCGGCAATTGCTGTGGCCGTGAACGCCTCCACGGACCTTGACACGTTGGCCGACTTCTTCGACCGGTACGGCGTGGCGTTGACCTCCGGTGACCTGCCGGCCATCGCCGGCTATTACGCCCTGCCGGGGTTGGTGGTGGCCGACACCTACAGCTTCTCGTTCACCACGGCGGCGGCGGTGGCGCTGTCGTTCGTGGGCGCCGCACCCGACTACCAGGATCGGGAGTTGGTCGCGGCGCATGCCCGGATCGAGGACGTGCAGCCGCTGTCAGCGCTGTTGACGATGGTGGCGGTGGAGTGGGAGTTCCTGGACAGTCGAGGGCAGGCGGTGCCGGGGGAGCGCTACCGCTACCTGCTGCGTACCTCGGATGACGGACCGCTCATCTGCACTGTCGTCCGGACGGCCTGACCGACCGGGACCGTCCGCCGGGTCGAGCCGTTTTCCGTGGCGGGTCGGCCGGTCGGCCTGATCCGTACCCGCCCGGTTTTCGGTCGGCGCGGTGCTGGCTACGCTGTCGCGTCGGTGGGGGACGAGGGGAGACCTGGTGGCGGTGGGGCCGGACGGTGCGGCAGGTTCGCGGGCGGCGAGGGTGTTGGCGTCGGTGCCGTGGATCGTGGTGCTGCTCGGTGTGTGTGCGCTGGTGGTGCTCCTGGTGGTCGCGCTGCTGTCCTTCCGGACCAGGGAGCGCGACGCCGCGCCGCAGGCCGCGCCTCCGGTTTTCCTGCCGACCGTGCCGGCCGCCGCGTCGGCAACCGGTGGGCCGACCCCGGCCGGTGTGGAGCGACGTTCGGTGTCGCCGCGGCCGTCGCGGAGCAGTCGGACACCGTCGCCGCGGGCCACTGTGACCGGCTCGCCGACGTCGGACCGGACGAGCGCCCTGGTGGCGCCGGCGGCGCCAATGGAGGACCCGGTCAGCGCCCGGTACCAGGTCGGTACGAATGGCCGGGACGGGGACGCGGCGGTGCTGTCGATCGCGAACGAGTCGGGTCAGTCGGTGGACTGGCAGGTGGAGTTGGCGTTCGACGACGACACGTGGGCGCTGCGCGTGGGTGACGACTCGGGCGTCTCGGTGCGGGGGCGCGGGCACGGGGAGTTCGTGTTGAGCGGCACCCGTTCCCTGAAGGCGGGTGACTCCCGGACGCTGCGGTTGCGCGTGGGCTGGGGTAGGTCGGCGGAGCGTCCACTCAGGTGCACGATCAACGGGGTCGACTGCCGCATCGGCTGAGCTGGAGCCGGGTCGGCGGTACGGCGTCGGGCTGCCGAGGCTTTCCGGCCCGGGTCGCCGATCGCTACGCTGCCCGGACGGTCCGCTGAGGGAGGTACATGTCCGGCATACGCCGTGCTTCGCGCCCATCGCGCGGTCCGGTCGCGATCGCGACGTCGCCCTGGATCGTGGTGGGCGCCGGTGTCGTCGTGATGGTGGTTCTGCTCGTCGTGGCGCTGGGCGCGTACCGGGGACGCAGCCCCGCGCCGGACGGCGCGCTGCCGCCGGCGCTCCCGCTGCCGTCGGCGGTGGTCGTGACAAGCTCGCCCGCGCCGGTGCTGTCGCCGGTGCCGGTCCAGCCGGGGCTGTCCGGGCGGGGGAGTGGCCTGCCGCCGAGCGCCGCGGCCGGGTCGGGTTCACCGTCGGCCGACCCGACTGTCGGTCCGACCGGGAGGCCGACGACGACCCGGTCGCCGAGCCGCGCGGCGCAGGGACAGCCGGCGATGAGCGGGCGGTACCGGGTGGTGCAGAGCTTCGACGGGGGTTTCATCGGCGAGGTGTCGATGGTCAACGCGTCGGCCCAGAGCCGTGGGTGGACGGTGCGGTTGGAGTTCACCGGTGGGCGGCTGGTGACCGCCTGGGTGGAGGGCGTGCCACAGGGGACGGTCCGACAGACCGACGACGGTTTCACGTACGTCAGCGGGGTTGACGTGTCGCCCGGCGGTTCGGTGTCGTTGCGGTTCCACATGGAGCGGGCGCCCGGCACGCCGCGCGACTGCACGGTCGACGGGGTGCGCTGCGACGGGTTGTGAGCGGCTCTTCCGCAAGGTGGCTGCTGTGTTGCGACCATGTTTGCAAGGTATTGCAGAATGTTTCGGCAAGGGTTAGCGTGCGGCCAATCAGCGACCAGAGGAAGGCGTCGATGAAACCCCCGCCGATACCCCGCACCGCTCTGCTGGCCCTTGCCTCCCTGCTCACCATCACGCTCGTCGGCACTCCGGTCGCCGTCCACCCCGCCGCCGCGGCCCCCCGACCGTCCGAGGGCGTCCCGCCCGCGCCCGGCGGCGCGGCCCAGTGGCGGACCGAGCCCACCGCCGAGGCGCTGCTCAAGGCCGGGGACAACTCCGCCCGAGCCGAGCAGTTCTACTTCGTCCTGCCCGACCGGTTCGCCAACGGTGACCCCCGCAACGACCGGGGCGGCCTCACCGGCGACCGGCTGCGTACCGGCCTCGACCCCACCGACAAGGGCTTCTACCACGGCGGCGACCTCAAGGGCGTCATCGACAAGCTGGACTACATCCAGGGCCTGGGCACCACGGCCATCTGGCTCGCACCGATCTTCAAGAACCGGCCGGTGCAGGGTTCCGGCAACGACATCTCGGCCGGCTACCACGGCTACTGGATCACCGACTTCACCCAGGTCGACCCGCACTTCGGCACGAACGAGGAGATGAAGCGACTGGTCACGCTCGCCCACCGGCGCGGCATCAAGATCTACCTTGACGTGATCGTCAATCACACCGCCGACGTCATCAAGTACGCCGAAGGCAAGTACGCCTACGTGGACAAGGCGACCTCGCCGTACACCGACGCGCGAGGCCGGGCGTTCGAGGACCGCAACTACGCCGATGGCAGCCGCGCGTTCCCGCCCGTCGACAACGAGTCCTTCCCGTACACGCCGACGTTCGCCGAACCGAAGGACGCGAGCGTCAAGGTCCCGGCCTGGCTGAACGACGTCACCATGTACCACAACCGGGGCGACTCCACCTTCGCCGGCGAGAACAGCGAGTACGGCGACTTCTTCGGCCTCGACGATCTGTGGACCGAGCGCCCCGAGGTGGTGCAGGGGCTGACCAAGGCGTACGGGGACTGGATCGGCGCGACCGGCGTCGACGGGTTCCGGTTGGACACCGTGAAGCACGTCAACATGGACTTCTGGCCGCAGTTCAGCCGGGGCATCGAGCGGGCCGCCGAGAAGGCCGGCAAGAAGGACTTCTTCATGTTCGGCGAGGTGTACAGCGCCGACCCGGAGATCAGCTCCAGCTACGTCCGGCAGGGTGGGCTGCCGGCCACCCTCGACTTCGCCTTCCAGGAGGCCGCACGGGGCTTCACCGCCGGCGCCGGCTCCGCGAAGGCGCTCGCCGACGTGTACGCCCGCGACGACCTCTACGCGGCCCGAAACACCGACGCGGGCCGGTCGACCACCTTCCTCGGCAACCACGACATGGGTCGGATCGGGTCGTTCATCGCCGGTGGTGGCACCGACCCGGCCAGCCACCTGCGTCGCGACCAGCTCGCGCACCAGCTGATGTTCCTGACCCGCGGCCAGCCGGTGATCTACTCCGGCGACGAACAGGGCTTCACCGGCCCCGGCGGGGACAAGGACGCCCGCCAGGACATGTTCGCCTCGAAGGTCCCCGACTACCTCGACGACGATCTGCTCGGCACCGACCGCACCCACGCCAGCGACCAGTTCGACCCGGCGCACCCGCTCTATCGGACGATCGCCGAACTGGGCCGACTGCGCCAGACGCACCCGGCGCTGCGCGACGGCGTGCAGATCACCCGGTACGCGGCCGACGGGCCGGGCGTCTTCGCCGCCTCCCGGATCGCCCCGGCCGACCGCACCGAGTACGTGGTGGCGGTGAACAACGCCGACACCGCGCAGACTGTCACCGTGGACACCTGGTCGCCCGACGCCACCTTCACCGGCATCTACGGCGGCTCGGGCGGCGCACCGGCCGGCGAAGCGCGGGCCAGCGGCGAGGGCGAGCTGACCCTCACCGTGCCGCCGCTGTCGGCGGCGGTCTACCAGGCCGGCGCACCCATCGCGCAGGCGGCCGACAAACCCACAGTCACCATCACCAGCCCGCTTCCGGGCGCGTCGGTCGCCACCCGGGCGGCGGTCACCGCCCGGGTGACCGGTGACCCACTGGCCACCGTCACCGTCGCGGCCCGGGTGGCCGGCGGCCGGTGGACGTTGCTGGGCAGCGCCGACCACGCCCCGTACACCGTGCAGCACGACCTGACCGGCCTGGCCGGCGGCACCCGGATCGAGTACAAGGCGGTGACCCGCGACGGCCGGGGCCGGGTCGCCACCGCCCGGTCCACCGCCGTGGTGGGCACGCCGGCCCAGGGCAGCTCCCGCGAGTGGGCGGTCGTGCACTACCAACGCCCCGCCGGGGGCTACGACGACTGGGGGTTGTACGCCTGGGGCGACGTCGACCCGGCGTACGTCACCGAGTGGCCGAAGGGGCAACCGTTCGCCGGGGAGGACTCCTACGGCCGGTTCGCCTGGGTGAAGCTCAAGCCGGGCGCCACGTCGGTGAACTTCCTGGTGGTCGACGCGGGCGGCAACAAGGACGTGGCCCAGGACCGCAGCATCGACGTCACCCGGACCGGCGAGGTCTGGCTCAAGCAGGGCGACCCGGCGGTCTACCCGAGCAGGCAGGCGGCCACCGGTGAGCCGGACCCACCGGTCGAGGAGGGCACCGCCGTGCTCCACTATCGGCGGGCCGACGGCAACTACGACGGTTGGGGCCTGCACCTGTGGGACGGCGCGGCCAACCCGACCGAGTGGTCCGCGCCGTTGAAGCCGGAACGGACTGACGCGTTCGGGGCGGTGTTCCGGGTGCCGCTGGCGGCCGGGGCCACCGGGTTGAACTACATCATCCACAACGGCGACACCAAGGACCTGCCCGACGACCAGCGGCTCGACTTCGCCAGCGCCGGCCGGGAGGTGTGGTTGCTCGCCGCCACGCCGGGCCGCCTGCTGCCGTCGATGGCCACCACCGCCAGCGGAGACACCGACATCAGCAAGCAGAAGGCGCACTGGATCGACCGGTCCACCGTGGCGTGGCAGACACCCCCGACCGACGGCAAGACGTACGCGCTGGTCGCCGCGCCGACCGGCGGGGTCAGCGTGGTCGACGGCGAGCTGACCGGGACGTACACCACGTTGCCCTTGCGGGCGCAGCGCAACGGGCTCACCGAGGCCCAGCGCGACAGGTTCCCGCACCTGTGGTCGTACCGTAGCTTCGCCCTGGACCGGGCGGACCTGGCCAAGGTCCCGGCGGCGCTGCGGGGGCAGCTGCTGGTCACCGAGCGCGACGCCGACGGTGCGCTGCTCGCCGCGACCGGCGTGCAGATCCCCGGCGTGCTCGACGACGTGTACTCCCGGGCGACCGACGCCACCCTCGGGCCCACGTTCGCGGGCCGGACGCCGAGCCTCGCGCTGTGGGCGCCGACCGCTCGGAGCGTGGCGCTGCAACTGTTCGACTCGCCCACCGCCGCGCCGAGGACGGTGCCCATGCGCCGCGACGACCGCACCGGCGTGTGGTCGGTGCGCGGCGACCACACCTGGACCGGCAGGTTCTACCGGTACGAGGTGCGGGCCTGGCAGCCGGCCGCGCAGCAGGTGGTCACCGCGTCGGTCACCGACCCCTACTCGGTGGCCCTCGCCGCGGACTCCACGCACAGCCAACTCGTCGACCTGAACGACGCGGCCCTGGCCCCTCCCGGGTGGCGCACGCTGCGCAAACCGGCGCCGGTGCCGCCGGCCAAGGCGCAGATCACCGAGCTGTCCGTGCGGGACTTCTCCATCGCCGACGACACCGTGCCGGCCGAGCGGCGGGGGACGTTCCTCGCGTTCACCGACCCGAAGACCGCCGGCATGACCCACCTGCGGGCGCTCGGCGACGCCGGGGTCACCCACCTGCACCTGCTGCCGGCGTTCGACTTCGCGACGATCCCGGAGAAACGGGCCGACCAGCGCCAGCCGGCCTGCGACCTGGCGGCGCTTGCGCCGGATTCGCCGGAGCAGCAGGAGTGCGTGGCGGCGGTCGCCGAGACCGACGGCTACAACTGGGGGTACGACCCGCTGCACTACACCGTGCCCGAGGGCGGCTACGCCGTCGACCCGGTCGGCGCGGCGCGCACCACCGAGTTCCGGCGGATGGTCGCCGGGGTGAACGACGCCGGCCTGCGGGTGGTCATGGACGTGGTCTACAACCACACCTCGGCGGCCGGCACCGACGCGAAGTCGGTGCTCGACCAGATCGTGCCCGGCTACTACCACCGGCTGCTGGAGGACGGCACGGTGGCCAACTCCACCTGCTGCGCCAACACCGCGCCCGAGCACGCCATGATGGGCAAGCTGGTGGTCGACTCGCTGGTCACCTGGGCCAGGCAGTACAAGGTGGACGGCTTCCGCTTCGACCTGATGGGTCACCACCCGAAGGCGAACATCCTGGCCGTCCGCAGGGCACTGGACCGGTTGACCGTCGCTCGCGACGGCGTGGACGGCCGGTCGATCCTGCTCTACGGCGAGGGTTGGAACTTCGGCGAGGTCGCCAACGACGCCCGGTTCGTCCAGGCCACCCAGGCCAACATGGCCGGAACCGGCATCGGCACCTTCAACGACCGGCTGCGCGACGCGGTGCGCGGCGGCGGGCCGTTCGACGCCAACCCCCGGGTGCAGGGTTTCGCCTCCGGGCTCTACACCGACCCGAACGGCGACGCGGTCAACGGGTCACCGGCCGAGCAGAAGGCCCGGCTGCTGCACGCCCATGACCTGATCAAGGTGGGGCTCACCGGCAACCTGCGTGACTACCGGTTCACCGACACCGCCGGACGGCAGGTCACCGGGGCGCAGGTCGACTACAACGGCTCCCCGGCCGGCTACACCGCGGCGCCGGGGGAGGCCGTCACCTACGCCGACGCACACGACAACGAGATCCTGTACGACGCGTTGGCGTACAAACTGCCGCAGGCCACCACTGCTGCGGACCGCTCCCGGATGCAGGTGCTGGCGCTGGGCACCGTGGTTCTGGGACAGGGCACCGGCTTCGTCACCGCCGGCACCGAACGGCTGCGGTCGAAGTCGCTGGACCGTAACTCGTACAACTCCGGTGACTGGTTCAACCAGATCCGGTGGGACTGCGCCCAGGGCAACGGGTTCGGCGCCGGTCTGCCGCCCGCGCCGGACAACGAGGACAAGTGGTCGTACGCGAAGCCGCTGCTGGCCGACCCGAAGCTGGTGCCGGACTGCGCGGCGATCACCACCACCGACGCCCGGTACGCCGAGTTGCTGCGCGTCCGGGCCTCGTCGCCGGTGTTCGGGCTGGCCACCGCAGAGCAGGTGCAGCGGCGGGTCGCGTTCCCGCTGTCCGGTGCGCAGGAGACGCCGGGCGTGCTGACCATGACCCTGGACGCCCGCGGGCTGGGCGGGCCGTGGAAGTCGCTGACCGTCGTCTTCAACAGCACACCGTCGGCGGCCACGCAGACGGTGACCGGACTGCGCGGAGCGGACGTGGCACTGCACCCTGTGCTGGTCGACTCGGCCGACCCGGTGCTGCGTACCGCCTCGTTCGACCGGGCGGCCGGCGCGTTCACCGTACCGGCGCGCAGCGTGGGGGTGTTCGTGCAGAGTTGACGTAAGACCGGCCCCCTTCCGCGTCTCGCGGAAGGGGGCCGGCCCGTTGGTGCTCTGCTATCTCGTCACCCGAAGGGTGCTCTGCTGGCTCGTCACCCGAAGGGAGGTGATCAGGCGAAGCAGTTCTCGATGGTGCCGCCCGGGATGGCCAGGCAGTTGGTCGGACGGTTCGCGGTGATGGCGGACTTGTCGTCCACGTTCACCTCTCCGAAGAAGCTGAAGACACCGCCCGGCTCGAAGGTGGAGAAGTTCTGGGCGACCTTCGTCTTCGACAGGTTGACCTCGCCGAAGATGTTGAAGATGCCGCCGCCGACCCCGATCGGGCCCACGGCCCGGTTGCCGACGACCTCGCTGTCGCGCAGCGTGGTGACGCTGTCGGCGTTGAAGAGCCCGCCGCCGAAGAAGCCGGCGGTGTTGTCCTTGATGCTGCTCTTCTCGAACGTGGCCACGCTGTCGAAGGCGATGGCCACACCGCCACCGACACCGGCGGTGCTGTTGCGCTCCACCGTGACGTTGTGCAGGTTCAGCTGGCTGTCCGCCGCAGCGATACCGCCACCGGCGAGGACCGCGGTGTTCGAGACGAACTTGCTCTCGTACGCCGTGGTGTTGCCCTCGATGTCGAGGTAGCCGCCGCCGAAGCCCAGCGTCTCGTTGTCGGTGATCTCGGCCTTCTTGAGCTCGACCGTACCGCCGTCGACGTCCTCGGTGAAGATCTCCGCAGCGCCGTTGGAGATACCGCCACCACCGATGACGGCGGTGTTGTCCTTGATCTTCGACTCCTCGACCTTGAGGAGGCCGGCGTTGAAGACGCCGCCGCCGAAGAAGAAGGCGGTGTTACGGGTGATGGTGCTGTGCCAGATCTTCGTGGTGCCGAAGTTGGCCACACCGCCACCGTTGCCGCCCGACTGGTTCAGGACGACCTCGGACTCCAGGATCTCGGCGGTGCCACCCGGCTGAACCAGGATGCCGGCACCGTCGTTCTCGTCCGGCTGCTCGACGAGCGGCGTGACGACGCCCGGCGTGGCCTTCGGGGTGACCTTCGGCGCGGCCTTGAGGCCCGCCTTCGGGTTGGCCTGCCGCGCGGTGAGCGCCTGGGCCAACGGGGTGCCCGCCTTCACCTGCGCGGCGAGCGCCTCGGAGTCCGAGTAGGCACCCCAGACAGCCGCCGGCTCGATGGGCTCATACCGTTCGAGGGTCTGGCCACCCTTGATGGTCAGGCCCTTGATGGTGAGGTGCCCACCAGCGCCGACGTTGAGGATGCGGAAGTAGTCCGCGGTGGCTTCCCGGGAGATCGTGGTGTGCTCACCCTTGAGCGTGATCCGCTCGGTGATCACCGGGAGGCCGTTGCCCTCGTAGTCGTTGCGGGTCAGGTTGTAGGTGCAGCCCTTGGCCAGCTCCAACACACCGCCGTGCTTGTTGTTGGCGAACACGATCGCCTGGATCAGCTTGTCGGTGTCGCAGGGCACCTCCTTCCCGCGCTCGCGGTCCTTGTCCTTGTCCCGGTCCTTGTCCTTGTCCCGGTCCTTGTTCTGGTCCTGGTCCTTGTCCCAGTCGCGCGCCTCGTCACCCCGCTGGTCGCCGTCCTTGCTGACCTGGGCGGTGTTCCAGTTGAGGCCGACTGCTCCGGCGCTGCCCGCGACGCCCACCGCCGCGAGACTGATCACGCCCGTCAAACCGGCCACGCCACTGGCGAGCCAGAGCTTGCGGCGGCGCTTGGCCGTCGCCCGCCCGGAGGCTTCGTTGTTCGTTAGGTAGTTGGACATCGGAGCTCTCTGCCCTCTCCTCGTACCAGACAGGGTCGCCGCCGTCAGACGGGCGTCCCCTGCTACAAATCGGTTGTAGCTCCCAAAAACACCGTATGAGAAGGTTCCTCGCCTCGTGGGCTTATCCGAGAGAACCCCACATTCGGTTCATGTTGCCCCCAGCGGGGTCCGGACGGCACACCACTGCCCAAGCCGGCCGGCAAGCCCGTGACCTGCCCAAACAGGTACGCCCCTCCGAGCCGGTAGCGGCTCGGAGGGGCGTTCTATATGGTTCGGCCCCACCCGATCAGGCGAAGCAGTCCAAAACGTTGAAGCAGTTGGTCGGGCGGTTGGCAGTGACGGCGGACTCGTCGTCAAGCCTCACGGTGCCGCCGAGGCTGTTGAAGATGCCCCCCGGCTCAAGGGTGGAGAAGTTGTGCGCCACCTTCGTCCGGTGGAGCGTGACCTCGCCGCCCTCGGTGTTGAGGATGCCGCCGCCGCGGGCGAACGGACCGACTGCCCGGTTGCCCAACACCTCGCTGTCGCGCAGCGTGGTGACGCTCTCCTCGTTGAAGAGGCCGGCGCCGGAGGAGCCCGCGGTGTTGTCGTTGATCCTGCTGTTCTCGATCGTCGCAACGCTGTCGAAGGTCACGGCCACACCGCCACCCGAGCGAGCGGCGCTGTTCTTGACCACCGTGGCGTCCTTGAGGGTGAGCTGACTGTCGGCCACCGCGACGCCGCCACCGTCGAGCCCCGCGGTGTTGTCGCTGACCGTCGTCTCGTGCAACGTGGTGGTGCCCTCGACGTCCAGGACGCCACCGCCGAAGCCCAGCGTCTCGTTGTCGGTGATCTCGCTCTTGTAGAGCCAGGCCGAGCCGCCGTCGACGTCCTCAGTGAGGATCTCCGCGGCACCGTTGGAGACGCCGCCGCCACCGATGATCCCGGTGTTGTCCTTGATCTTCGACTCGTCGACCTGGAGCACGCCGGCATTGAAGATGCCGCCGCCGAAGAAGAAGGCGGTGTTGTGCGCGACCGTCGTCTTGCTGAGCCTGGTGCTGCCAAAATTGGCCAGCCCGCCGCCGTTGCCGCCCGCCTGGTTGTAGAGCAACTCGCTGTCCAGGATCTCCGCGCGACCGCCGGGCTGCACGAGCACCCCGGCGCCGTCGGTGAACTCGGGCTGCTCGACCAGTGGCGCCACCGCCGGCCCGGCAGCCACTACCGGCTTGACGGCTGGCTTGGCGGTTGGCTTGACGGCCGTCGTGGCGGCCGGCTTGGCGGCTGTGGCGAGCGGCTTGGCGACCGCGGCAGCCTTGGAAGCCTTCGCCGGGGCCTTGGTGGCCTTCGCTGGGGGCTTGGTGGCTGCCGCCGGAGCCTTGGCGGCGGCAGCCTTCGCTGCCGTCGGCTTGGCTGCGGGCTTGGCTGCGGTCGCTGCCGGCTTCGCCGCCGTGGGCTTGGCGGTCGCGGCCGCAGGCTTGGCGGTTGCCGCCGCAGGCTTGGCGGTTGCCGCCGTGGGCTTGGCGGTCGCGGCCGTGGGCTTGGACACGGTGGATCGGACCACCGCCGAGTACGGCGCCCAGACCGTCGCCGGGTCTGCGGTCATCGGCGACGCGAGCGTCTGGCCACCCTTGATGCTCAGACCCTTGAGCGTGAGGTGCCCGCCCGGGCCGACATTGAGGATGCGGAAGTAGTCGGCCGTGGCCGCACGGCCGATGGTGGTGTGCTCACCCTTGAGGACGATGTTCTCGGTGATCACCGGAAGGCCGTTGCCCTCCTGGTTGCGGGTCAGGGTGTAGGTGCAGCCCCGAGCCAGCTCCAGCACACCCCCGTCCTCGTTGTTGGCGAACGTGATCGCCTGGATCAGCTTGTCGCTGTCGCACGGGACCTGCTTGGTGCGGTCCTTTTCGTCCTTGCCGTCCTTGCCGTCCTTGCCGTCTTTGCTGTCTTTGCTGTCCTCGCCGGACCGGTCGTCGAAGCCGCTCCAGTCGTCGCCGCCCCACTCGTCGTCCTGACCGTCTTCCGCGGCGCCGTTCCTGCCCGCGCCGGCGTCGTCGCTGACGTTCTGCCGGTTGGTCGACGGCTGCGCGTCGGACACCTGGTCGGACTTGGGTTTGTCGTCCCGGGCGGCGATGCCGCCGAGGGCGGCCAGGCCGACCACGCCGGTCAGCCCGGCCACGCCGGCGACCCAGAGCGCCCGCCTTCGTCGTGTCGGCGGAGCTGTCGAGGCCCCGCCGTCGGTACTCGTTACGTCGTTGGACATCAGAGCCTTCCGCCCTTTCCTGCTACCAGACGGGATCGCACCGCCCGAGGCGCCACGACCAGCTACAAACGGGTTGTAGCCACTGATGTCCACCGTATGAGAGGCATCTTCGCGATGCGGACTTATCTGAAATAACCACGCATTCAACTCAGGTCGGGTGACGGCGGGCAGTCCGGGCTTTCCCGCTGTACTAGTTCTGAGCAGCACGAACTGCGACGGATGACGCTCGGCAAACGATCGTCAGCACGTCTGTGGCCACTCGCACGAGCGTGATCCACTCGGTTTCGCTGAAATCGCGGTGTCCGTGCGACGGGACAGCGCGACATCAAGGAAACCGAGTGGATCAAGGCCCGGGACGCCTGGTCGCCAGTCCAAGTGGGGGCCGGGCGGGGCCGGGCCGGGGCCGGGGGACGGCGGGCCGGGGTCGGGCGGGCTGGGGGACAGCGGGCCGGGGTCGGGGCGGGCCGGGGGCGGCGGGCCGCGGGACAGCGGGCCGGGGGCGGCGGGCGGGAGACGGCGCGGAGGTCGGCCTGCGGGGAGGTCGGCCTGCGGGGAGGCCGGCCGGCGGTGCGTACGTTGCCCCACCCCGTGATCCACTCGGTTTTGCTGGTATCGCGGTGTCTGCGCGACGGGACAGCGCGACATCAAGGAAACCGAGTGGATCACGGGGTGGGGCTCAACCGGTCAGCCCCCAGGGGGAGGTCAGCCGGGCAGGCGGGGGCCGGCTTCGCGCTGCTCGGCCAGCCAGGTCTCCACCTCGTCGGAGGTGCGCGGCAGCCCGGCGGACAGGTTCACCGCGCCGGTCGCGGTGACCAGCACGTCGTCCTCGATCCGGATGCCGATACCGCGCAGCTCGGCGGGGACCAGCTCGTCTTCGGGCTGGAAGTACAGCCCCGGCTCGACGGTGAGCACGTAGCCCTCGCCCAGCGCGCCGTCGCGGTACGTCTCCTTGCGGGCGTTCGAGCAGTCGTGCACGTCGATGCCGAGCATGTGGCCGAAGCCGTGCAGCGTCCACCGCCGGTAGACCGTCGACTTCTCGTCCATCGCCTCGTCCACGCTCACCGGCAGCAGGCCCAGCTCGGCCAGACCCTCGGCGAGGACCCGCATGCAGGTCAGGTGGACGTCCTTGAACTTCACCCCGGGGCGGATGGCCTCGATGCCGGCCTGCTGCGAGGCGTACACGATGTCGTAGACCTGGCGCTGTAGCGCGGTGAACCGGCCGCTGACCGGCAGCACCCGGGTCACGTCGGCGGTGTAGAGGTTGCGGCCCTCGACACCCATGTCCATCAGCAGCAGGTCACCCGGTCGGCTGGCACCGTGATTGTGCACCCAGTGCAGGATCGTGGCGTGCTCGCCGGCACCGACGATCGAGCCGTACCCGACGTCGTTGCCGTCGTGGCGGGCCCGCAGCGCGAAGACACCCTCCAGCAGCCGCTCGGAGACCGCCCGGTCGGCCGGCAGAATCCGCGCCACGTCCTCGAAGCCGCGCACCGTCGCGTCGATCGCGTCCTGGAGTTGACCGATCTCCCACTCGTCCTTGACCAGCTTCATCTCCGAGATGGCGATGGCCAGCTCCCGGTCCCGGGCCGGCTGCCCCTCGGCGCGGGGTCCGTCGTAGGGGCGGACGGCCGCGTCCACCTGGGCGTCGAAACCGCGCAACACCCGGGTACGCCCCGGAGCCAGGTCGGCGAGCGTCGCCTCCAGGCCGGTCAGGTCGGCGGTGGGCAGGCCCAGCTCGGTCGACTTCTCACCGAGGGTGTGCCGCCGGCCCACCCACAGCTCGCCGTTGCGGCTGCGGAAGAACTCGTCGGTCTCCCGGGAGGACCGGGGGCGCATGTACAGCGTCGCGTCGTGCCCCGAGCCGTTCGGGCGCAGCACCAGCACGCTGTCGGCGTCGTGGTCGCCGGTCAGGTAGGCGAAGTCACTGCCGGGCCGGAACGGGTAGTCGGTGTCGTTGGCCCGCACCTTGTCGGTGCCGGTGGGAATCACCAGCGTCTCGCCGGGGAACGCTGCCGAGAGCGCCGCCCGCCGCTTGGCGTAGTTGGGCGTCTCCGGGCGGGGTGTCACGGGGAGCGCGGTGTCGCGCCAGCCCTGCCGCATGAAGGACAGGAACGCCTCCGGGAAGTCCGGATCGTGCGATTCCGTACCGTCCGTCGGCGTACCGTCGGTGCGTCCCTCGGTCATTGCGCCGCTCCCTCCGCTTCGTTGCTGGTCCCGACGGTACCGCGCCTCCGATTGGCGGCGTCGCCCCCCGGGAGTCGGGTGGATCGACGGACGGCTGCGAGGGCCGACAGGGCGCGTGGAAAGATGGCCACCATGTGCGGACTTCTGGCCTTCTTCAGCGCGAACGGCAACGCCGCCGCGCATCGCGACCACATCGCCGGAGCGTTGGAATGCCTGCACCACCGCGGCCCCGACGAGACCGGGGTCGAGGTGGTCGGCGACGCCTCCGGCCGGTACGCGGACGGCGTGTTCGCCCACAAGCGGCTGGCCATCATCGACGTCGCGTCGAGCCACGAGCCACTGCCCTACGCGAACGGCCGTTACCTGCTCACCTTCAACGGCGAGATCTACAACTACATCGAGCTGCGCGAGGAGTTGATCAGGAACTTCGGCGCCCAGTTCGCCACCGCCGGCGACGGCGAGGTGATCGTCGCGGGCTACCACTTCTGGGGCGAGCAGGTGCTCACCCGGCTGCGGGGGATGTTCGCCTTCGTCATCTGGGACCGGCAGGAACGTCGGGCGTTCGGTGCCCGCGACTACTTCGGCATCAAGCCGATGCACTACCTGGAGACCGCCGACGGCCTCTACCTGGCCTCGGAGAAGAAGGCGCTGTTGCCGTTCGCGCACAGCAACTACCAGGGCGACGCGGGCGTCGACACGGCCAACCTCAGCCACTACCTGACCCTGCAGTACGTCCCCGAGCCCGGCACCCTGCACAAGGGCATCAGCCGGATCGGCTCCGGGGAGTACCTGAACTGGACCCCGGGCGGCCGGATCGACGTACGCCGGTGGTACCGGCCGGTGTTCCGGCCCGCGCCGGTCGACGACGAGCAGAAGCTGTACCACGAGATCCGGGAGACGCTGCGGGAGAGCGTGCGCATGCACATGCGCTCCGACGTGCCGGTCGGCTCGTTCCTGTCCAGTGGCATCGACTCCACGGCGGTGGTCGCGCTCGCGCGCGAGTTCAACCCGAACATCCTGACCTTCACCGTCGGCTACGACGTGCCCGGATATTCGGAGATCGACGTCGCCCAGGACTCGGCCC
Organism: Micromonospora sp. NPDC049645; assembly: GCF_040675155.1. Classification (NCBI taxonomy): domain Bacteria; kingdom Bacillati; phylum Actinomycetota; class Actinomycetes; order Micromonosporales; family Micromonosporaceae; genus Micromonospora; species Micromonospora sp. NPDC049645. The sequence continues at coordinate 16,986 of NZ_JBFAOI010000002.1, forward strand.
GGCACCTCGACGTCACCACCATCCCCACCAAGATCGGTCCGCAGGACATGATCGACGCGCTACCGAAGATCGTCTGGCACCTGGACGACCCGGTGGCCGACCCGGCGCTGGTGCCGCTCTACTTCGTGGCCAAGAAGGCCGCCGAACACGTCACGGTGGTGCTCTCCGGTGAGGGCGCGGACGAGTTCTTCGGCGGCTACACGATCTACCGGGAGCCGCTCTCGCTGGGCACCGTCAACGGTCTGCCCGGCGGTGTGCAGAAGGGGCTGCGCGCGGTCTCCAAGGCGATCCCGCAGGGGGTCAAGGGTAAGAGTTTCCTGGAGCGCGGCACCACCCCGATCGAGGAGCGTTACTACGGCAACGCCCGGATGTTCACCGAGGAGGAGAAGCAGCAGCTGATGCGCCGCTACGACCCCTCGGTGCGCTACACCGACGTCACCGCCCCGATCTACGCCGAGTGCACGGAGCTGGACGACGTCACCAAGATGCAGTACGTCGACCTCTACACCTGGCTGCGCGGCGACATCCTGGTCAAGGCCGACCGCATCTCGATGTCGCACTCACTGGAGGTGCGGGTGCCGTTCCTCGACCGTGAGGTCTTCGACGTCGCGGCGAGGATCCCGGTCGACCTCAAGCTGCCGCCCCGCTCCGACGCCACCAAGTACGCGATGCGTCAGGCGTTGCAGGGGGTCGTGCCGCCGGCCATCGTCAACCGCAAGAAGCTGGGCTTCCCGACCCCCACCCGGGTCTGGTTGCGCGGTGAGATGTACGAGTGGGCCCGGCACGTGCTCAGCACCTCGGGCGCGGGCGACCTGCTCGACCTGTCGTACGCGCTGCGGCTGCTCGACGAGCACAAGCGGGAGGAGGCCGACCACTCCCGCAAGGTGTGGACGGTGCTGATCTTCTGCATCTGGCACGCCATCTTCGTGGCCAAGACGCTCGACCCGGGCATCCAGCGCAACCAGTCCGCGCTGCTCACGAAGCCGGTGGTCGGCTCGATGGTCCGCTGACCCTGCCCCACCCTGTTGATCAAGAGGTTTGCGTCATCCGGAGCGGTTCCGGTGACGCAAACCTCTTGATCATTTCAGGTGGTGGTTACCGGCGGGCGCAGGTGACCGTGGGAAGTCCGTTCGTTCCGGTGCTGCTGGCCAGGAAGCCGAACGTCGTGGTGCCCTCCGGTGCGACGGTGCCGTTGTAGGCGACGTTCGTCGCTGTCACCGACGAGCCGGACGACGTTTGGGTGGCGCCCCAGATCTGACTGATCGACTGCCCGTTGGGCCAGGTCCAGCTGGCGGTCCAACCGGAGAACGGCGTACTGCCGTGATTCATGATCGTGACCTCGCCCTGGAAACCACCCTGCCAGGTGCTGCTCACCTTGTAGGCGGCCATGCAGTCACCACCGGACGGCGGCGGCGTGGTGGTCGGCGGGTCGGTCGGTGGCGGGGTGGTGGTCGGCGGGTCGGTGGGCGGCGGGGTGGTGGTCGGCGGGTCGGTCGGCGTACCACCCGGACCCACGCCGGTGACCTGGCCGCTGCCGCCGTCGAAGGTCACGTCGGAGCAGCCGAAGAAGTTCTCCTGCGAGTCCGAGCGGACCCAACGGGAGTAGATGATGTGCCGGCCACTCTTGCCCGACGGCAGGTTGCCGCTGAAGTAGTAGTGACCATCGTTGCTGCCGACGCTGCCGCGCTGCGGCGGGTTGGTCACCGTGAGGAACGGCTCCTCCAGGTCACTCCAGGCCAGCGCCCGGGTCGGGCTCCAGCTGTTCTTCGTGACGTAGAAGTAGAACGTGCCGGGGTGGTGCGCCCAGTTGCTGTACTTGAAGTCCAACCGCGCGCCGGCGGTCAGGTGGGTCAGCGGCCAGTCGGTGCGCGGCAGGTCGTAGCCACGGAAACCGGTGTTGCCGCCGCTGCACAACTGCCCGTCCGGAATGAAGCCGGTGGTCCGGCCGCCCGCGTCGGAGCGCAACACGCTGAACCAGTTGTACAGCGAGTTCGCCCCGCTCTGCGCCACCGCGGCGGAGCACGCGGGGTTGTTCGGCCTGATCTCACCGGTCTGGCTGCGGCCGTCCTGCCAGCACAGGTAGGTGCGGCTGCCCGGCGTCATCGCCGCGCCGTGCGCGGCGGCCGGCTGCGGATTGGACGCCAGGGCGACAGCGCCCAGCGCCACGGTCACGGCCGCGGTCAGTAACGCGGCCGTACGGGAACGATTCACGGGTTCTCCTGACTCGCGAGGCGCGCTGCCTGAGCCGCCCCGCCGCAATCGGGTGGGATGTGGGCCTGATCGCCCCGCTGACATGAGCGGTGCGACGATCACAGCGACGTGCTCCAGCGGAAAACAGCCAGTGGACGTGCGCCGTCGACGGTCCTGTCGTGGACCGGTGCCCTCGCGTCTAACCAACCCGGCAACCGGCGGCGCCGCAGCCCTCGCACCGCCCGGTACGCGTCATCCCACCACGTCGGGTGGCGCAACGCAATAGTCGTTCCTCGATGAATGAGAAGAGCCACCGGCCGCTCGCGCACGCCATATCCTGCCTACGGGGAGAGGAGACGGAGAGGCTGCCGCCGGTGCCGGACGTGTTCGACGAGGTGCACCGCCGCTGCCGCGACGGCGAGCCGGTCGCGCTGGCCACCGTCGTGGCCACCTGGCACTCCGCCCCGCAACCGCCCGGCGCCGCCATGGCGGTCGGGGCAGACGGCACGGTCGTCGGCAGCGTCTCCGGCGGCTGCGTCGAGGCCGATCTGTACGAACGGGCCCGCCGCGTGCTCGACACCGGCCAACCCGAGCTGCGCCGCTACGGGATCAGCGACGACGACGCGTACGCCGTGGGCCTGACCTGTGGCGGCATCCTCGACGTCTTCGTGGAACGGGTCGATCCCAGCGCCCTCCCGGAGCTGGACGCGGTTGCCGCGGCCCGTCACGGCGGCCACCCGGCAGCGATCGTCACCTGCGTGGCCGCCTACGCCGGACCCGCGCCGGCCGAAGCCGACACCGACGCCGCGCCGGCCGACGCCGCGCCGGCCGACTTGAATTCCGATCCGGCTACCGACCCGGCCCGGCGGCTGGGCCGGCGGTTGGTGCTGACCGGGCAGGGGTCCGTCGGCTCGCTCGGCGACGACCGGCTCGACGACGCCGCCAGCGCCGACGCTCTCGGGCTGCTCGCCGCCGGGCGCAGCGGGATGCTCCGGTACGGCTACCACGGGCAGCGCCGGGGCGACGGCGTCAGCCTCTTCGTGACCGCGTACGCCATCCCGCCCCGGATGATCGTGTTCGGGGCGATCGACTTCGCCGCCGCGGTGGCCCGGATCGGCGCGTTCCTCGGTTACCGGGTCACCGTCTGCGACGCCCGGCCGGTCTTCGCCACCGCCCGGCGTTTTCCCGAGGCGGACGAGGTGGTGGTGCGGTGGCCGCACCGCTACCTGCGTACGGAGTTGGTGGCCGGTCGGCTCGACGAGCGCACGGTGGTGTGCGTGCTCACCCACGACCCGAAGTTCGACGTGCCGCTGCTGGAGCTGGCGTTGCGCCACCCGCTGGCGTACGTCGGCGCGATGGGCTCACGGCGCACCCACGACGAGCGGCACAAGCTGCTGAGCGAGCGGGGACTCAGCCCGGCGCAGCTCGCCCGGCTCGCCTCCCCGATCGGGTTGGACCTCGGTGGTCGTACCCCTGAGGAGACCGCGGTGAGCGTGGCCGCGCAGATCGTCGCGGCCCGGTGGGGCGGCACCGGCCGCCCCCTCGCCGCGCTGGACGGGCCGATCCACCAGGCGGGGTAGCGCGCACGTCGGTGCGCGGCCTTCCGCGCCCATCGGGCCGCGCGCTGTGCCAGCCTGGTGCCACGGCGCTCGGCCCGGCGGGCGGCGGCCGGTGGCGACGACGAGAGGATCGGCATGGGATACGCGGTGGTGCTCGGCGAGGCGCTCGTCGACCTGCTCGACGGCGAGCTCGACGGGGAGCGGGTCTATCGGCAGGCCATCGGCGGCGGTCCGCTCAACGTCGCCGTCGGGGTGGCCCGACTCGGCGGCGCGGCACAGTTCGTCGGCTCGCTCGGTGACGACGCGCTGGGCGGCCGGATCCGCGCCTTCCTCACCGCGGCCGACGTCGGGGTGGCGGGTGCGGTCACGGTGCCGGCGCCGACCACCCTCGCGGTGGTCACCTACGCCGGGCCGGAGCCGGACTTCCGGTTCTACGGGGAGCCGCCCTCCTACGGACTGCTCGGCCCCGACGACCTGGAGCTGGCGCTGCTGGAGGGCGCGGACGTGCTCTACTGCGGCTCGATCGTGCTGCTGCAACCCGGCACGCTGGCCGCGGCCCGACGTGCCTGGTCGCTCGCCCCCGGCCTGCGGGTCTTCGACCCGAACGTACGTCCCCGGCTGCTGAACGGGCCGGCCGCGCTGGAAGGGCTGCGTGAGGTGGTGGCGGAGTTCGCCGCCGGCGCGCACCTGGTCAAGCTGAGCGCCGCCGACGCGGTGCTGCTCTATCCCGGCGAGCCGGTCGAGGGGGTGGCGGCGTACCTGCGGGAGTTGGGGGCGGCCACGGTGGTGGTGACGCTCGGCGCGGCCGGTGCGGTGCTGGCCGCCGCCGGCGCCGACCCGGTCCGGGTGCCGGCTCCCAAGGTCAACGCGATCGACGCCACCGGCGCCGGTGACTCGGTGATGGCCGCGCTGATCGCCGACCTGCTCGTCGACGGCGAGCCCGAGGACCCGCGCGGGTGGACCGAGCGGGTCGCCTTCGCGCTGCGGGTAGCCGGCCTGGTCTGCGAATCTCCCGGCGGCGCCACCGCCATGCCCACCCGCGCCGCCGTGCAAAACCGCTTCAACCCCTGACCCACCCCCAGGCCCCACCCCACCCCACCCCACCGATCTTGCACTTTCTGTTGACGATTTGCGCACCTTGCCCATGTTCGGGGCAACACAAAGTGCAAGATCGCGGGGGAGTGCGGGGGTGACCCCGGGGCGCGGGGTACGGGTACGGGTGACGGGGTGGAGCTGCGGTCAGGCGTCGCCGTTCAGCTGGAGGTAGGCGCGGTGGGCGGCGACCAGGGCGGGACGGGCACCGAAGGGAGCCTCGGCGGCCACCCGCTCCGGCGGGGCGCTGCCGGTGTGCGCCGCCCGGATCAGCCAGGCCAGTTTTGCCAGGTCCGCGTGCTGGGCCCGGACGAAGTCGACGTCCACCGGGTCGCCGTGGCCCGGGATCACCACCGTGCGGGCGGTGGTCAGCCGCAGCAGGTCCGCGACCGCGTCCGGCCACTGCAGGGGGTACGAGTCCTCGAAGGCGGGCGGGCCGCTCTGCTCCACCAGATCCCCGGCGACCAACACGTCGGCGTCCGGCACGTGCACCACCAGGTCGGCCTCGGTGTGCCCGCGCCCCGGGTGCCGCAGCAGCACCCGTCGGCCGCCCAGGTCGAGGGCCGTCTCGACGTGCACGGTGTGCGTCGGGGCGAGCAGTGGGGTGTCGGCCAGCTCGGCGGCGAGCATCGGATGCTCCGCGCGCAACTCCTCGTACGCCTCCCGGCGCAGCCGCTCCGGCTCCTCGCGCAGCGCCGTGGCGGCCAGCTCGTGCGCGTACACCGGTCGGGGCGGGTCGCCGGCCAGGACGGCGTTGCCGAAGCAGTGGTCGTAGTGGTGGTGGGTGTTGACCACCGTCAACGGACGGTCGGTGACCGCCCGGACGGCCGCGGCGAGCGCGCTGGCCTGGGCGGCCGACGAGAGTGTGTCCACCAGGAGCGCCTCGTCGTCGCCGACGACCAGGGTGACGTTGACCCGTAGCAGCGGCTCGACCAGCACGTGCACCCGGTCGGCGACCTCGACGAAAGCGGCGTTCACGACGCCCGCCCGGCGCGCTCGACGAAGCGTTGCCGGTCGACCATGATCCGGTCCACCCGGCCCCGGGCGACCGTCTGGTCACCGTCGCTGACCGTGACCTCGAACGACAGCCGGCGACCGTCGACGGTCGCCAGCAGCGCCTGCGCCCGCACCGTCCGGCCGACCACGGTCGGCGCCAGGTGCTCCAGCTCGACCCGGGTGCCCACGGTCGTCGAACCGGGCGGCATCCCGGTCGCCGTCGCCGCGACGGTGGCGGCCTCCGCCAGCGCCAGCACCCGGGGAGTGCCCAGCACCGGTACGTCCCCGGAACCGACCGCCTGGGCGGTGTCCGCGTCGGTGACGGTCAACTCGATCTGGGCGGTCAGACCCGGCGCGAAGGCCGGCTCGGGCTGCTCCTGCATGGTGGTCAGCCTAGGTGCTCGCCGAGCCCACCGAGCACGCGGCCGGGGATCCGGCGCGGCCCGCCCTGCCACCTGTGCACGGCCGTGCCGGGTGGTCCCCGTCGGTCAATGCCACCCCCGTCGTTAACCTTGACCCCGATGGCCGTCGTGACTGACCCCCAGCCCCCCGCCCGGACCGACCCGCCCGCGTCCCCGGACGGGGGTCGTCGGCGCGTCGTCGCCATGACCGTCTGGGCGGTGACCTTCGTCGCCGCGTGGCTGGCCATCGGGTTGCCCACCGACCCCGCGTACGCCTTCGTCTGGATCTGGGCCGCGACCATCGCCTGGAACAGCGAACGGCCGTGGCGCAGTCATCTGCGCTTCGCCCGGGACTGGGTGCCGGTGGTGCTGCTGTTCGTGGTCTACAACCTCTCGCGCGGCTTCGCCGACAACGGCGCCACCCCGCACGCCATGGAGTTGATCGTCGCCGACCGGTTCATGTTCGGCTGGGCCACCGGCGGGGAGGTGCCCACCGTCTGGTTGCAGCAGCACCTCTACCACCCGCAGGTGCACTGGTGGGATGTCGCGGCGAGCTGGGTCTACTTCTCGCACTTCGTGGTCGCGCTGACCGCCGCCGCGGTGCTCTGGCTGCGCGACCGGCGCCGCTGGGCGGCGTACATGCGGCGCTGGGGTTTCCTCTGCGCGGCCGGACTGGTCACCTACTTCGCCTACCCGGCCGCACCGCCCTGGTGGGCGGCGCAGAACGGCCTGCTCACGGAGGTCGCCCGGATCTCGACGCGGGGCTGGAAGGCGTTCGGCATGCACGGCGCCGGCAACGTCCTCAACGCCGGCCAGATCGCCTCCAACCCGGTCGCCGCGATGCCGTCGCTGCACACCGCGTGGGCGTTGTTCGTGGTGCTGTTCTTCCTGACCGCCACCCGCCGCCGGTGGTGGCCGCTGTTGCTCGCGTACCCGCTGGCGATGACCTTCACCCTGGTCTACTCGGGTGAGCACTACGTGATCGACGTGCTGGTCGGCTGGGCGTACGTGGGGCTGACCTTCCTGGTGGTCGGTCTGGCCGAGCGCGGCTGGACGGCGTGGCGCACCCGCCACCCAAAGGCCAAGCCGCAACAACCCCCCGCCCCCGCCCCCGCCCCCGCCCCCGCCGCTCCGGCCGACCAGCCAGACCCCCCAACCCCCCGCGAACCAGACACCACCACCGACCACCCCCCGATCCCCGCCGACCGCTAACACCCCACCCCACCCCCACCCCTCACCCCCACCCCCGGACACGACGATCATGGAGTTGTGGTGGGCAACTTGTGTGGCTAAGCCCCTTTTGCGGGGCACCACAACTCCTTGATCGACGCTGAAGGGCGCGGGGGTGAGGGGGAGGGGGGTCAGGGGTTGGTGCGGGCGTGGTGGGCTCTTGTGGTCAGGTCGGCTGCCAGTGCCCAGGCCTCCGCCAGGTCGCGGTCCTGGGCGGTGGCGCCGGAGCCGCCCGCGGTGTCGGCGTGCACGGAGGCCAACCCCAGACGGCGCTGGATCGGCCCCTGCACCACCCGCACGCTCTGGATCCGGGCGTACGGCACGATCACCAACTGCCGGGTGACCCGCCCGGACCGGGTGGCGAACACCCGCTCGAACAGCCCCGCGCCGAGCGCGGCACGGCCCAGTGGGTGCAGCCAGCGGGTCCGCGGCGGCGGTGGGCTCAGTGTGAGCGCGTCGAGGCGTACCCCGGGCAGCACCTCGGCGACGATCATCGTCGCCGTCGGCAGGTCGCCGACCGGCAGCAGTCGGTCGGGGCGGTTGCGGTCGTCGGCCTCCGCGACGGAGAAACCGGCCACCTCCAGGCGTAGCCGCAGCCAGCCCTTCACCCGCCACAACAGCGGCCAGGTGGCCCGCACGGTCTGCACCCGCTCCAGCGGTACGGTCTGTGCCCGCGTCTCCAGCAGGCCGTTGCGCACCCGCAGCGTGCCGGCGTCGCGGGCCAGCCGGAAGTTCCAGTCGTCGAGCACCCGGCGGATCGGTTGCAGCAGCACACCCGCCATCGCGGTCAGCGTGCTCGCCACCGCGACGAACGACCACGACCCGGCGGTGAGGAACTGCACCACGACGAAGGCCACACCGAACGGAAGCAGGAACGCCTGCGGGGTGAGCAGTTGGCTGATCAGCAGGTTCTGGTTGCGTACCGCGTGCAGTGGCCGGCCCGGCACGGCCGCCGGCGTCGCCGCACCCGGTGCCACCGGGGCCGCCGCGTCACCGGGCGCGGGCAGCTGCGCCACCCGCCCGGCCAGCGCCAGCAGACGTTCGCGGAGCAGGACCGCGTCGCCCACCCCGAGGTACGCCAGCGGCGCCTCGGTCTTGCCCCCGCCGACCACCTCGAGACGCAGCTCGGCCAGGCCGGTGAGCTGGGCGAGCAGCGGCCGGACCACCTCCACGGCCTGCAACCGTTCCAGCGGGATGGCCCGGGTACGCCGCCAGAGCAGCCCCTCGTACACCCGTAGCTCTCGGCCCACCACGTGATAGCCGGTGTTGTACCAGCTGATCACCGACAGCACTGTCGCGCCGAGCGCCAGCACCGCCACCATGGCGGCGAACCAGCCGAAGCCCACCCGGGACAGCGTCGACCAGGACAACCCGGCGATCACCACGACCAGGGACTTGGCGCCGTGTAACACCGGGCTGAGCGGATGCAGTCGTTGCCGGGGTTCGCCGTCGCCGGCGCCCGGTGCGGGCGGCCACGGCGCGGGCACCCCCGGTGGCACGGTGCTCGGCTCGGCGGGGCCGTCGCTCATCGGCCCGGCCTTCGGTACGGTCGGCGGCTGCCCACCCGGGCGCTCACAGCCCCTCCGCCCGGTCCTCGCCGAGCGCGGTGAGTCGATCGCGCAGCCGGGACGCCTCCGCCGGGCGTAGCCCGGGCACCCGGGCGTCACTCGCCGCCGCCGCGGTGTGCAACTGGACGGTGGCCAGGTCGAAGGCGCGCTCCAGCGGCCCGGCGCTCACGTCGACGAACTGCATCCGCGAGTACGGCACGATGGAGAGCCGGCGCACCAGTAGCCCGTGGCGGACCAGCAGGTCGTTCTCCCGCTCGGCGTACCCCCAGGCCCGGACCGCGCGGACGATCGCGACGGCCCGCCACGCGCCGAGCACCAGCACGACGGCGACGGCGAGCCCGAACAACCAGTGGCCGCTGAGCGCCCAGCCGACCGCCGTCACCGCCAGCCCGATGGCGACCACGATCGCCAGCCGGATCAGCTCCACCCAGATCAGGTCGGTGGAGATCGACTGCCAGTGGACCGTGTCCGGCCAGGGCTCCAGCGGCCCCGGGCCGTCGGGTGGGGCCGTCAGCAGCGGGCCGGACGCGGCGGGATCGGGTGGCAGGAGACCGGGTGGCGGGAGGTCGGGCGCGCGCTGGTCGGTGGGCGTCGGTCGGTGACCGGGTGGCAGCGCGCCGGGCGGCAGCGGGGCGGGCGACGACACGTCCGGCGCGGCCGGCTCCGGGCCGAGCGTGCCGGGCGTCGGGAACGCGCCGGGCGGCGGCTCGACGCCGGGGGGTGCGGTGGCCGGGGTGGGCGGCCAGGACGGGGAGGTGGGGCCGGGGGAAGCCGGAGGGTCGCCGCTCACAGGTCGAGCGTAGGCGATCCGGGCACCGGAGTGACGGCACGCAGGAAGCCTCGAACCTCCAGGAAGTCACCGAGGCTGCCCCGATGGTCGGCGCAGGCCAACCAGGTCTTGCGCCGATCGGCGTCGTGCAGCCGGGGATTGTTCCACTCCAGGGCCCAGACGGCGGCGGATCGGCAGCCCCGGGCCGAACAGACCAGGGCCTCGTCGGCGGGGGAGGGGGTGTTCATCCCGGCCAGTGTAGGGCGGCGGGACGGGAAGCTTGAGCGCCGGGCGACCACGGGGGGAGCCGCCCGGCGACGGGGTGAATCGTACACGCGGTGGGCCGGTATGTGCACACCCACGATGCGCGATTCGGCTGCTGGGGACGGCGCGGCGAAAATCGGCTTCTCCCCACCTCGACACTCAGCAAGGCGTGCGAGTCTTGATACCGCACGAGCCGCGACGACCAACCAACGCTGTGGAGGACCGGTGGCCCAGCCGACCATGCCCGACGCTCCGACGCCGAACGGAGCGGCACCCGCGCCGGTGACGACACCCGCGCAGGACGCCACCCTGTTGGAGAAGGCGCTGTTCGAGATCAAACGTGTGATCGTCGGGCAGGACCGGATGGTGGAGCGGATGTTCGTCGCGCTGCTCGCCCGTGGTCACTGCCTGATCGAGGGCGTGCCCGGGGTCGCCAAGACGCTGGCGGTGGAGACCCTGGCCAAGGTCGTCGGCGGGTCGTTCGCCCGGGTGCAGTTCACCCCGGATCTGGTGCCGGCCGACATCATGGGCACCCGGATCTACCGGCAGTCGAGTGAGAAGTTCGACGTGGAGTTGGGCCCGGTCTTCGTCAACTTCCTGCTCGCCGACGAGATCAACCGGGCTCCGGCGAAGGTGCAGTCCGCGCTGCTGGAGGTGATGAGCGAGCGGCAGGTGTCGATCGGCGGGGAGAGCCACCGGGTGCCCGACCCGTTCCTGGTGATGGCCACCCAGAACCCGATCGAGCAGGAGGGTGTCTACCCGCTCCCGGAGGCGCAGCGGGACCGGTTCCTCATGAAAATCGTGGTGGGGTACCCGACCGACGCGGAGGAACGGGAGATCGTCTACCGGATGGGCGTGGCCGCGCCCGAGCCGACCGCGGTGTTCGACACCCCCGAGCTGATCGCCCTGCAACGCAAGGCGGACCAGGTCTTCGTGCACAACGCCCTGGTCGACTACGCGGTCCGGTTGGTGCTGGCCACCCGCGCCCCGGCCGAGCACGGCATGCCCGACGTCGCGCAGCTGATCCAGTACGGGGCCAGCCCGCGCGCCTCGCTGGGCCTGGTCCGGGCGACCCGCGCGCTGGCGCTGCTGCGCGGGCGTGACTACGCGCTGCCGCAGGACGTGCAGGACATCGCGCCGGACATCCTGCGGCACCGGTTGGTGCTCAGTTACGACGCGCTCGCCGACGACGTGCCCGCCGACCACATCGTGCAGCGGGTGATGTCGACGATCCCGCTTCCGGCGGTCGCTCCCCGGCAGCAGGCCACCCCGTCGTCGATGACGCCGCCGCCGGGCGCGGGTTGGCCCGGGCAGCGGCCGTGACCTCACCCACCCCTCGTCCCGCCCCCCTCGCCGACCGGAGCGAGGCCGTGCTGTCCCGGCTTCAGCTCCTCGTCACCCGCAAGCTCGACGGCCTGCTCCAGGGCGACTACGCCGGCCTGCTGCCCGGACCGGGCAGCGAGGCGGGGGAGTCCCGGGAGTACCGGCCCGGCGACGACGTGCGCCGGATGGACTGGCCGGTGACGGCACGGACCACGACACCGCACGTGCGGCGTACGGTCGCCGACCGGGAGCTGGAGACCTGGCTCGCGCTGGACCTCTCCGCCAGCCTGGACTTCGGTACCGGGCAGTGGCTCAAGCGGGAGGTCGTGGTGGCCGCCGCGGCCGCCATCACCCACCTGACCGTGCGCGGCGGCAACCGGATCGGCGCCGTGATCGGCACCGGCGGCGGGGTGTCCGCGCCGACCCGACGCTTTCGCGGCGGACCACCGCCGGCCGGGCCCGGGGTGCTCACCCGGCTGCCGGCCCGCTCCGGTCGCAAGGAGGCGCAGGGCCTGCTGCGTGCCGTCGCCGGCACCGCCATCCAGCCCGGCCGTGGTGATCTGGGCGCCCTGATCGAGATGCTGAACCGGCCGCCGCGCCGTCGCGGGGTGGCCGTGGTGGTCTCGGACTTCCTCGCGCCGGCCGAACAGTGGGCGCGGCCGATGCGCAAGCTGCGCGTCCGCCACGACGTGCTGGCGATCGAGGTGGTCGACCCGCGCGAGCTGGAGCTGCCCGACGTCGGCGTGTTGCCGGTGGTCGACCCGGAGAGCGGGGAGCTGCACGAGGTGCAGACCGCCGACCCACGGCTGCGGCAGCGCTACGCCGACGCCGCCGCCGCCCAACGGGCCACGATCGCCGCCGCCCTGCGCGGCGCCGGCGCGGCCCACCTGCGTCTGCGTACCGACCGAGACTGGCTGCTGGACATGGTGCGATTCGTGGCCGCGCAGCGGCACGCGCGTACCCGGGGGACGACACGATGATCCGTTTTCTGCAACCGTGGTGGCTGCTGGCCGTGCTGCCGGTGTTCGCCCTCGCCGCGTTCTACGTCTGGCGGCAGTTGCACCGCCGGGCGTACGCGATGCGGTTCACCAATGTGGACCTGCTGCGTACGGTGGCGCCGAAGGGCCTGGGCTGGCGTCGGCACGTCCCGGCGACCGCGTTCCTGCTCTGCCTGCTGGTGCTGGCCACCGCGCTGGCCCGGCCCGCGGTGGACACCAAGGAGCCGCTGGAGCGGGCCACCGTGATGCTCGCCATCGACGTGTCGTTGTCGATGCAGGCCGACGACGTGGCGCCGAACCGGCTGGAGGCGGCTCAGGAGGCGGCCAAGCAGTTCGTCAGTGAGCTGCCGGAGAGCTACAACCTGGGCCTGGTGTCGTTCGCCAAGGCGGCCAACGTGCTGGTGCCGCCGGGCAAGGACCGGGACACGGTGACCAGCGCCATCGACGGGCTGGTGCTGGCCGAGGCGACCGCGACCGGCGAGGCGGTGTTCACCTGCCTGGAGGCGATCCGGTCGGTGCCCGCCGACGGCGCGGCGGGCATTCCGCCGGCCCGGATCGTGCTGCTCTCGGACGGTTTCCGCACCTCCGGTCGGGCGGTGGAGGAGGCGGCGGCGGCCGCGCAGGCCGCCAACGTGCCGGTCTCCACCATTGCCTTCGGCACCGACACCGGCCAGGTCGACATCGGCGGGCAGTTGCAGCGGGTGCCGGTGGACCGGTTGGCGTTGGCCGAGCTCGCCGAGACCACCGAGGGTTACTTCTACGAGGCGGCGTCGGTGAGCGAGCTGAAGCAGGTCTACCAGGACATGGGCAGCTCGATCGGGTTCCGCACCGAGCCGCGTGAGGTGACCCAGTGGTACGCCGGGGTGGCGTTGCTGCTGGCGCTCTGCGCGGGCGCGTTCAGTCTGCTCTGGTCGTCCCGGATGCTGTAGCCGATGGGCCGGCGGCGGTCAGTGACCGCCGCCGGCGAGGACGAAGACGATGGCCACCCAGACGGCGGCGAGGGTGAAGCCCAGCGGGGCGACGTAGCGGCTCATGGACGGCTCCGGGTGGCGGCTGGACGGTCCGCGTGCGGGGGGCGGACCGCAGGGGGTGGGGACGCGCACACGAAGTCGTGACCGGGCGGCTCCCGGCGACCGCCCGTGATCGGGCGGCGCGGCACACTCACCTCGGCGGGTGCCAAAGCGGCGGGGGAGCGGAGCGGGGTCAGCTCACCAGACTGAGTCGTGGCTCAGCGGGACTGACCATCGGCCCGGCCACGACTGGGAGGATCGCTATCTCGCACAGCGATCACCTCCTGCAAGTCGGGCGGGCCGGAACGTCGATGATCGTACACCTGCGGTGCCGACGTGCCGCACTCGGCCGACCGGTCGGCGACCCCTCCACCACCCGGTTGGCGCGGCCGCTCACCACCGGCCCGTACGCCCCGGCGGAGGTGCGTCCTCGGCTGGCCCACCCGCACGACCGTGACCAGCACCACGGCGAGCAACGGCAGCCAGCAGAGCCGCGCCAGCACCCAACCCGGGCCGTCCGGGGTGGTGTGCAACCCGGGCAGGATCAGCCCGCTGCGGGCGGTGAGCGCGGTCACCGCCACCAGGACCGGCTGGTGCCACAGGTAGATCCGGACCGCGGACCGGTTCACCTCGGTCACCGCCCGGCCCGGCACCGGCCGGGTCAGCAGCCGTCGCAGCGCCGGCCGCGCGAGCAGCCCCAGCCCGACCTGTGCGACCGCCAGCGCCACGACCAGCAGCGACGGCGGGTTCAGGTTGGACACCCCGGCCCCGGGCACGCCGACCGCGCTCACCGGGTAGCCCAGCGCCAGCAGCGCCGCCAGCGCGACCGCACCACCGGCCGCCAGCACGCCGCCCGCCCGGCGGCCGGTCAGCCGCCCGTCGGCGTGCGCCACCCCCAGCAGGTACGGCACCGACCAGGCCGCCAGCACGGTGACCGGGGGCAGGTCGGTGCCCGCCGGCAGCAGGCGGACGGTCAGGTCGGCCGCGGCGACCACGGCCACCGCCGGTGCCACGCAACGCGCCACCCCCCAGCGGCGTACGGCGGCACGCAGCGGGCCGGTCAGCGCGACCAGGACCACCAGCGGCAGCAGGAACCACAACGGGCTGACCGCGAGCCGTAGCGCGACGGCGAGCGTGTCGTCCGACGTGCCGATGACGGTGGCCGCCAGCAGCACGGTGGCACCCACTCCGAGCAGCGCCACCGCCGGCAGCAGCAGCCGACGCAGCCGACCGGCCAACCAGCCGCCGGAGCCGCCCCGGTGGCGGGCCAGCGACCGGGTCGAACCGAACCCGGCGGTGAAGAAGAACAGGCCGAGCGTCTGCAACACCCAGGTCACCGGGGCCAGACCGGGCAGGGCGGTCAGCGGGCTGGCCTGATGCAGCCCACCGTCGCCGGCCAGCACCAACCCGGTGACCAGCCAGTGCCCCAGCACCACCCCGCCGATGGCGTACGCCCGCAGCGCGTCGACCGCTCGGTCCCGGGTCACCGGGCGTCCCCGATCCGGTCGGCGTCGACGCTGCCCAGCACGACCGCCGCCAGCGCGACCAGCGCGGCGCTGCCCGGCACGAGGTAGCCGTCGTGCCCCGTCACCCCGGCCACCGGCAACGGTCGGGCGCCGAACGCCGGATCACCGGGACGCCGGCCGAAGCCCAGGCCGGGCAGCCGCACCGCCGGCACCCGACGGATCCAGTCGGTCGGCGCCTCGGCTGCCCAGAACCGCCGCCCCCCGGGCAACTCGTCGGCGCGCTGCACCCCGGCACCGACACCGCCGAGGCTGACCACGTCGGTGACCTGCGTCGGGGCGTCGGCCGCCGCCAGCGACACCACCAGCGCCCCGTAGCTGTGCCCGACCAGCGTGATCGTCGCCGCCGGTCGCCGCCCGGCCAGCTCCCGCAGCAGCGCGACCAGCCCGTCCGCGCCACGCCGGGCGCTGACGCCACCGGCGGCGGTCAACACCCCGTCGGGCGGGTCGTAGCCGAGCCAGGCCAGCACCGCGACCCGCGCCGCCGGGTCGGACGCCCGCAACTTCCGGTAGAGCTGCCCGGCCTGCACCGCCGGCGCCCGCCGGGCCACCCCGCCCAACCCCCGGTCGAAGTCGGCGAGCGTGCTGCCGACCCCCGGCACCAGCACCGCGATCCGGTCCGCGTCGGCCAGGTCGCCGAGCACCTCCACCACCCGGCCGTCACCGCGCGCGTCGAACAGCAGGAACCGGCGTCCGCCGGCCGCCCAGTCCGCGTACGGGGGGCCGGCCGCGCGCATCGCCGCCGCCGTCCGCGGGTACGCCTCGACGAACCCCGCCGCCGCGGCCGGCCCGGGTCGGGTCGGCAGGACCAGGTTCACGCCGAGCAGCGCGGCCACCGCCACCCGGCTGGCACCTCGTCGTCGCATCACGTTCTCCCTCCGGAATGTCGTCCGGAGGGAGAGTGCGCCCAGGGGCGGAGCCCGGTCGTCGTTCCGCAGAGCCGTTCCCGCGCTGGCTCCCCGGAGCTACTCGCCGGCGGCCACCAGACCCGTCTCGTACGCCAGCACCACGGCCTGCGCCCGGTCGCGCAGACCCAGCTTGGCCAGGATCCGCCCGACGTGCGTCTTCACCGTCTGTTCGGCCACCACCAGGTCACCGGCGATCTCCGCGTTGTTGCGACCCCGGGCGATCAACCGCAGCACCTCCGTCTCGCGGGGGGTGAGCCCAGCCAGGTCGGTGGGGCGCGGGCGACGGCGGTCCGGGCGGGCCGCGAACTCGGCGATCAGCCGACGGGTGACCGCCGGGGCGAGCAGCGCGTCCCCGGCCGCCACCACCCGTACCGCCTGCACCAGGTCGGCCGCCGGGGCGTCCTTGAGCAGGAACCCGCTGGCCCCGGCGCGCAGCGCCTCGTACACGTAGTCGTCCAGGTCGAAGGTGGTCAGGATGAGCACCCGGGGCCGCTGGGCCGACCGGTCACCGAGCAGCTTGCGGGTGGCCGCCAGCCCGTCCATGACCGGCATCCGCACGTCCATCAGCACCACGTCCGGGTCGAGGCGGCGGGCGGCGGCCACGGCCTGCGCCCCGTCGGCGGCATCCCCCACCACCAGCAGATCCGGTTGAGCGGCGAGCAGCGCGCCGAAACCCTGTCGGACCATCGCCTGGTCGTCGGCGATCAGCACCCGGATCATCGGTCCCCGCCCTCCGCGTCGTACGGCAACTCGGCCGCCACCGCGTAACCCCCGTCGGGCAGCGGCCCGGCGGTGAACGTACCGCCCAGCGAGGTGGCCCGCTCCCGCATGCCGGTCAGCCCGTGCCCGGAGCCCGCCTCGCCGGGCCGGGAGCCCGCCTCGGCGGGTCGCGCGTTCTGCACGCGTACCTCCAGAGCGGACGGACCGACGCGGACCGTGACGCGCACCGCGGCGCCGGCCGCGTGCCGGGCCGCGTTGGCCAGGCCCTCCTGCACGATGCGGTACGCGGCCAGCCCGACCGGCGCGGGCACCCGGCCGTCGTCCACCGGTTCGGCGTCCAGCGTCACCGGCAGCCCGGCCCGGCGGGCCGCGTCCACCATCGCGCCCAGGTCGGTCAGGTCCGGCTGCGGGGCGGTCTGCGGCCCGGTCGCGTCACTGCGCAGCACCCCCAACAGCCGCCGCATGTCGGTCAGCGCGTCGCGGGCCGACGCGGCGATGGCGACGAACTCCTCGGCCGCCGGGGCCGGCACGTCGGTCAGCCGGTACGGGGCGGTCTCCGCCTGCACCGCGATCAACGACATGTGGTGGGCCACCACGTCGTGCAGCTCCCGGGCGATCCGGGTGCGTTCCTCGAGCACCCCGCGGCGCTCCTGCTCCCGCTCGCTCAGCTCGGTCTGCGCGGCCAACGCGTGCCGGGACAGCCGATTACGCCGGATCAGGTCGCCGACGATCGCCAGCGCGCCGAGCAGCAGCAGGACAGGCACCCGGTTATCGGGGCGGACCGAGATCAGCACCGGCACCGTCGTGATCGTCACCACCCAGGCCAGCACCGGCCGGCCGATCCGCGCGAGGACCACCGCGACCACCGCGACCGACCCCAGCGCCAGCGGCGGCGTCCACGGCCAGGCCTGGCCGGCGGGCGCGTTGAACGTGCAGATCAGCAGGGCCAGCACCGCCAGCCGCCAGGCCAGCAGCGGACGCCGGGGTAGCGCCAGCAGCGGCGCCACGGTCATCGCCGCGAACAGCACCGCGACCGGCAACGGCAGACCCCACTCGCTCTCCACCGTCAGGGTGATCAGGAACAGCCCGAGCGCGGCGAGCAGCCCGACGGGCGCGCCGTACGGGGCCAGCGTGGGCCAACGGCTCAGCAGCGGCCGTTCGACCGGGGCGTCCGGGCCCAGCAGGGTCTGCCGCAGGGCCCGCAGGGCCACGGCGATCGGTTGCCGGTTCACCACCGGGAGGCTACGGGCCGACCCCGCCACGGGGCGTGCCACCAGGGGTTGATCCCCGTGTCGTACCCCGGTGTGACGGGACTCCCGTTAGCGCTTACCTGCCGGTAACGCCTAGGCTCCGACGCGTCCGTGCTGACCATTCGCAAGGGGGAACAGTGGCCCGTACCGTGCTGGTGACCGGGGGTAACCGGGGGATCGGCCTGGCCATCGCGCAGGCCTTCGCCAAGCAGGGCGACCGGGTGGCGGTCACCCACCGCAGTGGCGAGGCCCCCGACGGGTTGTTCGGCGTCCGTGCCGACGTCACCGACGCGGCGTCGATCGACGCCGCGTTCACCGCCGTCGAGGCCGAGTTCGGGCCGGTCGAGGTGGTCGTCGCCAACGCCGGCATGACCGCCGACACGTTGCTGCTGCGGATGACCGAGGAGCAGTTCACCGACGTGCTGGACACCAACCTCACCGGCGCGTTCCGGGTCGCGAAGCGGGCGTCCGGCAAGATGCTCCGCGCCAAGTGGGGTCGCATGATCTTCATCTCCTCGGTGGTCGGCCTGGCCGGCGGCGCCGGGCAGGTCAACTACGCCGCCAGCAAGGCCGGCCTCGTCGGCGTCGCCCGCTCGATCACCCGGGAGCTGGGCAGTCGCAACATCACCGCGAACGTGGTGGCGCCCGGCTTCATCGACACGGACATGACCGCCGGCCTCACCGACGACCGCAAGGCGGAGATCCTCAAGTCCATCCCGGCCGGCCGGATGGCCAGCCCGGACGAGGTCGCCGCCGTGGTCACCTGGCTGGCCTCGGACAGCGCCGGGTACGTCTCCGGCGCCGTCATCCCGGTCGACGGTGGCCTCGGCATGGGCCACTGACCTTTCTTGAGTACGGAGGAAATCTGCGATGTCCGGACTGCTCGCCGGTAAGCGGCTGCTCGTCACCGGTGTCATCACCGACGCTTCGATCGCCTTCTCGGTGGCGAAGCTCGCACAGGAGAATGGCGCGCAGGTCGTGCTCACCGGCTACGGCCGGCTCTCCCTGGTCGAGCGGATCGCCAAGCGGCTGCCCGAGCCGGCGCCGGTCATCGAGGTGGACGTCACCAACACCGAACACCTGGCCGGCCTCGCCGACCGGGTACGCGAGCACGTCGACGGCCTCGACGGTGTCGTGCACTCGATCGGCTTCGCCCCGCAGAGCTGCCTCGGCGGTGGCTTCCTCGACGCGCCCTGGGAGGACGTGGCGACCGCCCTGCACGTCTCCACCTTCTCGTACAAGTCACTGGCCATGGCGGCGCTGCCGCTGATGTCGCCCGGTGGCGCGGTGGTCGGCCTGACCTTCGACGCGACGAAGGCGTGGCCGGTCTACGACTGGATGGGCGTGGCCAAGGCCGGCCTGGAGTCCGCGTCCCGCTACCTGGCGCTGCACCTGGGCAAGCAGGGCATCCGCAGCAACCTCGTCGCCGCCGGGCCGCTGCGCACCATCGCCGCGAAGTCGATCCCCGGCTTCGACCAGTTCGAGGACGCCTGGGCCGAGCGGGCCCCGCTGGGCTGGAGCCTCACCGACCAGGAGCCCGCCGCGCGGGCCTGCCTGGCGCTGCTCTCCGACTGGTTCCCGGCCACCACCGGCGAGATCGTCCACGTCGACGGCGGCTACCACGCCATCGGTTCCTGACGCCGCACCGTGACGCCCCCTGGCGCCCGTCCGCGTGATCTACGCGTCGGGACCAGGGGGCGTCGCCGGGACGTCCCCGCCGAGGGGCAAGAATGACCCCATGTCGTACGACGCGGTGGTGCTGGTGTCCTTCGGCGGGCCCGAGCGGCCCGAGGACGTGATGCCGTTCCTGCAGAACGTGACCCGGGGCCGGGGTGTGCCGCCCGAACGGCTGGCCGAGGTCGCCGAGCACTACCAGCACTTCGGTGGCGTGTCCCCGATCAACCAGCAGTGCCGCGACCTGCTGGCCGCCGTCCGCGCCGACTTCGCCGCGCACGGTGTCGAGCTGCCCCTCTACTGGGGCAACCGCAACTGGGACCCGATGCTCGCCGACACCGTGACCCGGATGCGCGACGACGGGGTCACCCGGGCGCTGGCCTTCGTCACCAGCGCGTACGGCGGTTACTCGTCCTGCCGGCAGTACCAGGAGGACATCGCCGCCGCCCGCGCCGCGGTCGGCCCGGACGCCCCGTTGATCGAGAAGCTGCGCCAGTTCTGGGACCACCCCGGCTTCGTCGAGCCACACGTCGACGCGGTCCGGGCGGCACTGGACCAGCTCGACCCGGCGCGGCGGGACACCACCCGGCTGGTCTTCACCGCCCATTCCATCCCCCGCTCGATGGCGGCCAACGCCGGCCCGCACGGGGGCCGGTACGAGGCGCAGCTGCACGAGACCGCGCGGCTCGTCGCCGCAGCCGCCGCACCCGACCTGGCGTACGACCTGGTCTGGCAGAGCCGCTCCGGGCCGCCGCAGGTGCCATGGCTGGAACCGGACATCAACGACCACCTGACCGCCCTCGCGCAGGGTGGCACCACCGCCGTGGTGGTCAGCCCGATCGGGTTCGTCTCCGACCACCTGGAGGTCGTGTGGGACCTGGACACCGAGGCGCTGGAGACGGCCAAGCAGCTCGGCCTGGACTTCGTTCGGGCCGCCACCCCGGGCACCGACCCGCGCTTCGTGACCATGGTGCGTGAACTGGTCACCGAGCGGACCGACCCGGACGGCGCGCAGCTGCGCCGCCGCCTGGGCGAGCTGCCCATGTGGGACACCTGCCCCACCGTCTGTTGCGTGCCGACCCGTCGCCCCTGACCTCTGAGGATCATCATGCATGACCGCAAGCCCGTGCAGAGTTGGCTGACCGACATGGACGGCGTGCTGGTGCACGAGGGCCAGCCGGTGCCCGGCGCGCCGGAGTTCATCAACCGGATGCGCGCCTCCGGCAAACCGTTTCTGGTGCTGACCAACAACTCGATCTACACCCCGCGGGACCTGACCGCCCGGCTCAGCCGGATGGGGCTGGACGTGCCGGAGGAGTCGATCTGGTCCTCCGCCCTGGCCACCGGCCAGTTCCTCGCCGACCAGCGGCCGGGCGGCACCGCGTACGTCATCGGTGAGGCCGGGCTGACCACGGCGCTGCACGCCGTCGGCTACGTGCTGACCGACTTCGCCCCCGACTACGTGGTGCTCGGCGAGACCCGCACCTACAGCTTCGAGGCGATCACCAAGGCCGTTCGGCTGATCAACGACGGCGCCCGGTTCATCTGCACCAACCCCGACGTGACCGGCCCGTCCGTGGAGGGCGCGCTACCCGCCGCCGGCTCCGTCGCCGCCATGATCTCCAAGGCGACCGGGGTCGAGCCGTACTTCGTCGGCAAGCCCAACCCGATGATGATGCGCTCGGCGCTCAACACCATCAACGCCCACTCGGAGAGCACCGCGATGATCGGCGACCGGATGGACACCGACATCCTGTGTGGCCTGGAGGCTGGGCTGGAGACCATCCTGGTGCTCACCGGGATCAGCAGCCGCACCGAGGCGGAGCGCTACCCGTACCGTCCGTCCCGGATCGTCAACTCCGTCGCGGACCTGCTGGACGAGGTCTGACCAGCCCCGGCCGCTTGCGTCGCTGCGCCGCTGCGCCGCTTGGGCCGCTGCGCCGCTTGGGCCGCTGCGCCGCGCCGGGGTCGCTCGGCCGCGCCGGGTCGCTCGGCCGCGCGCCATCCATGATCGTGCAATAACCAGGATGTAGTGGTCATCCCACGGCCGGAGGCCACTACATCCTGGATCGAGCACGATCATGGATGGTGAGGCGGTGCCGCAGCGGCCGTGAGCAGCGTCGCGGTGGAGTTCGTGGCGGTGAGCGGCGCTGACGGCGATGTCGACCAGGGTTGGCGGGTGTCTCGACGATGGTCCGGTCAGGGGCGCAGTGGGGCGTTGCAGGCGGCTACCAGCGCCTGACGGCAGGCCGCGGTGAGCGGTCGCAGTGCCGCGTCCCGTTGCTGCGCCTCGTAGTTGTTGATCGCCCCACCCGGCGCGGCGTGCCCGGCCAACGCCAGCACCCGGTCGAGCACCGCGGCCCGCGCGAAGAGCCGGCGGGCCCGTGGGTCGAAGCCCGGCGGCAGGTCGGTGGCGCCGTCCGGGCGGCGCAGCGCGGCAAGCGCGCCGGCCAACTCGGGCCGCCACTGAGCCACGTCGAGACGGGTCAGCGCGGCGGTCGTCTCGGCCAGCGCGGCGGCCAACTCGGCCTCCGCCTCGGCGGCGCCGGGCAATGAGAGTGAGGCGGCGGGCGCGTTGGCCGGCAACGGGTAGACCCGCCAGAGCACCGTCTCGAAGCAGTCCCCCGAGCCGGAGGTGTGCAGTCGCACCTCGGGAATCAACCCGAGCCCGCCGGCGACCACCGCCTCACCGGTGACCAGCGCCGCACCGGCGAAGTCTCCGGGGCCGGGAAGCCCTCGGGGATCGCCGGGCGCAGGCAGCACCAGGCGGATCTCGTCTGGGGAGAGCTTGGCCAGAGTGGGCAGCGCGGCGCCCAGCGGGACGTCGGTCCAGGTGCCGGGGGCGTCCGCAACGAGGTGTTCCTCGTCGCCGGCGATGGCATCGGCGACCTCGTCGTACGGCACCAACCCGGCGCGCCACGCGCGCACCCAGGCAACGAACCGGCTCGACCGGCGCGGCGCGACTGTCACCGCGCCCGTTGCGGGGGTGGACATGCCGAAAGGGTACGTGGTCGCGACCGGCCCTGTCTCGACTGCCGCTCCGGTCGCCCGGCCTGCCCCCAACTGCCCTGTTCGCCCTAATCCCGGGTGTTGGAGACACGCTGTGCGGCGGTTGGTGCGAGGCCGGGCGGTGTGTCGAGCGTCGGGGCGGACGCGCGGCGGGGTTAGCGTGATCGACATGGCGGGGCGATACGGCGAGGACGTGTTGGCAGGCGACTGGCGGCGGCGGAAGGTCACCCCCGAGGTGGACGCCGAAGCGGACCTCGTGGTGGAGGACGCCGACTCCGGGTTCTGCGGAGCGGTGGTGGGCTTAGAGGCTGGCGCGGTGGTGTTGGAGGACCGGCACGGCCGCCGACGCAACTTCCCGCTGTTGCCGGCGGCGTTCCTGCTCGACGGTCGCCCGGTGACGCTGCGCCGCCCGACCCGCGCGCCGGTGCCGGCGGCCCGTCGGCGCACCGCGTCCGGTTCGGTAGCCGTGGACAACGTCCGGGCTCAGGTGGCCAAGGCCAGCCGGATCTGGGTGGAGGGCATCCATGACGCCGCGCTGGTCGAGCGGATCTGGGGCGACGACCTACGGATCGAGGGCGTGGTGGTGGAGCCGCTGGACGGCATCGACGCCCTCGACACCGACGTGCGCGAGTTCGGCCCCGGCCCGACCCGACGACTCGGCGTGCTGGTCGACCATCTGGTCCCGGGCAGCAAGGAGAGCCGGATCGTCGCTCGGGTGAACTCGCCGTACGTGCTGGTGACCGGGCACCCCTACGTGGACGTGTGGCAGGCGGTCAAACCCACGGCGTTGGGCATCTCGGCGTGGCCGGTGGTGCCGCCGGGGCGACCGTGGAAGGAGGGGGTGTGCGCGGCCCTCGGGGTGGCCGAGCCGGCCGACATGTGGCGGCACATCCTGTCCCGGGTGAACAGCTTCGCCGACGTGGAGACACCCCTGATCAACGCCATGGAACGCCTCATCGACTTCGTCACCGAACCCGCCTGACCCGCCCCACCCCCCGGCCCCACCCGCCGCCGCGCCCCACCCGCCGCCGCGCCGCACCCGCCGACCTCGCCCGCCACCCGCAGGGCGCCCGCCGTGCCCCGTCCGTTGCCGCATGCTCCTGCCGGCGCGCCTCGCCCGCCACTTGCAAGATCCGCGCAGTTTCCCTGATGTCGCTGCCGGCGGAGAAACCTGATGTCGCTGCCGGCGGGGAGAGTGGTCAGGGCTCCTGGTCGGGGGTGCGGGTGTAGACGAAGGTGGCGATGTCCAGCGCCACTGCCCGGCCCTGCTCGTCGCGGCGGACCCTGAGGATCTCGCCGTCCTGCCCACCGGCCCGGCCCCGCCACCGATCCGGGCCCTCGGGGACGAACCGGAGGTTCGGTGCGCCGACCGGGCCGGCGGTCAGGTTGCCGGCGGTGTCCGCGTACACCTCGATCGTGGTGCCCATCCACCACCAGCGGCCGGTCAGCTCGGCCAGTTCGGCGGGGGGTGGGGCGGCCGCCGGCCGCCAGGGGGTGACCGGCGTGGGTTCGGCGTCCAGCACCAGGGTGAGCAGTTGCCGGCCGAGGACGCCGAGGTGCACGCCCCGCAGGGCGTACGCGTTGACCAGGCCGACCACGGCGGTACGGCTGGGGCGGTGTACGGCCAGCGCGGCGCCGTAGCCGGGCATCGAGCCGCCGTGCCCGACGTACACCCGGTTGCCGTCCCGGAAGAGTTCCAGCCCGAGGCCGTGGCCGTGGGTCCAGGCGTCCCGGTCGCTGATCACCACGGGTGAGCACATCTCGGTGAGGGTCTCGGCGGCCAGCACCGACGGGTCAGGGTCGGCCAGGAACGCGGCCCAGCGGCCCAGGTCCTCGATCGTCGACCAGAGCTGCCCGGCGGGGGCCATGGCGCCGGTGTCGGTACGGGGTTCCTCGCGCAACGTGTCGTGCCAGGGGTGTACGACGTAGCCGGGGGCGTACGGCTCGGTGGCCGCGTAGGTGGTGCGGCGTAGGCCCAGCGGGGTGAGGACGCGTTCGTCGAGCAGGTCGACCCAGCTCGTCCCGGTGACTCGTTCGAGCAACCCGCCGAGCAACCCGTACGCCAGGTTGGAGTAGTGGTACGTGCGGTGCGGCGGGTAAGCGATCTTGTCGGCGTCGACCCGGGCGAGCAGGGTGGTCAGATCGACGCCCTCGGCCCGCTCCCACCAGTCGCCCTCGGGTTCGCGTTGGATGCCGCTGGCGTGGCCGAGCAGTTGGCGCAGGGTGAGCGCGCCCACGCCGGTGCCGGGCAGGTGCTTCTCCAGCGGGTCGTCGAGGGTCAGTGCGTCGGCGTCGCGCAACTGCATGATCAGGGTGGCGGTCATCGTCTTGCTGATCGAGCCCAGCCGGTACTGCAGGTCGGCGTGCGGGCGGGGGTCTTCGCCGGCGACGGCGAGGTGCGCGAGTGTGCCGTCGCGGACCACGCCCAGGATCAGCGATGGGGCGTGACCGTCGGCCTGTGCCTGGGCGACCCGGGTGTCGATCTGTCGGACGGTCTCGGGTGACAGGGTCAACGGAATCTCCTCGGGTCGAGCCGCCGATTCGTGGTGTTTGGTGGTCGGAATGAGCGTTGCCGAGCCTACTGATCTTCGCGGGGAAGCCGCGCGTGCATTTGCGTGTCACGATCGTGGGGTGGACGCCGTGGTGTGGATCGTGTTGGGTGTGCTGCTGGCCGTCGCGGAGATCTTCACGACGACGCTATTTCTGATCATGTTCGGGGTCGGTGCGTTCGCCGCCGCCGGTGCGGCCGCCCTGGGCGCGCCGGTCGCGGTGCAGGCGCTGGTCTTCGCGGTGGTGTCGGCGTTGAGTCTGGTGGTGGTCCGACCGGTCATCCGGCGGCACAGCCGTTCCGCGCTGGAGAGCGGCGAGCAGCCGTTCGGTGTGGAGGCGATCGAGGGCTCCACCGCGCTGGTGCTGGAACGGGTGGACGCCGAGCACGGCCTCGTCAAGATCGACGGTGAGTTGTGGAGCGCCCGGTCGTACGACACGACGCAGGTCTACGACCCCGGTCAACGGGTTCGGGTGATAAAGGTCCGGGGCGCGACCGCCCTGGTGTGGCAGGACGATGTTTCTTCCGCCGGCGAGCTGCCGGAAGCGAGAGGGTGAACGGGATGACGTTAATCGGGGTGCTGGTGATCGCGGTGGCGTTGATCGCCGTGATAACGCTGGCCAAGGCGGTGCGGATCGTGCCGCAGCAGCGTCAGGACGTGGTGGAACGGCTCGGCAAGTACAAGCGCACCCTCAGCCCCGGCCTCAACCTGCTGGTGCCGTTCATCGACGCGGTCCGGACCAAGGTCGACATGCGGGAGCAGGTGGTCAGCTTCCCGCCGCAGCCGGTGATCACCTCGGACAACCTGGTGGTCTCGATCGACACCGTCCTCTACTTCAAGGTGGTCGACTCGGTCCGGGCGACCTACGAGATCTCCAGCTTCCTCCAGGCCATCGAGCAGTTGACCGTCACCACGTTGCGGAACGTAATCGGCTCGCTCGACCTGGAGCGGGCGCTGACCAGCCGGGACGAGATCAACCGGCACCTCTCCGGTGTGCTGGACGAGACGACCGGTCGTTGGGGCATCAAGGTGACCCGGGTCGAGATCAAGGCGATCGAGCCGCCGGCCAGCATCCGCGACTCGATGGAGAAGCAGATGCGCGCCGAGCGGGACCGTCGCGCGGCGATCCTGACCGCCGAGGGGCACAAGCAGTCGCAGATTCTCACCGCCGAGGGTGAGAAGCAGTCGGCGGTGCTGCGGGCCGACGGTGATCGGCAGGCCCGCATCCTGCAGGCCGAGGGTCAGGCGAAGGCGATCCGGACGGTCTTCGACGCGATCCACCAGGCCAACCCGAGCCAGAAGGTGCTCGCCTACCAGTACTTGCAGGCCCTGCCGCAGATCGCCCAGGGCAGCGCCAACAAGGTCTGGATCGTCCCGGCCGAGCTGACCAAGGCCCTGGAGGGGATGGGGGGCGCGCTCGGCGGGCTGAGCCAGATGGTGGGGGACATGCCCGCACCGGAGGCCGCGGACCACGCGAGCCAGGTCGAGCGCGAGGCCGCGGAGGCGGCGCAGGCGGCGGCGGATGCCGCCCAGCAGATCCACGACGAGGTACGCGTCGCCGAGGCGCAGGCCACCGGCGGCAAGGGACCGCAGGGCCTGCCCGCACCGGAGCCGGTGTCGCCGACCAGCCTCGTCGAGGACCCGGCCGACCGGCGCGAGCGCGGCTGATTCCGGACGACGCCTGGGAGCGTCGGGTAAAAACGAGAAAGTCTCATGGGGCGCTCCGACGCCTGCCACGATCGGTCCTAGGACGGGTGGTGACCAGGCAATCGGGGCGCCCCGGCGCGTCGGTGCACCGCTCGACGACGAGCGAGGTGACGCATGAAGGATCCGGCGAATCGGATGTGGTCCTCGGCCCCGGTGCCGGGCGCGCACGACCCGGTCGCCCCGCTGGGCTCCCGGCGCAGCGGTGGCGGGTTCGGCGTACTGCCCTTCGTGGGCGAGCCGGCCCCGGGTGCCCCCGCCACGAACGCCAGTTGGGCCTGGTCGGTACGTCGGTTCGCGCGGGCCGCGGTCTGGCTGCTGCCCGCGTACGCCATCCTCTACGGCGCGGTGGCGATGGCCAGCGACGGAGGGGTGGGCAACGACCCCTATCCGGCCGACGGCCGGGCGGTGTACCTGATCGGATGGGTGGCCGCGGTCTGGCTCGGCCTGCTCGCGTTGCTCGCTCTCACCGGGCTGCTGGCCGCGACCCGCAGTCGTCGGGTGGCCGCCGCCGGGCTGCTGGTCAGCATCGCCGGCACCGTGCTGATGCTGCCGTTCGCCGGGTTCGAAGAGCAGACACCGGTCTTCGGTGCCACCGCGCGGTCGTTGGTTTTGCTGGGTGCCACGTTCTACAGCGTGGGCTGGTTCCTCACCGGGTGGGCGGTCGCCCGCTCGGGCACCTTCAGCCTCGGCGACGGCATCATGCTGATCATCGCCGCGCCGCTGCTCGGCCTCGGCGGCGCCCTGATCGGCTCATTGCAGACGTTCGGCGCGATCTTCGTGCTGATCGCCGGCATCGGCATCGGCTACCGATCCGGCCGCCTGATGCCCCGCGAAACCGCCAGAGACGCCGCCGCCGCCAGCCTAAACACCCCCAACCCCTAACCCACCCACCCACCCACCCCGGCCGGCGACCCACCCCTAGCCGGTTGATCACGAAGTTATTGCGCTCGGCCCCGGCGTGTCGTGGCGATAACTCCATGATCAGGGGTGGGGGTTGGCTGATGGGGGGCCGTGAAGTTGCTGACAATCGCGGGGTGGGGGTGGTCGGTTGGCGTTTTTTGTGGCAATCCTGGGTTGCATGGCCGCCCCCCGCTCGCCGCTGTCGCGGCTGTTCACCGTGCTGCTCGCCGGCGTGCTGGCCGGGCTTGTCCTGGCCGTCGCCGCGCTGCCGGGCAATCTGCTGCTCGGGCTCACCGCCCGCTCCGCGCTCGGGTCGTACGCCGCGCTGCCGGCCTCGCTGAAGACCCCGGCCACCCCGCAGCGCTCGTACCTCTACGCCAACGACGGCAAGACGCTGATCACCACGTTCTACGACGTGAACCGCACCGACGTCCCGTTGGCGGAGATCGCCCCGGTAATGCGGCAGGCGATCGTGGCGGCCGAGGACCGGCGCTTCTACGACCACGGTGGCGCGGACCTGCGCGGCCTGGCCCGGGCACTGGTGGCCAACGTCAAGGGTGGCGGCACCGAGCAGGGCGGGTCGACGCTGACCATGCAGTACGTCCGTAACGTCCTCAAGACCGACCCCACCCGCACCGCCGAGGAGCGCGCCGCCGCCACCGACCCCACCGTCGGCCGCAAGATCCAGGAGATCCGGTACGCGAGCGCGCTGGACAAGAGCCTCGGCAAGGACGAGATCCTCGACCGGTACCTCAACATCGCCTACTTCGGCTCCGGCGCGTACGGGATCGCGGCGGCCAGCCAGCGGTACTTCGGCAAGCCTCCGGCGCAGTTGACCCTGAGCGAGTCGGCCCTGCTCGCCGGTCTGGTGCAGTCCCCGGACGCGTACAGCCCGATCGACGGGAGCAAGGACGACGCGTTGGCCCGCCGGGCGTACGTGCTGGATTCGATGGTCGCCACCAACGCGATCACCGCCGGGCAGGCGGCGCAGGCCAAGGCGGAGCCGCTGGGCCTGCACCCGACCGCGCAGCCCAACGGCTGCACCGCGGTCGCCCAGGGCCACGACGACTGGGGCTACTTCTGCGACTACCTGCGCCAGTGGTGGCTGACCCAGCCGGCCTTCGGCGCCACCGTCGCGGAGCGCGAGCAGGCCCTGCGCTCGGGTGGCTACACCGTGGTCACCTCGCTTGACCCGAAGGTCCAGGCCACCGCGCAACAGCAGGCCACCAAGGTATACGGGTACGACAACAAGCGGGCCCTGCCGATCGCGGCGGTTCAGCCCGGTACCGGGCGGGTGCTGGCGATGGCGGTCAACCGGCACTACAGCCTGGCCGACAACCCGGCCGGGCAGGCGAACTACCCGAACACCGTCAACCCGTTGATCTCCGGCGGTGCCAGTGTCGCGGGTTACCAGGCGGGTTCGACGTTCAAGCTGTTCACCATGCTCGCCGCGCTGGAGTCGGGCCGTACCCTCTCCACCGGCTTCGACGCGCCCGCAAAGCTACCCACCCGGTATCCCGCCGAGGGTCCGGGCAGCTGTGACGGCCACTGGTGCCCGGCGAACGCCAACCCGGACTGGATGGACGGGTACCGGATGATGTGGGACGGCTTCGGCCGATCGGTGAACACCTACTTCGTCTGGCTGGCCGAGCAGGTCGGCCAGGACAAGGTGGTGCAGATGGCGCAGCGGCTCGGCATCACCTTCCGCGCCGACTCCGACGCCGACTTCGCGAAGAACGACGCCGCGAACTGGGGTTCGTTCACCCTCGGCGTGGCCGCCACCACCCCTCTGGACCTGGCCAACGCGTACGCCACGGTGGCCGCCGAGGGCACCTACTGCACACCGGTGCCGGTGGTTTCGGTGACCGGCGCGGACGGCACGAAGGTGCCGGTCGGGCAGCCGTCCTGCAAGCGGGTGCTCGACGCCGACATCGCTCGTGCCGCCACCGACGCCGCGCGCTGCCCGGTGGGCCAGCAGTCGGCGTTCGGGCAGTGCAACGGCGGCACCGCCACCGGTGTGAACGACATCCTCGACGGCCGACCGGTGGCGGGTAAGACGGGTAGCTCGGAGCAGAACTCCACCGAGACGTTCGTCGGTTTCACCCCGCAGGTCGCGGTGGCCGGCATCGCCGCCAACCCCGACGACCCGGCCGACTCGGTGGGGTCGGCGGTGCAGACCAAGGTGATCGACGCCGTCGCCCGGGTCATCGCCACCGCGGTCAAGGGCCAGCCGGAGAAGGCGTTCGCCGCGCCCAGCCACGAGTTGGCCGGTGACCCCCACCGACCGGTGGAGCGCCCGGCGATCCCGGACCGTCAGCGGCAGCCGACCACCGAGGACCCCCGCTCGGCCCTGGACCGCTGGCTGAATCGCCGAGGCTAACCCACCCCGATCCCCCCGCGATCTTGCACTTTCGGTTGTCGATTCGCGTATTTTGACACGTTCTGTCGCGACAGAAAGTGCAAGATCGCGGGGGCGGGGGCGGGGGCGGGGGTAGGGGCGGGCTCAGCGGTCTCGGCGGCGGGGGCGGTAGCTGGCCAGGGTGGCTGGCAGGCCACGGCGGATGATTCCGGCCCAGTCGGTGTCACCGCGCAGCACCGCCGCCGCGGTCTTGCGGGCCTGTTCGGCGGTGAAGTGTGGGGGCAGCATCAACTCGGCCGGGTCGACCAGGGCGTTGATCACCACCGGCCGGTCGGCGGTGAGCGCCCGGTCCCACACGTCCGGGATCTGCTCCGGCGAGTCGACCAACTCGCCGCGTAGCCCGAGCACCTCGGCCCACTGGTGGTAGGCGATGTCCGGCAACTGCTGGCTGTCCGGGAACATGGGCGTGCCCTCGGTGGAACGCTGTTCCCAGCTGACGAACGCCAGGTCCCGGTTGTTGAGCACCAGCACCACGAAGCGCGGATCGGCCCAGCCGCGCCAGTACTTCGCCACGGTGATCAGCTCGTTGACGCCGTTCATCTGCATGGCGCCGTCGCCGATCAGCGCGACCAGCGGTCGGTCCGGGTGCGCGAACTTGGCGCTCAGGGCGTACGGCATGGCGCCGCCCATGGACAGCAGCGTGCCGGACAGGCTGGCCAGCATCCCGGGGCGTACCTGGATGTGGCGGGCGTACCAGGCGGTGGCGGTGCCGCAGTCGACCGCGAGCAGTACGTCGTCGGGGAGCCGCTCGTTGAGGGTGTGGAAGAGCAACTGCGGGTTGACCGGGTCGGCGGCCTGCGCGGCCAGGTCGTGTTGCACCCGACGCCAGGCGGAGGTGGCCTCGGCGACCTCCGCCCGCCAGGCGGTCGGCCCGGGGCCGGGGCCCAGCTCGTCCAGCAGCGCCCGCAGGGTGGGGCGGGCGTCGCCGGTCAGGTTCACCTCGGTCGGGTAGCGCAGCCCGAGCTGGGTGCCGTCCAGGTCGATCTGGACCGCGCGGGCCTGCCCGGGTGGCGGGTAGAACTCCGAGTACGGCATGTTGCTGCCCACGATCAGCAGCCGGTCGCAGCCGCTCATCAGCTGCCAGCTCGGTCGGGTGCCGAGCAGCCCGATCGCGCCGGTCACCCAGGGTTCGCGGTGGTCGACTGCGGTGAAGCCGAGCAGTGCGGTGGTCACGCCGGCCCCGAGCCGATCGGCGATCTCGCGGACCTCGTCGCGCGCGCCGAGCGCACCCTGCCCGACCAGCATCGCCACCCGCTGCCCGCCGCGCAGCACCTCGGCCGCCCGGCGTACGTCCGCCGCCGGTGGCACCGTCGGCGTGCTGCTCGGCGCGTTGCTGGTGTGGTAGTAGCCGTGCGCGTGCGGCGGGTCGGGGATGGCCGGCTCGTCCTGGATGTCCAGGGGAAGGATCAGCGCGGTGACGGTACGCCGGGCCAGCGCCGTACGGCAGGCCCGGTCGACCAGGTGACGTACCTGCGCCGGGTGGTCGAGTTGGGCCAGGAACGCCGCCGCCACGTCCTTGTAGAGGGCGAGCAGGTCGACCTCCTGGTAGTAGCCGCCGCCCTCGGCGGTGGTCGCGGTGTGCCCGACCAGGGCGATCACCGGTTGGTGGTCGAGCTTCGCGTCGTACAGGCCGTTGAGCAGGTGGATGGCACCCGGCCCGCTGGTGACAAGCGCGCAGCCCAGCGGGCCGCCGCCGTACTTGACGTGCGCGGAGGCCGCGAAGCCGGCGGTCTCCTCGTGGCGGACCTGGATGAACTGGGCTCGCCCGCCGGTGCGTTGCAGGGCGGACGTGAGGCCGTTGATGCCGTCGCCCGGGTAGCCGAAGTAGCGGTGTACGCCCCAGCTGAACAGACGCGACACGATGTGGTCCGCGACGGTCGGGTGCCGGGGCAGCGCGCCCGTTTCGCCCGGCGCCGTGTGGTCTGCGCTCACCTGGCTGGTCCTTCCCGTCGAGTCCGGTGCTCCGCCGGTCATTCCCCTTCTTCCTCGGACAAAACACCCCGATGAGCGGGCGTCGGAGCGCGATCCTCCGCGTCCGGCAGAATCGTCGGGTGCCCGTCCACCAGATCACTGACCCCGACGACGACCGGATCGCCGACTACCGGGCGCTCACCGACGTCGAGCTGCGCACCCGCTGGGAGCCGCCGCACGGCCTGTTCATCGCCGAGGGGGAGCTGGTGCTGCGCCGGGCGCTGCGCGCGGGCTACCCGGCCCGGTCGTACCTGGTCGACGCGAAGCGGGTCGACCAGCTCGCCGACCTGGACACCGGCGACGCGCCGGTCTACGCCGCCACACAGGACGTGCTGCAACGGGCCACCGGCTTCCACGTACACCGGGGGGTGCTGGCGTCGTTCCACCGCCGGCCGCTGCCGACGGCGGCCGAGGTGCTCGCCGCCGCGCGTCGGGTGGTGATCCTGGAGGACGTCAACAACCACACCAACCTCGGCGCGGTCTTCCGGGGCGCCGCCGCGCTCGGTATCGACGCGGTGCTGCTGTCGCCGTCCTGCGCCGATCCGCTGTACCGGCGCAGCGTCCGGGTCAGCATGGGGGAGGTGTTCGCGATGCCGTACGCGAAGCTCGACCGCTGGCCCGGCGGGTTGGATCAGGTACGCGACGCCGGCTTCACCGTGCTCGCCATGACGCCGGCGCCGGACGCCGTACCCATCCAGCGGTTGACCCCGGCGCAGCGTGAGCGGGCGGCGCTGCTGCTCGGAGCCGAGGGGCCCGGCCTCACCGCGGCGGCCCAGGCCGCGAGCGACGTGCGGGTGGTCGTGCCGATGCGCCGTGGGGTCGACTCGTTGAACGTCGCCGCGGCCGCGGCGGTGGCGTTCTGGGAGCTGGGGCGCGACGATCCGCCGTTCGGCGGCGAGTAGACCACTTCAGCTTGCATGGCCATGCGTTCTATTGCATAATTTTCCCCGTGTCCAAGGTTCTCACCTCCCTGCCCACCGGCGAACGTGTCGGCATCGCCTTCTCCGGCGGCCTCGACACCTCGGTCGCGGTCGCGTGGATGCGCGACAACGGCGCGATTCCCTGCGCGTACACCGCCGACATCGGCCAGTACGACGAGCCCGACATCGCCTCGGTGCCCGGCCGTGCGCTCAGCTACGGCGCGGAGGTCGCCCGCCTGGTCGACTGCCGCGCCGCCCTGGTCGAGGAGGGTCTGGCCGCGTTGACCTGCGGCGCCTTCCACATCCGCACCGGCGGGCGGGCGTACTTCAACACCACGCCGCTCGGGCGGGCCGTGACCGGCACCCTGCTGGTGCGGGCGATGGTCGCCGACGACGTCCAGATCTGGGGCGACGGCTCGACCTTCAAGGGCAACGACATCGAGCGGTTCTACCGGTACGGCCTGCTGGCCAACCCGATGCTGCGCATCTACAAGCCGTGGCTC
Organism: Micromonospora sp. NPDC049645; assembly: GCF_040675155.1. NCBI lineage: Bacteria > Bacillati > Actinomycetota > Actinomycetes > Micromonosporales > Micromonosporaceae > Micromonospora > Micromonospora sp. NPDC049645. The sequence goes on from NZ_JBFAOI010000002.1 coordinate 50,439, forward strand.
GACACCGCCTTCGTCACCGAGCTGGGTGGGCGCAAGGAGATGTCGGAGTGGCTGCTGGAGCGCGGCCTGCCCTACCGGGACAGCACCGAGAAGGCGTACTCGACCGACGCCAACATCTGGGGCGCCACGCACGAGGCGAAGACCCTGGAGCACCTCGACACCGGCATCGAGACGGTCAACCCGATCATGGGGGTCCGGTTCTGGGACCCGACGGTGGAGATCCCGACCGAGGACGTCACCGTCGGCTTCGACCAGGGCCGCCCGGTCACCATCAACGGCAAGGAGTTCGGCAGCGCCGTCGACCTGGTGCTGGAGGCCAACGCCATCGGCGGCCGGCACGGCCTGGGCATGTCGGACCAGATCGAGAACCGGATCATCGAGGCCAAGAGCCGCGGCATCTACGAGGCGCCCGGGATGGCGCTGCTGCACGCCGCGTACGAGCGGCTGGTCAACGCCATCCACAACGAGGACACCCTGGCGAACTACCACAACGAGGGCCGCCGCCTCGGTCGACTCATGTACGAGGGCCGCTGGCTGGACCCGCAGGCGCTGATGCTGCGCGAGTCGTTGCAGCGCTGGGTCGGCACCGCGATCACCGGCGAGGTGACGTTGCGGCTGCGCCGGGGCGAGGACTACTCGATCCTGGACACCACCGGCCCGTCGTTCAGCTACCACCCCGACAAGCTGTCGATGGAGCGCACCGAGGACTCGGCGTTCGGCCCGTCCGACCGGATCGGCCAGCTCACCATGCGCAACCTGGACATCGCCGACTCGCGGTCGAAGCTGGAGCAGTACGCCTCCCTCGGTCTGGTCGGCGGCGGCACCCCGCAGCGCATGATCGGCGCCGCCCAGGCCGCCTCGACCGGGCTCATCGGCGCGATGCCACAGGGGGGCGCGGAAGCCATCGCCTCCCGGGGCGTCGCCTCGGCCGAGGACGCGGCGCTCGACCGGGCCGCGATGGAGTTCGGCGTCGACTGAGCCCGCGCCGTCGCCGGGCTTTTCGAGATCCGACGTCACGGACGGTAGCGTGGCGGCCGTGTTCCCTACCGTCCGTGAGGTCCTCGCCCTGGACCCGGTCCGCCACGGCGCGCCACGCGTGGTCGCCGGGGACGAAGGGCTGGACCGGCCCGTCCGCTGGGTGCACGTCGCCGAGGTGCCGGACATCGCCACCCTGCTCGGCGGCGGCGAGCTGGTGCTCACCACCGGCATCGGCCTACCCGCGGACGACGCCGGGCTGCGCGCGTTCATCGGCGACCTCGCCGACGTCGGGGTCTCCGGGCTCGTCGTCGAGCTGGGCCGCCGGTACGTCACCGGCGTGCCCCGGGTGATGGCCGCCGCCGCCGAGCGGCGCGGACTGCCGCTGGTGGAGCTGCGCCGGGCCACCCCGTTCGTCCGGATCACCGAGTCGGTGCACGCGCTGATCGTCGACGCGCAGCTCACCGAGCTGCGCGCCACCGAGGAGATCCACCAGCGGTTCAACGACCTCTCCGTCGAGGGCGCCGAGGCCACCGAGGTGATCCGCCAGGCCGCCGAGCTGTCCGGCTGCCCCGTGGTGCTGGAGAACCTGTCCCGGCAGGTGCTCGGGTACGACCCGGCCGGCGAGAGCGCGGAGCTGCTGCTGGACGGCTGGGAGCAGCACTCCCGGCGGATCCGGCCGGCCGGGCGGACCGCGTACGACCCGGACAACGGCTGGCTGGTGACCACCGTCGGCGCCCGGGGGCAGGACTGGGGCCGACTGCTGCTGCGCTGGCCGGCCAGCGGGGACGTGCCCAGCACCCGGGCCGTCGAACCGACAGCCGGCCCGCCCACCCGGCTCACCATCCTGATCGAGCGGGCCGCGTCCACCCTCGCGCTGGGCCGGCTGATCCGCCGCGACGCCGAGGGCCTGGAACGGCAGATCCACCGCACCCTGCTCACCGCGCTGCTCGACCACTCCCGCCCGGTGGACGAGGTGGCGCTGCGGGCCAAGGCGCTCGGCGTGCTGCTCGACCGGCGGCACCTGGTCGGTGTGATGGTCCGGCACCGCGCCGACGACCCCGCCGGGGAGGTCGGCCCGGAGGCCGCTCAGGCCCGGCTACGGGATCTCTCCGAGGCGGTCGGCCAGGCCCTGCGGGAGGCGAAGCTGACCGCGTTGACCAGCGCCGTCGACGACAACTCGGTGGGCGCGCTGCTGGCCCTGCCCGACCCGGCCGCCGAGGACCGCGCGCTGTCCGCGTTCGCCGGCGCACTTCGACGGGTACGCCTCGACGCCGGCTCGGGCCGGACGCCGTCCGGCGTCGATCCGTCCCGGCTGGCGGCCGGGGCCGACCCGTCCCGGGCTACCGGCACGGGTGGGGTGATCGTGGCGGCCGGCTCCGGAGTGGGCACCCTGCGCGAGGCCCGACGGTCGCTCGTCGAGGCACGGCAGATCGCCGAGGCGGCCCGCCGGGACCAGCGCGACCTGCCGATCTTCCGGCTCCCGCACGTCGGGCTGGCCGGCCTGCTGCACCTGCTGCGCGACGAACCCCGGTTGCAGACGTTCGTGGAACGCGAACTCGGCACCCTGCTGGAGTACGACGCCCGGCACCCGAGGGAGCGGCTGCTGGACACCCTGCGCGCCTACCTGGAGCAGGGGCGCAACAAGTCCGCAGCCGCTGCCGCCGCCCACCTGTCCCGACCGGCCTTCTACGAACGGCTGGCCCGCATCGCCCGCATCCTCGACGCGGACCTCGACTCGGTAGAGGCCGCCCTCTCCCTACACGTGGCACTGCTGGCCCTGGACGCAGTCCGAACCCCGTAAAGCCCTACCCGCCCCCGCCCCCGCCCCCGGCCCGCCCCGAGCCCCGGTCGATCATGGAGTTGTGGTGCCTCACAAAAGGTGCGATCAGGGGCACAACGCCCGCCACAACTCCATGATCGACCCCGGAAGGGGGCGGGGTTAGGCGGTGAGGGTGTTTAGGGCTTTGGCGTAGGTGGGGGGGATGTGGTTGGGGCCACCGGGGGTGAAGACGTCCGAGGTGGCCACCGCCGACCAGGCCGTCTCCGGGACGGCGTCGACCAGGGCCTGGATCACCGGTGCGTCGCGCCACTGGTCCTGCTCGGCGAGCAGGCCGAGAGCCACCACCGACTCCTCGACCTCGCCCACGCACTCGAACGGCTTGTGCCCGTCCACGCCCAACAGCTCGCGGTAGCCGGGGATCTGCCCTGGGTCGGCGAGCAGGTCCCCGCCGAAGATGTGGGTGACCCGCTCCCGGGGCATGAACGGCGCCATGGCCAGGAAGACGAACCGGCACTTCGGGCAGTCCCGGCACCAGCGCGCGCTCGCGTCGCGCAGCTTGAACGCGGCGTTGCAGCTGGTCACCACGTCGTCGTACCGGGTGAACTCGGCGAACAGCCGGGCGATGTGCAGCTCGGACAGTGAGCGCAGCAGGGAGAAGTACGGATCGGTCAGGCCGGCGTGCTCGGCCAGCGACGCCCGCAACAGCCCCTCCGCCTCGACGCCCTTGGACCACTGGTGGTTGATCTCGTGGCCGTCCCAGAACAGGTTCGGGTCGGACGCCGAGCGTTCGTTGGACATCACCACCGGGCCCAGCCCGTGCAGCACGGCGGTGGCCACCGCGATCAGGGAGTTGATGGCGGTCACCGGGATGTGCCCGTTCAGCGCGCCGGCCGCGTTCAGGTCGAACAGCACCGGGTCGATGCGCCGCCGCGCGGCCAACGGGACCAGCCCGGACGCCTCGTTGACCGCGACGATCACGTGGTTCGGGTTGACCGAGAAGGGCACCGGGTCCAACTCGGCGCGGCGCAGCGCCTCCAGGCTGACGATCGAGTCCTTACCGCCGCCGACCGCCGAGAGCGGGCGACGGTCCGAGTCGTCGTACACCCGGGGGGTCGCCGGTGTGCCGGCCGGCACCTCAGGGCGCAGCTGGAGCACGTGCGGCAGCTGGTTGCGGTACGCGTACTCGGCGAGGCCCTTGGTGTAGACGGCCGTGACGTAGTCGACGGTGGCCGCGCCCAGCGGCGCCGGCAGCACCAGCCGGGGTGGCGCGGCGGCCTTGTAGTAGCTGACCCCGGCGACGAGGTGCAGCACCTCAAGCACCCGGTTGAGGGTCGCCACCGTCTCGTCGGACGGTGGCTCCGCCGGCAGTGGAAGCGTGATCACCTCGGTGAACCGCTGCTCACCGGCCGGACCGGTCAGGGCGTAGTCGAACAACACCTCGCCGGTGGCGAAGTCGATCGAGTAGGACGGAAAGGTGAAGGCGTCCATCCGCCGGAGCTGCTCGTTGGGCACACGCCATACTAGGCCCTGGTTCGTCCGGCCGTGTCCGGACCGGGCCCGCCCAGCCGCCGCCCTGACCCCCGAGGAGAGCCCCGTGCGTCTTTCTGACCTGCGCGGACGTACCGTCGCCGTCTGGGGCACCGGTCGGGAGGGCCGGGCCGCTGTGACCGCCATCGCCGCGCACGGCCCGGCCGAGCTGGTCGCCGTCGACGACAGCTCGAACTTCCTGTCGCTGCCCTGGGACGGCCCGCTGGCCGAGGCGGCGCCGCTGGTCACCGGGGAGGCGGGCTTCGAACGGCTAGCCGCCGCCGACGTGGTGGTCCGCTCCCCGGGCGTGCCGCAGACCCACCCGTGGCTGGTCGAGCTGCGCCGCCGCGGGATCATGGTGACCCAGGGCACCGCGTTGTGGATGGCCGACCATGCCGCGCGCACCGTCGGGGTCACCGGCAGCAAGGGCAAGAGCACCACGTCCAGCCTGATCAGTCACCTGCTCAGCGCGATGGGCCGGCCGAACGTCTTCGGCGGCAACATCGGCGTGCCGACCCTGGACCTGCCGGAGGCCGAGCTGTACGTGCTGGAGCTGTCCAGCTACCAGTGCAGCGATCTCACCGACTCGCCCCGGGTGGCGGTGGTCACGGCGCTCTTCCCGGAGCACCTGGACGCGCACGGTGGGGAACGGGAGTACTACCGGGACAAGCTCAACCTGCTCGCCCACGACCCGCAGACGATCGTGGTCAACGGCGGCGACCCCCGGCTCGCCAACGAATTGGGTGAGTTGCCGGCGGTCCGGGCCGGTCGCCCCGACACCTTCCACGTCGCCACCGGCGCCGACGGCACCCTCTGGTTCCACGTCGGCGACCAGCCGCTCTTCCCGCGTGCGGTGCTGCCGCTGGTCGGCCGGCACAACGAGGGCAACCTCTGCGTCGCGCTCGCCGTGCTCGACGCGCTCGGCGTGGACGTGCTGGCGAACAAGGACCACCTGGCCGTCGCGGTCGCCGAGTTCCAGGGGTTGGCGCACCGGCTCACCGAGATCATCGACCCGTCCGGGCTGACGTTCGTCGACGACACCCTGGCCACCAGCCCGTACGCGGCCATGCACGCCATCGACGCGTACGACGGGCGGCCGTTGACGGTGATCGTCGGGGGCAACGACCGGGGTCTGGACTACACGCCGTTGGCCGAGCACCTGGCCGAGCGGGAGCTGACCGTGATCGGAATCCCGGACAGCGGCGCCCGCATCGTCGAGGTGCTGGCCGGCCTGCCGAAGGTGCGTACCGAGCTGGTCGACGACCTGGTGGACGCGGTCCGGCTGTCCCGCGAGGTGACCCCGGCCGGTGGGGTGGTGCTGCTGTCCCCGGCCGCGCCCAGTTACGGCCGGTTCCGCAACTTCGAGCACCGCTCCGAGGTCTTCGCCCAGGCGGTCGCCGACACCGCCGGCTGAGCCAGGCGGTCGCCGACACCGCCGGCTGAGTCGGGCGGTCGCCGACACCGCCGGCTGAGTCGGGCGGTCGCCGACACCGCCGGCTGAGTCGGGCGGTCGCCGACACCGCCGGCTGAGTCGGGCTCAGCGGTGGTGGTGCAGGGCGCGCATCGAGCGGATCGCCGACCGGATCTCCTGGAGGTAGCGCCCCGGCGTGAGGGTCTGCTCGGGCAGCACCGCCAGGTCGGCCAGCGTCGGGTCCACCCCGACGGTCTCGATGGCGCAGCCGTACGGCACGGCCAGGGTGCGTAGCGCGTCGCAGTGCTGGAACGGCACGTAGATCGGCGCGGTGACCATCAGCACCTCGTCGCCCGGGGCGAGCCGGACGTGGCCGGCCCAGAACCGCTGGGTGTCGGCGGTGTGCGCGCGCCGCCGGTCCGGTTCGCTCGACGGCGCGGCCAGCACCCGGATCGGCGGCAGCCCGTCCGGTCGGTAGGTCCGCGACGACCAGGAGTGGTGCGGGTGGCCGGCGTCGACACCATCCTGCTCCGCCGGGGCGGCCACCCCGAACACCCGGCGGACCGCCGTGTCCAGCACGTCCACCTCGGTGTCGTCGGCCGGTAGGCCCGCGTCGGCCAGCGTGCGGCGTTCCCAGTCCGACAACTGCCGGAAGCTGCCCAGGACGGCGACCTCGCCGCTGACCGGTAGGCCGGCGCGGAGCAGGTGCGCGGCATACCCGACGCGGCGCACGCAGGCGTGCGCCAGGCCGCCGAGCACCACCAGGTGGGCGTACGCCGACCGGGCCGGCGGCACCGGATGGATCAGGCCGAGCGCGGCAGCCGCGTCGAGCACCAGTTCGGCGGTGTCCGGGTCGAGGTCGGGCTCCCGGGCGTCGGGCCGTTCCCGGCCACCCCGGAAGTCCCAGTGGCGGGCGGAGAAGTCGTCGAGGAAGCGGAGCAGCTCAGTGAGGTCGCCGTCGGGCCAGGTGCCGCCGAAACGGGCGACCAGGCCGCGGAGCGGGTCCGCGTCGACCCATTGGGCGATGCCGGCCGCCGGGTGGCCCGGCGCGACAACGGGCAGCGGTACGGGCAGCTCAGGCACTGCCGGATCGTACCGGGGGCCTCGTTGTCGGCCCGTCGTACGCTGACGTCAGCCGGCGCCCGGGAGGTACCTCGATGGCCGATTTGCTCCGCCGACCCCGCGCTGACCGGGCCGGGTCGCCCGGCGGCTTCGTCCGACTGCTAACACACACCGACCCGGTCGCGCTGGTCGGCATCCTGCTGTCGGTCTCGCTCTCCGTGACGTTGGACCTGACCAACGCGGCGACCGGCGTGGAGTCGTTGCTCGCCGGGCTGATGGGCACCACCATCTCGCTGCTGGTCGACTCGCTGGCGCGGGCGGAGCGCCGCTTTCACCTCCGGACGTTGCTGGAGGGGCCGGTGTGGCTGGTGCAGGCGGTGCCCGAGGTCGTCACCGGCACCCGGCAGGCGGTGGAGCGGCATCCGGGCACCCGGGTCGCCGAGGAGGCCCGACGCCGCTTCGAGCGCTTCCGTACGGAGACCGAACAGCTGCGCGTCGGGCGGATCATCCGGCCGGGTGGTGACTGCCAGGACCTGCTCGGGGCCACCCGGGAGTGTGCGCGACGGCTGGACGCGGTGACCAACGTGATGCCGAGGGCCAGCGGCGAGCTGAGCTGGTGGCGCGGCGACATCGGCCGGCACTACTGGGCGGCGAACACCGAGGCGTTGGCCCGGGGCGTACGGATCACCCGGGTCTTCCTGCACGCCGGGCTGACCGACGAGCTGACCGAGTTCGTGCGGGCACAGCGCCGGGCCGGGGTGCGGGTGGGGCTGCTGCCGTGGGGGGTGGTGGAGGCGTCCCGGCACGTCAACCTGACCCTGTGGGACGGCACGGCGTGCTGGGAGGGTCGCATGAGCGCGCACGGCGAGATCACCGAGAACCAGTTCTCGGTGAATGCCGGGGACCTGGCCCGGCTGACCGACATCTTCGAGGTCTGCGTCGAGGCGGCGACCTTCCTCGACTGACCGCGACCGGAGGGCGGGGCGCCGATGACCGTGGCGGGTGTGCTGCTGGTGACCGTGGTGGTCTGGGCGGTCAGCCTGATCCGGTCGGTACGACTGCGGGCGCTCGTCTACAGTCTTCCGCTGCCGATGACGCTGGCCCTGGTGAGCACCGGGCACCGGGTGGAGGGCGCGCAACTGCTCGGGGTGCTCGGCCTCAACCTGTTCTTCGTCGTCGTGACGGTCACCCACCACCGGTTGCGCTGGCCGATCCTGCTCGCCGACGCCGCCGGGATCGCCGCGTACGTGGCGTTCAGCGCGGGTCTGCTCGTCGTGCCGGTGCCGTTCGAGCCGGCTCTGCTCGGCACCGTGGCACTCTGGCTGCTGGCCATGGTGGTGTCGCACCGCCGTCGGGCCGAACCCACCGGCCCGTCCTCCCGAGCGCTGGCAGTCGGCCGGCAGCGGGAACTCCGCGCTCCGGTCAAGCTCCTGATCATTCTCACCGGCGCGCTGCTCACCGGGCTGCTCGGCCACCTGCTGCGGGCGATGGTGGTGACGTTCCCGTACTCCGGGGTGCTGGTCGCCATCGAGACCCGCCGCGATCTGGTGGCGTTCACCGGGCACTTCGCCCGCAACAGCCTGGCGCTCGTCGGTTTCCTCACCGCCTACCACTACTGCCAGGATCTCTCGCCGGGCGCCGGCCTGGGCGCGGGCTGGGCGGCGTACGCGCTGCTCGCGGTCGGCCTGCACCTCGATCGACAGTGGACCCTGCGGCCGGGGGAAACGACGCCTGCGACGTGCTCGACCAGCCAACGGGAGCGGGGATGATGGGGCTCGTGATGCCCGTCGTCGTCATCGTGGGTATGCCCGGGGTGGGCAAGTCGACCGTTCGCCGTCAACTCGCGGCACGCCTGGCGGCGGACTGGGCGCCGGTGCAGTGGTCGATCGACGACGTGTTGGAGATCCAGTGTCCCGAGGGGGTCGCCGAGTTCTCCGGAGCGCAGCTCTACGTACGCGACGGCGGGCACTTCCTCATGCACGACGAGTGGCGTCCCGGCCAGATGCGCCGGGCCACCCGTGGCCTGCTCGTGCTGGCCCGCGCGACCGGTCGTCTCGGGGCCTTCACCCGTCCGCCGGTGCTCCTGCTCGAACTCCCCCTGACCGAGCTGGCCACGTTCCGACTGGCGGTCACCGAGCAACCCGACCTCGCCGGGCTGGTCACGGTCCTGCACTGCGACAGGTCGGTGCGGTGGGCCCGCAACGCCCGGCGTCCCGCGCACCGGCGGCTTCCCCAGCAGGTCCTCGAGTACTTCGAACAGGCCATGGTCGGTGTCGACGTGTCCGGCGAGTGCGCGCGGCTGAGCGCCAACGGTTGGACGGTCCTGACCCAGGAGACGACACGTCCACCGGAGCTGCTGGCCGAGCATCTCGCCGCTCTCGTCCACGCGGCGGCGGGTGGAGGTGACGGCGCCGGCCGGGACGGCCCGGCCGGCGACTAGAGCTCGTATGGCGTCATGTCACCCAGGTAGTTCTCCGGTGCCCAGGCGCACGCCAGGTCGACCACGTGCACGGCGAGAGCGTCCCGGGTACGAACCCCGTCCGAGGCACCGCTGCCGTGCAGCACCAAGCCGTCGACCACGACCACGTCACCCGGGTCGCACGGGACCAGGGTGAGCCGCGCACCGTGGTCGATCGGTGGTGGATCCGGGTTGACGGTTGGCAACGCCACGAGCTTCGCCTCGTCGCCGTGACGCACCAGCCGGTGCCGCAGCTCCGACACGGGGCCACGGGTGTCGACCAGGAGACCGCCGTTGGTCTCGTCGGCGCGGTCGAGCGCGAGCCAGAAGACCTGCACCGACGGCGGGTCGGTCCACAGGTAGGTGTGGTCCAGGTGCGGCGGCAACGGCTCCGACCACCGGGACTTGCGGACGTACATGGTCTCGATGACGGCCGGCCTGCGCCGGCCGGTCAGCCGGCACCAGGAGGCCAGGTCTCCACCGCGCAGCCAGTCGAGGACCGCGCCCTCTCTGGCGTGCAGCCCGTGACCCACCCGGGCCACCGCGTCCGTGTACCGTGGCAGCTCGACCGGCCCTGTCCAACCCAGCGCCACCGGCTCGTGGAACACGGTGGCGGCTCTGCCGGAGTCGAGGAACAGCGGATCCCGGTCGTGCGAACCGTCCACCTTGTCGAACGCCGCGATCCGCTGCCCGGCCTCGTGCGCCCGGCGGATGAGCGAGTAGAGCTCCGCTTTGAGCTGCTCCACCACGGCAGGCGACACCATGCGGGGGATTCGGGCGGTACCCAGCCGCGCGTACTGCTCGGCGAAGCTGGTGGTGGTCGGTTCCGACATCTGAGCTCCTCACAGTCCGTCGATGACGTACGCGCCGGCGGCGCCACCGACGACGAGTTCGTCGTCGGTACGCCACAGTGCGCAGTACAGGGGTTGTTCGAAGGCCAGGGCGATCTCCGCGTCGCCGCCGTGCAGCGGGTTGATCCGGACGGTGTGGTCGTCCGAGACACTGGCGACCCGGGTGCCGTCGGGACTGAGAACGACCTGACCGACCCAGTCGTCGTGCACACCGATGACGTCTCGGTCGAGCAGGACGTCGCCGGTCACCGCCAGGAGCCGGACGTTCCCGTCGTCGCCGCCGGTGACGACGTGCCGCCCGTCCGGGGTGGTGGCGACGCAGAGCGCCGGACCACGGTGGGCGGCCACCCGGGAGCGCAGCTCACCGTCGACCGTGTGCAGACAGATGTCGCCGTTCTCGTGCGCCGACACCAGGTGTTCGCCGTCGGGCAGCAGTCGCGCTTCGTAGACCGCGCCGTACCCGGTGGTGATCCGGCGCAGGCTTTGCAGGCTGCCGTCGGCCCAGCCGAGAAGGTGGATCGCCGCGTCGTGGCACGACGTGACGACCAGGTTCCTGTCGTGCAGGTACTGCACCCGTCGCACGCCTCGGTCGGACAGCCGCACGCGTCGGCCGTCCCACGGGGTGCGCTCGGTGTCGACGTGCAGCAGGTCCCCGTTGTCGAGCCCCGCGAGCAGGGCACCGCCGGCCACCGCGAGCCCGCGCACCCCGCTACCGGCGTCCGCCTGCTCCGTCACCTGACGATCCGGGCCGCCGAGGCAGATCAGGCGGTTCGCGGTGGTGCCCGCGTAGAGGAGGTCGTCCCGGGAATCCGCGCAGACGGCGAAGACCCACTCGTTGCGCCCGTCGTGGCGTACGACCTCGGTGTGATCGGTCAGGTCCCAGAGTCGCACCGTGCCGTCGTCGGAGCCGGAGACGGCCCGGGACGTCCGACGCGTGCTCCGGCAGCACATCACCCAGCTGCGGTGCCCGACCAGGTCCCGCCGCCCGGACACCTGGTCCAACGGCCACAGCGAGAGGAGGTTGTCGTGCGCGCCGGCGGTGAGCACGGCCGACCCGTCGAGGGTGAAGTCGACGTCCCGGACCACGCAGCCGTGCTCGCCGAGGATCACCGCTCCGACATCCGGGCCGTGGGCCGGCCACGTACGCACCGTGCCGTCGTCGGACACCGACGCGATGGTCGCGCCGTCCGGTGCCACCGCGACCCCCCTGACCCGGGCGGTGTGGCCCCGGAACACCTTGCGGGGGCTGGCGTCGACGGCGTCCCACTGCCGGACGGTGCCGTCGTCGGAGGCGGAGACGATCCAGCTGGCGTCGGGTGCGACGGCGACGCTCCGGACCCGGTCGGTGTGCCCCTGGAACGTGTTGAACAGCAGTCCGGTCTTGAGGTCCCAGCGCCGCACGGTGCCGTCGTCCGAGCCGGAGACGATCCAGTTGCCGTCGGGGGAGACGGCCAGCGTGCGGATCTCCCCCTGATGACCGGCGAGGACCGCCACCAACGCGCGGTCCTCGTCGCGGAACAGCCGGATCAGGCCGTCGTCGCTGCCCACCGCGATGCCCTCGGGGATGAAGATGCACGCCCGGGTCCATCCGCCGGGCAGCCGCAGGGTCCACCGGAGCTGAAGGTCCTCGGTGTCCAGGACGGCCACGATGCCCTCGCTCGTGGTGACCAGGACCTCGCTCTCCGCCTCGTTGAGTGAGCAGCCGAGGATGCTGCCGTGCAGCCGTCGCAGGCGATCCCCGTCACCGAGGGCGAGGATCTGCCGGTACCGGGGGCGGTCCTCGGTGGTCGTCTCGCCGAGGAACGAGCGCAGCGACGCGGTCGCGGAGGCACGGTCGCGCAGGTGCCGCATGCTCGCGGTCAGCCGGGTCACCCGCGCGGTCCGGGTGTCGCTGGCGTCGTCCACCAGCGCCAGGTCGGCCAGGACGGCGCCCACTCCCGCGGCCACCACCTTGGCTCCGACATATTCCGGGTCGCTGACGACGCTGGCCAGCCTGGCGGGGGAGAGGAAGGCGCGTAGGTGCCAGACCAGGTTGTCGCGCAGGTAGGTGTGGGATTCGACGGCGTCGGCCAGCTTCATCCGGTCGTAGTCGTCGCTGTCCAGGGCGAGGCCGGCGAGGCTGGTGATGAAGTCGCGGTGCAGCGTCGCCTGCTCGGTCGGCCCCAGGTCGTAGCGAAGGTGGTCGAGGAGGATGTCGTGCACGTTGACCAGGTAGTCGTCCCCCTCGTAGCGCAGGCTGGAGACGAGCGAGCGGCTTCGGTACTGGTCGACGATGGTGAACGCCTCGTGCAGGGGCACGTTCCAGACGTGGGCGAGCACGCGAAGCGGCACGTCCTGGTCGCTGCGGAACAGGGCCAGGTGTTGCAGCCGCCTGGCGTGGTGGGGCGGCAGCCGTTCGATGCTCCAGTTCAGCAGGGACCGGGCGGTGGGTCCGCCGGCGGAGCCGACGACGGACTCGACGAGCCCGTCGATGTCGGCGGCGCCGGCCACCCGTACCAGCAGGTCGTGTACGGCATCCTCGGGCGGCCGACCGGCGTGGATCTCCTGCCGTAGCTGGCCGCCGACCAGGTCGAGCAGGAACGGCCTGGACCTGGTCACCGCGCTGACCCGGGTGCAGTCCAGCTCGTCCAGCTCAGGCGCGGACGCCTTGAGCATCCGCGCGCCGAGTTCGGTCGTCGGGCCGGTCAGCGCGTGCTGTTCCACGTCGCCGCCGAGCGTGGTCCCGTCCCGGGTGGTGACGAGCACCGAGGCGACGGTGGCGACGAACCGCAGGATCTCCGGCCACTCCTGCTGCCAGGTGTCGTCGAACACGAGCAGGCAGGGTTGTTCGCCGAGCCGTCCGGCGAGGAACTGCGCGGCGAGCACCGGGTTGGTGACCTCCGGTCGGACCCCGGACGCCAGGAAGGTGATCTCGTTGAGCCGTTGCGCGAGGTCGGGCGCGGCGAGGTCCCGCCCGATGCTCATCCAGTAGACGTTCGCCCCGAAGGCGTCGGCGAGCCGGGGGTCACGGATGACCTGTTGCGCCAGCGCCGTCTTGCCGTACCCGGAGGGGCCGACGAACGCCACCAGGCCGTGCGCCCTGAGGCGTGCGACGGTGGCGTCGAGAACCGTGGGGTAGAGGACGATCGGCGACGGAGGTTTGGGGCCGGGCAGCCGCAGGCGCGGGGCGGCCGGGAGCGGTTCGGCCTCCTGCGCCGCGGCTCGGGCCCGCCGGTAGAGGCGCAAACCCCGGTTGACCTCGTCCGTCCCGCCGCCGAGGGCGGTCACCAGCGACCGGAGCTGGTCCTCGTCCACCGGGAGTGCGCCGTGGGAGCCGCGGAGCAGGTTGCTCACCCGGGTACGGGACGACAGGCGCATCAGGGTCGCGATGGTGGCCAGGCTCTTCGTGCCGTTGGCCTCGTGGACCGCGTCGAGGTGTTCCAACAGCTGCCGGTGCGGCCCGGCCGCCGGCCAGGCCGAACGGTCGATGCGCTTTCCGATGGGCATGAACCTCTCCCTGGCTGACGTTGGCGTCCACCACCCGCTGAGCGGTGCGCCGCCCACCCCTGCGCTGTCGCCGTCACACCGGCTGTCTTGCCTGCTCAGCCCTGTCGCCCGGGGTGCCCGGTCGGTTCGGCACTGGCGGGTACAGCCGCACCAACCGTGGTCGCCCGATGCTCATGGCACGAGGAGCTGGCCAGCTCAGCAGATCCTAGGGAGAGGGAGTCGAGGGTGGACAGGTTGTGCTTCTACCTGAGCGTCGCGGCGGACGCGGCGAGTCTGCTGGCTGGGCTGGTGGTGCTGGTGAGCGAGGTGCGCGACCGGTGGCGTCGGGACGACCGGCCGGGGCGGTGATCATCAGGTCGTTCCGGGATCGGTGGGTGACCGGGTGACCGGTTGACCGGGGGATGGGGACGGGGTTCCGTCGGGTGGCCTGCTGGCGCCCGCCGGGAGCCCGTCCCCGTCGTTGGTGCGGGCGTGGCGGGCGGCAGCCCGGATGATGTCCGGCAACTCCGGTGGCACGTCCAGGGTGGCGACGTCGTCGACCAACACCCAGGCGTAACCGCTCAGCTCGCTGTTCTGCGGGATTGGTGTCCCGCCCAGCGACCGACACACGTAGACCATGTCGACCTGCCGCCGCACCCGCGTCGCCTCCGTGGTGTCGAAGGCCAACATGAGGAACGGCGCCGCGAGCACCTTGACGGCGGTGTGACACACCGGGGGGCCGTCCACGAGGGCGATCTCGATGCCCAGCTCCTCGCGGATCTCGCGACGCAGGCCGTCCACCGGATCCTCGTCGGGTTCGAGGTGACCGCCGGGGTACATCCATCGGCCGAGCCGACGGTGGCGCACCAGCAGAACGCGGTCGGCGTCGAGGATCACCGCGGAGACGGAGAACTGGTGGATCAAGTCCGACCTCCCCGACTGTCGTCGACGTAGCGCACATCGTACGGCAGCCGACGCCTCCGCAGCTGCCCCGAACGTCCGTCCGCCCTTACGTCCTGTCAATGCGCTGTCGGGTCTGCGCTACACAGTGGCAGTTGTCCATGCCAGCCGGCGGTGGGAGCGTGCGGTATCCACGAACGCCGCTGAAGGGTTGCCACGATGACCGACGACCTGCTGGCCCGGCACCGGGCCGTGCTCCCGTCCTGGATGCCGTTGTACTACGCCGACCCGATCGAGTTGGTGTCCGGTTCGGGACGCCGGGTCACCGACGCGCAGGGGCGCAGCTACCTGGACTTCTTCGGCGGCGTCCTGACCAACATGATCGGGTACGACATTCCGGAGATCCGGGAGGCCGTCGAGCGGCAACTCGCCACCGGCGTCGTGCACAGCTCGACGCTCTACCTGATCCGTCAACAGGTGGAGCTGGCCGAGAAGGTCGCCCAGCGCTCCGGCATCCCGGACGCCCGGGTGTTCTTCACCAACTCCGGCACCGAGGCGAACGAGGCGGCGCTGCTGGTCGCCACCAACCACCGCCGATCGCACCAGATCCTGGCCGTGCGCAACAGCTACCACGGCCGGTCGTACGCGGCGATGGGTGTCACCGGCAACCGCAACTGGTCGGCCAGCGGCCTCAACCCGCTCCAGGTGGCCTGGCTGCACTCGGGTGACCGGGTGCGCGGCCTGCTGGCCCGACTCACCGCCGACGAGCAGGTCGACGCGGCGGTGGAGGACCTGCGCGAGGTCCTCGCGACCCAGACCGCCGGTGACGTGGCCGCGCTGATCGCCGAGCCGATCCAGGGGGTGGGCGGTTTCGTGCACCCGCCGGACGGGCTCTTCGCCGGCTGGAAAAAGGTCCTCGACGAGCACGGCATCCTGTTCATCGCCGACGAGGTGCAGACCGGTTGGGGGCGGACCGGGGAGCACTTCTGGGGTTACCAGGCGCACGGCGTCACCCCGGACCTGCTCACCTTCGCCAAGGGCATCGGCAACGGGTTCGCCCTGGCCGGGGTGGTCGGCCGCGCCGAGGTGCTGGAGTCGGTGTCGGCCATCAGCTTCTCCACCTTCGGCGGCAACCCGATCTCCACGGCGGCCGGCAACGCGGTGCTCGACTACCTGATCGAGCACGACCTCCAGGCCAACGCGGCCCGCGTCGGCGCGATCCTCGCCGACGGCCTGCGGTCCACCGTGGGCGGGCTCGACTGCGTCGCCGAGGTACGCGGCAAGGGGCTGATGCTCGGCGTCGAGTTCGTCCGACCGGGCACCAGTGAGCCGGATCCGGGGTTGACCAACCAGGTCTTCGAGGCGTGCCGGGCCGGTGGCCTGCTCACCGGCAAGGGCGGGCTGCACGGCAACGTGCTGCGGATGGGCCCACCGTTGACGCTGACCGAGGAGGAGGCCCGGGAGGGCCTGGCGATCCTCGTCGACGCGATCCGCGCGGCGGCGGGGGTGGCGGCATGAGCATCGGTCACTTCGTGGACGGCAAGCGGGTCGGTGGCACGTCGGAGCGGCGTGGTGACGTGTTCGACCCGGCGACCGGTCGCCGTACCGCCGAGGTCGAGCTGGCCTCGACCGCGGACGTCGACGTCGCGGTGCAGGCCGCGGCCCGCGCCGCGCGGGTCTGGCGGGACGCGTCGCTGGCGCGTCGGTCGGCGGTGTTGTTCGCCTTCCGGGAGTTGGTGCACGCCCGTCGGGACCGGCTCGCCG
This sequence comes from Micromonospora sp. NPDC049645, assembly GCF_040675155.1. Lineage (NCBI taxonomy): Bacteria > Bacillati > Actinomycetota > Actinomycetes > Micromonosporales > Micromonosporaceae > Micromonospora > Micromonospora sp. NPDC049645. The sequence goes on from NZ_JBFAOI010000002.1 coordinate 66,635, forward strand.
AGGTGATCACCGCCGAGCACGGCAAGGTGCTCGCCGACGCCGCCGGCGAGGTGCAGCGCGGCCTGGAGGTCATCGAGTACGCCTGCGGCCTGCCGTCGGCGCTGCGCGGCGCGTTCAGCGAGAACGTGTCCACCGAGGTGGACTCGTACACCATCCGGCAGCCACTCGGGGTGGTCGCGGTGATCTCCCCGTTCAACTTCCCGGTGATGGTGCCGCTGTGGTTCGTGCCGGTGGCCGTGGCCTGCGGCAACGCGGTAGTGCTCAAGCCGAGTGAGAAGGACCCGAGCGCGGCGCTGCTGCTGGCCGAGTGGTTCGCCGAGGCGGGCCTGCCCGACGGGGTGCTCAACGTGGTCAACGGCGACTCCGAGGCGGTCGACGCGTTGCTGGAGCACCCGGAGGTGCGGGCCGTGTCGTTCGTCGGCTCCACCCCGATCGCCCGGTACGTCTACCAGCGGGGAACCGCCGCCGGTAAGCGGGTGCAGGCGCTCGGCGGGGCGAAGAACCACATGGTGGTGCTGCCCGACGCCGACCTCGACCTGGCCGCCGACGCGGCGGTCAACGCCGGGTTCGGCTCGGCGGGGGAGCGGTGCATGGCCATCTCCGTCCTGGTGGCGGTCGAGCCGGTGGCGGACGCGCTGGTCGAGCGGATCGCCGCGCGGGTGACCGGGCTGCGGACCGGTGACGGGCGGCGGGGCTGCGACATGGGCCCGCTGGTCACCGCCGCGCACGCGGCGAAGGTGCGCTCCTACGTGGATGCCGGTGTCGCCGCCGGCGCGGTGCCGGTGGTGGACGGGCGGGACGTGACGCCGGACGGCGACCCGCACGGCTTCTGGCTCGGCCCGACGCTGTTCGACCGGGTCACCCCGGACATGTCGATCTACACGGACGAGATTTTCGGGCCGGTGTTGAGCGTGGTCCGGGTCGGCTCGTACGACGAGGCGGTGGAGCTGGTCAACGCCAGCCCGTACGGCAACGGCACGGCGATCTTCACCAACGACGGCGGTGCGGCCCGGCGCTACCAACACGAGGTGGAGGTGGGCATGGTCGGGATCAATGTGCCCATCCCGGTGCCGATGGCGTACCACTCGTTCGGCGGCTGGAAGTCGTCGCTCTTCGGTGACCTGCACGCGCACGGCGAGGACGGGGTGCGCTTCTTCACCCGCGGCAAGGTCGTCACCAGCCGCTGGTTGGATCCCCGGCACGGCGGGGTCAACCTCGGGTTCCCCACCCAGACCTGAGCGGTCGCGGCACGCCCCGCCCCGGCCCGGTGCCGGGGCGGGCGTGCCGACCGGGATAACGGTTCGACCCTCAGGACTTGAAGTCCGGGCCCGGCTGTCGTAGAAATTCTTCAGTAACAGCGCGTGAACTGAAGAGAATCAACGAGCCTCGCGCGGCGGACGCCTTCCCCCGCACCCCGGCGACCCGCCCGACCCGACCCGAGGAGAACCCATGAACAGGCGTGACATCCTGCGGCGCAGCGCCGCCGCCGGCCTCCTGGCCACCCCCGCCGCCGGCCTGCTGTCCGGCTGCGCCACCGGCGGTGGCGCAGACAAGAACGACGCCGACACCTACCGGGGCACCAAGAGCGAGCAGAACCCGCTCGGTGTGAAGGAGGACGCCCCACTCGAGGTGGTGATCTTCAGCGGCGGGTTCGGCGAGGAGTACGCCAAGGCCCACGAGGCCATGTACACCGAGAAGTACCCGAAGGCGAAGATCGACCATTCCTCCACCCAGGAGATCAGCAAGACCCTCCAGCCGCGCTTCGTCGACGGCTCCCCGCCGGACGTGGTCAACAACTCCGGCACCGGCCAGATCGACTTCAACGGCCTGGTCAGCCAGAACGCCCTCGCCGACCTCGGTGAGCTGCTCGCCGCCCCGAGCCTCGACGTGCCCGGCAAGACGGTCAAGGACACCCTGCTGCCCGGCGCGGTGGAGATCGGCTCGTACGACGGCACGTTCCTGGTGCTGAACTACACCTACACCGCCTACGGCATCTGGTACTCCAACAAGCTGTTCACCGAGCGCAACTGGGAGTACGCGAAGACCTGGGACCAGCACATCGCGCTCTGCAAGCAGATCAAGGCCGCCGGCATCGCCCCCTGGACGTACGCCGGCCTGCACCCGCGCTACATGAGCTGGCCGCTGATCTCCACCGCGATCAAGCTCGGCGGGCCGTCGGTGGCCCTCGCGCTCGACAACCTGGAGCCGAACGCCTGGAAGTCCGACTCGATGCGGGCCGCCGCCGACGCCTGGCACCAGATCGTCAAGGACAAGTACATCCTGGACGGCTCGCCCGGCCTGGACCACAAGCAGTCGCAGACCGCGTGGTGCCAGGGCAAGGCCGCCTTCATCTCCTGCGGCTCCTGGCTGGAGAGCGAGCAGAAGGACGTCACCCCGGCCGGGTTCAACATGACCATCGCGCCGACGCCGAGCCTGGGCAGCGGCGACAAGCTGCCGTTCGAGGCGATCCGGGGCACCGCCGGCGAACCGTTCATGGTGCCGGCCAAGGCCCGAAACGTCGCCGGCGGCCTGGAGTACTTCCGGACCATGCTCTCCAAGCGGGGCGCCCAGGACTTCACGAAGAAGGTCGCCAGCCTCACCGTGGTCGCCGGCGCCACCGAGGGCGTCGAGCTGCCGTACGGGCTGACCACCGTGGTCAAGGCACTCGACGCGTCCGGCGCCAACGGCTTCAACTGGGTCTACAACAACTACTACCGCAAGTTGGAGCGCAACCTCGTCGACGCCGCCTGCGGCGAGTTCTTCAGCGGCCGGATCGGCCCCGCGGAGTTCCTGCAACAGTGCCAGAAGGGCGCCGACTCGATCGCCCAGGACAGTTCGATCAAGAAGTACAAGCGAGCGGCCTGACCGCCCGGCCGGTGGGGAGTGGTGCGCCCCCCCACCGGCCGTACCCCAACGGAAGGTCCCCTCGTGAAACATGGCAAGTGGCCGCTGATCGTCACGTTCCTGGTGCCGCCGGTGGTGCTGTACGTGTTCTTCGTCGTCTCGCCGTACCTCCAGGCGTTTCAGATCTCCACCACCGACTGGCTCGGCTACTCGGCGGACGCCAACCCGGTCGGCCTCGCGAACTTCACGACCCTGTGGCACGACGACTACGTGTGGAACGCGCTGAAGAACAACGCGATCCTGCTGGCCCTGGTGCCGGTGCTGACCATCGTGCTCGGGCTCTTCTTCGCCACCATGCTCGCCATGGGTGGGCGCAAGGGCCGCGCCGGTGTGACCGGGGTACGCGGCGGGGCGCTCTACCGCACGGTCTACTTCTTCCCGCAGGTGCTCTCCGTGGTGATCATCGCGTTGCTCTGGAAGGAGGTGTACCACCCCAACCAGGGACTGCTCACCGGCGCCGTACACGCGGTCGGTCTGCCCGCGCCGACCTGGCTGGGCGATCCCGCGACCGCCTTCTGGTGCGTGCTGGCGGTGATGGTGTGGAGCAACGTCGGCTTCTACGTGGTGCTGTTCGGCGCGGCGATGTCGGCCGTGCCGAAGGAGATCTACGAGGCGGTGCTGCTCGACGGCGCGTCCCGGTTCACCACCCTGCGCCGGGTCACCCTGCCGCTGCTCTGGGACACCGTCCAGGTCGCCTGGGTCTACCTGGCCATCTTCGCCCTGGACGGGTTCATCCTCGTGCAGCTGATGACCAACGGCGGGCCGAACTTCTCCACCGACGTGATCGGCGTACGGATGTACGACACCGCCTTCGGCAGCGAGACCAAGTTCGGCTACGCCTCGGCGATCGGCGTGGTCATGTTCTTCCTGACCCTCTCGGTGGCGGTGCTGTCACTGCGGGTCGGCCGGCGCGAACGGATCGAGTACTCGTGACCACTCTGGACCAGCCCACCGCGACCGTGGTCGTCGGCCGGGACCGCCCGGTGCGCCGGGAACTCGGCGTGGCCAACACCCTCTCGCACGGCTTCCTGCTGCTGTGGGGCCTGCTCACCGTCCTGCCCCTGCTGTGGATGTTCATCAGCTCGTTCAAGACCAACGGTGAGATCCTGTCCGACCCCTGGGGGCTGCCCGGCGCGCTGCACCTGGATAACTGGGCGCGGGCCTGGACGGGCGCGCACATCGGCCGGTACTTCCTCAACAGTCTGGTCGTGGTGACCGGCTCGGTCAGCCTCACCATGCTGATGGGCGCCACCGCCGCGTACGTCTTCGCCCGGTACGAGTTCCGCGGCCGGCAGATCGTCTACTACCTGTTCGTCGGCGGCCTGATGTTCCCGGTCTTCCTCGCCCTGGTGCCGCTGTTCTTCGTGGTCCGCAACGCCGGCCTCTTCAACAGTTGGGCCGGGCTGATCCTCGTGTACGCGGCCTACTCGCTGCCGTTCACGGTGTTCTTCCTGACCGCGTTCTTCCGGACCCTGCCGACGTCGGTGGCGGAGGCCGCCCTGGTCGACGGCTGCGGTCACTTCCGACTCTTCTTCCGGGTGATGCTGCCGATGGCGCGTCCGGGAATGATCAGCGTAGCGATCTTCAACTTTCTGAGCCACTGGAACCAGTTCCTGCTTCCGCAGGTGCTGTTGCAGGGCGACGACTCCAAGTGGATGCTGGCGCAGGGTCTGTTCGCGCTCTCGGTCAGCCAGGGTTACGCCGGTGACTACGCACGGCTCTTCGCCGGGCTGAGCATCGCGGTGCTGCCGGTGCTCGCGATCTACGTGGCCTTCCAGCGTCAGGTGCAGGCCGGCCTGACCGCGGGCCAACTCAAGTAGCGCCTCATCGCCTGACCGACACCGATCACCCCACCCGCAGCCCTCGATCCGGCGCGGCGCGGGGTGGCGCGGCGGTGGGTTACGGGGTGGGGAAGAGTCTGGCGTGCAGGGCGGCCGGGTCGGTCATCTCGGGTAGGCCACGGGCGGCGAGCCAGGCTGCGGCGGCGGCCCCGTCTCCAGCGGTACGCAGTGGCGCGTCCGGCCAGTGGTGGGCGATCTCGGTCCGGACGGCGGCGGCCAGCGGGGTGTCCGCGGTGAGCAGGCCGCCGCCGAGGACGAGCGGTGTCACCGCCCCGGCGGGGCGGATCCGGCTGACGCTCTCGGTCAGGTGTGCGGCGGCCTCGGTGATCAACGCGGTGGCGACCGGGTCGCCGTGGGTGGCGGCGTGGACGACCAGCGGCGCGAGTTGGGCCAGCTCGATGGGGGGTCGACGGGTCACCGCCTGGATGGTGGCGTCGACGGTGTCGCGGGAGCGGGGGGCGATGTCGGCGCTGCCCAGCAGGTCGGTGAGTACCGCCGTGGCCAGGGTGCCGGGGGAGCGTCCCGCGTCCAGGTCGGCGAGCAGCCGGCGTACCGATTCCCGGCCGAGCCAGAAGCCGGAGCCGGCGTCGCCGAGGAGCCAGCCGTGGCCGTCGGCGATCCGGTCGAGTCGTAGGTCGCGGACCTGGGCGGTGATCGCCCCGGTGCCGGCGATGAGGATGGTTCCGTCCGGGGCGGCGGTGCCGGAGGCGTACGCGACCAGGGCGTCGCCGTGTACCTCGTACGGGCAGCGCAGGCCGGCGTCGTGCCAGGCCCGGTCGAAGGCGGCCCGCCCGGCCGGGTCGGCGAGCAGCCGGCCGGCTCCGGCGAGCCCGATGGTGCCGGCGGCCACCCGGGTCGGGTCGACGTCGGTGAGCGCCTGGCGGAGCGCGGTGAGCAGTTCGGCGGCGGCGCGTTCGGCGCCGTGGCTGGTGGGGTTGCCGCCGCCGGCACGGCCGGTGCCGACGCGTTCCCCGGTGAGGGTCAGGGCGGTGGCCCGGGTGGACGTGCCGCCGACGTCGAGGCCGACGACGACGGTGTCGGACATCCGCACGGGGTCTCCTTGCGCTGGCGGTGACGGGGACTGTTCATGCTGGTCGGCGGGGTCGTACGGGGCAAGTTCTGGCGGGCGCGACGGCCTGTGCGCCAGGTAACAGTTTGAAAACTTCGCCCACAGTCTTGACACGGAGGGGCCTTCAGTAAGAACTTTTACCACTAACAGTTAACAGTCTTTTCGGAAAGGCGAGGCGACTCATGGTTGATCACGAGGTGGACACCGCCGCGGGGACCGCGGTGGTCGACGCCCACGTGATCGAGCGCCGGCCCTCGGCCTCCGACGGGGTGCTGGCCCGCGTCCGCAGTGGACTCGACGAGTTGACCGGCGCGCTGCGCCGGGTGGCCGAGCACGTGCTCAGCGACCCGGAGGCCGCCGCCCGCTCCACCATCGTCGAGCTGGCCGAGCGTAGCGGCACCTCACCGGCGACCATCACCCGCTTCTGCCGGGCGATGGGCTTCGAGGGGTACGCCGACCTGCGACTGGGCATCGCCTCCGAGACCGGCCGGGCCCGCTCGGCCGGCTGGACCGTCGACATCGGGCGGGAGATCCAACCGAGCGACCCGCTCGCCCGGGTGCTCGACCAGATCATGGCCGCCGACACCCGGGCCATGCACGACACCGCGACCCTGCTCGACCTCGGCGAGGTGGAGCGGGCGGCGGTGGCGATCGCGGGCGCCAGCCGGGTGAACATCTTCGGCGCCAGCGGCAGCGCGCTGGTCGGCGAGGAGATGCAGTTCAGCCTGCACCGCATCGGGGTGGCGGCGTGGGCGTGGAACGACGTGCACGAGGGGTTGGCCAGCGCCGCGTTGCTGCGAGCGGGAGACGTGGCGCTCGGTATCTCGCACACCGGGCAGACCCGGGAGACGATCGAGATGCTCGCCGAGGCGGGCAGTCGGGGCGCCACCACCCTCGCGCTCACCGGTTTCCCCCGCTCCCCGTTGGCCGAGCTGGCCGACATCGTGCTGCTCACCGCCAGCCAGGCGACCACCTTCCGGCCGGACGCGCTCTCCGCCCGGCACCCCCAACTGGTGGTGCTGGACCTGCTCTACATCGCCGTCGCGCAGCGCACGCACGACCGCGCGCACGCGGCCTTCCGGCGCACCGCGCAGGCCGTCGACGGGCACAAGGCAGCGAAGGGAGCCCTTTCATGATCAGCGCCCAGGGGTACGCGGACGCCGTCCGCCCGGTGCTCGACCGGCTGCTCGACTCGGAGGCCGACGGGATCACCCGGGCCGCCGACCTGATCGCCGACAGCCTGCGCGACGGCGGCGTGCTCCAGGCGTTCGGCGCCGGGCACTCGGAGGCGTTCGCCGCCGAACTGGTCGCCCGGGCCGGCGGATTGGTCCCCACCAACCGGCTGTCGGTGCGGGACCTGGTGATGCACGGTGACGCCCCGCGCGACGTGCTCGCCGACCCCAAGCTGGAACGCGATCCTTCCATCGCCCACCAGATCTACGCGCTCGCGGCACCACAACCGCGCGACGTGTTCGTGGTGGCGTCCCAATCCGGCATCAACGGCTCGGTGGTCGAGCTGGCGGCGCTGGTCACCGAGCGCGGTCACCCGTTGATCGCGGTCACCTCGGTCGAGCACACCGCACGGGTCGCCCCGCGGCACCCGTCCGGGCATCGGCTCGCCGACCTCGCCGACGTCGTGCTGGACAATGGCGCGCCGTACGGCGATGCACTGCTGCCGCTCGAGGGCGGCGGCGCGGTCTGTGCGGTCTCCTCGGTCACCACGGCGCTGCTGGCGCAGCTGTTGACCGCGGAGGTCGTACGACGGTTCCACCAGGCCGGGGAGGTACCCCCTATCTACCTCTCCGCCAACGTCCCCGGCGGGGACGAGCACAACCTCGCCCTCGAGTCGCGGTACGCCGGGCGTCTCCGGCGTACCGCATGACCCGAATTTCACAAGGAGAGACGACGATGTCGATTACCCCCGAACACCCGGCCGCACTCGACCGTCGCACGGTGCTGCGTCGCGCCGCCGCCGTGGGCATGCTCGCCACTCCGGCCATCGGGCTGCTCAGCGCCTGCGCCACCAGCGGCAGCGACGGTGACAACGAGCAGGTCGCCGGCGGCACCAAGAGCGAGAAGAACCCGCTGGGCGTCAAGGAGGACGCTCCGATCGAGGTGGTCATCTTCAACGGTGGCTACGGCGAGAAGTACGCCACGGACGTGCACGAGCCGCTGTACAAGGCGGCGTTCCCCAAGGCGGAGGTCAAGCACCAGGCCACCCAGGCCGTCTCCACCGTCCTCCAGCCGCGGTTCGCCTCCGGTAACCCGCCGGAGTTCGTGAACAACTCGGGCGAGAAGCTGATGGACTTCGGCGCGCTCGTGGCCGACGGTCAGCTCCAGGACCTCACCGAGCTGTGGGACGCGCCGTCGGTCGACGACCCGGCCAAGAAGGTCCGCGACACGGTGGTGCCCGGCACCATCGAGGCGGGCTCGTTCAACGGCAAGCCCTACGTCCTGTACTACGTCTCCACCGTCTTCGGCATCTGGTACTCGGGCAAGCTGTTCAAGGACAACGGCTGGGCTCCGGCGAAGACCTGGGACGAGTTCATCACCCTGCTCACCGCCATCAAGGCCAAGGGCATCACCCCGTACGGCTACGCCGGTGCGAACGCGGCCTACTACCAGTGGAACGTGATCCTCACCCACGCCGCCAAGATCGGCGGCACGGACGTGCTGAAGAACATCGACAACCTGGAGGACGGCGCCTGGAAGCAGGACGCCGTCAAGCAGGCGGCCACCGCGTGGGCCGAGGTGGGCGCGAAGTTCAGCGACAAGAGCTTCGAGGGCCTCAAGCACACCGACGTTCAGCTGCGGCAGAACCAGTACAAGGTGGCCCTGTACCCCAGCGGTGACTGGCTGGAGGGCGAGCAGAAGAAGGACACCCCGGCCGGCTTCGACTACCAGCTCATGCCGGTGCCGAGCCTGACCGCGTCGGACAAGCTGCCGGCCACCGCGCTGCGCGCCACCGCGGGTGAGGGCTACTTCGTCTCGGCGAAGAGCAAGAACCCCAAGGGCGGGCTGGAGTACATGCGTCAGATGCTCTCGAAGGCGGGCGCGAAGGGCTTCACCGAGGTCGTCAAGGCCCCGACCGTGGTCACCGCCGGCTCGGAGGGCTTCGCCTTCCCGCCCGGTGTGGCCAGCTCGCAGGCCGCGCTCAAGGCGGCCGGTCAGGACGTGTTCAACCTGTACTTCGACGGCTGGTACAAGGAGCTCGACACGGAGGCGCGTACCGCCACCAACGAGCTGATGTTCGGCCGGATCAACGCGGACGCCTTCGTGGAGCGGATCCAGAAGCGCGCCGACGCCATCAAGAAGGACAGCTCCGTCACCAAGTTCAAGCGCTGATCGATCGGAGCTAGGGTCATGCGGCACGGCAAGTATCCATTCGTGATCGGGTTCCTGATCGCCCCGGTCGCGCTGTACGTGACATTCGTGATCTGGCCGTACGCGCAGGCGTTCCAGATCTCGATGACCAACTGGCGGGGGCTCTCCGCCCCGCAGTGGGTGGGCTTCGACAACTACCGGAGGCTGCTCGACGACGGCGCCTTCTGGAAGGCGGTCCAGCACCACGGCGTACTGCTGCTTGCCCTGCCGCTGATCACCATCGCCATCGCGCTGTTCTTCTCTTTCCTGCTCAACGTGGGTGGCAAGAGCAGCGGTGGCCAACGCCAGGGGGTCTGGGGGGCGAAGTTCTACCGGGTGGTGTTCTTCTTCCCCCAGGTCCTGGCGGTGGCCATCATCGCGGTGCTGTTCCAGATGGTGTACCGGCCGAACGAGTCCGGCCTGATCAACGGCGTGTTGATGAAGTTCGGCCTGGAGCCGATCCTCTTCCTGGTCAAGCCGAACCTGGCCCTCTGGTCGATTCTCGCGGTGCTGGTCTGGCAGGCGGTCGGTTTCTACGTGGTGCTCTTCTCGGCCGGGATGGCCTCCATTCCCGGTGAGATCTACGAGGCCGCCGAGATGGACGGGGCGACGAAGGTGACCCTGTTCTTCCGGGTCACCCTGCCGCTGCTGTGGGACACGCTCCAGGTGGCCTGGGTCTACCTCGGGATCGCGGCGTTCGACGCGTTCGCGATCGTGGCGGTGCTCTCGGTGGACGGTGGCGGCCCGGACGGCGCCACCACCGTGCTGGCCATGGAGATCTACCGCAACGCGTTCGTCTACTCGAAGTACGGCTACGCCTCCGCGATGGGCGTGGCGCTGTTCTTCCTCACCCTCACGTTCGCGGCGCTGACGCTGCGGCTCACCAAGCGGGAAAGCGTGGAGTACTGATGAATCCGCAGTCGACGCTGCCGCCGACACCGGCGGCGCTGCCGCCGAAGACCGGTGACCCGTCCGCCCCCGCCGGGCCGGGGCGCAAGGGCCCCCGTTCGGAGGTACGGCTCTTCGCCAACCTGGGGCACGTCGCGCTCGCCGTGTGGGCGGTGATCGTGATCGTGCCGATCCTCTGGACCTTCCTCGCCGCGTTCAAGAACACCAGCGAGATCTTCAGCAGCCCGTGGACGCTCCCGGCGGAGCTGCGCTGGGAGAACTTCTCCCGGGCCTGGACCAAGGCGAACGTCGGTCGGTACTTCCTGAACAGCGTGATCGTGGTGTCGTGCAGCACGTTCCTCACCATGCTGCTCGGCTCGATGGCCGCGTACGTGCTGGCCCGTTACCGGTTCTGGGGCAACCGGGCGGTCTACTACCTCTTCGTCTCCGGGTTGGCCTTCCCGGTCTTCCTCGCCCTGGTGCCGCTCTTCTTCGTGGTGAAGAACCTGGGCCTGCTGGACACCCACACCGGCGTGGTGCTGGTCTACACCGCGTACTCGTTGCCGTTCACGGTGTTCTTCCTGGCCGCGTTCTTCAAGACGCTGCCGTCGTCGGTCGCCGAGGCCGGGATGATCGACGGTTGCGGGCACACCCGGCTGTTCTTCCAGGTGATGATGCCGATGGCGAAGCCGGGCCTGATCAGCGTGGCGATCTTCAACATCATCGGTCAGTGGGCGCAGTACCAGCTTCCGTTGGTGCTGCTCTCCAACGCCAAGGACAAGTGGGTGCTCACCCAGGGCATCGCCGACATCTCGGTGAACGCCGGCTACGAGGCGGACTGGTCCGGGTTGTTCGCGGCGCTGACCATCGCCATCCTCCCGATGATCATCGTGTACGCGATCTTCCAGCGTCAGATCCAGGCCGGCCTCACCTCCGGCGCGGTGAAGTAGGGCGTCAGGGCTCGTCGACCCGGCTGTGCCAGGAGCGCCACAGCGCCGCGTACGCGCCACCGGCCGCGACCAGCTCGTCGTGGCTGCCGATCTCGGTGATCCGACCGTCGGCCAGCACGGCGACCCGGTCGGCGTCGTGCGCGGTGTTGAGCCGGTGCGCGATCGCGATGACGGTCCGCCCGACCAGCACGGCGGCCAGCGCGCGTTCGGTCCGTCGGGCGGTGGACGGGTCGAGCGCGGCGGTCGCCTCGTCCAGGATCAACGTGTGCGGGTCGGCGAGCACCAACCGGGCCAGCGCCAACTGCTGGGCCTCGGCCGCGCCGAGTTGACGCGCCCCGTCACCGAGCGGGGTGTCCAGGCCGTCGGGCAGCTCCGCGTACCACTCGGCGCCGACGGTGCGCAGCGCGGCGCGCATCTGTTCGTCGGAGGCGTCCGGTGCGGCGAAGGAGAGGTTGTCGCGCACCGAGCCGATGAAGACGTGGTGCTCCTGGGTGACCAGGGCGATCCGGCGGCGTCGCTCGGCCGGGTCGAGGTCGGTGACCGGGCAGCCGCCGATGCTGACGACGCCCTGCCGCGGCGCGTCGATCCCGGCCAGCAGCCGGGCCAGGGTGGACTTGCCGGCGCCGGACGGGCCGACGACGGCCAGCCGCTCACCGGGCCGCACCTCCAGGTCGATGCCGTGCAGCACGTCCGGCCCGTCGGAGTAGGAGAACCGCGCCCCACGCACGACGAGCCGCTCACCCCCTGTGGAGGCGGTCGCGCCGGGTGGCTCCGGCGGGACCATGCCGACGCCGAGCACCCGGGCGTACGAGGCGAAGCCACGTTGCGCCTGCTCCGTCCACTGCAACAGCCGGTCCATCGGGTCGATCGCCTGTTGCAGGTAGAGCGCGGCGGCGACCACCGCGCCGAGCGACACCATGTCCCGGGTGAGCAGGAAGCCGCCGACGAGCAGGACCATGGCGACCGGCAGCGGGTAGCTGGCCTCGACGACCGAGAAGAACACGGTACGCAGCGCGAGCGTCGCCCGCCGGGCCCACCAGACCCGGGTGATGTGGGTGGTGCCGTGCCGGACCCGGTCGTCGGTCAACCGCAGCGCCTCCACCGTGCGGGCGCCCTCGGCGGTGGTGGTCAGCGTCTCGGTCAGCTCGGCCGCCGCCGCGCCCTCGGCGAGGTACGCGGAGCTGGCCCGGCGCAGGTACCAACGGGTCACCGCCACGATCGACGGGAGCCCGGTCAGCGCGGCCAGGCCGAGCAGCGGGTGCAGCAGGAAGACCGCCCCGAACAGCAGCGTCAACTGCACCGAGGCGATGACGATGGTGGGCACCACGTCCCGGACGGTGGTGCCGACCGTCGCCACGTCGACGGAGCTGCGGGTGGCCAGGTCACCGGAGCCGGCCCGCTCGACGACCGAGACCGGCAGCCCGAGGGTCCGGGAGACGAACTCCTCACGCAGCTCGGCGACGGCCCGTTCGCCGAAGCGGTGGCCGGCGTACTGGGCGTACCGGGAGAGCAACGCGCTGACCAGGACGCAGCCGGCGATGGCCAGCGCCAGCCGGTCGACGGTGGCCACGCCCGCTCCCGCGGTGACCCGGTCGACGATGGTGCCGAGCAGCCACGGCGGGGCGAGCCCGGCGACCGCGGCGGCGCTGTGCAGCGCCAGCACGACCGCGACCGCGCGCCGGTGCCGGCCGAGCATGTCCCGCAGGGCCCGGCGTACGGTCGCGCGGTCGGCCACCGGCAGTCGGCTCACCGGTACGCCTCCTCGGTGTCGGCGGGCCGGGTCGGACCGGGGTCCGCGCTGCCCCGGGCCACCAGGTGCCGGTAGGCCGGGTCGCGGTCGAGCAGGTCGGCGTGGCTGCCGGTGGCGGTGATCCGGCCGGCGCTCAGGTGCGCGACCCGGTCGGCCTGGCCCAGCAGCAGCGGCGACGTGGCGATCACCACCGTGGTCCGCCCGGCCCGCGCGACCCGCAGCCGCTCGGCGACGCGCGCCTCGGTGTGCGCGTCCACGGCCGACGTCGGGTCGACGAGGATCAGCACCTCCGGCTCGGCGCGCAGCGCCCGGGCCAGGCGCAGGCGTTGGCGTTGACCGCCGGACAGCGTCCGGGCTCGGGCGTCGATCGGGGTGTCCAGCCCTGCCGGTAGGGCGTCGACGACGTCCTCGGCCGAGGCGGTGCGCAGTGCCGCGCCGATCCGCTCGTCGTCGCCGTCGGCCCCGGCGCGCAGGATGTCGCGCAGTGTGCCGGCGAACAGGTACGAGTCGTGGTCGGCCACCAGGATCCGCGCGCGGACCTCGTCCAGGGCGACCCCGTTCAGCGGCACACCGCCCCAGGTGACCCCGCTGACGACGTACCGGCCGAGCCGGTCGGCCAGGGCCAGCGCCGCCGCCGGATCGTCGGCGGCCACACCGGTCAGCCGCCCGGCGGCGACGGTCAGCCCGGTCACCGGGTCGTGGAGGTCGGCGGGGCCGTCCGGGGCGGCCGGGGCACCCGGCCGGCGTGCCTCGGGAACGGAACCCGGCCGGCGTGCCCCGGGCTCGGCCCCCGGCCGGCTGGCCTCACGCTCGGCCCCCGGCCGGCTGGCCCCGGGCTTGGCCTCCGGCCACCGGCGACCCGGGCCGCCGACGTCGTCGGGTGTCACGGTGAGCAGGTCGGCGATGCGCCGGGCGGCGACCCGACCCCGGATCAGCTGGTGACTGCCCTCCAGCAGGAACCAGACCGGCACGATCAGGGTCGCCACGTAGCCGTAGACGGCGACCAACTCGCCGATCGACACCTCGCCGGTCACCGCCATCCGCGCCGTCAGCCACACCACCGCAGCCAGGAACAACCCGGGGATGGCGACCGTCGCCGCGTCGATCCAGCTGTAGACCGCGCCGACCCGGTAGCCCTCGGCACGCAGCTCCTGGGACCGGGCCGCGTACCGCCGGGCGAACAGATCCCGGCCGCCCACCCCGGCGAGCACCCGCAGCCCGGCCACGATGTCACCGGATCGGGCGGTGAGCGCGCCCTGCTGCCGGCGGTAGACCGATTCGACCTTCTCCAGGCGGCGCAGCAGCGGCCCGACGACCAGGCCGACCACCGGCACTCCCACCAGGACGCAGAGCGCGAGCAGCGGGGAGACCGACCAGAGCACCACGGCGATCACCCCGTACGCGATGACCGCGCCGACGCCCGGCCCGGTCAGCGTCAGCACCTGCGCCGTCCAGTCGATGTCGGCGCCGCCGATGGTGGACACCTCACCCGCGCCGACCCGGCGGGGCAGCACCGCGCCGATCCGGGACAGGTGACGCAGCAGGACCTCCGCCGAGCGGGCCTTGGCGTCCTCCCGGATGAAGGTCATCGTGCGGTGCCGCATGATGCCCAGGTAGGACAGGGCCACGCCGGCGACGACGATCGCCGCGACCCAGAACGCCAGGGCACGGGTGTCCCGGGCGCGCAACCCGTCGTCGACGGCACGGGCGATCAGGTAGGGCCGGGCCGAGAGCCCGATCATCCAGGCCGTGCCGATCACGCTGCCGCGCAGCACCCGCCAGGGCTGGCGGCGGACCAGCCACCAGAGATAGCGCATCGGGCCACGGGTGTCGGGAGTGCCAGGATCGGAGTGCGGGATCTGCGGAGGCACCTGGTCACGCTACCGACCAGCTCCGACAACCCACCGACCCGCCGATGGTGAGGTGCGCCTCCGTTTCTGTCGGATGGGAGAGGCAGAATCACGTTCGTGCTGGTGGCGGTGGTGTCCGACGAGCGGGGTGGGGGAGTGCTGTGCCCGCTGGACGCCGCCGGTCGGCCAACCGGCCCGGCCGAGGCCGTTGTCGACCTGGTCGCGGCGGTGGCGGCCCGCGAGGCCGCCGAGCGCCCGCGCTGGGTCTGGTCCACCGCCACGACGATCTACCCGACGTTGCTGCGTGCCGGCGTCCGGGTCGATCGGTGTCATGACGTGGAGTTGACCGAGGCGTTACTGCTCGGGCACGCGGGTCGCTGGGGCGAGCCGCGCTCGCTGGCCGCCGCCTGGGCCCGGCTGACCGGCGCGGCGGTGCCGCCCGACCCGCCGCCGCGCGCCGCCGAGCCACCCGGGCACGGCCAGGGCGCGCTCTTCGACACCCTGCCCGGTCCGCCGGGCCCCGGCATCGAGGCACTGACCCGGGTGTACGCCGACCAGCTCGCCCGGGTCGCCGCGACCGAGCACCCCGGCCGGTTCCGGTTGCTGGTGGCCGCCGAGTCGGCCGGCGCGCTGATCGCGGTGGAGATGGGCGTCGCCGGCTTGCCCTGGCGTGCCGACGTGCACAACGAGATCCTGCACGAGCTGCTCGGCGAGGCATCCCCGGTGGGCGGCCCGCCACGTCGACTCGCCGAGCTGGCCACCCGGATCGCCGACGCGCTCGGCGTACGCGGCCTGCACACCGACTCCCCGGCGGAGTTGCTGAAGGCGTTCGCCCGGGTCGGGGTGGAGCTGCCCAACACCCGGGCCTGGGTGCTGCGCGGGGTGGACCATCCGGCGGTGCCGCTGGTGCTGGAATACAAGGAGCTCTACCGGATCTGGACGGCGCACGGCTGGGCCTGGCTCGATCAGTGGGTGCGGGGCGGCCGGTTCCAACCGGAGTACGTGCCGGGTGGCGTCGTCTCCGGCCGGTGGGCCACCCGGGGTGGCGGCGCGTTGCAGATCCCCAAGGTGATCCGCCGGGCGGTGGTGGCCGATCCGGGTTGGCGGTTGGTGGTCGCCGACGCCGGTCAGCTGGAGCCTCGGGTGCTCGCGGCGGTGTCCGGCGACGCCCGGCTGGCGGCGGCGGGCGGTGCCGGCGACCTCTACGCGGCCCTGGCCCGGGACTCGTTCGGCGGTGACCGGGCCAAGGCCAAGGTGGCCCTGCTCGGCGCGATGTACGGGCAGACCGGCGGGTCCGCGGTGCCGGCGCTGGCCGTGCTGAAGCGCAGTTACCCGACGGCGTTCGGTTACGTCGAGTCGGCGGCGCGTACCGGTGAGGCGGGTGGGTTGGTGCGGTCGTGGCTGGGTCGGACGTGCCCGCCCGGCTCGGCCGGGTTCGGCGATCTCGACGACGCGTCCACCGATGCGGGCGGGGCGGCCGATCCGCAGAGTCCGCGGGCCCGTGCCGCCCGCTCCCGGGGGCGCTTCACCCGCAACTTCGTCATCCAGGCCACCGCCGCCGAGTGGGCCTCCACGTTGCTGGCCACCCTGCGGGCCGACCTGGCCGGCACCGACGCCGAGCTGGTCTTCTTCCAGCACGACGAGGTGGTCGTGCACGCTCCCGCCGAGCAGGCGGAGGCGGTCGCCGAGGTGGTCACCCGCTCCGGCGAGCGGGCCTCCGCGCTGCTCTTCGGCGCGACCCCGGTCCGGTTTCCGCTGGATCTGTCCATCGTCGACTGCTACGCCGACGCGGCCTGACCGACGGATTGTCCGGCTGGGGCGGGTGCCGGTCGTGTAACGGTTGTGCTATTTCTCCTTTTCGCCCCGCCACCCTCGCCCCGCCGTCCTCGTTGCAGTGTCCGTAGGAGGGGACGGATCGGTCACGGTCCGTCCCGTGCTGGAGGGGGCGCAGCTGAACCGGATCGCAGGAATGATCATCGCCGCAGGTGGGGGACGACGGATCGGTGGTCCCGAGGCCCTGCTGCACCAGGGGGGCAAGCCCCTGGTCAACCAGATGATCGACACGATGACCGAGGCGGGCTGCGAGCAGATCGTGGTCGTGCTGGGCGCCGCCGCCGAGCAGGTTCAGGAAACCGCCGACCTGGGCAAGGCCACCGTTGTGATCAACAAGGCGTGGGGCACCGGGGTAGGCTCGTCCATCCGGGCCGGCCTGGCCGCCATGGACGACGAGGGGATCGAGGCGGTGGTGGTGGTCCCGGTCGACATGCCGGGCCTGACCGCCGCGGCGGTCAGCCGGGTCGCCGCGCTGCCGTACCCGGACGTGCTGGTCTGCGCCACCTACGACGGGTTGCGGGGCTACCCGATGCTCTTCGGCCGCCGGCACTGGCCCGGCATCGCCACCCTGGCCAGCGCCGATGTGGGCGCCCGGCCGTACCTGTTGGCGCACAAGGACCAGATCGTCGACATCGCCTGCGACTCGGTGGCCGACGGCAGCCGGGTCGACACCCCCGAGCTGATGGAGCTCTACGGCCTGACCGTCCCGCCCCAGCGGGTAGGCGTCTGACGCCAACCTCGTCGATCATGGAGTTGTGGTGCCCAATTCAGTGCCTTAGCGGCTGATTTGTCGCCCACCACAACTCCATGATCGACCCGGCAGGGCGGGTTTACTCCGGGGCCTGGTTCAGCTCACCTGTTGCCGTTAGGCGCTGGTACCAGTGGGCGCTGTCCTTCCAGGTGCGGACCTGGGTGTCGTAGTCGACCCGGATGATCCCGAAGCGGCGGTCGTAGCCGTAGCCCCACTCGAAGTTGTCCAGCAACGACCAGACGAAGTAACCGCGCACGTCCGCGCCCTGCGCGCGGGCGTCGGCCACCGCGCCGATGTGCCGACGCAGGTAGTCGATCCGCCGGTCGTCGTGGATACGGCCGTCGGCCGACACCACGTCGTCGAACGCCGCGCCGTTCTCGGTGATCATCATGGGCTGGCTCGGGTATTCGCGCTTCAGGCGCAGCAGCAGCTCGGTCAGCGCCGGCGGGTCGATGTTCCAACCCATCGCCGTGTACGGGCCGGGCTGCGGCAGGAAGTCGACGTTCTCCGCGGCGACCCACGGCGACGAGGTCGACGCGCCGTGCCCGTCGGCGTCGGAGCGGGCCGACACCCCGTCCCAGGCCCGGACCAGCGTGCTGGAGTAGTAGTTGACCCCGAGCACGTCCAACGGCACCGCGATCAGCTTCTCGTCGCCCTCGCGGACGAACGACCAGTCGGTGACGGTGGCGGTGTCGGCCAGCAGGTCGGCCGGGTACGCCCCGTCCAGCATCGGGCCGAGGAACGCCCGGTTCGCCAACGCGTCGATCCGCCGGACCGCGTCCCGGTCGGCGGCCGAGTCGGACGCGCCCCGGATGACGTGCAGGTTCAGCGTCACCGACAGCTCGGCGGTCGGGGCCAGCTCCCGCACCACCCGGCCGGCCAGGCCGTGCGCCAGGTTGAGGTGGTGCACCGCGGCCAGCGCCGCCGCCGGCTCGGTCCGACCCGGGGCGTGCACGCCGGAGGCGTAGCCGAGGTACGCCGAGCACCACGGCTCGTTGAGCGTCGTCCAGGTGTGCACCCGGTCGCCCAGCGCGCCGACGATGCCCGCCGCGTACTCCTGGAAGCGCAACGCGGTCTCCCGCGTGGCCCATCCGCCGGCGTCCTCCAACTCCTGCGGCAGGTCCCAGTGGTACATGGTGGCCACCGGGCGGACGCCCCGCTCCAGCAGGCCGTCCACCAGCCGCGAGTAGAAGTCGATGCCCGCCTGGTTGAACCGGCCCGAGCCGCCCGGCTGCACCCGGGGCCAGGAGATGGAGAACCGGTACGCGCCGAGCCCGAGGTCCGCGATGTGCCCGAGGTCGTCGGCCCACCGGTGGTAGTGGTCGGCGGCCACGTCACCGGTGTCGCCGTTGAGTGTCCGACCGGGTGTGTGGCTGTAGGTGTCCCAGATGGAGGGCCCGCGCCCGTCCTCGGTGACCGCGCCCTCGATCTGGTACGCCGCGGTGGCCGACCCCCAGACGAAGCTCTCCGGGAAGTGGTGTTGCGTCATCGTTCCGTCCCCTGGATCTCGCAGATGTAGCCCGTCGAGGTGCCGGCGACCAGTTCGGCGCTGGCCGTCCCATCCTCGTAGCGCACGTCGAACTCGGCGCCCGGTCCGTCGCCGGGTGACGGTACCCGCACCCGGACCCGCTGGCCCTCGGCCGGTGCGTACAGCCGCAGCCGCACATCGTCGGCCCACTCGTAGTCCGGCCGGTCGGTGCGCGAGCCGAACGGAATGACCGCGCCCGGCCGGGCCAGCACCGGCAGGCTGTCGAAGCCGTGCTTCTCGGTCACCCAGGCCGGGCCGGTGACCTGCGCGCCGGTGACCAGGTGCGTCCAGGTGCCGGCGGGGACGTAGTACGTGACGTCGCCGTCGGCGCTGAGCACCGGCGCGACCAGCACGTCCGGGCCGAGCATGTACTGCCGGTCCAGGTGTGCGGTGGCCGGG
Organism: Micromonospora sp. NPDC049645; assembly: GCF_040675155.1. Lineage (NCBI taxonomy): Bacteria > Bacillati > Actinomycetota > Actinomycetes > Micromonosporales > Micromonosporaceae > Micromonospora > Micromonospora sp. NPDC049645. The sequence continues at coordinate 85,761 of NZ_JBFAOI010000002.1, forward strand.
TCGTCCGGGAACTCCAGGAACATCGGCCGCATCACCGGCGTCCCGTCGCGGTGCGCCTCCTGCGCGGCTGCCGCCAGGTACGGCATCAGGCTCAACTTCAGGTGGGTGAAGTGCCGAAGCACGTCCACGGCCTCGTCGTCGTACGCCCACGGCACCCGGTACGAGCCGGACCCGTGCAGCCGGGAGTGCGAGGAGAGCAGCCCGAAGGCGACCCACCGTTTGAACACCGCCGGGTCGGGGGTGCCCTCGAAGCCGCCGATGTCGTGGCTCCAGTAGCCGAAGCCCGACGCCGCCAGGGACAACCCGCCGCGCAGCGACTCGGCCATCGCGACGAACGTCGACTCGCAGTCGCCGCCCCAGTGCACCGGGAACTGCTGCCCGCCGGTGGTGGCCGAGCGGGCGAACAGCACCGCCTCGCCCTCGCCGCGTTCGGTCTCCAGCAGCTCGAAGACCGCCTTGTTGTAGAGGTACGAGTAGTAGTTGTGCATCCGCTGCGGGTCGGAGCCGTCGTGCCACACCACGTCGGTCGGGATGCGCTCACCGAAATCGGTCTTGAAGCAGTCGACGCCCATGTCCAGCAGCGCCCTGAGCTTGCCGGTGAACCAGGCGACCGCGTCCGGGTTGGTGAAGTCGACGAGCGCCATGCCGGCCTGCCACTTGTCCCACTGCCAGACCGAGCCGTCCGGGTTACGCACCAGGTAGCCGGCCTGCCGGCCCTCCTCGAAGAGGTACGAGCGCTGCGCGATGTACGGGTTGATCCAGACGCACACCTTCAGGTCACGCTCGTGCAGCCGGCGCAGCATCCCCTCCGGGTCGGGGAAGGTCGCCGGGTCCCAGATGAAGTCGACCCAGTGGAACTGACGCATCCAGAAACAGTCGAAGTGAAAGACCGACAGCGGCAACCCGCGCTCGGCCATCCCGTCGACGAACTCGGTCACGGTCTTCTCGTCGTACGAGGTGGTGAACGAGGTGGACAGCCACAGGCCGTACGACCACGCGGGAATGCGGGCCGGGCGGCCGGTGAGCGCGGTGTACCGACGCAGCACGTCCTTCGGGTGGGGCCCGTCGATGACGTAGTAGGTGAGGGTCTGGCCCTCGACGCTGAACTGGGTCTGCGCCACGACCTCGGAGCCCACCTCGAACGACACGTGCTCCGGGTGGTCCACGAAGACCCCGTAGCCGGCGCTGCTCAGGTAGAACGGCACGTTCTTGTACGCCTGCTCGCTGGCGGTGCCGCCGTCGGCGTTCCAGATGTCGACGGTCTGCCCGTTCTTGACGAACGGGCCGAAGCGCTCACCCAACCCGTACACCGTCTCGCCGACACCGAGGGCGAGCCGCTCGTGCACGTGCGGGCGGCCGTCGGCGTCGGTGACGACGCCGATGCTGCGCCCGGTGGACGCGGTGATCACCCGATCGCCGTGCAGGAAGTCGACCCGCCACCCGTCGATGAGCGCGACCCGCGCGGTCAGCTCACCGGTGGTCAGCGTCGCGCTGAGTCCGGTGACGTCGACGGCGACCGGGTGCGTCTCGTCGGTGTTCAGCCCGAAGTGCGGCTCGCGGGGCAGCCCTCCGGTGTGGTGGGCGATGGTGACCCCGATGACGCCGGGGGCGGGGGAGAAGAACCGGACGGTCACCAGGGGCCGGTTCAGGGTGTCACCGCGTCCGGTGATCTTGCCGGTCGGTGCGAAGACGGTGAAGCCACGGTCGTCCGGCTCGACCGACTCCACGGTGCCGGGGCGCAGGACGCTGACGCCGGGGCGCAGCTGCCAGTACCCGTCGGTGAACTTCACTTCTCGGCTCCTGCCGTGATGCCGCGCGCGAGGGTGCGCTGGAAGATGAGGAAGAAGAGGATCGCCGGCACCAGGCTGATCAGCGCGCCGGCGTTGGTGGTCGGGGCGTCCATCAGTCGGTCGCCCTGCAACGACGCGAGCGCGACCGGAATGGTCTGCGTCTGGTTGTCGATGAGCATGACCAGCGGGATGAGGAACTCGTTCCACGTCCAGATGAAGAAGAAGATGAGCAGCACCGCGAGGGTGGGCCGCAGGTTGGGGAAGACCACCCGCCACAGCACCGTCCACTTGCCGGCGCCGTCCAGCGCGGCGGCCTCCAGCAGCGAGCGCGGGAACGTGCCCAGCACCGAGGCGAGCAGGTACGTGCCGAACGCGCTCTGGATCACCGTGAAGATGATGATCACCGAGAGTTGGGTGTTGTAGAGGCCGATCTGCTTCGCCACGTAGTACAGCGGGTAGATCAACGCCTCCTGCGGCAGCATGTTGGCCAGCAGGAAGAGACCCACGATCCACAGCCGGCCACGGACCCGGCCGATGCCCAGGGCGTACGCGTTGAGCAGCGACACGGCGACGCCGAGCACGGCCACGGAGCCGGCGATGAGCGCCGAGTTCCAGAGTTTGAGCGGGAAATTCACTTCGGTCCAGTAGGTGCGCAGACCCTTGGTGTAGAACTCCGTCGGCCAGCTCAACGGGCCACCCGACGAGTAGTCCCCGGGCGACTTGAACGCGTTGAGCAGCATGAACGCGAACGGCACCAGCATGACGAGCGCGCCGAGGATGACCAGGGCGAGCACCACCCAGCGGCTGACACCGCGGTGGTGCCGGTCGCGGACGGGCCGGGCCGGCGTCACCGGTGTGCTGCTCGGCGTGAGCATGACGGCCATGTCAGAACCCCCGGTCCCGGCGCTCGCTGCGGGCCTGCATCCAGATGAAGACCCCGGCGACCACGACGATGATCAGGGTCAGCACGGTGGAGATCGCGGAGCCGTAGCCGACCTGTAGCTTCTTGAAGAACGTGTAGTACGCGAAGTAGGACGGCACGTTCGTCGCGTTGTCCGGGCCACCCCGGGTCAGCGCGAAGATCGGCCCGAACACCTTCAACGCGGCGATGGTGCAGGTCAGGGCCACCACGAAGGTCTCCGGCCGGATCTGCGGGAGGGTGATCGCCCGGAACCGGTGCAGCCAGTTCGCGCCGTCGACCTCGGCCGCCTCGTACAGCTCGGGATCGACCCGTTGCAGCGCCGCCATGAAGACGACCACCGGGTAGCCGATCTGCACCCAGATCATCACCGCCATGACGGCCGGCAGCGCGGTGCCCGGGTCGCCGAGCCAGTCGTGGCGCAGCGCGCCGAGACCGACCGCGTCGAGGAGGCTGTTGAACGCGCCGTCGGGGCGCAGGATCCAGCCCCAGACGATGCCGGCCACCACGACGGGCAGCACCTGCGGCAGGTAGAACGCGGCCCGCAGGGCGGCGGCGGTGCGGGGCTTGAACCGGCGGCCGATAACGTCGAAGAGCACTGCGGCGAGCAGCAGCCCGAGCAGGGTGGGCACCACGACCATCGCGACGAGCATCCAGACGGTGTTGCGGAACGACGCCCAGAACACGTCGTCGTGCAGCAACTGCTGGTAGTTGTCCAGGCCGACCCACCGGGGGTCGCCGATGCCGGACCACTTGGTCAGCGACAGGTACAGCGTCCCGATCAGCGGCGCGCCGATGACCAGGATGAAGAGCGTCGCTCCGGGGAGCAGGTAGAGCCAGTACGCCGCGTTGCGACCGCGGCGTCTGCGGCTGGGCGCGGGCGGGGTGGGTTTCGCGGCCGGCGGTGTGGCGGCGACGGTCTCGGAGACTGCCATGGAAGATCCTTCCCGGCGGGGCGGGCGGGCGCGCCGGTGGTGCCGGTCGCGCCCGCCGCTCGCCGTGTCACTTGCCGGTGATCTCCTTGACGCCATCGGCGTACGGCTTGGCGATCGTGTCGAGGACCTGGTCGGGCGTCTTCGAGCCGTTGATCAGACCCTGGAAGCCGGAGACCAGCACGTCGTAGTAGCCGGGGACCGGCCAGTCCGGGTAGAAGGCGAGCCCGTCGGACTTGCTGACCGTGTTGAAGTCCTCGATCAGCTTGCGGTCCTTCGGGTCGCTGATCTTCGACGCGTCGGCGGCCACCGGCACACCACCGTTGTTGCCGATCAGGTCCTGGATCTCCGGACGCAGGGTGATGTCGATGAAGTCGTACGCCAGGCTCTTGGCCTTGCTGTTCTCCGGGACCACCCAGAGGTTGCCGGACGAGCCGGCCTGCAGGGTGTTGCCGGGGAAGAGGAACGTGTCCCAGTTGGCCTTCATCTCGGTCTTGAACCGGCCGTACCACCAGCTACCCGAGACGATCATCGGAACCTTGCCGCCGATGAAGGCGGTGCCCATGTCCTCGGCCTTGAGGCTGGCCGAGTTCTTCGCGACGTAGCCCTTGCGTACCCACTCGGCGAAGGTCTCCGCGCCGTACTTGAGCGGGTCGGCCTTGAAGTCGACCGGGTTCTTGTAGAGCTGGTAGTTGTCGACGAACTGCCGGTCGCCCTTGGAGAGGGCGAGCTGGTAGAAGAGCTGCCCGGCCGGGTACTCGGCGCCGGCCATGCCCAGCGGGGTGACGCCCTTGCCGACGAAGGTGTCCATCGCGGCGGTCATCTCGGCCATGGTGGTCGGGACCTTCACGCCGTTCTGCTGGAACAGGTCCTTGTTGTAGTAGACCGTGACGTACTCGCCGTAGTTCGGCACACCGAACCACTTGCCCGAGCCCATCACGCCCTTGTCGCTGTAGCGGGCGGTGGTCTGGAGGCTGGGGCTGAGCTTGCCGGCCCAGCCGCGCTTGTCGGCCTCGTCGCTCAGGTCGGCGAGCAGACCCTGGGAGGAGAGCAGGCCGGCGGTCGCGTTGCCCTTGTTGTACTCCATGATGTCCGGGCCCTCGGACGAGTTGATGATCATGCCGGCGTTCTGCTGGATCTGCTCGAACGCCTTGCGCTCGAACCGCACCTCGACGCCCGGATGCTCGGACTTGAAGAGCTCGATGGCCCGGTTCCAGCCGACGCCCATGGCGCTGTTCTCGCTCTCGTAGTGCCAGAGCTTCAGGACCTTGGCGTCGCTGTCGTCCCCGTTGTCACCGCCGCCGCAGGCGGCCACGGTGGTCGTCGCGGTCGCTGCCAGGGCGATCGCGGCGACGAGCCGGCGGAATCGCTGCATTACTATCCTCCTCGTTGAGTACTAGCCGGTACTTCACGGGGCCCGTCGTCGCGTTGCAGCGCGATGGCGGGCCGTTCTAGCTGGTCAGCCCCCGTCGCTCGACGAGGGGTCGGCGGTAACCAGTGCCGAGCGCCGTGGCGCGGCGGTCGAACCCCGGATCTCCAACGTGCACGGCAGCAGTTGCTGATGGCGCTGGTCGGCGGGGCCGTCCAGGTGGCGGGTCAGCGCCTCGATCGCGATCCGACCGAGCGCCGAGCCGGGGGACGTCATGGCGGTCAGCGCCGGGGTGGCCAGTTCGGCGACCTGCGGTGAGGTGACCATCGAGACGACGGAGACGTCGTCGGGCACCGACAACCCACGACCGGTCAACTCGCCGAGGATGCCGAAGATCGCCGTCTCGTTCATGGCCAACACGGCGGTCAGCTCCGGGGCCCGGGCGAACGCCGCCGCCAGGGCGGCCCGCCCGCCGGCCGCGCTGTCCTCGGCCGCGATCATCACCGGGTCCAGGCCGTGCCCGGTCATCGCCGCCGTGAAAGCATCCCGGGTACGCAGCGCCGGCCCGTAACCGCTGGCCAACGTGGCGGCCGAGTGGTTGACGTAGACGATCCGCCGGTGCCCGAGGCCGACCAGGTGCGCGACGGCCTCCCGGACGGTCTGGTCGAAGTCGATGTCGACGTAGGAGAGCTGGCTGGTGTCGCCGGTACGGCCGATCAGCACCAGCGGCACCCCGGCCTCCTGGAGCACGGTGACCCGCTCGTCGGCCAGCTGAACCTCCATCAGCACGACCCCGTCGAGCATCCGCTGGCTGGCCAGTCGACGCAGGTCGTCGAGGTTGCCCCCGCCGACCGGCGAGAGCACCAGGTGGTAGCCGGCGACACTGGCCGCCGCGGCGGCGCCGGTGACGAAGGCGGTCTCGGTGGCGCCGAGCCCGCGTTCGTCCATCGGCATCAGCAGGCCGAGAATCCGGCTGCGGCGGCTGGCCAACCCCCGGGCCATCGCGTTGGGCTGGTAGTCGAGCTCGGCCATCGCGGCGAGCACCTTGTTGCGGGTGGCCTGCGAGATCGGCCGGGCGCCGGTGAGCACGTACGAGACGGTGCTGACCGAGACCTGCGCGAGGCGGGCGACGTCGTGCATGGTGGCCACCGCGCACCTCCTCCGGCCTGGGGTGGGATCGCTCCCGAATCGTCGTCGAAGCGTTTCGACGAAGCGGTTCGACAGGACGCTAGGCCACCTGTTACGGCGACGTCAATAGCCGATGTCGAAAAGAATTCAGGTGGGGTGCGCCGGTCCCTCGCGCCGTGTGCACCGCGCCGCTTCCGGCCGGTCGCACATGATGTCCGTGGCCAAGATCCGCGCAACATCGGGGATGTTGCTGCCTCGCGCCCGCCAGAGGCAGCAACATCCGGGTAGTTGCGCGGATCTCCGCTCGCTGGTCTCGGGGTGCGGAGGCAAGATCGCGTTCGATCCTGGTTGTGGTTCCCTCGGTCGTCGCGGAGACCACTACATCAAGGATCGAGCACGATCTTGGGCGAGGGGGCGAGGGGGCGAGGGGGCGAGGGGGCGAGGGGGCGAGGGGGCGAGGGGGCGAGGGGGCGAGGGGGCGAGGGGGCGAGGGGGCGAGGGGTGAAGGGTGGCCTTGGGGGGTGGGGGTCAGGCCGAGTCAGGTCAGGTCGAACAGGGTGGCGGCGGTGTCCCAGCAGACCGCGCGCAGCCAGTCGTCGCCCAGATCCAGCCGGGCCAGGCCGGTGACCTGGTCGGCGTACGGGTACGGGATGTTCGGGAAGTCGCTGCCCAGCAGCACCTTGCCGGCCAGCCCCACCTCGCGCAACCGGGGCAACTCGTCGGCGGGGAAGGGGACGAACTGGTCGAAGAACGGCGTGAACGCCATGGTGGTGTCCAGCCGGACCCGCTCGTACGTCTCGGCGAGGTCCAGGAAGGCTCGGTAGTCCGGGGCGCCCAGGTGTGCCACCACGGCGGTCAACCGAGGATGGCGGGCGAGGAGCGCGGCGAACGGGTCCGGGCCGGTGTGGGTGGTGCCCACCGGCGCGTGTCCGGCGTGCACCACCACCGGCACACCCGCGTCGGACAGCATCCCCCACACCTGGTCGAGCGCCGGATCGGTCGGCGCGAAGCCACCGACCTGTAGGTGCACCTTGAACAGCCGGGCGCCCTCCGCGAGAGCCGCGTCGACGTACCGGGGGGCGTCCGGCTCGGGAAAGAACGTGGCCGAGGGTAGACAGCCCGAAGTGTCGCGGGCGAAGTCCAGCGTCCAACGGTTGAGGTCCGCCGCCATGCCGGGCCGGTGCGCGTACGCCAGGGCGCTGAACGCCCGCACCCCGAGCCGGCGCAGGTGCGCGACCCGGTCGGCGTCGCTCCACCGGTAGCGGATCGGCCACTCGGTGCCGACCAGCGGCCCGGCGGCGTCGAAGTAGGCCCACACCCGACGCAGCAGTCGCGGCGGAGAAAGTGCACGTGTACGTCGGCGAGACCGGGCAACCCCAGCGCCCGCCAGAACTCCGGCACGCGTTCGTCCGCGTCCGGCGGCAACTCCGCGTCCGGCGGCAGCTCCGAGGCCGGATCGGTCATATGTCGATGTCGAACCGACTCAGCACCGAGGGCGCGATCAGGCCGACGGTCGCCAGCGCCGAGATGACGGTGAGTGCGATGCGCATGCCGACCACCTCGGCCTTGCTGCCCACGCGCAGGGCGATGCTGTTCGGCAGACCGACCATCATCCACATTCGCCGCTTGATCGGGATCGGCCAGAGGATCGGCACCCCGGCTCGGGTGATCATGTCGCCGAGGATGTGCACGAAACAGCCCACGCCCAACGCGGTACCGATCAACGGATAGCCGCGCCCGCCCGGCAGGTTGGCGAAGGTGAACCAGGCCGCTCCGGCCGACGCGAGAGTGATGATCACCCACCCGGCCCGCTCGGCCCACTCGTCGAACAGCCCACGCAGCGCCAGGCCGAACATGAAGAACAGGATGGTGATGACCGCCCACTTGCCGTACGCGGCGCAGAGCGCGGTGGTGCCCCAGCCGACCAGCACGGTGAACGGGAGCGTGTGGGTCAGCGTCCGGTGGCCGTTGTTGCGGCGCGGGTCCCTGCTGAGCTTGGTGGCGTAGTAGACGCCGAGGGAGATCTTCTCCATCACCTCGGCGGCGAAGAGTGAGAAGACCCCGAAGGTACGGGCCACCGTGGCCCCACCCTGGTTCTTGGTCACCTTGCCCGACATGTCGAGGTCGGGAAAGAGCGCGCCGCCGGCGCACACCGCGGTGCCCACCGCCAGCGCGAGCGGCGACTGGTGGTAGTCGGCGAACTGGTCCAGTGCCCAGGACCCGGCCAACCACACCGCCGCGCCGGACAGCGCGTGTTGCGGTCCCATCATCTCGGCTCACCCTCCCCAGGGATCTTGAGCGCCCAAAACTACGCCACTGTAGTCAGCGTCGGCGTCGCAGGGGCATCACCCGGAAGGTCCACATCGGACCGGGTTACGGGGTGGGCGTGAAGCTCTGCCGGATCATCGGCAAGTATGCCGCGTTGACCTGCCAGTCGAACTCTTCTGTCAACCACGAGACGGTGTAGGACCGGTCGGCCGAGGTGTTGACTAGCAGCCGTTGACTGTGCAGCGAGTCGCCGCGGGCGTTCTGCCAGGCGCACTCCCACACCGCGCCGCCCCGGAAAATGTCCATCGCGGAGATGTCCACCTTGCGATAGCCCGGCAGCGACTCGCTCGCGGTCAGCCGCGTCTCCTCGGCCTTCCAGTACGCCACCGGGTCGGGGCGGGCCGGTCCCGCCTCGACGCTGAGCACCCGGGACCCGCCGGATTTGCGAAAGCAGGTCACCGCGCCCTCGGTCCAGCGTGCCCAACCCACCGGGGCGGCGATCCGGAACCCGGTGGGATCGTCGTACCAGGTCCAACCCTCGCGCAGGCTGTACTTCGCGTCGGGGGGCGGTGACACCGAGGCCACCGGGGTCGCCGTCAACGGCGGTGCCGACGCGCAGGCGAACGCGGCCGGTCGGGTGGTCGGCGCGCCGCCGCCAGCGCCGGAGGGTGGGGCCTGCTCGTCGTGTCGGTTGAGCAGCGCCAGCGTGACTCCTCCCGCGACGAGCAGGGCGGTGGCCGCACCGCCCAGGGCGATCAGGCGCCGTCGCCGGCCGGACCGGCGCGGCGTCGGTGTCGGTTTCGCCGGTGTGTCGGGCGGGGGCACCCGCTCGACCGGGTGGGATGCCATGGCCCGGCCGGCGCTGCGGACCGCCGCGACCGCCGAGGACCGGACCGACCCGGCCGGCTCGTCGCGGCTCGCCGCGGCACTGCTCAGCAACGACTCGGCCTCCATCGCGGTCAACCGTCGCCAGGGGTCGCGTTGCAGCAGACCGGTGAGGACGGGACGCAACGGACCGGCCCGCCGCATCGGATCCGGTGGTTCGGTGGCCAGCGCGCTGAGCGTCGCCATCGCGCTCGACCGCGCGTACGGGGACTTCCCCTCGACCGTCGCGTAGAGCGTCGCGCCCAGCGACCACATGTCGGTGCGGGCATCCGACACTCCCTCGCGGGCCCGCTCGGGGGCGACGAACTGCGGTGAGCCGAGCACGGTGCCGGGGCCGGTCATCACACCGTCGCCGCCGTCGAAGGTGGCCAGCCCGAAGTCGGTGAGCACCACCCGCCCGTCGTCGGCCACCAGCACGTTGTGCGGCTTCACGTCGCGGTGCAGCACGCCGGCGGTGTGGGCGGCCCGCAGCGCGGCGAGCACCGCCAGCCCGATCCGGGCGGTGCGCTGCGGACTCAACGGCCCCTCGGCGCTGATGATCTGCTGTACCGACCGGGACGGCACGTACTCCATCACGATCCAGGGGCTCTCCCGGTCGTGCACCACGTCGTAGATGCGAACCACGTTGGGGTGGTTGAGCCGGGCGGCGGTGCGTGCCTCACGCAGGGTCCGCAGCCGCAACTCCGCGCGCTCGGATTCGGCCAGCCAGGACGGTGGCACGACCTCCTTCACCGCCACGTCGCGATGCAGCATCTCGTCGCGAGCAAGCCACACCCGGCCCATTCCGCCGGTGCCGACCAGGTCGAGCAGCCGGTACCGACCCGCGATCAGCATCTGATGCACGGTCGCTCCCCCTCGGTCACCCCGGGTTCCACGATAGCCACCGATGTCGGCTTAATCATCCACTGAGCGGCCTCGATCCACGCCGGACGGTAGTGCGGATCATGGCCATACGGTGCAGGTCAGCGGGGTGGTCGGAAACTCCTTCGCACCAGTTGCCAGTCGGCTGCCGCCCCGGCCCAGTCGCCGTCCTGGGTGATCCACCCGAGGGTCCAGCGGTCGGTTCCGACGACCTGTTGCCGGGCGCGCAGCCAACTGCCGTGCGGTGTCCGCCAGCGGCACTCCCACTCGGCCCCGTCGTCGCCCCGGGCGAGCCGGATCTCGTCGTACCCCGGCAACGATCCCGCCCCGGCCGCCGCGTCGCGGGCGGCCCGCAGGCGTCGCAGGGGATCGGCGGCGCCGCCCTCGGCGACGCTGAAGGCCCGGCCGGTCGCCGGGTCCTGGAAGCACGCCACCCCGCCGTCGCGGGACGTCAGCCACGTCGCCGGTACGGAGACCCGGAAGCCGGCGGTGTCGGCGTACCAGACCCAGCCGGGCGGTGGCCGGAACGCTTCGCCGGAGGCTGGCTCGCCGGCCGGTACCGGCGCACCGGACACCTCCGGGCGGACACACGCGAACGGGGGCGGAGGGACGTCCCGCCCGTCCGGCGGCGGACCGGGCGGCGGGCCCGGCCCGAACGGGCCGCCGTCGCGCGGACGGTTCGGCGGTGGGGAGGACCAGCCGGTGGGGTTCTCGGGCTTGTCGTCGGCGACGGTCAGCGCGGTGCCGACGCCGGCCACCACGGCCACCAGCAGCGCCACGGCGACCACCGCCACCCGACGGGCGGTACGCCCCGCGGCCACCGGATCGGGTGCCGGCGTGGGGGAGGCGCTGTCCGCCGTGGCCGGGACCTGCTGCCCCTCGGTCGTCGCGGCGGCCGGGTCGGGCAGCGCGACGGTCGGGTCCTGGACGTCGGGGTCGTACCCAGCCGACCGGGCAGGGCCACCGTCGGGGTCGGCGCGGCCGGTCGCCGCCGTTTCCAGCAACCGCCGGGCGGTGTCGTGGTCGAGGCGGTCGCGCGGGTCGCGGCGCAGCAGCCCGTCGAGCACCGGCGCGAGCATCCCGGCGTGCGGGGCCGGGTCCGGCGGCCCGACCGCCAGCGCGCTCAGGGTCGCCATCGCGGTGCTGCGGGCGTACGGGGACTGGCCCTCGACGGCGGCGTGCAGGGTCGCCCCGAGCGACCACAGGTCGGCGGCCACCGTGGACGCCCCCTCGGCGGCCCGCTCCGGGGCCACGTACTGCGGGGAGCCGAGGACCATGCCGGGGCGGGTCATCGCGCCGTCGCCACCGTCGAAGGTGGCCAGCCCGAAGTCGGTGAGCATCACCCGACCGTCGTGTGCCACCAGCACGTTCTGCGGTTTGATGTCGCGGTGCAGCACCCCGGCGGAGTGCGCGGCCTGTAGCGCGTCGAGCACGGCCAGACCGATCCGGGCCGCGCGGGCCGGCTCCAGTGGCCCCTCGGCGTCCACGACGTCCTGGAGGGTGCGGGACGGGACGTACTCCATCACGATCCACGGGTTGCCGTCGACCGCGACGACGTCGTAGAGCCGGACCACGGCGGGGTGGTTCAGCCGGGCCGCGGCCCGCGCCTCCCGCATGGTGCGCGAGCGCACCTCGGCCCGCTCACGATCAGCCAGCCAACTCGGTGGAACGATCTCCTTGACCGCGACCTCGCGGTGCAGCATCTCGTCGCGGGCGCGCCACACCCGGCCCATACCGCCGCGACCACCAGGTCGAGCAGCCGGTACCGACCGGCGATCAGCACCTGTGCACGCTCCTCCCCAGCCGCTGTCCGGGCTACACCCTAACCAGCGGATCGGAAGTCACCTATCGGTCGTCCGACTCGGCTCAGCAGGCGGCGTGGTCGACGGCGGCGAGCAGATTCCCCTCCGGGATGGCGATGCGGGCCCGCCCGCCGCCGAGTCGGGCGGCGGCGCGTCGGGCCTGCACCGGGCCGTGCTCGCGACGGGCGGTGGCGTAACTGGCGGCGGTGCGGGCCGCGATGGTGGCCCAGCCGTAGCGCTCGCCGACCATCGTGCGGGCCCGTCGGGCCAGCCGCCGGGCGAAGACCTCGTCGCCGAGCAGTTGGCCGACCGCGCCGGCGAGCGCGTCCGGGTCGCTGTGCGGGAACGTCACCCCGGTCACGCCTGGCTCGACGATCTCGGCGAGGCCGCCGGTGCGGGCCACGGCTAGGGGCGCTCCGGCGGCGGCGGCCTCCAACGCCACCATGCCGAACGGTTCGTAGAGGCTGGGCACCACTGTCGCGTCGGTGGCGCCGAGCATGGCCGGCAGTTGGGTGGCGTCGAGGAAGCCGGTGAACCGGACCGTCGAGCTGAGCGCCAACCGCCGGGCCTCCGCTTCCAACTCCGGGCGGTACGGGCCGTCGCCGGCGATCACCACGCGCAGCCCCGGGTGCCGTTCGCGGAGTCGGGGTATGGCGTGCACCAGGTGCTGGACGCCCTTCTCGTACACCAGTCGTCCGGCGTACCCGACCAGCGGGCCGTCCCCGGCGAACCGGGCGCGGGCCGACGCGACCGCGCGGGGACGGGCCCGCCAGGCCCGGTCGTCGACCCCGTTGGGCACCACGTCGACCTGCTCGGTCGGGACGTCGAACAGCGCGGTCACCTGGTCACGCATGTAACCCGAACAGGTGATCACTCGAATGGAGGAGCTGCTGAGCCAGTGTTCGACGCCGTGGATGGTGCGGTTCATCTCCTCCGGCAGCCAGCCCTGGTGCCGACCGGCCTCGGTGGCGTGCATGGTGGTGACCAGCGGGAGGTCCAGGTGCTCGGCGAGGGTGACGGCCGTGTGCGCGACGAGCCAGTCGTGGGCGTGGATCACGTCGTAGGAACCGGACTCGGTGGCGCGTAGGGCGGTGCGGGTGAGGGTGTGGTTGAAGGCCATCGTCCAGGCCAGCAGGGAGCTGGTGGCGAGGGGGAAGGTGACCGGGTCCTCGGGGGCGCGCAGGATGCGCACGCCCTCGGCGTACTCCTCCAGGGGTGCGCCCTCGCTGTGGCGGGTGACGACGGTGACCTCGTGGCCGGCGGCGGCGAGGGCGACGGAGAGGGCGTGCACGTGTCGACCGAGACCGCCGACGAGCACCGGCGGGTACTCCCAGGAGAGCATCAGCACCCGCAGCTGTCGGGCGGGGTTGATGTCGATCACGTGGGCATCGAGTGACATGCGGCCCCCTTTGAGTTGTCCCCGGGCGCGCGCCGACCGACACCGGGATCGATGTCGCCGTCGCGTCTGGATCGAGGCCAATCCTGCCGGGATCGCGATAACCAGCGGCGACACCACCGTTGCGGTCGTGTAAAGCGCTACTGGCCCTTTCGGCGCACCCGCAGCAGCTCGGCCACCGACCATGCCTGGAACGGGCATCCGGTCGCGGTGTGCGGCGCGAGGCCATCGGCCGTCTCGCTCACTGAGCCTATCCCATATTCCATCAAATGGGCCTCAATGCCGACGAATACGTCATCGACCGACATCTTCCCCCGGCGGGCGGCGTCCACGTACGGGCCGAGCAGCCACGGCCAGACCGTGCCCTGGTGGTAGCCCCCGTCCCGGTCGGCCGGGCCACCCCGGTGCCGGCCCACGAACTCCGCCGAGTCCGGGGCGAGGCTGCGCGGCCCGAGCGGGGTGAGCAGCCCGCCCGCGATCCGTCGCAGCGTGGCCTCGTCCGGTTCCATCGGCGCGTACGGCAGCGACCAGGCCAGCAACTGGTTGGGGCGCAACGCGTCGTCGTCGTGCAGGGCGGCGCCACCCAGCGGGTACGCCGGCGCGGGGGCGTCCAGCACGTCGTGCAGCCACCCGGTCGGGGCCGGGAAACGCTCCCGGAACGAGGCGGTGGCCTGCCCGTGCAGTCGCCACAGCTCGGCCGCGTCCTGCCCGGCCAGCTCGGTCAGCTCCGCGAGCCCGGCCAGCCCGTTGATCCACAGCGCGTTGACCTCGACCGGCTTACCGGTACGCGGGGTGACCGGCACCCCGTACACGCGGGCGTCCATCCAGGTCAGCGCGGTGCCGGCGGCCCCCTGGGCGAGCAGCCCGTCGGCCGGATCGACGCGGATCCCGTACCGGGTGCCGGCCGCGTGGGCGTCGATCACCGCGCGCAGCGCGGGCAGCAGCTCGTCGCCGAGGTCGGTGTCACCGGTGACGGTGACGTGCCGGCTCACCGCGTGCAGGAACCACAGCGTGCCGTCGACGGTGTTGTACTCCACCCGGCCGGTGTCGGCCGTGTTGGCGAGCATCCCCTCGGACAGCGTCGCCGCGTACGCCCGCAGCAGCTCCCGCCCCTCGTCGGCGCGACCGGTGCAGAGGAACAACCCCTCGTACGAGATCATCGTGTCCCGCGACCAGGCCCCGAACCACGGGTACCCGGCGACCACGTCCACCGCCGCGTCGCCTGCGCGCACCACGAACGCGTCGGCGGCCAGCGCCAGGGTGGCCTCGGTGTCGTCGGCCGGCTTCGCCGTCGCCACCACCTGCCGGTTGCGCCGTCGCGCCGCCGCGACGATCTCGGTGGCCGGTGGCGGCTCCTCGTCGAGTCGACCGGCCCAGGCCCGCACCGACAGCGTGTCGCCGGGGCGTTCCAACTCGCCGGCGAAGCGGCCCGCGTACCAGAGGTCCTCGTCCGGGTGCAGCCCCCGGTTGGCCTCCTCGCGGTGGTGCACACCCAGCCACCACTGCCCCTCGGGCGTCCAGCCCGGCCCGGCGAGCCGGTACGCGCCCTCGACCACCGCGCCGTCGGCCACCGCCTCGACCTGCGGGGTCGGGCCGTCGGCCCGTCGTTCGCCGTGCGCGTCCCGCCAGGTGCAGGCGGCCGACAGCTCCAGCCGGACGGGACCACCGGCGACCAGCCGGTGCACCACCGCGACACAGGAGCGGCCGGGCAGCATGGCCAGCTCCCGTTCGATCACCACGGCGCCGATCCGCCACCGCCACCGGGGCAGCCCGTCGACCAGGTCGAAGCGCTCCAACAGCTCGAAGCCGCGCGGGTCCACGTCGCCGGAGGCCCACTCGTGCGCGCCGAGGCGCACCCGCGTGCCGGACGGCAGGGTGACCGCCGGGTCGAGACTGACCAGTCCCACCTGACGGGACGCCGGCGTTTCGCCGGGAACCACCAACAGACCGTGGTAGCGCCGGGTCCGCAAACCCCCGACCGTGCCCATCGCGTACCCGCCGAGGCCGTCGGGGACCAGCCACTCCCGGCTGGCCGCGCTGGTCAGATCGCCGCAGACCTGCGGGCCGAAGTGAATGTCGATCAACTTTCCTCCACCGGCGGCGGGGTGTAACACGCCACGACGAGAATGGCCGCTGTGGTCAAGTACCGCGGCGACGTCAAAGATGTGCACGTGATCACTGACCGATCGTCCTCCGACGCCTCGCCACCCGACGCTGAGCGGCTCCGGCTCGCTCAGGCCGACTCGGGGGAGCAGGACTGGCGTGCATGGGGTCCCTATCTGTCCGAACGGGCGTGGGGGACGGTACGGGAGGACTACAGCGAGCACGGTACGGCCTGGGACTACTTCCCGCATGACCACGCGCGGTCCAGAGCCTACCGGTGGAATGAAGACGGCATGGCCGGCGTCTGCGACGAACGACAGACTTTCGCCTTCGCGCTCGCCCTCTGGAACGGCAAGGACCCGATCCTCAAGGAGCGGATGTTCGGCCTCGGCGGCGACGGCGGCAACCACGGCGAGGACGTCAAGGAGTACTGGTGGTACGAGGACTCCACGCCCACCCACTCCTGGATGCGCTGGCGCTACCACTACCCGCAGGCCGCCTTCCCGTACGACGAACTCGTCGCGGTGAACGCGTTGCGCGGCCGTGACGACACCGAGTACGAGCTGGTGGACACCGGGATCTTCGACGACGACCGGTACTGGGCGGTGACCGTCGACTACGCCAAGGCGTCCCCGACGGACCTCTGCATGGTGGTGACCGTCGCCAACCGGGGCGACCGGGCGGCGACCCTGCACGTGCTGCCCACCCTGTGGTTCCGCAACACCTGGTCGTGGGGTCTGCCCGGCGGCGACCGCATCCCCCGGCTGACCGGCCAGGGCACCCGGCTCGTCGGCGAGCACCGGGTGCTCGGCCAACTACTGCTGGAGGGCGACGGCGGCCCGGTGCCGCTGCTCTGCGACAACGACACCAACGCCGAACGGCTGTGGGGCCTGCCCGGCCGCTCCCCGTACCCGAAGGACGGCATCAACGACCACGTCGTCAACGGCGCGGACACGGTCAACCCGGCGCGGGAGGGCACCAAGGGCGCGCTGCACTACGTGCTCGACGTGCCGGCGGGTGAGCAGCGTCAGATCCGGCTGCGGCTCACCCGTACGGCGTCGCCGCCGGCCGCCGCGCCGCCGCCCCCGGCCGACCTCAGCGAGGGCTTCGAGGCCGTGGTGTGGGCGCGGCGGGCCGAGGCGAACCGGTTCTTCGCCGGGGTGATTCCACCGGCCGCCACGCCCGACGAGGCGCTGGTGGCCCGGCAGGCCATCGCCGGGCTGATGTGGGGCAAGCAGTTCTACCACTTCGACGTCAAGCGCTGGCTCGAAGGCGACCCGGGTTCGACACCGCCGCCGGCCGGGCGTCGGCACGGGCGCAACAGCGCCTGGTGGCACATGACCAGCTTCGATGTCATCTCCATGCCCGACCCGTGGGAGTACCCCTGGTACGCGGCCTGGGACCTGGCCTTCCACTGCGTGAGCATCGCCCGGGTCGACCCGGGCTTCGCCAAGGAGCAGATCCTGCTGCTGCTCCGCGAGTGGTACCTGCACCCCAACGGGCAGATCCCGGCGTACGAGTGGGCGTTCGGTGACGTGAACCCGCCGGTGCACGCGTGGGCGGCGCTGAAGGTGTTCGAGATCGACGGCGGCCGGGACTACGAGTTCCTGGCCCGGGTGATGCACAAGCTGCTGCTCAACTTCACCTGGTGGGTCAACCGCAAGGACACCGGCGGCAACAACGTCTTCGAGGGCGGCTTCCTCGGGCTGGACAACGTCGGGCCGTTCGACCGTTCGGCGGCGCTGCCGGTCGCCGGGGTGCTGGAGCAGTCCGACGGCACCGGCTGGATGGGCATGTACGCGCTCAACCTGCTGGACATGGCGATCGTGCTCGCCGAACACGACCGGACCTGGGTGGACACCGCCACCAAGTTCTTCGAGCACTTCGCCTACATCGCCGCCGCCGCGTACGAGCAGGGGTTGTGGGACGACGAGGACGCCTTCTTCTACGACGTGCTGCGCCTCGCCGACGGCACGAAGGTGCCGCTGAAGGTCCGCTCGGTGGTCGGGCTGCTGCCGTTGGCGGCCACCACCCGACTCACCGCGAAGACCCTGCACCGCCTGCCGGAGCTGGGTGCCCGGTTGCGCTGGTTCCTCACCAACCGCCCGGAGTACGCCCAGGTGATCGGCACCCGCCGGCTGGGCCCGGACGGCCGGCAGCAGCGGCTGCTGTCCATGGTCGGGCCGGAGCAGGTGGTTCGCCTGCTGGCCCGGATGCTCGACCCCGACGAGTTCCTCTCCGACTTCGGCCTGCGGACGCTGTCCCGCGCGCACCTGGACAAGCCGTTCTCGGTGACCCTCGGCGGGCAGGAGTTCTCCGTCGGCTACGAGCCGGCCGAGTCGACCAGCGGACTGTTCGGGGGCAACTCGAACTGGCGCGGTCCGATCTGGATGCCGACGAACTTCCTGCTGATCAGCGCGCTGCGCGACTACGCGGCGTTCTTCGGCGACGACCTCCAGGTGGAGTACCCGACCCGTTCCGGCGTGAAGCGCACCCTGGACGAGATCGCCGACGACCTCTCCGCCCGGCTGATCGCGCTCTTCACCCAGGACGACTGGGGTCGACGGCCGATCTACGGTGCGTGCCAGCTCTTCCAGACCCACCCGGACTGGCGGGACCTGGTCGCGTTCCCCGAGTACTTCCACGGCGACAACGGCGCCGGTCTGGGCGCCTGGCACCAGACCGGCTGGACGGCCCTGGTCGCCGACCTGATCCTCACCCTGCGCCGCTGACCGCAACACCCACCGCCCACCCGCACCGCCCGCCCGCCCGGTCAGAAGGGCTCGGGTCCGAGGCGGCCCCAGGCCACGAAGGCGGCCAGCGCGAGGTAGATCAGGTTCAGCGCGATGAACTTCGCCTCACCGCGGCGCAGGTGGGTGATCATCGCGCCGACCATCAGCAGGACCCAGCAGATGGCGGTCACCGGCACCAGCACCGGTGCGATGTCCAGCACGGCGGGCAGGATGAAACCGACCGAGGCGAGGAGTTCGAGGACTCCGAGGGTCTTGACGAAACCGACGCTGGCGCCGTCGGTCCACCCTCCGCCGGTGGCCGCGGCCAACTTCTCCTTGGGTACGAACGTCTTGGTGATGCCTCCGGTCAGGGCGACTGCGGCAAGCAGTCCGGCCGCGATCCACAGGGCCAGGTTCATGAGCTTCCTCCGTGTCAGGTTGCCCAGAAGACACCGGCGGCCGGTGCGCCGTGACAGCGGGGGACGTGACGTGGCGCACGGGGGAACCGGTGTCACACAACGCGGGCGGCCGGTGTCTGGTGCGTGACGCGGTCGAGTTCGGCGAGACTGGAGGACACCTGGATGCTGGGGGCGCGAACATGAGTGCGGACGAGCACGGGGACCTGGCTCTCGACGTGTTCGTCACCCACCGGAACCTGCTCTTCACCGTCGCGTACGAGATGCTCGGCTCGGCCGCCGACGCGGAGGACGTACTCCAGGAAACCTGGCTGCGGTGGGCGGACGTGGATCTCGCGGCGGTGCGGGACCAGCGCGCCTACCTGGTCCGGATCACCACCCGACTCTCGCTCAACCGGCTACGCACACTCGGTCGGCGCAGGGAGTCCTACGTCGGCTCCTGGCTGCCGGAGCCACTGTTGACCGCACCCGACGTCGCCGATGATGTCGAACTCGCCGAGAGTGTCTCGATGGCGATGCTGCTGGTGCTGGAGACGCTCGCGCCGATTGAGCGGGCGGTGTTCGTCCTCCGCGAGGTGTTCGACCTGACGTACGACGAGATCGCCGAAGCGGTCGACAAGAGCCCGGCCGCCGTCCGCCAGATCGCCCACCGGGCGCGGGCGCATGTCGCCGCACGGCGGCCTCGTGGAAGGGTCTCCCCGGCCGAGAGTCGGCGGGTGTTGCGGGCGTTCCAAACGGCGTTGGAGACCGGCGACGTGCAGGGCCTGCTCGACGTGCTCGCGCCGGATGTCGTGCTCGTCGGCGATGGCGGTGGGATCAGATCGGCGGTGCTGCGGCCGGTCGCCGGGGCCGACAAGGTGGCCCGCCTGCTGTGCGCCACCCACCTCAGGGTCGCGACCATGGCGTTGCAGTCCGCCCAGGTCAACGGCCACCCGGCGCTGGTTCTGCGGCTCGACGGCGCGCTCGACACCGTCCTCACGCTGCGCATCGACGACGGGCTCATCAGCGGGGTCTACGCGGTGCGTAACCCCGAGAAGTTGTCGCACCTGTCGCGCGAGACCGCCCTGCGCCGGTGACGGCCTGCCGCCTCGGCACCTGTGCGAGAGAGCCGGCCATCCACAACAGTCACCAATCCGTCACCCGGCCGCTACGGCAGGTGTACGCCCTTACGCTCGTGTGCGTGCCCGGACCTGCCGAAAAGGCCACTGAACAGGACCGGCGTGACCTCCTCGTCACGGTCGCGCGAGAGTTGGCCGAGACGGAGGGCTGGGCCGGGGTGACCACCCGGCGGCTCGCCGAACGGACCGAGATCGACATGGGTGACATCTACCGGCACTTCCCGGATCTGGAGGCGCTGATCGCCGCCGTCGCGGTGTGCGCGTTCGCCGATCTGGCCGCTGATCTCGCCGAGGCGCACGCGGAGACCGTCGGCAGCCCCGAGGGGGTCTGGCCGGCCGTCGCGACCGCGTACCTCGACTTCGCGTACACGAATCCGGAGGTCTACGACGCGATGCTCGCGCTGACCCCCGACCTGGCCCTCGGCGTGGATGGCGTGCCGGCCGCGCCGCGGGCGGTCTTCGCGGAGCTGCGGGCGGCGCTGACCCCGCTGGCCGAGGGCCGGGACCCGGACACCCTCGCCGAGGTGGGCTGGAGCCTGCTGCACGGCGTGGTGATGCTCACCCGTGGTGGTCGGCTGCGACCCGAGGGGCAGGAGGAACGCGAGGCGCTGATCGCGCAACGGTTGCTGCGTTGGCCGTGACCGCACTGCCGATCGTGGTCTGGTGACGGGCTGCCGCCTATCCTGTCCTCCGGTCTTTCGGCGGTGGCGCAGGGAGGAAATGCTATGACGGTCGCCGAGGCGGCAAGGCGGCAGGCGCAGGTGTTGATCTTCGACGCGGACGACACGTTGTGGGAGAACAACGTCGTCTTCGAGCGGGTGATCGACGACTTCCTGAGCTGGCTGCACCACCCCACCCTGGACCGGGCCGAGCTGCGGGCCGTCCTCGACGACATCGAGCGGGCCAACGCGGTGGCGCACGGGTACGGCAGCAAGGTCTTCCTGCGCAGCCTGGCGGAGTGCCTGGAGCGGCTGCGTGAGCGCCCGGCCACCGACTCCGAACGGCAGGAGATCGACCGGCTGGCGGTGGCCCTCGTGGAGCACAAGGTGGAGCTGATGCCGGGGGTGGCCGACGCGCTCGACGAGCTGGCCACCCGGCACGAGCTGCTGCTGCTGACCAAGGGCGACAGGGACGAGCAGCAGCGCAAGCTGGACGCCTGCGGCCTGCTGCACCACTTCGGGGCGGCGCACATCGTCGTCGAGAAGAACGTGGACACGTACCGGTGGCTGGTGCGGGAGCACGGCTTCGCGCCGGAGGACGCGTGGATGATCGGCAACTCCCCGAAGTCCGACATCCTGCCGGCGCGGGCGGCCGGGCTGAACGCCGTGTTCATTCCGAACGCGAACACGTGGGTGCTGGAGGACGACGAGTTGGACCCGACCGACGGGGGAGTGTTGCGGCTCGCCGCGTTCCCCGACCTGCTGCGGCACTTCTGACCGTACGAGACCAAACAGCGTCGGCGATCATGGTCGCGTTACGCCGAGATGCCTGATTTTCATCCTGGGATCAGTCGCGCCATCGGTCGTCCGACGTGGCTTGTCCGACCGGTCGGAGCGTGCCTAACCTGGCTCGGCGCTCACGGCCCGGGGTGTGCCGGGGGCGCGGCGGCGTTCGACGGGTGAGCACCGTGGAGCTGAGTGCGGAGTGGCCGGCTCCCCCCGGTCTCGCGTGGCGTCGTGTCACGCCCGCGCGGCGGGGTGCCGGAGCTGTCCGCTCCCCGGTCGGACGATCGAGGGGCAGGGCCGGGTAGTTGCGGACCCGGCCCTGACCCGGCCCGCGATCGTCGAACGTGGCGAGCGGGGCAGACCGCGCGCCGGGTCGACTGTCAGGATGGCGGAATGAAGCGCAGATCCCTCCTGCTCGGCGCGGCGGCGGGCCTCGCGGCACCGAGCCTGCTCGCCCCGGCGGTGCCCGCGTCGGGTGCCGCCGCGTCGCCCTCCGGTGCCACCGCGTCGCCGTCCTGGGGCATTGCGCCGGCGCCGCACCCCACCGGGCCGCTGCCGCGCCAGAACCTGGCCGCCCGGTTGACCACCCTGCCGACGCAGACCAGGCAGGTCATCGTCGTCGCCGCCAGCGGCTACTCCACCACCTACGCCCGGCTGGAGATGTACGTGCGGGTGGGGGACCGCTGGCAGCCGGCGTCGGCGTCGTTGCCGGCCCGGCTCGGCTCGAAGGGCTTCAGCGACAACCACGTCGAGGGTGTGCCAACCACGCCCACCGGGGTCTACTCGATCGGTCCCACCATGTACGGCATCGCCGCCAACCCGGGCGTGCGATACCCCTACCACCGGCTGGTCAGCGGCGACTGGTGGAACGAGAACCCGGCGTCCCCGCTCTACAACACCTTCCAGCAGAGCTCCACCAACCCGGGCGGGGCCAGTGAGGCGTTGTGGAAGGAGGTTCCCGCGTACACGCACTTCGCGGTGATCACCTACAACATGGCGCCGAACGTGCCGAAGCCGGTGCCGAACGCGGGCAGCGGCATCTTCCTGCACCAATTCAGCACCAGCTCCGGCAACGCCACCGCCGGCTGCGTCTCGCTCGCCCACGGTCACCTGGTCGACGTGCTCAACTGGCTGGACCCGGCGCTGTCGCCGCGCATCGTGCTCAGCCCGTACGAGCAGCTCCGCCGATACTGAAGAACGTTCAGCCGGGGTCGCGCCGGACGATCGACACCGCCACCCGGCAGAACTCGTCCATGTCCGGGTTGAAGCCGGCCGCGATGTCGGGATGCAACCCGGAGCGGGTCTCCTCCAACAGTCGCTGGCAGACCTGCTCGACCGGCTCGCCGCCGTAGTCGGCGCGGACCCGGTCGGTGGCCGCCTGAAGCGCCGAGGTCAGCTGCTCCTCCAGCGGGCCCCGCAACTTCTGCTGCACAGGGTCGAGCCCGCGGGGGTCGAGCGTGACATGTGGCTCCGACATCGGTGCTCCCTTCGTCGGCGTCCGCGGTACCCCACCGCGAACGTCGGTCAAACCCCGATCGGTACGGCGGAGATCCGCACCTGGTACGAGAAGTCCTCCGCCGGCTCCTCGTGGTACGACAGTCGGCGGATCTGCCGGTCGTCGTCGTAGAGGGCGACGTCCACCAGGACGCCGAGGTGGGCGAGGCCGATGTTTGACACCCGCTTTTTGTCCTGCAACACCGCGCAGACGCCGCCGAGCAGCGTGCTCGCGTCGGCCGTACGGTGCCCGGGTGGGCAGCGCAACACCAGGTCGATCTCGATCGGCCCGGGCAGCGGCGTCCAGCCGGTGCGCTGGGCCGCCGTGAGGGCGGCCTGGAGCAGGGTGCGGACCTTCGTCGCCTGACGATGCCCGGCGGCGAAGATGGACAACGCTTCGGTCTTGACCGGTGGCAGGCCGCTCACCTCGAACGTCAGGGCGAGAGCGCGGGTGTCCTGCACGACGGCACCTCCTCGTTGGGACGATCCTGCCGAACCGGGGCAGCGGCGGTGGGGAGTTCCCACGATTACCAACCGATCGGGCAGGCATGGGTCGGCCGGAGGCGTGTCGACGGCGGCGGCGAACGCGCCGGCTGCGGCGCTACGAAAACGCTAGCCGACCCTGCCCGCGCCCGGTAGTCGGTCGTTCACCCGGTTGGACGTGGTGCGAAGGCGCAGAACTCGTTGCCCTCGGGGTCGGCCAGCACCCACCACCAGTGCGCCTCGTCGAGAGGCTCCCGCAGCAGCGTCGCGCCCGCCGCGACCAACGCCATCGGCTCCGGGTCGGTCAGGGCGACGTCCCAGTGCAGGCGGTTCTTGACCGTCTTGGGCTCGGGCACCTCGGCGAACACCCAGTAGTCCCAGGGGAAGCCGGCCGCGCCCCGCACCCAGGAGGTGGTCGGGTCGTGCTCGACCGTGCCGCCGAGCACACCGGCCCACCAGGTCGCCTGAGCGGCCGGGTCGGCCGAGTCCACGACCAGCTCGAACGGGCCCGGCCCGGTGCCCTCGCGGGCCGGGAACGCGCAGAACTCGTTGCCCTCCGGGTCGACCAGCACCCACCAGGTGGCGTCGCCGGCCGGTTCGCGGACCAGTCGCGCGCCGGCCGTGAGCAGCGCCGCCGGCTCCGCGTCGGCCAGGCGCAGATCGAGGTGTACGCGGGTCTTGCCGACCCGAGGCTCGGGCACCTTGTTCACCCAGATCGACTCGGCTTTGGAACGCGCGGAGCGCGGGTCGACCCGGGTGTCGTCGTCACCGGCATCGGCCACGTCACCGTCGAGCATCCGGGCCCAGAAGGCGCCGAGTGCGAGCGGGTCGGTGGCATCCAGGCAGAGGTCCTTGAAGCGCGCGATCATGCGTCCAGCATGCCCGGTCGGGGCGCTCAGCGTTGCTTGGCGTACTCGATGAACGCCTTCCAGGCCGTCGGGTCGACGTGCAGGGTGCCGCCGTCGCGGTCCTTGGTGTCGCGCACCAGCACCACGCTTGGCAGGTTGTCGGCGACCTCGACGCAGGCTCCGCCGTTGCCGCCGGACCGGGTCGACTTCCGCCACTGGGGGTTCAGCATGCCCATGACTTCGCCACTTCCTTGATCAGGTCGATTGACTGCCGGCGGGGGAGCGCCTCGTTCCGCACGATCTCCCATGTCTTCCCCAGCTTAGCGACGTCGGCCGAGGCATCGACGATCTGCGCGGTGAGCTGGTTGTCGGCATAGGTCACGCGCTCACCGTCCGGCATCTCGGCGATGATGAACTGACCGCCCATTCCCAGATACATCCCAGCATCCGTCGGCACGACGTGCACCTGGATATGCTCCGCCGTCGCCAACTGGGCCAGATGCTCGCACTGCTCGACCATGAGGCCCGGCTGGTCGAGCACCGGGCGGCGCAGCACCGCCTCGTCCAGCACGGCGATGAGCTGCGGCGGGCGCGGGCGTTGCAGGATCGCCTGCCGCTCCAGGCGGGAGGCGACGATCCGGTCCACGTCCTCGGCGTCGAACCGGCCGCCGGCCAGCGTGGCGCGGGCGTACCGCTCGGTCTGGAGCAGGCCCGGCACGTACGCCAACTCGAACCAGCGCAGCGTGGTCGCCTCCCGCTCGAACTCGATCCACTCGCGCAGCCAGGCCGGCTCGGCGTCGAGCCGGGCCAACCCGTCAAGCATCCGCAGGAAGCGCCCGCCGGTCTGGTGCTGGGTGTCGACCGCCCGCATGTACTCCTTTGTGGGCGGTCGGCCGCCGGTCTCCACGGAGCTGACGTGTGAACCCGAGTAGCCGATGCCCCTGCCGAAGTCGTCCTGACTGAGCCCGAATCCCGTTCGGAACAGGCGCAACTCTTCCAGCACGTAGTCGGTGACGGTCCCCATTGATTCCCCAACCTTCGCTCGGTCTGGCTCGGCGTGTCCCTCATGGGTGCTCACCTGGACCGCTGAGCTGCACGGATGGCGCGAGCACGTATCGACGGTAGTCGCGCCATCACCAGACTGTCACCAGTGGCGGGTCCGCCGGTGGCCGGATGGCGGCGGCGGGCTCCTGTCCCCGGGGTCGCTCCCGTCTCCCCCTTGCGGGAGCGACCCCTCCCCGCCGCCGAGGAGGTCGACGTGTGCAGCCCGACGAAGCAGCAGCCCGCGGTGCGGTGGCGGTGATGGTGGTCCGACCGCCCGTGCCGCACGTCGCCATGCGCCCGCTGTGGCGGTGCCGGAACTGTGGCAGCGAGTGGCCCTGCCAGCCGGCCAAGCTCGCCCTGCTCACCGAGTACCGGACCAGCCGCACCGCACTGTTGATCTACCTCGGCACGCTGATGCACGAGGCGACGAACCAGCTCACCCAACTCCACCCGGAGCACCCGCCGACCCGGATGACCGAGCGCTTCCTTTCCTGGGCGAGGGCCCGGAGCTGATGCGCCGTTTGCGGGGACCCGCGCCCCCAGCGCTTGATCGACTCGCCTTCCTGAAAGACGGGGCTTCCCTGGCTCGGTGACAGCGCGACTTCCAGGAAGCCGAGTGGATCACGCCCGGCCGGGGTGGCCGGGTCCAGGAAGCCGAGTGGACCACGCCCTGCTGGAGTGGCCGAGTCCAGCAAGCCGAGTGGATCACGCACGTCGTCCCCGCAGCGCAGGGACCGCCGGTCGCTGCGCGGGCTCCTGCGGTGACGGCCAGGTTTCGCGGCTCCACGGCTGGGGCAGAGTAGCCGCACAGAGCGTCCGCGCCGGAGTTTCCGCAGCTTGCCGGCTCGGGATCGACTCGCCGTGCGCCGGGGCACGGATGCCCCTCCCCGGTCTTTCGCCGAGGAGAGGGGGAGGGCGATGACGGACCCCGAAACGGCTCGACACCGACGCCGGCCGGTCGTACGACTGGGGGCGGCGGCTGCCGCGCTGGCACTCGTCGCGCCGCTGGCCGCGTGCGGTGCGGACGACGACGGCGGCCCACCGACGATCAACCTGTACTACCCACCGGAACAGAACCTCCAGAAGGTGGTCGACGACTGCAACGCGCAGGCCCAGGGGCGCTACGAGATCGCCTACCGGGTGCTGCCCCGGCAGGCCGACGACCAGCGGGTGCAGATGGTGCGCCGGCTCGCCGCCGAGGACAGCGGGATGGACCTGCTCGGCCTGGACGTCACCTGGACCCAGGAGTTCGCCAGCGCCGACTGGATCCGCGAGTGGACCGGCCCGGACAAGGCCGAGGTCGAGCAGGGCACCCTGGCCGGGCCGCTGGCGACCGCCCGGTACGAGGACAAGCTGTACGCCGCGCCGAAGAACACCAACGTCCAGCTGCTCTGGTACCGCAAGGACCTGGTGCCGCAACCGCCGACCACCTGGGACCAGATGATCAGCGCGGCCCAGCAACTCAAGGGACAGGGCAAGCCGTACCAGGTGCTCACCATGGGCGCCCAGTACGAGGGCCTGGTCGTCCTCTACAACACCCTGGCGGAGAGCGCCGGTGGCAAGATCCTCAACGACGACGGCACGCAGGCCGTGATGGACGACGGCACGGTCCGGGCGTTAGAGCAGCTGAAGAAGCTCACCACGTCGGGCGTGACCTCGCCGTCGTTCAGCAACGCCACCGAGGACCCGGTCCGGCTGGAGTTCCAGTCCGGCGCGGGCGCGTTCCAGGTGAACTGGCCGTTCGTCTACCCGGCCCTCCAGGAGGCCAACCCGGAGTTGGCCAAGCAGGTCGGTTGGGCCCGGATCCCGGGCATCGACGAGGGCACCCCCAGCAAGGTCACCATCGGTGGGGTCAACCTGGCGGTCAGCTCCTACTCCAAGCACCCGGAGATGTCCTTCGAGGCGGCCCGCTGCATCCGCAGCGCCGAGCACCAGAAGTTCTCCGCCATCAACGACGGCGTACCGCCCACCATCGAGGCCGTCTTCGACGACCCGGAGATGACCGAGGCGTACCCGATGAAGGACACCATCCTGGAAGAGCTGAAGGAACCGGCGACCCGCCCGCTGACCCCCGCCTACCAGAGCATCTCCACCGTGATGTCGGCGATCCTGTCGCCGCCGTCCGGTATCCGTCCCCAGCAGACCGCCGACGAGCTGCGCGGCGCCATCGCCGACGCCCTCCAGTCGAAGGGGGTCCTGCCATGACCCGGCCCGCCACCACGGAAACCCCCGAGAAGACCGACGGCCAGCGCGCCACCGTCCCCACCCAACGGGGTGGCCGCCGTAAGCCGCCGTTGAGCGAGAACAAGAAGGCCGAACGTCGTCTCGGCCTGCTGCTCTGCGCGCCCGCCGCGCTGGTCATGATCGGGGTGACCGCGTACCCGATCATCTACTCGGTCTGGCTGTCGTTGCAGCGCTTCGACCTGCGCTTTCCCGACCAGCGTGAGTTCGTCGGGTTGGACAACTACGTCACCGTGCTCAGCAACGAGTTCTGGTGGACCGCGTTCGGGGTGACCGCGCTGATCACGGTGGTCACCGTCGCCGTCGAACTGGTGCTCGGCATGGGCCTGGCGATCATCATGCACCGCACCCTGGTCGGGCGCGGCCTGGTCCGGACCTCGGCGCTCATTCCGTACGGGATCGTCACCGTGGTCGCCGCGTTCTCCTGGCGGTACGCCTGGACGCCCGGCACCGGCTACCTGGCCGACCTGTTCAGCGACGGCGCACCCCTCACCGAACGGGCCAGCTCCCTGGCGATCATCATGCTGGCGGAGATCTGGAAGACCACCCCGTTCATGGCGCTGCTGCTGATGGCCGGGCTGGCGCTGGTGCCGGAGGACCTGCTCAAGGCCGCCTCCACCGACGGCGCGACCGCCTGGCAGAAGTTCACCAAGGTGATGCTGCCGGTGATGAAGCCGGCGATCCTGGTCGCGTTGCTGTTCCGCACCCTGGACGCGTTCCGGGTCTTCGACAACATCTTCGTGTTGACCGCCGGTGGCAACGAAACCTCGTCGGTGTCAATGCTCGCCTACAACAACCTGCTCCGGGGCCTCAACCTCGGCATCGGCTCGACGATGTCGGTCCTGATCTTCATCACCGTGGCGATCATCGCGTTCGTCTTCGTGAAGCTGTTCGGCACCGCTGCCCCCGGCAGCGACGACGGGGAGAGGCGCTGACATGGCTGTCGAAACCACGACCAGGGCAAAGCTGCGCTGGGGTCTGCTCGACGTCCTCGTGGTCGTCTTCGCGCTGGTGCCGGTGCTGTGGATCGCGTCGCTGTCGTTCAAGACGCCGGCCACCCTCACCGACGGGAAGTTCATTCCTCGGGAGTGGACGCTTGACAACTACCGGACGATCTTCGACACCGACCAGTTCGTCCGTGCGCTGATCAACTCGATCGGCATCGCGCTCATCGCCACGCTGATCGCGGTGGTGCTCGGCGCGATGGCCGCGTACGCGATCAGCCGGCTGGACTTCCCCGGCAAGAAGCTGCTGGTCGGCGTCTCCCTGCTGATCGCCATGTTCCCGCAGGTGTCGCTGGTGTCACCGCTGTTCGAGATCGAACGTCAGCTCAAAATCTTCGACACCTGGCCCGGCCTGATCCTGCCGTACATCACCTTCGCGCTGCCGCTGGCGATCTACACGCTGTCGGCGTTCTTCAAGCAGATCCCGTGGGACCTGGAGAAGGCCGCGAAGATGGACGGCGCCACCCAGGGGCAGGCGTTCCGGCGGGTGATCGCGCCACTGGCCGCACCCGGGTTGTTCACCACGGCGATCCTGGTCTTCATCTTCTGCTGGAACGACTTCCTGTTCGCCATCTCGCTGACCTCGACCGAGCGGTCCCGCACGGTGCCGGCCGCGTTGTCGTTCTTCACCGGCGCGTCGCAGTTCGAGGACCCCACCGGGGCGATCTGCGCCGCCGCCGTGGTGATCACCGTACCCATCATCCTGTTCGTCCTCTTCTTCCAGCGTCGCATTGTGTCCGGTCTGACCTCCGGCGCAGTCAAGGGATAGGTGAGTAGTCATGGCTGACATCGTGCTGGACAAGGTGAGCAAGAGCTTCCCGGACGGGACCGTCGCCGTGCAGGACGTCGACCTGGAGATCGCCGACGGCGAGTTCGTGATCCTGGTCGGGCCCTCGGGCTGCGGCAAGTCCACCACCCTCAACATGATCGCCGGGTTGGAGGACATCAGCTCCGGCGAGCTGCGCATCGGCGGGCAGCGGGTCAACGACAAGGCTCCCCGGGACCGGGACATCGCGATGGTGTTCCAGTCCTACGCGCTCTACCCGAACATGACCGTGCGGGAGAACATGGCGTTCCCGCTGCGGCTGGCGAAACTGGACAAGGCGACCATCGACCAGAAGGTCGACGAGGCCGCGAAGGTGCTGGAGCTGACCTCGCTGCTGGACCGCAAGCCGGCCAACCTCTCCGGCGGCCAGCGGCAGCGGGTGGCGATGGGCCGGGCGATCGTCCGCCAGCCGAAGGCGTTCCTGATGGACGAGCCGCTGTCCAACCTCGACGCCAAGCTGCGGGTGCAGATGCGCACGGTGGTGTCCCGGTTGCAGAAGCAGCTCGGCACCACCACCGTCTACGTCACCCACGACCAGACCGAGGCGATGACCCTCGGCGACCGCGTGGTGATCATGCGCGGGGGCGCGGTGCAGCAGGTCGGGCCACCGCAGGAGCTGTACGACCACCCGCGCAACCTCTTCGTGGCCGGCTTCATCGGCTCCCCGTCGATGAACTTCCTGCACGCCGCCGTGCAGGACGGCCGGCTGCACACCGCCCTGGGCGACGTGCCGCTCGGCGACCGGGTTCGCCGGGAGCTGGAGAGCGCCGACGCGCCCCGCGAGCTGATCCTCGGCATCCGGCCCGAGCACTTCGAGGACGCCGAACTGGTCGACGACGACACCCGTCGGCGGGGCATGGAGTTCGAGGCGCCGGTCGACATCGTCGAGTCGATGGGCTCGGACAAGTACGTCTACTTCACCGTCGAGGGCGAGAAGGCCAGCGCCGCCGAGTTGGAGGAGTTGGCCGCCGACGCGGGCGCCGCCGACTTCGCCGGCGCCGGCGGCAACCTGGTGACCCGGCTGTCCGCCGAGTCCCCGGTCGCCGAGGGGCAGACCCGGCGGGTCTGGTTCAACCTGGAGAAGATCCACCTGTTCGATCCGGCGACCGGCCGCAACCTGACCCTGCACGAGGGGCGGGCCGCCGGCGCGCTCGCCGACTGAGCCTGCCCGGCCCGCACCAGCTCCCGCCGATCTTGCACTTTCCGTTGTCGACATAGGTGGAATGCCCCTTGTGTCAGGACAGAAAGTGCAAGATCGGCGGGATGCGGGCTGTGCCCGGGCGTGGGAAGGTGGTCGCAGGTCGCGTCGTGAAGCGGGGGACGGGATGAACCGACGACTGGCCACGCTGGCCAACGCGCATGGTGTTTCCACCTGGTACGAGGACTGGCGGCACCGCCGCGTCGAGGTCGCACCGGAGACCGTGGTGGGTGTGCTGGGGCTGCTCGGCGTGGACGCCACCAGCCCGACAGCCATCGCCGACGCGCTCGCCGCCGCCCGCGCCGTCGATCGCAGCGCCCTGCCGGAGACGGTCGTGCTCACCCACGGCCGCACCCGGGCGCTGCCCGGCCCGGGTGTGGTGACCCTGGAGGACGGTGGCCGCCGCGCGGTCGACGGTGAGCTGCCCGCGGACCTGCCGCTGGGTTGGCACCGGCTGGCCTGCGCCGACCGGGAGGTGACCCTGGTGGTGGTGCCGCGCCGGCTGCCGGTGCCACCCCGCACCTGGGGCTGGATGCTCCAGCTCTACGCACTCACCTCGGAGCGTTCCTGGGGCATGGGCGATCTCGGCGACCTCGCCGAGTTCACCGAGTGGGCCGGCGACACCGGCGCCGGGTTGGTGCTGCTCAACCCGCTGCACGCGGTCG
This sequence comes from Micromonospora sp. NPDC049645, assembly GCF_040675155.1. NCBI lineage: Bacteria > Bacillati > Actinomycetota > Actinomycetes > Micromonosporales > Micromonosporaceae > Micromonospora > Micromonospora sp. NPDC049645. Next base: position 116,728 of record NZ_JBFAOI010000002.1, read on the forward strand.
GGCCGGCGCACCCGGTCGCCACCTCACCGTATTCGCCCGCCAGCCGACGCTTCGTCAACCCGCTCTACCTGCGGGTCGGCGACACCGCCGCGTACCGTGCGGCGGACCCGGCGACCCGTGCGGTGGTCGACGCGTTACGCCCCGACCGGGGCCCACTGATCGACTACGACGAGGTGTGGACCGCCAAGCGGCACGCCCTGGAGCTGCTGCACCCGTACGCCCCGCCGGTGGACCTCGCCGCGGACCCGGCGCTGACCAGCTTCGCCACCTGGTGCGCGCTCGCCGAGCGACACGGCAACGACTGGCGCGCCTGGCCGGCGGAGCTGCACCACCCCGACGCCCCGGCGGTCGCCGAGCAGCGTCGCCACCTCGCCGACCGGGTCGCCTTCCACGCCTGGCTGCAACACCTGTGCGACGAGCAGCTCGACGCCGTCACGGCGGCGGCCCGGTCGGCGGGAATGCCGGTCGGCGTCGTACACGACCTGGCCGTCGGCATCGACCCGGGCGGCGCGGACGGTTGGCAGCTCGCCGACGTGCTGGCCCAGGGCGTGCGGGTCGGTGCCCCGCCGGACGACTTCAACCAGCTCGGCCAGGACTGGGGGCTCGCCGCGTGGCGCCCGGACCGGCTCGCCGCCACCGGGTACGCGGCCTACCGGGACATGCTGCGCCGGGCCCTGCGGCACGCGGGCGGCCTGCGGGTCGACCACGTCGCCGGCCTGTGGCGACTGTGGTGGGTGCCGCCGGGCGGCGGGGCCGCTCAGGGCACCTACGTGCGCTACGACGCCGAGGCGATGCTCGGCATCCTCGCCCTGGAGGCGCAGCGGGCCGGCGCGGTGGTGATCGGCGAGGATCTCGGTACGGTCCAGCCGGCGGTGACCCGAGGGTTGCGCGGGCGCAACATGCTCGGCTCGACGGTGCTGTGGTTCGCCCGCGACAACGACGGCGACTTCGTCCCACCGGCCCGGTGGCCGCGCAACGCCCTCGCCACCATCTCCACCCACGACCTGCCCACCGCGCCGGGCTTCCTGACCGGTGAGCACGTGCGGGTGCGCGACGAGTTGAAATTGCTCGGCACCGACGTGGCGGTGGAACGGGCCCGTGCCGCCGCCGACCGGGAACGGCTGCTCACCATGTTGCGCGCCGAGAACCTGCTGCCCGACCCGACGCCGACCACCGATCAGACGCCGGGTCCGGGGTCGCCGGGTCCGGCGTCGCCCGATGCGGCGCTGCTGGCCGATCCGGCGCTTGCCGATCCGGCGTCAGCCCGGCCGGCGTTTGCCGATCCGGCGTCAGCCGGGCCGGCGTCGACACCCGATGACGGCGAGGTGGTGGTGGCGATGCACGCCGCGCTCGCGGCCAGCCCGACCCGGCTGCTCGGTGTCTCCCTCTACGACGTGCTCGGCGAGGTGCGCCAACCCAACATGCCGGGCACGGTGGACGAGTACCCGAACTGGCGGCTGCCGTTGCCGGCCAGCGTGGCGCAGATCCGCGCCGACCCCCGGGTGGCCCGGATCGTCGACCTGCTCAGCGCCGCCCGCCCACGACCGGCCCACCCGGCACCGCCAGCGCGCTGACGCCGCGGGGTCAGGTCAGCCAGTCGAAGCGGGCCGGCAACCCGAGGAAGTCGGCGTAGCGCGTCAGCGCCTGCTCCACCCGGGCCCGCGCGGCGACGTCGAGCGTGGTGAGCGGCTGGATCGTCACCGTGACCGCGGTGCGGCCGACCTTGCGCTTCCACACGCCCACCACCCGACCGGCGCGGACCACGGTGGCCTGGAAGATGCCGTTGTTGCCGGGCACCACAGCCGCCTGGTGGGCGGGGTCGAGCATCAACGTGCGATCCCGGAAGCCGAGCAGGTATTCGTCGAAGCCGGGCAGCGCCAGCACGTCGTCAGGTGCGGTGCGCGGCGCGTCGGCCAGCACCGCGTCGACGTACATCGGCGTGCCGTCGACCCGTACCGCGCTCAGCGCGTCACCCGCGACGGCCAGACCGCGCCGGGCGTCGGTGAGGGTGAGGCCGCTCCACCCGGCGAACTCGCGGTCGCTGACCGGGCCGTGCCCGCGAACGTAGCGGTGGGCGAGCACGGCCAGGGCTTCGTCGCGGTCCAGCCGGCGGGACCCGGGTGCCCACTCGTCGAGCAGGGCGAAGGTCTGGTCGGTGCCGACGTTCGGTGCCACGCAGGTCACACCCCGGACGCTCGCATACCACAGCAGGTGGTAGCCGCGCTGCCCATCGGTGCCCAGGCCCGCCGCGCGCAGGGTGGCCAGGCACTGCGCGCGGGTGAGTCGGCCGCCGCCGGCCAACGCGGCGCCGAGGACGTCCGCCGCCCGGTCCGCGTCGGCGTCGGTGAGCCCGAGCTGCGCCCGCCGGGTCGCCACACCGGCCAGGGACCGCACGCCGGTCAGCTCCAGCATCCAGCGGGCGTCGGCGGGCGGGACGAGGTGCACGGTGCCCCGCATCGGCCAGGTGCGCAGCGCCTCGCGGCGCTCCAGTGCCGCCTGCACATCGGTGAGCGCCCGACCGGGCAGCCGGACGCCCAACGACCACAGCCCGCTGGCCAGGTCCTGTGCCTGCATCGCGCCGAACCACTCGACCACCTCGGCGACGCTGCCCGGTCGGGTGCTCGGGTGTGGGCGCAACAGCAGGCTGGTCATCCGCAGCGCCAACGCGTCGGCCGCGCTGAGGTCGACAGGCATCGGGCGCTCCTTTTCCTGGCCGGGCGGCCAGCCTAGGGCCTGCCACCGACACTTCCGCTGGTGGGAGGCGTAACGGCCGTCGTCGGGGGAAAGCGGCCCGGCGGAAGTACGCGCGCCGCGCGTACGGAAGGGAATCTCATGACTGCCGCAAGCGAGCCGGCCCGGGGTGCCGGCGCACCGGCCGGATCCCGGAGCCATCGAGGGGACGTCGGCGCGAAGACGAGCGCCGCCGCGACCTTCGCCCTGGTGTTCGGGGTGGCCGGTCTGTTCAGCGCGTTGACGGCCATCCTCTTCTGGCTGGGACTGGTGCTCGGCATCATCGGGATCATTCTCGGCATCGTCGGCCTCAAGATGGCCCGCCGACCCGGAGTCACCGGCCGCGGCGTGTCGATCGGTGGCCTGGTGCTCAGCATCCTGGCCGTGCTGATCGGTCTCGGTCTGGCCGCGGGTATCACCACGTTCGTCAACAACGAGAACGCGGTGGACCGCCTGCAAACTCAGGTCAACAAGCTGCGCGACAGGCTCGACTGAGTCGCGTACCCATCGCTCAGGGGCCGGGCCGCCAGCGGTCACGACCGGTCACAGTAGGGTGGGCGGCGTGCTCCGCCAGGTCACCGCGATCCGCTACGTCACCCCGCTGCGCGAGGGTGGGTCGTTGCCGGGCGTGGTGGAGGCCGACGACCTGGGCACGTACGTGGCGAAGTTCCGGGGCGCCGGGCAGGGGCCCAAGGCGCTGATCGCCGAGGTGATCTGCGGTGAGCTGGCCCGCCGGCTGGAGCTGCGGGTGCCGCCGCTGGTGGTGCTCGACATCGACCCGGTGATCGGGCGGGCCGAGCCCGACCAGGAAGTGCAGGAGCTGCTGCGCAACAGTGGCGGCGCCAACCTGGGGATGGACTTCCTGCCCGGGGCGCTGGGCTTCGACCCGGTGGCACACCCCGTCGACCCGGCGCTGGCCTCCCGGGTGCTCTGGTTCGACGCGTACGTGGAGAACGTCGACCGGAGCTGGCGCAACCCGAACCTGCTCGTCTGGCACCGGGAGCTGTGGCTCATCGACCACGGCGCCTCGCTGTACTTCCACCACAACTGGCCGCGCGCCGAGGCCGCCGTGGCCCGGCCGTACCGCGCCGAGGATCACGTGCTGACGCCGTACGCGTCGCGGCTGGCCGAGGCCGACGCCGAGTTGGCGCCCCGGGTCACCCCGGAGCTGCTCAGTGAGGTGCTGGCCCTGGTGCCGGGGGAGTGGCTGACCGCCGCCGACTTCGAGACGGCCGACGCGGCGCGCGACGCGTACCTGCACCACCTGTCCCGCCGCGTCGCCCGCACGGCCGACTGGCTGCCCCAGGAGAGCGGCGCATGAGGCAACCCTTCGAGTACGCGCTGATCCGGCTGGTGCCCCGCATCGAGCGCGGCGAGCAGATCAACGTCGGGGTGTTGCTCTACTGCCAGCAGCGCGACTTCCTGGCCGCGCGAACCCACCTGGACGCCGACCGGGTCCGGGCGCTGGCCGCCGACGTCGACCTGCCGGCGGTGGCCGCGGTGCTCGACTCCTGGGACCGGACCTGCTCCGGCGACGGCCCGGCGACCCGGATGCGGCTCGGTGAGCGGTTCCACTGGCTGGCCGCGCCGCGTAGCACGATGATCCAGACGGGGCCGGTGCACACCGGTCTCACCGCCGACCCGGCGGCCGAACTCGACCGGCTGATGGCGACCCTGGTCCACTGAGCCTGGGGCGGGGCGCGGCAGATCCGGCGGGGCGGGCCGGGCGGGCGCCGGGCCGGTCCCCTGATCGCGCTACGCCAGCGCCGTTGCCAGCGGAGCGCGATCCCCCGTTCAGGTGCCCGGTGCGTGGCGGCGGTTCGGTCCCGCCGGCACCGATGGCATCAGGATCGCCGTCCGCGCGCCGCGCCGGGCCGCAACGACCGGGAAGTTGCGGAAAACTTGAGCCGGCGGGCCGACACGTGAACGCCGGGGCGCTGTCGTTAGAGCGTGTCCGCAGCGGGTAGTCGCGGGAGCTGATCCGAGACGAGAAGGGGACACGCTGATGGCTGCCCAGACCAAGGTCGCGGTGATCTACTACAGCGCCACCGGCATCACCTACCAGATGGCGCAGGCCGTGTGCGAGGCCGCCGGGGACGCCGGCGCCGACGTGCGCCTGCGCAAGGTGCGCGAGCTGGCGCCGGACGAGGCGATCCGCTCGAACTCCGGTTGGCAGGCGCACCACCTGGAGACCCAGGATGTGCCCGAGGCGATGGTCGACGACCTGGCCTGGGCCGACGTGGTGATCCTCGGCGCGCCGACCCGCTACGGCCTGGTCGCCGCCCAGCTGAAGCAGTTCATCGACACCACCGGCCCGCTCTGGTCGCAGGGCGCGCTGGCCAACAAGGTCTACTCCGCGTTCACCTCGACGGCGACCTCCCACGGAGGGCAGGAGACCACGCTGACCTCGCTCTTCAACGTCTTCTACCACTGGGGCGGCGTGGTGGTCACCCCCGGATACACCGACACCAGCCAGTTCATCGCCGGCAACCCGTACGGCCCCTCGCACACCAGCAACAACGGGGAGATCGCCCCGGACGCCGTGGCGCTCGGGGCCTGCGCGCTCACCGCCCGGCGCGCGGTGCTGCTGGGAACCGCGCTGAAGGCGGGTATGTCCGGCTGACCGGCGACGGCGACGGCGACGGCGACGGCGACGGTGACGGTGACGGTGACGGGGACCGGTGGCGCGGACGGGGGCTCTCGGCCCGTCCACGCCACCGGTCGATCCAGCCCTACCCCCGAGCCACGGTGACTATGCGCGTCCCGGCGTCGCGGACAACTCGTCCGCCCGCGACGCCGGCAGCAGGTCGGTCAACAGCTCGGCCAGCACGCCGAGACCGTCCGGGCTGAGCACCGACTCGGCGTGGAACTGCACCCCGGCGAAGCCCCGCCCCCGCAGCGCGTGCACGGCACCGTCACCCGGATCCCGGGCCAGCTCCACCGGCCCGTACCCGGTCGCCAGCCGATCGGTCTCGGCGCGGGCGGTGAACGTCGAGTAGAACCCGACCCGGCGGGTCCGGCCGAACACCGACACGTCCCGCTGCAACCCCTGGTAGGGCGCCTCCCGGCGGTGCAACGCCAACCCCAGCAGCCCGGCCAGCACCTGGTGGCCGAGGCAGACCGCGAGGGTGGGACGCCCGGTCGCCAGCAGCTCGGTCAGCAGGGCCCGCAACACCGCCGTCTTCGGCTCGTCCACCCGACGCGGGTCGCCCGGCCCGGGACCGGCCACGACCAGGTCGTAGGCGTCCACCGGCCCGTACGCGTGCCACGGCCGGGTGGTCACCACGAGACCCAACGCGCCCAGTTGGTGAGCCAGCATCCCGGTAAAGGTGTCCTCGGCGTCCACGATCAACACCCGGCGGCCGACCAGCCCCGGCAGTCCGGGCGCGTCCGGTGCCCGCTGGTCCAGCCAGAACCGGGCCAGCGGCGCGTTCCGCGCGGCCAGCGCGTCGCGTACCGCCGGATCGTCGGCCAGCCGCGCGACCGGCCCCCGGTCGCCGACGGACGCCGCCGGCCCGAGACCGAGCGCGGCCAGCACACCGGCGGCCTTGGCGTGCGTCTCGGCCACCTCGCCGGCCGCCGTCGAGTGCCGCACCAGGGTCGCGCCGACCGGCACCCGCAGCCGGCCGGTGGGGGAGACCTCGGCGGTCCGGATCAGGATCGGGGCGTCGAGCGTCTGCCGGCCGGCCTCGTCGTGCCCGAGCAGGGCCAGCACCCCGGCGTAGTAGCCCCGGCCCCGGCCCTCGTGTCGGGCGATCACCCGGCAGGCGTTCTCCATCGGGCTGCCCGTCACGGTGGGCGCGAACATCGTCTCGCGCAGCACCTCCCGCACGTCCCGGGTGCCCCGCCCGGCGAGCAGGTACTCGGTGTGCGCCAGATGTGACATCTCCTTCAGGTACGGGCCGATCACCTGCCCACCGTGCTCGGCGACGGTGGCCATCATCTTCAGCTCCTCGTCGAGCACCATGTACAGCTCCTCGACCTCCTTCGGGTCGGCGAGGAAGCGCAGCAGGGCCGCCCGGTCCGCGATGCCACCCGGGCACCGGAAGGTGCCGCTGATCGGGTTCATCATCACCAGACCGTCGTCGACGCTGACGTGCCGCTCGGGGCTGGCGCCGACCAACGTCCGCGTGCCGGTGTGCACCACGAACGTCCAGTACGCGCCGCGTTCGCCGAGCAGCAGCCGGCGCAGCGCCGCCAGCGCGGCCCCCAGCGGCGAGCCCTGCACGGTGGCGTGCAGGGCGCGGTGGATGACGAAGTTCGCGCCCTCGCCGCGACCGATCTCCTCGGACAGCACCCGCTGCACGGTCCGCGCGTACTCCTCGTCGCTGACGTCGAAGCCGGCGTCGACGGTGTGCACCGGTTCGTCGGGCAGCGCGGCGAGTACGTCGGCCAGCGCGATCCGCTGGTGCTCGCGGATCTGGAGGAACTCCAGCGGGGCGCCGTCGTCCACGCAGGCGAAACCGCGCTCGGTGATCTGCCGGTACGGCACCAGGGCCAGCGTCCGCGCCCCGGGCGTGCCCGACGGCAGCGGAAGGTCGGTGAGCCGTTCGACGGTGTCGACCGGGCCGGTGAACAGGTCCAGTTCGTCGGCGCCCTCGCGGCGCAGCAGCGCGAAGGGGCCGGGGTCGACGCCGGTGGCGACGGCGTCGAGCAGGTCGGTGAGCTGGGTCATCGGGTCTCCGTCGGGCTGGGCGCCACCGTCGGGGCGGCCCTTTGGCCGGGAGATCCGGCGACCGCCTCGATGGCGGCCGCGTGGATGGAGCTACGCGCGGGAGATGGCCGCCGGGTCGGCGGGCCACCAACTGGTCAATTGCGCGAGCATGCGATCCACCCTACGCGCCCGACGCCCGGCTGACACCGGGTAACTTGACCGTCGATGAACATTCTCGCGCTCGACCTGGGCACCTCCTCGGTACGCGGGCTGGTGCTGGACGCGGACACCCAGCCGCTGCCCGGCGCCCTGGCCCGCCGCAAGGTCGACCTCGCCATCGGCGACGACGGCACCGGCACGCTGTCCGGCCGCGACTATCTCGCGTCCCTGGTCGAGTGCCTGGACGAGCTGGCCGGCGCGGGCCACCTGCACGACGTCGACCTGGTGGCGGTCTCCGCCCAGTGGCACTCGGTGCTTCCGCTGGACCGGGACGGCACCCCGATGGGCCCGGTGATCACCTGGCTGGACACCCGGCCCGCCCCGGTCGGCGGCACCGCCGGGCCGGCCGACCCGGACGGCTTCCACCAGCGCACCGGCTGTTGGTGGCACCGCTCGTACTGGTCGATGCGGTTGCCCTGGGTGCGCGAGCAGTGCGGCAGCCCGATCGCCCGGTTCGTCGGCCTGCCCGAGTACGTGCTCGGCGAGCTGCTCGACACGGCGCCCATGTCGATCTCCCAGGCGTCCGGGACCGGCCTGCTGGACCTGCGCACCCTGCGCTGGGACGAGGAGGCGTTGGCGCTCGCCGGTGCGCGCGCACCGGAGCTGCCGCCCCTCGGCGAGCTGGACTGGCACGGTCGGCTCCGGGTCGACCTGGCCCGTCGGTGGCCGCAGTTGGCGCAGGCCCGGTGGTCGGCGCCGGTGGGCGACGGTGGGGCGTCGAACGTCGGTTCGGGCTGCGTCGACCCGAGCCGGGCCGCCGTCACCGTGGGCACCTCCGCGGCGGTACGGCTGATGCAGCGGATCCCGGCCGGCGAACCGATGCCCCGCCTCCCGGAACGGCTGTGGCGTTACCGGGTCGACCACGACCACGTGGTGACCGGTGCCGCGTACGCCAACGGTGGCAACCTCTTCGCCTGGGCGAACCGGGAGCTGCGGCTGCCCCAGGGCGCCGAGCTGGACGCGGCGCTGGCGCTGGTGCCGGCGGGCGGTGGCCGACCGGCGGATCCGCGCTTCGGCGGTGACCGGGCTCCCGGCCTGGCGCCGGCGGGCAGCGGTCAGCTCAGCGGCCTCAGCTTCAGCACCACCTCGGTCGACATCCTGGCCGGCCTGATGCAGGGGTTGTGTGAGCTGGTCGCCGCGGATCTCGGGGTGCTGGAGTCCACGATCGACAAACCGGTCGGCGTGGTGCTGGGCGGCGGCGCGGTGGCCGCCTCGGTGTGGTGGCGGCAGGCCTTCGCCACCGCGCTCGCACCGCGCCCGGTGTCGCACCAACGCAACCCGGAAATCGGCGCCACCGGTGCCGCGTTGGTGGCGCTCGGGCGGTTCGGTGACGCGATCGAGCTCGCCGACATCGGCCGGACGGACGAGCTGGTTTTGCCGACCACGGCAGGAGGTTCCCACCCGCAGTATCCTTCCTGAACCTCGGCCTCGCCCGGGCCGTTGACAGCGGTACCGAGCCTGGTTGGATGGACTGCGCTCCCCGTACCGCGGTGGACGCGGTAGGACGGAGGAGGCAGGGTGGCGGCAGGTCCCGACCCGGCGAACGGCGCGGTGTCGAACCATCGCCGGCGCCGCTTCGACGTCCGGGTCGTTCCGCATCGACGGCGGTCGCCGTTCCGGCTGCGCGACTGGCGGATGAGCACGAAGCTCGCCACCGTGCTGGTGGTCCCGTCGATGGCGTTCCTCCTGCTCGCCGGGGTGCAGACCAGCGCGCTGGTGGGGCAGACGACCGCGTTGAGCGACTTCTCCAGCCAGGTCGGCATCGGCCGGCAGATCACCGCCGCGGTGCACCAGCTCCAACAGGAGCGGGACCGCTCGGCGGGGGAGCTGGGTGAGCTGCGCAAGGGTGGTGACCGGCAGACCGCGGCGGCCGACCTGAAGCCGTTGCAGGCGGCCACCGACAAGGCCATCGTGGACCTCAGCCGTGCCGCCGAGCCGCTGGCCGACGCGGACGCGTCCTGGCGGGTCGCCTTCTCCGAGGCGCTGGAGGCGTACGACCAGGTGGTCGACATCCGCCCGGCGATTCCGCCGGCGGTGCTCAGCAGCGACACCATCCTGAGCAACTACCACCGGGCCATCGGCGCGTTGCTCGACCTGCTCGCCGAGCCGAAGCCTGGTCAGAACCAACCGGCGTTGAACGACGCGGTGCTGCGCTACGTGCAGCTGGCCCGGGTCAAGGAACTCTCCTCCCGGGTGCGGGCCCAGCTCTACGGCGCCGCCCGTGCCGGCGGGTACGGCACCGAGGACCGGGTGGTCCTCGCCGACCTGCGCGGCCAGCAACTCACCGCGCTCGGCGCGTTCCGGGTGGCGGCCACCAGTGACCAGATCCGCCGCTACGACGAGACCTCGGTGTCCCCGATGTTCCTGGTCGCCACCGGGCTGGAGGAGCGCAGCCTGTCGTCCGGCGGCGCGTCGCCGCAGGTGCTGCCCTCGGAGCAGTGGTGGTCGGCCAGCCAGCAGCGTCAGGAGCTGCTGCGCCAGCTGGAGGCGGGCGTGCTGGACGACGCCGTACGGCAGGCCGACGAGGCCAGCAGCGGCCAGTTGCGGACGACCCTGCTGGTCGTCGGCGGGGTCGTCACGGTGCTGCTGGTCGCCCTGCTGATCTCGTTGCTCATCGGCCGGTCGGTCGCCCGGTCGATGCGGATGCTGCGCAGCCAGGCGCTGCGGATCGCCCAGGTCGAACTGCCGGACGCACTGGACCGGCTGAAGACCGTCACCGGCGGGGTGCCCCGCATCGACGTCGCGCCGGCGGTGGTCCGCTCGCTCGACGAGATCGGCGAGCTGGCCGAGGCGTTCGTGGCGGTGCACCGCAGCGCGGTCACGGTCGCCGTCGAGCAGGCGCTCATGCGGCGCAACGTCAACGCGATGTTCGTCAACCTGGCCCGACGCAGTCAGGTGCTGGTGGAGCGCCAGCTGGAGCTGCTGGACGACCTGGAGCGCGAGGAGAGCGACCCGGACCAGCTGGAGAACCTGTTCAAGCTCGATCACCTGGCCGCTCGGATGCGCCGTAACGACGAGAGCCTGTTGGTGCTCGCCGGCACCGATTCCACCCGTCGGTGGAACCGGCCGGTCAGCCTGGGTGCGGTGCTGCTGGCCGCCGCCGCCGAGATCGAGCAGTACCAGCGGGTTCGGATCGAGTCGGTGGCCGACGTGCACGTGGTCGGGCACGCCGTGGGCGAGTTGGTGCACCTGCTGGCCGAGCTGCTGGAGAACGCCACGGCCTTCTCCCGCCCGGACACCGTCGTGGTGGTGACCGCCCGGGTCGAGGCGGATGCCCTGCTGGTCGAGATCGTCGACCGTGGCCTGGGGATGAGCCCGGCCGCGCTGGTGCAGGCGAACGAGGTTCTGGCCAGCCCACCGGCCGCGGACGTCGCGGCGGTGGAGCGGATGGGCCTCTTCGTGGTCAGCCACCTCGCCGCCCGGCTGGGTGTGCGGGTACGGCTGCACGGCGGCGACGATGGCCTGGTCGCCCGGCTCGGCCTGCCCGCGCTGTTGCTGGCCCCGGCGGGCGCGGCGGAGCTGGATGCGCCACCGCCGGCCCGGATGCTGGCCACGAGCGCGGCCCGGGGGGTAGTGGCCGACCAGCCCGGGGCCGTCCGGGGGGCCGGTGCACCGGGGCCGGGCGTCGCGGCGGTGGATCTGCCGGTGGCCGGCCGCCCGCCGGGCGTCGCGGTGCCGCGTCAGGGTCGACCGGTGCCGGTGCGCGCCGAGGACGTGTTGACCCCGGCCGTTGCCCGGGGCGACGGCGGAGGCTGGTGGTCACGGCAGGGCCCGTCGACGCCGGCCGTGCCCGCCCCGGCGGCGCCGCCGAGCATTCCGGTGACCGCCGGTACGAATGAGCGGGGCTTGCCGGTGCGGGTGCCGATGGCGCAGTTGAGCGCGGTCACCCGTTCGGCCCAACCGATGTCGGCACCGATCCGCACAGACCCGGACCCGGAGGCGGTCGGCGGCATGCTCTCGCGGCTCTACAGCGGAGTACGGCGCGCCGAGGCCGAGGACACCACCGAGATACCCGTGCCACCGTCCGGGGGGCACCACGAAGGGGGACGACGACAGTGACGACGTTGAGCCAGGAGGCGCGTGACCTGAGCTGGCTGGTGAGCGCGTTCGCGGAGCGGGTGCCGGGAGTGGCGCACGCGGTGGTGGTCTCCTCCGACGGGCTGCTGGTGGCGATCTCCGACCACCTGCCCCGGGACAACGCGGACAAGCTCGCCGCGGTGACGTCCGGGTTGATGAGCATCACCGCGGGCGCGGCCCAGATGTTCGACGGCGATGTCGTCAAGCAGACGGTGGTCGAGATGGGCCGGGGCTACTTCCTGGTGATGCAGATCCGCGACGGTTCGATCCTCGCCACGCTGGCCGCCGGTGACGCCGACATCGGTGTGGTCGGTTACGAGATGGCCCGGTTGGCCAAGCAGGCGGGGGAGATGCTCACGCCGGCCCTGCGGGCCGAGTTGCAGCAGGCCCTGCCCCGCTGAGTGCTCCGGCCGAGGCCCGGACGGTCACCGGCTCACCGCAGCCGAGCCGTCCGGGCCCGGCCGTCCGGGTGGCGGCGCCTTCAGAAGCCGCCGTCGGCGATGACGGAGCGGTACCAGGTGGCGCTGTTCTTGAGCACCCGCCGCTGGGTCGGGTAGTCCACGTAGACGAGGCCCCAGCGCTGCTCGTATCCCTGGTCCCACTCGAAGTTGTCAAGCAGTGACCAGACGTGGAAGCTCTCCAGCGGCACCCCGTCGGCGATGGCCCGGTGTGCGGCGGTGAGGTGATCGCGCAGGAAGCTGATCCGACCCGTGTCCTGGACGGTGTCGTCCGCGGCCAGGGTGTCCGGGGTGGGCAGCCCGTTCTCGGTGATGGTGAGCGGGATCGGGCCGTAGTCGCGGGTGATGCGGGTCAGCAGGTCGTACATCCCCTCGGGGTAGATCTGCTGCCACTCGGCCTCGGAGGTCGCCCAGCGATGCGCGGTGCCGCCGTCGGCGGTGACGTAGATCGGGGTGTAGTACTGCACGGCCAGCAGGTCGATCGGCGCGGAGATGATTTTCAGGTCGCCGTCGCGGATGCCCTGGACCATCCGGCTCTGCGGGCCCAGGTCGGCCAACAGGTCCTCGGGGTAGCTGCCCTTGAGTAGGGAGTCGAGGTAGAGACGGTTCTCGTAGCCGTCGTAGAGGTGGGCGGCCGCGGCAGCCTGTGGGGAGTCGTCGGCGGGGTAGCAGGGGTGCAGGTTGAGCGCGGGGCCGATCCGGCTGTCGCTGCCGGTGGCCCGCAGCGCGCCGACGGCCAGCCCGTGTGCGAGTTGCAGGTGGTGGGCGACCAGGTAGGCGGCGTCCGGGTCCTGCCGGCCGGGGGCGTGGTGGCCGGTGAGGTAGCCGTTCTGCACCACGGTCTTGGGTTCGTTGATGGTGAGCCAGATCGGCACCCGGTCACCGAGGGCGCGGAAGACCGCGTCGGCGTAGTCGGCGAAGCGGTGGGCGGTGTCGCGCGACTCCCAACCGTTGGCGTCCTGGAGTGCCTGCGGGAGGTCCCAGTGGAACAGGGTGGCCATCGGGGTGATTCCGCGTTCGTGCAGGCCGTCGATGAGGCGCCGGTAGAAGTCGAGCCCGCGCTGGTTGGGCGCGCCCGCGCCGTCGGGCTGGATCCGGGGCCAGGAGATGGAGAAGCGGTAGCTGCGCAACCCGAGGTCGCGCATGAGGTCGAGGTCCTCGGCGTAGCGGTGGTAGTGGTCGGCGGCCACGTCGCCGGTGTCGCCGTTGCGGGTGCGCCCTGGCACGCGACTGAAGGTGTCCCAGACCGACTCGCCGCGCCCGTCTTCCTTGGCGGCGCCCTCGATCTGGTACGCGGAGGTTGCCGCGCCCCAGCCGAAGTTGTCCGGGAAGCGCAGCGGGCCGGCGGGCCCGATAGGTATCGACATGGATTCTCCTCATGGATACGGGACCACCGCCGAAGATTCGGGAGCGCTCCCATGATAGGGCAGGCGCTGCCGGCCGGTCAGCCGGCCGTCATGGCGGCCGGCGCTGGCGGGTGGGTGGCGGGTGTGGCCCCGAGCAGCGAACGAGGCCGTCCGGGCGGCGCGGCGCGCCTGTCCCGTCGGCCTCTTTTCCTATCGTGTACGGGGGTTTAGTGTGGGGACGGGGGAGGGCAACCCCCGTCCCCACCGTAACTGCACACACACGGGCGAGATTTGGGTCCTGCCGTGCGTGTCGCGCGGGAGCCGGGCCACGCGAGTGGCTCTGGTTCCACCTCCCTCCATGTGGCGGGACGATGGCTGACGACGGCGTCCGGGCTGGCCCGTCGTCGGCCCTCGGTTCTGGTTCCCCGGGCCCGTCAGAGACGGCCCCGGCGATCTTCTTGTTGGAACCTTGTCGATGGAAGCGCTCCCATCGACCGATGTTGCGACTGTAACGCCCGTCACGCCTTTGTGAAAGCCCCAAAACGAGATCGAAACAACGAGCTGCTTCCGCGCTCCGTGCGCTTGTTGTGGGAGCGCTTCCATGACACACTGTCGATTCGACGCGACAGGAGCCACATCGCGTGAGTGCGGGTCCACCGAGGGCAGCCGGCGGCAACACCTCCGGTCACGGTCACCCGATCAGCCGGCGGGACCCTTTCCCGTGCGGGCCGCACCGCCGACCCCGGCCGGGCCCGGGGAAGACCACCTTCCCGGCGCCTCGACATCCCCGCGGAACCACCACCCTCGCGGGCAGGCGCCTCGCCGGGGAACCATCCCGGCCTGGTCCGAGGAGACACCGCGCACATGAGACAACTGGCACGACGCCGTCGAGTGGCGATCATCGCCGCCGCCGCGCTCGCCGTCGGCGGGGTGACCCTGCCCGCCGGCGCCGCACAGGCCGCACCCGCCTGCGACGTGGTCTACGCGACCAACGACTGGAACACCGGCTTCACCGCCAACGTCACCATCAAGAACCTGGGCGACCCGGTCAGCAGCTGGACGCTCAAGTGGACCTTCCCGAACAGCAGCCAGCGGGTCACCCAGGGCTGGTCGGCCAAGTTCAGCCAGTCCGGCAGCGAGGTCACCGCGACCAACGAGTCGTACAACGGCAACCTCGGCACCGGGGCCTCCACCACCATCGGCTTCAACGGCTCCCACTCGGGCAGCAACCCGAAGCCCACCTCGTTCACCCTCAACGGGACCCCCTGCAACGGCACCCCGGCCAACCAGCCGCCGACCGTCTCGCTCGGCCTGCCGAGCGGGCCGTTCACCGCGCCGGCCGACGTGCCGCTGACCGCCACCGCCAGTGACCCGGACGGGACGATCAGCAAGGTCGAGTTCTACCGCAACGGCCTGCTGATCAACACCGACACCTCCGCCCCGTACGCGTACACGCAGGAGGACCTGCCGGCCGGCAGCTACACCGTCCAGGCCAAGGCGTACGACAACGCCAACGGCATCGGGGTCGACGAGAAGGCGTTCACCGTCGGCACCGCCAGCGGCCCGACGCTGATCGCCACTCCGTCCGCGGTGAGCGTCACCGAGGGTGGCACCAGCACCTTCAACCTGAAGCTCAGCGCCGCGCCGACGGCCAGTGTGCCGGTCACCCTCACCCGCACCGGCGACACCGACGTCACGGTCTCGCCTGCCACCGCCACGCTGACCACGAGCAACTGGAACACCGGGGTCACCGTCACGGTCGCCGCGGCGGAGGACACCGACACCGTCGGCGGCGCCGCCACCATCACCGCCTCCGCCACGGGTCTCGCCTCGCTGGCGGTCACCGCCACCGAGATCGACAACGACACCCCGGGCGGCGACAACACCTACATCGCGAAGTTCCTCGACCAGTACGGCAAGATCAAGAACTCCGGTTACTTCAGCCCGGAGGGCGTGCCGTACCACTCGGTGGAGACGCTGATCGTCGAGGCGCCCGACCACGGTCACGAGACCACCTCGGAGGCGTTCAGCTTCTGGCTCTGGCTGGAGGCGAACTACGGCCGGGTCACCCAGAACTGGGCCCCGTTCAACAACGCGTGGACCGTGATGGAGAAGTACATCATCCCGACCCACGCCGACCAGCCCACCGCGGGCTCCGCGGGCACCCCGCAGTACGCCGCGGAGTACAACCTGCCCAGCCAGTACCCGTCGGCGCTGAACCCGAACGTCCCCGTCGGGCAGGACCCACTGCGCGCGGAGTTGCAGTCCACCTACGGCACCGGCGACATCTACGGCATGCACTGGCTGATGGACGTCGACAACACCTACGGCTTCGGCCGCTGCGGTGACGGCACCACCAAGCCGGCGTACATCAACACCTTCCAGCGCGGCACCCAGGAGTCGGTGTGGGAGACCGTCCCGCAGCCGTCCTGCGACACCTTCAAGCACGGCGGCCAGTACGGCTACCTCGACCTGTTCGTCAAGGACACCGGCGCCCCCGCCAAGCAGTGGAAGTACACCAACGCCCCGGACGCCGACGCCCGCGCCGTGCAGGCCGCGTACTGGGCGCTGACCTGGGCCAAGGCGCAGAACAAGCAGGCCGACGTCGCGGCCACCATCACCAAGGCCGCCAAGATGGGCGACTACCTGCGGTACGCGATGTTCGACAAGTACTTCAAGAAGATCGGCAACTGCGTCGGGGCGAGCACCTGCCCCGCCGGCACCGGCAAGGACTCGGCGCACTACCTGCTGTCCTGGTACTACGCCTGGGGCGGCGCGTACGACACCAGCCAGAACTGGTCCTGGCGGATCGGCTCCAGCCACAACCACTTCGGCTACCAGAACCCGTTCGCGGCCTGGGCGCTGACCAACACCCCGGAGCTCAAGCCGCAGTCGTCGACCGCCGTCGCCGACTGGACCAAGAGCTTCGAGCGGCAGCTGGAGTTCTACACCTGGTTGCAGTCCGCCGAGGGCGGTATCGCCGGTGGCGCCACCAACAGCTGGGACGGCAGCTACGCCCAGCCGCCGAGCGGCACCAGCACCTTCTACGGCATGTTCTACGACGTCGACCCGGTCTACAACGACCCGCCGTCGAACCAGTGGTTCGGCATGCAGGCCTGGTCGATGCAGCGGATCGCCGAGCTGTACCTGCAGACCGGCAACGCGAAGGCCAAGGCGCTGCTGGACAAGTGGGTGCCGTGGGCCATCGCCAACACCACCCTCGGCAGCAACTGGTCGATCCCGTCGGACATGGCGTGGACCGGCCAGCCGACCACCTGGAACCCGTCCAGCCCGCAGCCCAACACCAACCTGCACGTCGAGGTGACCACCAAGGGCCAGGACGTCGGCGTCACCGCCGCCTACGCCCGGACCCTGATCGCGTACGCCGCGAAGTCGGGCAACGTGGCGGCGAAGGACACCGCCAAGGGGCTGCTGGACGCGCTGTCGGCCGCCAGTGACGCCAAGGGTGTCTCCACCACCGAGAAGCGTGGCGACTACCGGCGCTTCGACGACGTCTACAACGCGTCCACCGGGCAGGGCCTCTACGTCCCGTCGGGCTGGACCGGGAAGATGCCGAACGGCGACACCATCGCCGCCGGCAAGAGCTTCCTCGACATCCGGTCCTTCTACAAGAACGACCCGGACTGGCCCAAGGTGCAGGCGTACCTGAACGGTGGCGCCGAGCCTGAGTTCAACTACCACCGGTTCTGGGCACAGGCTGACGTCGCCATGGCGTACGCCGACTACGGCAGCCTGTTCCCGAACGGCTGAGACGACCCGGGGTGGGTGGCGTGGACCGCCCACCCCGGGGTCCGGCCCGGGTCCGGGGAACGACGGACCGGGGCTGGCGGACGGCCTGACACCCACGGTCAGGCCGGGGTGGGCCGGCCATCTGGCCGACGCAGCGGATCGGCCGGCTCACCCCACCGCCCGGACTGAAGCCAGCCGCGAAAAAGCCCAGAAATTCGGGCCGTCGCGGGATCACACCGAGGTCCGTGACGGAGTAACGTACGTCACCGGAGAGGCCGCTCCCCCCGTGGCGGCCTCTCCACTTTTTTGCCCGCGTCCGCCCGCGCCGTCAGGGTCGGCGAGCCGGTGCGACCGGGTGCCGCACACCCGGGTGCCCGGCCGGCAGCGAGCGCCTCAGCACCACCCAGCTCAGCGCCAGCGCCGCGGCGACCAGCGGCCAGGTCAGCGCCACCCGGGCCACCACCAGCGCGAGCACCTGCCCACCCAGGTAGAGCGGCACGAACACGGCGAGCCGCAGCAGGTAGGTCGCCGTCCACACCCAACTGGCCCGGCCGTACGCGCGCAGCAGCGTCGGGTCGCGCCGCCACCGGGTGCGCTGGCCCAGCGCCGCGCCGACCAACACGCCGAGCAGTGGCCAGCGCACCACGATGCTGACCGTCCACGCCAGAGCGCTCGCGGCGTTGGACAGCACCTGGATCAGAAAGAAGTTCTCGGCCCGGCCGGTGCGTACCGCGATCAACGCCGCGACACAGACGGCCAGCAGCCCGATCAGCACCGAGCGGGGCCGGTCACCCCGCCGCAGCCGTACGCCGGCCACCACCGCGCCCACGGCCAGCGCCGCCCCGACCCCGCCCCACAGCGACTCGCCGCCCAACAGCCAGCCCGCCGCGAACGCCAGCGGCGGCAGGGTGGCGTCGATCGCGCCACGTCGCCCGCCCAGCAGATCCGTCAGCGACTCGGTGCGCGCCGGCCCTTCCGGACCGGTGCCGGCGCCCGCCCGTGCCGGCCCGCCCGTGCCCGCGTCGATGCCCGCACGCTGGTCCGGGCCGGCCTCGGCCCGGCCGGTGTCGCGCCCCGGTGTTTCGCTCACCACCGCCTCCTCGTCTCCGGCCCAACCTAACCGTCGATTGACGGCGGGCCACCCGTTGGACCGCCGACACCTGCCGCTACGGTGTGCGGATGCGCGCGACGGCACGGGGTTGGACTGCGGTCTGGTTGGTCGTACTGGCCCTTGTCCAGGCGGCTGCCTTCCTCGCCGTCTGGCGGGTGGCGGTGCACCTCGAGATCGGGCAGTGGGTGGACACTGTCGCGCTCACCGGCAACCGGATCGGGCAGGACACCATCGACGGCCCGGTCGACCGGATCCTCAACGCGATGTCGGTGGTCTCGCTGCTGGCCGCCACCGCGATGATCGGGTTCATCGCGCTGATCCGGGGGCGGATCGCCCTGGCGATCACGGCGACCCTGCTGATCGCCGGCGCGAACGTCACGACCCAACTGCTCAAGTACGGGCTGAACCGGCCCGACTTCGGCCTCGACCCGGAACGCGCCGCGGTGGGCAACAGCCTGCCCAGCGGGCACGCCACGGTGGCCGCGTCGGTGGCGGTCGCGCTGATGCTCGTGCTGCCGCGCAAGGTACGGGCCGCCGGTGCCTTCATCGGCGCCAGTTACGCCGCCATCGCCGGCGTCGCCACCCTCTCCGCCGGCTGGCACCGGCCCAGCGACGCCGTCGCCGCGTACCTCGTGGTGGGCGTGTGGGCGGCGGTGGCCGGGCTGGTCCTGTTGATCACCCAGCGGGAGCAGGCCGAGGTCGCCCCCGGCGACGCGCACCGGGTCGCGGCGCTGGTGCTCGGGCTGGCCGGTGTGCTCGCCCTGGTCGCCTGCGGGCTGTCCCTGTCCTGGCTGCTCGACCTGCGCGACACCGGGCCGGAGGAGTTGGGCCGCCGCCCCCTGTTCGTCGGGTACGCGGGCAGCGCCGCCGGGATCGCCGGCACGATGGCGGTGGTGATGGCGCTGGCGCTGACCGTCGTGCACCGGCTGGTGCCCCGGGTCAAGGGCTGAGCCGGCGCGGTGGAGTCGGTCCTCGCGGCGTTCTCCGCCGAGTGCGCACAGCTCACCGGAATCCTGGCCGAGCTGGTCGACAGCGACCTCGACCGGCCCACCGACTGCCCTCCGTGGACCGTCCGGGACCTGGTGGCGCACGTCCGCACCGGCGCCGGTCGGCTCACCGACATGCTCGCCGAGCCGGCCCCACCACGGGCCGAGGTGGACGCCGCCGGCTATTTCGGCGCCGCGAAGTTCACCACGCAGGTGGACGCCGACCGCATCGCCGGCGGCCAGCGCGACGCGCTGCGGGTGGACCGGCCGGCCCAGGCGACCGAGTTCGACCGGGCCTGGCGGGCCACCGACACCGCGGTCCGCGCCGCGCCGCCCGATCGGGTGGTGCGCACCCGGCACGGCGACGCGATGCGCCTCACCGAGTTCCTGCGGACCCGCGTCGTCGAGGTGGGCGTACACGGGTTGGACCTGGCCGCCGCGTTGGGCCGGCCCCCGTGGCTCACCCCGCCGGCGGCCGTGGTCATCGCCGATCTGCTCACCGGCGGGCGACCGACGCCGGCCGGGTTGGGCTGGGACCGGCTGACCCTGATCCGCAAGACCACCGGCCGGGCGGCGTTGACCGCCCCGGAACGGGCCACGATCGACGCCGCCGGTTTCCGCTGGCTCACCTTCGGCCGCTGACCCCGGGCTCGCCCACCCGACCGAGTGGAAACGACTCGCTGAGCTGCGCGTACACCTGGCCGGGCGCGACCGTTCGCCGCTGGCCCTTCGCCGCTGGCCCTTCGCTGCTGGCCCTTCGCTGCTGGTGTGGACCGGTCAGCTCGCGGAGCGGGGCGCGGGGACGTGCGGGGCCACACCGCGCAGGTGCGTGAGCACCACCGGGTCGATCCGCCCCGGCACCAGCCGCTCCTCCAGGTTCTCCAGCCCGGCCCAGGAGATCAACGCCGCCTCCGTGCCGTCCTCGCGCACCGGATGGCCCAGCGCGGTGAGCAACGCCGCCACCTCGGCGGCGACCGCGCCGCTCAGGTCGAGCAGGGTGGCGGGGTCGGGCCGGCCGAACAACATGGTGTGCACGGCGAGCAGCCGACTCAGCTCGGTGATCGGCTCCGGGTGGTCGTCCACCCGAAGGTCCACCACCACGTCGCTGGTGCCGCCGTACCCACCGCCGCGTTCGACCACCAGCAGGCCGGCGCTCTGCCGGCCACGTCGGTCACCACCGGCCTCGTCGCCGGCCCGCAGCGCGGCGACCAGCCGCTCGGCGAACGGCAGCGTCGACCCGGCCAGCCAGGCCGCGCCGAGAGCGTCGACGACCTCCGGACCGGTGAGCACGTTGCCCTGCGCGGCCCAGCCGTCGCCGGTTCGCCCGCCGGCCCAAGGGTGGCAGGCCGGGCCGGTCCAACTGGCACCCGGGCCACCGGCTGCGACGACTCCGAGCTGGCGGTGCTCCCGCTCGGGGTCGGCGGCGATCAACCCGGCCACCACGTCGGCGGCGGCCACCCCGGTCCGGAGCAGGGCGAGGCCCTGCGGCCGGTAGGCGAGGTTGACGTGCGCCTGGGTGGCCAGCGCGCCCACCTCGGCGGCGGCGGCCGGCACCAGCGCCCCGGCGGCGAGGAACTTGCTGGCGACGGCCACGCCGTGCAGGCGGCCGTCGGCGGAGCGGGCGACGAGCGAGAAGGTCACCCGCCGAGACTAGCCGCCCGCGCGGGCCGGACCTCGTGGCGCGCCACCGGTTCAGAACGGTGGCGCGGCGGGCTCCGGTGGGGCGCCGTGCGCCCGACGGGCGTCGACCACCGCGACCCCGGCCAACACCAGCGCCCCGACCCCGGTCGCGATCACTCCGGGCAGGTGCAGCAGCGGCACCGACGACGCCACCAGCACCGTGAGGGCGATCCACCGGGACGGGGAGACCCGCGCGAACACCTCGTACTCCAGGCGGGCCCGCCCGGCCAGGAACAGGGCCGGACCACCGAGCACCATGGCCAGCCACGACCCGGGGATCCGCCCCGTCGGATGGTCGATGACCAGCTCGTAGCCGATCGCGGTGGCGGCGAGACCGATCACCATCAGCAGGTGGGTGTCGGCCGCCGAACGGCCGATGTTGGCGGGGTGGCGGGCCTTCAACACCGCCTCGCCCAGGATCCGACCGGCCCGCTGCACGTAGATCCGCCACAGCATGATCGAGGTGGCCAGCGCGAGCGCGAAGGCCCACACGTGCCCCATCTCGTACGGCCCCTTGCTGTACGCGAAACCCGCCACCAGGATCGTCTCGCCCAGCGCGACGAGGAAGAACTGCTGGTACCGCTCGGCCAGGTGCTCCCCAGCGATCTCCCACTTGGAAATCGTCGAACGGCCCAACCCCGGCACCGGCCAACCGTAGCGGCCGGCCAGGTACTCGATGGCCAACGCCGCCGACCAGAGCACCACCTGCGCGTTGGTGCTCAACAGCGCGCCGCTGATCCAGAGCACCCCGCTGACGGCGTAGATCACCGCCATCCGCACCTTCAACCGCCGGTACGGGTGCGCCCCCAGCGCGAACGACAGGATCACCGGCCGGGTCACCTGCGCCACCACGTACGCCACCGCGAACATCAGCCCGGTCCCACTGAACGCCCGGGGGATGGCCACCCCCATCAGCATGCTGCACACCAGCGCGGTGACCACCACCGTCTGCAACGGCACCCGGTACGGGTCGTACCGGCTGGTCGTCCACGCGGTGCCCTGCCAGACCGCCCAGAGCGCGAGCAGCAACAGCAGGGTCTTGCCGCCGCCGGTGACCGTCCCCCAACCGTGCTCCCGACCCGGGTCCAGGGTCAGGTCCTCGAACGCGCGCGCCGAGATCCGGGTGAGCGCGAAGACGTACACCAGGTCGAAGAAGAGCTCCAGGAACGTCGCCCGCCCGGGTGCGGCCGCCGCAGGGACCGGCTCCAGGTGTCCCGCCGCCCGGGAACCCATGGTCAGCGGCCTGCGCCGTTGGTCCGGTCCACCTCGAAGTGGTAACACTCCGGCCGGTCGGTGCGGCCGGGAACCGGCGATTCTGCCCAACACGAGGATCTTGCCCGTACTCCCGGGAACGGGCACGATCGGTCGGTGACGAATCGATGGGGCATGACGGTGCCGCTGGGCGGGATCGCGTTGGCGCACCACGACGCGGCCTACGCGGCCCTCGACCGGGCCGGGTTCACCGACGTGTGGTCGTCCGAGGTCGCCGGGGCCGACGCGTTCACCCCGCTGGCGCTCGCCGCGGCCTGGCAACCCGGGTTGCGGCTCGGCACCGCGATCACGCCGGTCTTCACCCGGGGCCCCGCGCTGTTGGCGATGAGCGCGGCGGCGCTGGCCGACGCCGCACCCGGACGGTTCTCGCTCGGCATCGGCGCGTCCTCACCCGTGCTGGTGCGGGACTGGAACGCGGTGCCGTTCGACGAGCCGTTCCGCCGCACCCGCGACGTCCTGCGCTTCCTACGCGCCGCGCTGCGCGGCGAGACCGTCGACGAGGTCTACGACACGTTCGCCGTCCGCCGGTTCACGCTGGAACGACCGCCGGCGGTGCCGCCGCCCATCCTGCTCGCCGCGCTGCGCCCGGGGATGCTCCGGCTGGCCGGGGCGGAGGCCGACGGGGTCATCCTCAACTGGCTCAGCCCCGACGACGTCCCCCGTGCCCTGTCCGAGCTGGGCGAACGCCGCGCCGGGTTCGAGGTCGCCGCCCGGATCTTCGTCTGCCCCACCGAGGACGCCGAGTACGCCCGGACGCTGGGCCGCCGGCTCATCACCAGCTACCTCACCGTCCCGGCGTACGCCGAGTTCCACCGCTGGCTCGGCCGCGACGACACCCTCGCGCCGATGTGGGCGGCCTGGGCCGCCGGTGACCGGCGCGGCGCCAGCGCGGCCGTGCCCGACGACGTGGTCGACGCGTTGGTGCTGCACGGCTCCCCGGAGCGGTGCCGCGCCGAGGTGCGCCGCTACGCCGACAACGGGGTGGACGTGCCGATCCTCGCGCTGCTGCCCACCCCCGAGGTCACCGCCGGCGGCGCGACCGCGCTGCTCAGCCTCATCGCCCGGTTAGGCGCCAACCCGGTGGAGGTTTCCGCGTGAACCTCACCGACCGGATCGTCGTGGTGACCGGCGGGGCCGGCGGCATCGGCGCGGCGCTGTCGCGCCGCTTCGCCGCCGAGGGGGCCGCCGCCGTGGTGGTCGCCGACCTGGACGCCGACGCGGCCCGCGCGGTGGCCGAGGGCATCGGCCCAGTCGCGCACGCCCGCGCCCTCGACGTCACCGACGAGGAGCAGGTCCGCGCGCTGGTCGCCGACGCCGAGCAACGGTACGGCCGGATCGACCTGTTCTGCGCCAACGCGGGGATCACCACCGGCGGGGGAGTGGAGGTCGACGACGCCGGCTGGGACCGCGCCTGGCGGGTCAACGTGCTCGCCCACGTCTACTCGGCCCGCGCGGTGCTGCCCGGAATGCTCGCCCGGGGCGGCGGGCACCTGCTGCACACCTGCTCGGCGGCGGGCGTGCTGACCGCCGTCGGCGACGCCCCGTACACCGCGACCAAGCACGCCTCGGTGGGGTTCGCGGAGTGGCTGGCCATCACCTACCGGGACCGGGGCATCCGGGTCAGCGCGCTCTGCCCCCAGGGGGTGGACACCCCGATGCTCGCCGACGGGCTCGTCGAGGGTCACCTCGGCGCCCGGGTGGTCGCCGCGTCCGGCGCGGTGCTCACCCCGGACCAGGTCGCCGACGCGGCCATCGCCGGGCTGGCCGAGGAACGTTTCCTGATCCTGCCGCACCCCGAGGTCGCCGACTACGCCCGCCGCCGCGCCGAGGACCCGGACGGCTGGCAGGCCGGCATGCGCAAGCTGATCCGCCGCCTGACCGCCTGACCGCCTGACCCGGTCCAGCCCACCACGACCAGTTCGGCGATCTTGCAGTTTCGGTTGGCGATTCACGCACAATGCCCCCTTGCGCCGGGGCAGAAAGTGCAAGATCGCGCGGGCGGTGGGTGCGTCCGCCCCGGTAGACCTAGTTCGGGTTGCGGGCGCGGCGCAGGGGAGTGGGGTGCACGGACCAGATGAGGCGGCGCCACCAGGGGCGGGCCTCGCGCAGCGTGGCCACGTAGGCGGTGGCCACCTCGGCGGCCCGAGCCGCCTGGTCGGGCGTTGCGGCATCCGGGGCGAAACCCACCTGGTTGAGCAGGGCCGCCAACTCGTCGACGGTCGGCGCGGCGTCGGCGGTACCGTCGCCGGTCGTACCCGCCCGGGCGTCGGCGAGGGCCTGGCGGGCGTGCCCGGCGACCTCGGTGGCGGCCAGGTCGCCCCCGACCGGTCGACCGGCCAGCCGGAGCGCGTCGGTGACCTCCCGCCAGGCGCCGGCGATGCGCTGGCCGGGGTCGCCCCGCACCAGCCGGCTGCGGGTCAGGGATCGGCGCATCGCCAGCAGAGTCAGCAGAAGCGCACCCACCACCAGCAGCAAACCACCGCCACCGCCGGCGACCAGCACCGGCGTGGGAACCCCGTCCGGGCGCGGCGGGCCGTCGGCGGCGGCTGGCGGCTCCGGCGAGACGCTCGGCTCCGCGGTGGGCGCCGGGACCTCCGACGGCGGCGGGTCCTCCGGCGTCGGGCGGAAATCCTCCTCCACCGGCCGGGGCTCCTCGTTCGGGCGGGGCAGCGGCTCGAACGGCACCCAACCCAGCCCGTCGAAGAGCACCTCCGGCCAGGCGTACGCGTCACCGGCCAGCACCGGCCCCCGCCCGCTGGTCCGGAAACCCACCACCACCCGGGTCGGCAGCCCGGACAGCCGGCCGAGGACCGCGAACGCCGCCGCGAACTGCTCCGAGGTGCCCTCCTGCCCGCCGCCGTTGCGCGGCCCGAACAGGAAGAAACCCAGATTCGGGTACGCGTGCCCGCTCGGCGCGTCCGCCGCCACCCGGTAGTGCTCGGCCAGGAACTGCTCGATCGCCGACGCCCGCGCGAACGGCGCCCCGTTCTCCTCGGCGAGTTGCGCCGCCAGCCGACGCATCGGGTCGGGCACCCCGTCCGCGACCCGCAGCACCCGGGCCACCTCGTCCCCGGCGGGCACGTTCGCGGTGGGCAACAGGTTCGCCTCCGGACGCTCCTCGGCGGAGGTCACCGTGTACCGCAGCCCCGGCGTCAGCCCCTCCGGCCGGATCAGCGTCCCGCTCGCCGGGTCGTACGCCACCCGCGCGCCGCTGACCTCGCGGGGCGTCGCCACGGCGGGCAGCAGCCGACCGCTCAACTCGGCGACGCTGATCTGCTGCCGGACCGTCTGCACGGTGCTGTCGCGGGCCGGGACGGCGGCCGGCAGGATCCGACCGGCGTTGCGGTACGTCGCGCCGACCCGCCAGGTCACCCCGTCGTAGTCGCTGAGCACCGCCAACCGGATCCGCGCACCGCGAGAGGTGTCCGCCGCCGGGTCAACCTCCGGCGCGGCGCTGGCGGCGGCGCCTTCCGTGCTCACGTCGAGGAGCTTCTGCTCCGGGTGCAACGCCCAACCGGAGATCCGGATCAACGGGTTCTCGTCGAGCGTCTGCACCTGCGGCGGCTCCACGTACCGGCGCGGGTCCACCGGCCGCCCGTCGACCTGCCCGGCGACGACCGGGCCGAGCAACGCGACCAGCCCGACCACCAGGGCCACCCCGAGCGCCGCGCTGCCGGCCAGCCGCAGCCGCACCGCCGCGCGTACCCCGGGGGTCAGGTCGGCGGTCGGATCACCGCCGCCCGACGCCGTCCGGGTGGGCGTCGCCAGGCCGACCGCCGCGACCGCGACGAACGCCAGCGTCGCCCCGACCGCCGGTTCGGCGTTCGGGCCGACCACGTAGAGCGCCGCGGCGTACAGCCCCGCCGCCGGCAGGTACCCCAGCAGCACCCGGCCGGTGCGCAACGCCACCTCCGCGCCGGCCAGCCCGGCCAGCCAGGCGGCGACAACCGGCACCAGCACCGTGTCCGGGGTGGGCTCCACCGGGATCATCGCGGTGAGCAGCCGGGGAATGCCGTTGCGGGCGGCGTCCGCGGTGACCTCCAACAGGCCGCCCGGCACCTCGGCGCGGGTCGCGGTCAACCGCAGCGACCACAGTGTCCAACCGGCCATCGCGGCGACCGACACCGGCGCCACCAGCCAGGACGGCAGCCGCCGGGCGGCCACGCTGACCAGCACCGAACCCGCCGCCGCGCCAACGACCAGCCAGGTCAACAGGCCGCCCGCGTACACCCGGCCGAGCACCACCCCGGCGAGCGCCGTCAGCCCGATCAGCGCCAGCGGAAGGACCGCCGCCCGCAGCACCCGCCCGGCCCGCGTCACCACCGGCGCACCCCGTCCCACTCGGCGGCGAACCGCGCGCCGTCCGCCGCGTCGACGACCACCAGGCCGGCGGCGCCCGGCGGCGTCGGCTCGACCGCGCCGAACACCCCGACCACCACCGACGGATACGCCCCGCGCAGCGCCCCGACGTGCCCCAACTCGTCCCGGCCACCCGGCCCGGTCAGGAAGATCAACGTGTCGCCGAGTCGGTCCTGCCGCAGCCGGGTGGTAGCCGCGCGCACCGCGTCACCATCGTCGGACAAGTCGGCGGCGGCGAGCCGATCCAGCGGCCCCAGCGCGGTCTCCCCGGCGGGCGGTGCCGGGTCCGTCGGATCCGCGGCGGCGAACAGCAACAGCACCGGCAGGTCGGCGCGGTGCGCGGCGGTGACGATCGACGCCGCCGCCTCACAGGCCGACTCGAACGACTCCGCCACCCCACCGACCCGCTGCGGATGCGCGGCGACCCGATTGTCCAGCAGGACGACCAGGCGCGGCAGGCTGGTGTCCACGTTCTCCCGCACCATCAGCTCACCCACCCGGGCGCTGGTCCGCCAGTGCACCCGGCGCAGCTCGTCGCCGACCACGTACTCCCGCAACGAGTTGAACGTGATCGACCCGTGCGGGACCCCGTCCACCCGGCCGTCGAGGCTGCGCCCCGCCCCGGTGGGCACCGCCGTCAACGGATGGATCCGGGGGTGCACCCAGACCGGCACCGCCGCACCGTACGGGCGGGCCAGCGCCACCAACCCCAGCGGATCACGTCGCGTCACCCGCAGCGGACCGACCGGCACCACCCCCCGACGGTGCGTCGGCACGTCGTACTGGACCTCGGTGTCCCGGCCGGGCCGTAGCCGCAACACCGGCACCGGCACCGTCCGCTCCCCGCACCGGTCCTCGGCCAGCAGGTTCGCCGAGCGCAGCCGGCCGGTGTTGCGCACGGTCAACGTCATGCTCGCCGGTTCGCCACGTGCCACCCGGTCCGGGTCCGCGCGGCGGGTCACCGTCAGCCGGGGGCGCCACGCCGCGACCAGCGCGGCGTAGCCGACGGCCGCGCCGGCCGCCGCGCCGAGCAACGTCAACTCGGGGTACGCGAACCGGAAACCCGCCCCCAGCAGCAGCACGGCCGCGACGAGCAGCCCGACCCCCCGGGCGGTGATCCCCATCGCGCTACTGCCGGTCAGCCCTGCACCGGAGCGGGCTGCCCCGACGGCAGCGGCACCGGCACCGAGGCGACGGCCTGACGCAGCACCTCCGCGGCGGTCATCCCGCGCACCTGGGCATCCGGGGTGAGCAGCAGCCGGTGCGCGAACACCGCCTCGGCGAGCGCCTTCAGATCCTCCGGCATGATCCAACCCCGCCCGTCGATCAGCGCGTACGCACACGCCGCGCGGGTCAACGCGATCACACCCCGGGGGCTGACCCCGACCCGCACCTGCGGGTGGGTACGGGTGGCCGCGGCCAGCCGGACCGCGTACGCGTACAGCGGCTCGGCGATGTGCACCCGCCGGGCCATCCGGACCATCTCCCCGACCGTGGCGGTGTCGGTGACCGGCGCGAGCGCCTCGGGGGAACGCACCGTCGCGCCGCGCAGCACCTCCACCTCCACCGCCTCGTCCGGGTACCCCACGGAGAGCTTCACCAGGAACCGGTCCAACTGCGCCTCGGGCAGCCGGTAGGTGCCGTCCATCTCCACCGGGTTCTGGGTGGCCACCACCAGAAACGGCGACGGCACCGGGTGCCGGACCCCGTCCACCGTGACCGTCCGCTCCTCCATCACCTCCAGCAGCGCCGACTGGGTCTTCGGCGACGCCCGGTTGATCTCGTCGGCGATGACGATGTTGGCGAAGACCGGCCCCGGATGAAACTCGAAGTCCCGGGTCGCCTGGTTGAAGATCGTCACCCCGGACACATCCGAGGGCAGCAGGTCGGGCGTGAACTGGATGCGCCGCCACTCACCCTTCACCGTCGCGGCGATGGCCCGCGCCAGGGTCGTCTTACCGACCCCGGGCACGTCCTCCAACAGCACATGACCCTGCGCGAAGAGCGCGGTCAGCGCCAGCCGCACCACCTGCGGCTTGCCGAGCACCACCGCGTTGACGTTCTCGGCCAGCCGGGCGGCCAGGGCGGCGAAGCCCTGCACCTCCGGCTGGGTGAGCGGCTCGTGGGTGTTCACGGTCGGTGGTGCTCCTCGCCTGGTGTCCTCAACAGGTGGGCAGGGTGTTGATATTGTCGCCGCCCTCCAGGTTGAGCCAGGCCCACGGGATGTAGTTCTTTCCCTCGAACTCGACCTGCACCCACCAGGTGCTGCGCTTGTCGTCGTTGTAGATGTAGGCGTAGACCTCTTCGCCAGACTTCTTGCAGTACGCCTGCAACCGGCGGCCCGGCTTCGCCCAACCGACCTGCTTGTCGTTGTCCTGCCGGGTGACCGAGAAGATTTCGTTTCCGTTGCGGCCTTCCCGGTCGCGGTCGCAGTAGGTGGACTCGGGTCCGGACGCGCCGTTGCGGCAGGTCGCGATGCCGTACAGCGGCAACGTCTTCTGCGCCCGCGTCGCGGTGCCCTTACCGGCGGCGTTGGTCGCCGTCACCGTGAACGTGTAGTCAGTGCCCGGCGTCAGGCCCGCCATCGTGATGCTGGAGCACGCACCGGTCTTCGCCGGCTCGCCGGCCGTGCTCAGTGAGCAGGTGGCCTGACCGCCGCCGGCGTCCACGGTGAACGTCACCGTCGCCCCGGTGGCCGTCGACGACGAGCCCGTCACCGTGACCCGAGGCTCGGCCACCGTACGGGCGGTGGCGGTGGCCTCCGGGCCCGGCCCCGCCTCGTTGACCGCCTTCACCTTCACCGTGACGTTCTGGCCGTTGCCCAGCCCGGTGACGGTCGCGCGGGTGTCGGTCACCTCGCTGACCCGCCCACCGACGTCCACCAGGTACTTCGTCACCGGCCGACCGTTGGCCTCGGCCGGCGCCCACTGCACCGTCACCGCGCCCGGCTGGTTGGCGACCGTGCCGGCGCGCAGATCCAGCGGTCGACCGGGTGCGGCGAAGGGCACCACCGTGTTGCTGACCGGAGACGCCGCCGACCCGGCGCCCTTACTGTTGATCGCCACCACCGTGAACGCGTACTGGGTGCCGTACTCCAGCTCACCGGCGGGCACCACCAGCTCCGTCTTGGTCGACTCGCCGGCCGGCGCGTTCGTTCCCGCCGAACTGGCCGTCACCGCGTACCTCGCGATGGTGTTGCCCTGGCCGTTCGCGGCCGGCCACTTCACCAGCACCGTGCCGTCCGGCCGCTCCTGCGCGGTCACGCTCGCCGGCGCGTCGGGCACCGCGGCGGTCGGCGTCACCGGGTTGCTGTTGCGCGGCGGGCCGTCGCCCTTGGCGTTGACCGCGTGCACCGCGAACCGGTACGTCTCGCCGTTGGTCAGGCCCTTGACCTCCACCGCCCGCTGATTGGCGCCGACCTCCAGCCGCTGGCCGGCGCCCTCCACCACGTACTTGATGATCTCGGCCCCGTTGGCGGCGGCCGGCCGCCAGCTCACCCGCGCCTGGGCGTTGCCGGCGGCGGCAGTGACGCTACGCGGCGCGCTCGGCTTGCCCACCCGGGGCTTCTTCGGCGGAGGCGGCGGCGGGGGGACCGGCGGCGGGTCACCACCGAGCACGTCGTTGGCGTACTTGTCGACCTCGCGCACCTGGTGCTTGTCGTCCACCACCCGGGCGGTCGCCGAGTCGGGGGAGTTGATGAACAGGTGGTTTTCCCGGACCTCCAGCTCAAGCGGCCCATTGGGCCGCCCACGGATGGTCTCGACCAACTTTCCCGCCGCGTCGAAGGAGTAGATGATGCCGGTGGCCTCATCGGCACAGTAGAACCGGTCCGCCCAGGCCACCGCCGGGCTGAGCCCATCGCCCTCGCCCGGGACGGTGAACGCGCTCTCCTCACCACCGTCACCCACCAGCAGCACCCGCCGCTCGGCGGTGACCGTGACCGGAACCCGGGGCCCACTGGTGCGCGCGGGCAGCGCCGCCGGGCCGGACAGCGTCAGCGGCATCGGGTGGACCTCACCGCGCTGCACCCGCACCAGCTTCCCGGCCGTCCGGTCGAGCACCGCCACACCGTCGTCCAGGGTGGAGACCACCAGCTCGTGGCTGGCGTCGGCGACGTCGTACGACTCGACCTGCCGCGGGCTGAGCCCGGCACCCGCGGGCGCCGCCGTCACCGGCGCGGACGGCAGCTTCGCGGCGGTGATCGCCGAGACGGTGCCCTGGCTGGGCACCGCGATCCAGAGCCGACCCTCGCCGTCGAACGTGCCACCGGTGATGCCTGGCGGGTAACGCACCGGCTCACCGACCGGGGTCAACGATCGCGGATCCAACTGCCGCACGATGCCCTGCACGGCGTCGACGACGAACGCCGCGTCCTCGTGCAGGGCCACGCTCACACC
Source organism: Micromonospora sp. NPDC049645 (assembly GCF_040675155.1). Taxonomy (NCBI): domain Bacteria; kingdom Bacillati; phylum Actinomycetota; class Actinomycetes; order Micromonosporales; family Micromonosporaceae; genus Micromonospora; species Micromonospora sp. NPDC049645. The sequence continues at coordinate 147,767 of NZ_JBFAOI010000002.1, forward strand.
CAGGCCGGGGGTGGTCCGGCTGGTCGCGCTGAGCTGGAGGGTGGCCAGGTCCAGTGAGCTGACCTGCCCGGTCTGCAGGTCACGCAGAAGCAACAGCCGGTCGGTCTGGGTGACCTGCATCGGGTGCTGCCGGGCACCGGGAATCTCGGTGCGAGTATCCACCCGGGCGGTGACCCCGTTGACCCGGGCCAGCTCGCTGCGCGCCGCGCTCCACAACCAGGAACTCGCGTCGTAGTTGGCCACCGCGTTGTCCGCCGCGCCCAACCCGAGGACGGTCAGCCCCATGGCGGCCAGCAGCGCGGCGACCGTGCCGACGGTCACCAGCCCGCCGCGTAGCCGGGACCGGGAGCGGGGGGCCTCGGTCGGTACGGCGTCGTCGATGCTGGCCACAGCCGGCTGCCTTCCCTGAGTCGTGGCAGGTGGTGCGCCTCGCGGCAACCCCTCCCCTGAGCCGGGTGCCATCATATGGCGCTGCCGATGGCGGGGGAACCCGCACGGTCACCCCTGTGGATACCGAGCGTGTGCGTTGTGGACGGCCAGCTCAGCCCCGTCGCGGCGGGTTCAGCGCGGCGTCGGTCGGCCCGAGGGCGCCCCGCTCGACGGGTTGGTGCGCTCCCGCGCGGTGCAGACCTGTCCCGAAGTCGCGAAGCTGTCAGTCGAGTAGACCGCCAACACGGTGAAACAGTGGTCCACCCGGGAGTTCAACCCGTTGACCGTGTAGCTCGTCCGCCCCGGGTCCACGGTGGCAATCACGCCCAGCGCCTGCCCGGCCCGGCCGGCGGCGACCATGAACGGCACCGCGCCGCCGGTCGGGTCCGTCCAGGTCAGCGTGATCGTGGCCGAGTCGTCCCGCAGCCTCAGGTCGCCGGGCGCGGGCCTGGCTGCCGTCGGCGCCGACACCGACGCCGCCGCCGTCGGTGCGGTCCCGCTCGACGGAGGGTCGTCGCGGGTCAGCACCACCGCGCCCAGGCCGGCCACCGCCACGACGGCCACCCCGGCCGCCACGACCGCGCCGATCAGCGCCGTCCGGTTGCGGCCCGTCGACTCGCTCTCATCGGCGTACGCCGGCCGGTACGGCTCCGGCGCCGGATGGTACTGCTGACCCGGGTACGGCATCGGGTGCTGCGTCTGCGCCAGTCGCTGGTCCTGGTGGTAGTGCCCGGCCGCCAGCGGCGCGGCCGGCGCCGACACCGCCGGCTCGGTGCCCACACCCGGTGACCAGGCCGACGTCGCCGACCCGGCCGACCCACCGCCCAGGCCGCCCGGCGCGGCGACGGGGTTCGCGTGAGCGTTGCTCAGACCGGCCTGAGTGATGCTCGGACCCGCGTGAGCGTTGCTCGGACCCGCCTGGGTGGTGGTGGGATTCGGGTGTGCGGTCACCGGGGTGGGCTGGGCGGCGACGGGTCGGGTCGGCCCGTCCGCAACTCCGGCCGGGCCTCGCTGCGGCGGCACGACCGGGATCACCTCGGTCTGGTCGGACGGTGCGATCCGAACCGGCGTCACCGACGCGTCCACGATGCCCGGCCCGGATGCGGCGCCGGCGCCATCCAGCGTGGTCTGTCCATCCAGCATGGTCCGCTCGGCGGAGTCCGCACTGGAAGTCGGTAGCGCCTGCGGTGGGGCACCGCTGCTCCAGGGCGGTGCGGTCAACCCCCACGGCGGTACGGGTGGCGCACTCACCGGGGGCGCCGAAACAGGTTGTCCGTAGGGCGGCCCGGAGACCGGCGGCCCGAACCCGGGCGGAGCGGACACCGGGTAGGTGTGCCCGGGCGGTGCGGAGACGGGCTCCCCGTAGCCGGGTGGTCCGGAGACGGGGTAGGGCGCGGTTGGTGGTGCGGAGACGGGCTCGCCGTAGCCGGGCGGTGCGGATACGGGGTAGGGCGCGGTTGGTGGTGCGGAGACGGGGTCGCCGTAGCCGGGTGGCCCGGAGACGGGGTAGAGCTGGGCCGGTGGTCCGGAGACCGGACTCGGGTGGCTGGGGTCCACCGGGATCGGCTGCGGGGTCGCGGGTGGTGAGTTGACGGGCAGGGCTGGTGGTCCGCCCATCGGGTACGCCCGCCCGGGATGGTCGCCGGTCGGGGCGGGCCCACGTGGTGCTGTCGCCTCGGCGCCGGACACCCTGTGCGATTCGTTCGGCACGGTTGGCCGGGCCTCGACACGGCCGGCCTCCTCGGCCAGCAGCGGCTCGATCTGCCGTACCTGAATGGTGGGGTTGTCCCAGCGAGGTGCCGGCACCGCCGGTGGTGCCGGCGGGGCGGTGGACGGGGGCGCGGTTGGGGTCGACGGCTGGGGCGGCGCGACCGCCGTCGGTGGGGTGACCCGATCGCCCATCCGCTGACGCGGAGCCACGGCCGGGCCAGACGGCGGCCGTTGCTCGGAGTGCGGTGGCCGCGGCGCGGACGGTGGTGTCGGCGGCCCGTCGACCCTCGGCCGGGGTACCGGTCCACCGGCCGGTCGTACGGGCCCGGCCGGCAGCTCCGTGGCACGTTGCGGGAGATGATCGGGCATGGGGCCGACATCGCGGCCAACGGCACGATGAGCCGTGGCCGGGCCGCCCGCTCGATGGACTGAGACCGGCGACGCGGCGACGCCACCCGGCGCCGTGGGTGCGGCGGGTGCGCGTACCGCTGGAGGGGTTGGCTGGGGCGTGGCCGGCGGTTGCGGCGGCGCCCACGGTGAGACCGCGGCCGGGGGGCCACCAGAGGACGGCCGCATCGCGGCCAGGGTCGCCAGCGACAGGGTCGGGCCGGACAACGCCGACCGGGCGCCGGCCTCGGTCACCGGGGCGACGGGGGCCGCCGTGGGCGTCGGCGGCGCGGGGTGCTGCTCGCCCGGCATCGGTGCGGGTGTGCCGAGGTAGGCGCGGGCCGCGCGTACCGCAGGGTGGTTCTCGCCGAGCGCGGCGGGCCCGGCGGTGGCGACGCGGGTGAAGTTGCGCCGGGCCTCGTGCCGGTTGCCCAACTCCTCCGCCACCTCGGCGAGCTCGAAGGCGAGCGCGAGCATCAGCGGCTCGGAATGCTCCCAGCGCCGTTCGCCCGCCGCGAACGCCTCCTCCAACACCCGGCGCGCGGCGAGCGGGTCGTCGCCCTCCCGGTGCAGTCGGGCCAGCACGTGCGCGGTGTGCAGCATCTCCGGGTGGTCGTCACCGTACGGCGGGGGAGCGGATTCGACGGCCTCCGCGAGCAGTTGCCGGGCGGCGCTGAGGTCGCCCGAGGCGCGCAGGGCGAGGGCTCGGTGCTGGGCGGCTGCCAGGGGGGAGGGGTGGGACACGTGGCAATGCTGCCGTCAGAGGGCCGTCGGACGCTACCCGGACACGCTCCGACGGTGTGTCGCGGCGGTCGTTTCGAGGCGGCTCGAAGAGCGGCGGAAGCGCCGGGGAAGAGGCGCCGGAAGGCGATGTGCATGATCCACCAGCGGCGTGTACAGTAACTCCCCGTGCGGCCCGCCGTGCCGACCATCGGATGGAAAGATCATCTGGTCGGCGAGGTAGGCTGAACGTGTAGGTCCGGGTGGCGGAATGGCAGACGCGCTAGCTTGAGGTGCTAGTGCCCGTATAGGGCGTGGGGGTTCAAGTCCCCCCTCGGACACGAGAACGTATCACCTGTGCGACATGGACGTGGCGGTGGTCAAGGATGCTTGACCACCGCTGAAACCCATCCGACACTGTGCCGAGCACTACTCTCGGTGACTGGCGCTGAGCGAGTTCTACGATGACGCGCGGCAGCAGCTCATCAGCGATTCCCGCCGTTGTTCTGCCCGCGCCAGCGTCCGGCGTACGCGCTGCTCCTGGCTCTCCCGCAGCAGCTATGAGGCGCCCTCCACTGCCGCTTCCAAGTCTTGCCGCAACTCGAAGCCGCGCAGCCATCTATGGCTTGGTGACGCTTGATTCGCGGGGTCGTATCGCCGACGCGTCGGTGATGAAGGAACTCCAGTGGACCCCCGGACTGCGACTGAGCATCAGGGAGCGCCGAGGGCTGATCGTCGTATCAGCTGACGAGCAGGGCGTTTTCAAGGTGACGAAGGAGGGCCACGTTCGGCTGCCGGCAGTGGTCCGTCAGTGGTGCGGTCTCACGGCGGGCGACCGCGTACTCATCGTGGCGGAAACAGGCAGTGCACGCTTGGCGGTGTACCCGCCGGCGAAGCTCGACGAGATGATCACGCAGACCCATGACGCGGTGTTCGGGGGCGATCATGAGTGACGCGGCAGCGAGTCAGGCTGAGTTGGACGCCGCCCGGTTGCTTCTTGCTCGGATGGGCATCTCGCCTGCTGATCTCCTGCAGGCCGCCGCGGATCGGCCTCCGTCGCCGACCTTCACCGAGTACGTCCCTGTGGTGTCGGCTGCGGTCACGACAGGGACGCGACGTGCCTACGGTTCCTATTGGAATCGTGTGGTGGAGCACTGGGGGCAGCGCAGGCTGGACGAGCCGACGCCCTCGGAGATCGAGCGGTTGGCCGAGTACGTCAAGACACATGTTGTGGCTCGGCGGAATGCTCGCGGGGGCCGCAGTGCCGCTGAGCATTTGATTGCCGCGTTGCGGTGTCTCTACAAGAGGGCAGTTGCTGATGGTTACATCTCGGCGTCGGACAACCCTGCCTTGAAGGTGGCGAAGCCGCGACGTCTGCCAAGCACGCGGCGAGCGGTGGCGGACACTCGGCTAGCCGAGATCAACGACGTTGCCGCGAGCACTGGTGACGATCCAGCGCTCGACAGTCTGCTGTTGAGACTGCACACGGAGACAGCCTGTCGCCGCGGGGGAGCCCTGGCGCTTCGCCCGGTCGATCTAGATCCGGATCAGTGCCTCATCCTGCTTCGGGAGAAGGGTGACACAGTCCGGTGGCAGCCAGTTTCCCCGACTCTCATGAGGTATCTGCAACGGCATGCCGAGGAGCGGGGCGCGACGGACACCGGACAACTGCTGCGGTACCGCAACGGGCAGCCCATCACCTACCGGCGTTACGACCACCTATGGGTACGCATGGGCGAGCACTTGCCCTGGGTCTACGTGCAGCAGATCAGCACTCACTGGCTGCGGCATACGACGCTCACGTGGGTGGAGCGAAATTTCGGCTACGGCGTCGCACGTGCCTATGCCGGTCATTCGGAACGGGGCAGTGACGCCGGCACCACCGCAACCTACGTGCGAGCCACCCTGCAAGAGGTTGCCGCTGCCTTGGCGGCGCTCACCAACGAACCGCACCCTCTGACATGACCCGTGATGGCTGGGCCTCGCGTCGCGTGCGATGAACGGGCCGAGCCGTCGCGGGTGCAGATGGACGCGTGCGTCCCCGCTGCCTCAGCAGGCGCAGACGATCGTGTCTTCGAGATCTTACTAATCCCGATGGACACCCAAGCGCTTTGTTCGCATCGAGGGGCTCAGGGGTTCAAATCCCCTCAGCTCCACCCAGAATCAATGGCCAGCGGAAACGCTGGCCATTGATCGTTTGGCACAGATCCGGCACAACTCAGCCCGAAAGGCCGGCCCCAGAGCGGTTGCCCGCAGCCTCTTCGATGGGCCTGTATGCAGCATCTTCGCGGGCTACCCTGCGCCGGAGGTTGCCGCGGAACTGGTCGACGTGCTGCGCCGGCATGGCATCGATGTGCCGGCTGACCTATCCAGCGATCCGGACCCGCTGGAGGTGCTACGCCAGACGGGGGATACAGGCGACCAAAGCGCTACACGGGCGGTTGAGGATGCGCTGTGCGCGGGCGAGCGCCAGGCCGTCGAGACCGCCGAGCCGACACCGTATGGCCGGACGGTCATCGTGGCGGCCCGACAGGCCGGCTTCATGGTGGCGTAGCCAGCAACAATTCTGCCGGTGCTGTAAGCGCCTACCTTGCAGCGCACCGTCTTGCCATCCATGTCTCGCCGGTTGTCGGCAGGGCGTACGCCGACCCGGAGCGGATGAAGCCCAATCCGGTGCCGATCCTCAATCCGTGCAGGCGGCAGGCGAGTCGCCGCGGACTGATGTTGATCTGATCAACCGCCTGCGCGTTGCGTGGCGCCCGGTCGGCGACAGGTGCGGTGCGGTGGCGGGCGATGCGGGTCGGAAGCGGCCCGAGTGGCTCATCGACAGGACCAGTAGGGCGGGTTGGGGCGATGGACACAGAGGCGCCCGCTGCTCGGTCTTCTGGCGCGGCACATGATCCTTGAGTCAGTACGAGGATCATGGGTGTCCGCAGCAACCGGCCAATCCCCAACGACGTGCTGCAGCCGATGGTTACGCCCGAGCCGCGACCAGCGTTGATGGCCGCAGTCACGCCAGTCGCGGCATGACAACGTACGGCCGGCCCACACCTCCAAGCGCAAACCGGCTACGCGTCCGCCATAATAGCAATCATCCATGAACGCTAGCAGGGAAGGACGCGTCGGTAAATGGCTAGCAATGCCCGCCGCGCTTTCGACAGCAACAGCAAGGACGTTGAAAAGTTGCTGGATATCCACGTGCAGCTAACCGGGACGGGTAGGGGCAGAAGATATGAGGTCGAAGTCCTCAACAAATCTGCTATTGTCTTAATCACCTCGTTCTGGGAGGCATACTGCGAGGATATCGCTGCAGAGGCACTGGGGCACCTCGTCGAGAAATGCGCGTCGCCTGAATCCTTGCCCACGGAACTCAGAAAAAGCGTGGCGAAGGAGTTGGAGGCCGAGAAGCATGACCTAGCAGTCTGGCGCTTGAGTGGAGACGGCTGGCGCAGCGTCATCAGAGACCGTCTAGCGCTCATGCAGGAGGAGCGCAACAAACGCCTCAACACGCCGAAGTCAGCGCAGATTGACGATCTTTTTGACAAATCCTTAGGTCTCACGCGGATTTCTGGTTCATGGAAATGGAAAGGCATGTCAGCCGATCAGGCGAGACTGAAACTCGACAAGTACGTCTCGCTCCGAGGGGCAATCGCACACCGTGGATCGGCTTCGGCGTCAGTGAAGAAAGCAGAGGTGACGGACTACTATCAACACGTCAAGGAGTTGGTCGGAAAAACAGGCGGCAGGATCAATACTGCGGTGAAGAAGGCCACGGGCGAGTCCCTTTGGTGACAGAAGCGGTAGTTTGCGACCTGAGGGGCGAGATAGACCTTCGCCTCCGAAGCATCGACCGAACCCGGTTCGGCCATTGTGGTGTCGCATAAACAACTCGGCAAATCCGGACACCGCCGTCGCCCGCGCGCCGTGACTTGGCGTACTCGACGGACGTTCCCGAATCACTCCCGCAGGCGGACCGACATCGATTTTTGCTGTTACTTCGTGGCGTACGCGGCTCTGCACTTCAAGCCGTACGCCGACATGTGGTGAGGCTCACGTTTTGCGCGTCCTGTATTTCCGGGGGTTACTCGCACCAAATGCCGATCTCTCATTCATCGGATGCCCGAGGGGCGTCCACGATCGAAGGAGTTCGGCATGCGCAGGGCTAAGAGAGTGAAGCGGGACGCGGCTCGACCAGGGAAGCGTCAGCGTCTGACCGGGGATCAGGCGTTGACGCTGACCGGGATCGTCGTCCGGGTTGTGGATATCGCCCTCCGGTTCATCACGGGGTAGCGGCGACAGGGTGGTCGGTGTGCGGCACCGACCATCCAGGCTGCGACGTCCCGCAGCTTGGGGGTGGGCGGACGGCCCCACGGCGCGGGGGTGGAGTCCGAAGGTTCGCCGCAAGAGGTTCGCCCGCGATGTGGGGTCGCGATTCTGACGGCGGCCGGTGGTGGGCATGCATTCCGCAGGGCTGGGTGTCGGCCAGGCTGCGGCTTCGCGATGTGCGGGTGGCTCGCTGCGAGAGTGAGAGGCCGCGCCCATCACCAGCGCCGCGGGGCAACTGTCCGTTCTCGCCGAGTCTGGGCAGACCATCCGGCGGACGCAGGCCAAGGTGGGTGCGCGGCCTGCGGCCGGGGATGGCTCAGCGTGATCGCGCTTCGGCGATTCGGCTGAGCCCGCGCGCACGGCGGCCAGCGCGGCGCTGCTCCCAACCTGGATCACACACCCGGCACGTACACGGTGGATCCCACAACGCCACCTTGCGGTGGTGCAGCGCCACTGTGGCCGTCTTCCGGTCGGCGGTGAGCGCGCAGCCGGCCCGGTCGAGGTAGGCAACAGCAGCCCGCAACCAGTTGCCGTCGTCGTTGAGTCCGGGAACCTTGCCCCACAGTTCCAACGCGCCCAGCCAGCCGTTGCATCCGGAACAGAGCAAGCCGCGCACGCACGAGCCGCAGGTGTTGTGGTGGTCGGGGCAGCAAAGGTGGTCGTGGTCGATGAACAGCGGTGCAGGCTGGTTGGCGTAGAAGTTCCCGCGGCTGCAGAGTGCACACACGCCGTGGTACTGGGCGCGAAGAGCCCGGTACCGCTCGGCGGTGAGCCGATGCCGAGTCAGTGCCCGAGTTGGCAGGCGGAGGGAGCACACCGCCCACCATTCCGCGTCCACAGTGATCAGTGCCGGCGGTGTGGCTGTCGCCGGCGGCACGTGGTGGGGCCAGCCTTCGTCACCGTGACGTTTGTCCGCCACAGGTACACGTGCTTGAAGGTTTGGGCTGGTCACTTGGACTTTGGATCGAGCTTCGTCGGGGAGGGGGCCTGGGCGGCTTGCTCCATCCTCAGGACGTTTTGGATGATCGCGGCGATGCCCTCGCGGCCTTCGGGCGACAGGTCTTGGATGGAGCGCATCATCACCTGCACCTTCGGGTCGGGTATGTCTGCGTCGTCTTCCGAGGGGTCCAGGAAGTGGCCTGGTTTGACCCCGAAGAACTCGGCGAGCGCCGTCAGCGTTGAGGCCGTCGGGTTGGAGTGTTCAGCAGTCCGCAGTCTCCGCACGGTCTCCTCGGAGATGCGATGGCCCTTGGCGGTGAGGGCCTGAGCTACTTCGGCGTCGGTGTAGGGCCCCCTGCCCGGGCGCTTACGCGCGTACAACTCTCGAAGTCTGTCTCTGACTAGCGCCGAGCTCGGGCCACGTTGTGGCTGCTCGCTTGGTCCCCCCATGGCACCAGACTCCAACTATATGTGGTCGGATCCCAACTATATGTGGAACTTCCGTGCGAGGTGTGCTTAGCTCTCTGTGCCGAAGCCACATAGATTTGGCCCCAAGCCAAATCTATGTAGGTAGACGGTAGCGCATCGGTTGGCCTCGTTGGAGGGGGTCTGAGGCCCCGATTCGTTCTGCGGGGGTCGCGAAGCCGCGCGGCAACGCGATCGCCGCTGGCCCGCTCGTGTGACCAACGTTCAGGTCGTGACGGTAGCGGGGGACCGGTCCGCGCCGGGTCAAGCCGGCGTCGGCCTGTGCTGTTCGACAAGCCTTGGGGGAGGCGAACGTGGACGCAGCAAACGAGCGGGCCGGCTCGCCCGCTGGAACCGGAACCTCCGCGGAGGATCCGGCTACCAGCGGGCGAGGGGAGCTGGCGGGACGGGCTGCACCCGTCCCGCCAGCGCGGCCTTCGATTGAAAGAGAGTCCGCTCAAGGCCGAGAGGCTGCGGCGCCCTGGCGGGAACAAAGCCCGACGACCGAACTCCGGGAGATTCCTCGGGAATTCGGGGCGGGCAGCCGAGTGGAGACATTGTGGCTGCGCACGGCGGCCCTACGGGCTGGCTGTCCGCTGGTCTGTGTGTCCTCGGCCGACGGCGGCGCCGGACGTTCGACGCTCACAGCGGCGCTCGGCGGGATCCTAGCGCTTGCCAGCCCGGCCCCGATCGTGGCAGCGGACGCCACCGGCCGTGCGTGGGGCGGGCTGGGGCACCGGGTGCCTCGCGGCAGTGCGGCGACGGTGTGGGACGCGACGCTCGCCGCCGAGAGGCTTGCTGAACCGGCGGTGGCGGAGCAGGTGATGCAGGTGGGACCGACCGGGCTCCGGGTGTTGGTCGGTGAGAGCAAGATGACCGCGCAGCGGCGCCCACCGACGTGGTCGGAGATGTTCGGCGTGGTGGGTCATCTGCGGGAGGTGTACGCCCTGGCGCTGCTGGACCTGCCGGCGGCGGACAACACGCCGACATGGCGGGCCTTGGGCTGGGCGACCGTGCCAGTGCTCGTAGCAAGGGCATCGGTCGACTCGTTGCAGCACACCATGCGTCTGCTGGCGCACCTGCGGGCCGTGGGCCTGACCGAGGTGGCGGACGCCGCGGTGGTGGTCGTGATGGCGACCTCGCACACCACAGCGCGGGAAGTACGGGCGCTCGAGCATCTGGCGCGGCAGGCGGCTGGCCATCTGGGGCGGGTGCCCTATGACCCGGTGCTTGCCCGACCGGATCCGGTGGATCCCCGGTCCCTGGGCAAGCTCACGCGCTCGGCGTTGACCGACATCGCCGCGGCCGTGATCGACCGTTGCCCGGTCGATCTCGACCAGCAGGCAGGTAACCCGCCGTCCAGCACGTCACCGACGTGCAGACCGTCGGCGAAGGCAACCTGGACGCCGGCGAACGCGTTGCCGAGCGCCGTTCGGGCGGATAGGCCGATAAGTGCGCCGACCACGCCCGCCGACGTGAGCACGGAGATGCCGAAGAGGCGTACCGGCCGAAAGGTGATCAGGATCAGGCCGATCGCGACGATCGTGACCACGGCGACGGTGAGCCGCCGCACGGGGCGGATCTGGGTGCGGGCCCGTCGGATGCGTCGGCTGGTAACCAGATCGCTCGGCAGTTTGCTGAACGAGACCGTCTCGACCACGCTCAACGTTCGGATCAGCAGCCACGCGCTGGCGGCGATCAGCACCAGCAGGTTGGCGTGCCGCAGATGACGCTGCCAATCGGCCGGTCCGGGCGGCAGCGCGTAGTGCAGCGCGCCGGCGAGCAGGACCGCTGCCGCCGGGCGGCGGCAGGCGTCCCGCAACGGTTCCAGCAGCCACCTGTAGCGGCCGCGGGCCGCTCGGCGGATCAGCACGCCGGCGACCACGTCCACGAGCACGGCCGTCGCCAGCGTGGCCAACACGATCAACGCGGTACGCATCAGAGGCCGTTCACCGTGATCCCGATGCCGCCTCTCCTGAGCTCGTGACCGCACTCCCCGCTTCAGGGTGTCATCGGCTCCGGCGCCAAGCGGCGGATCGGGAATACCAGTCGATCGACACCGCCAACTGACGGACTGACCCGCTGGTTAAAATCGGTCTTAAGGGGCAGAACGGTCTGCGAGGATGTGAACGTCAGACAGGGCAGTGCTCACGACGTGAGCGGATTCTTGACGGGGGAAGCAGATGAAGGCGGTCGTGTACGAGGGACCCAGGACGGTAAGCGTCAAGGAGGTTCCGGACGCGAGGATCGAGAGACCGACGGATGCCCTGGTCCGGATCACGACGACGAACATCTGCGGCTCCGACCTGCACATGTACGACGGACGCACGGACATGGAGCCCGGCCGGGTGCTCGGCCACGAGAACATGGGCGAGGTGATCGCGATCGGCGAAGGGGTCGATCTGGTCAAGGTCGGCGACATGGTGTGTCTGCCGTTCAACGTCTCGTGCGGGTCCTGCGCCAACTGCAACCAGGGGCTGACCGCGTTCTGCCTGGTGGCCAACCCGGCGCCCGGCATGGCCGGCGCGGCGTACGGCTACGCCGACATGGGTCCCTACAACGGCGGTCAGGCGGAGTTGTTGCGGGTGCCGTGGGCCGACTTCAACTGCCTGGTCCTGCCGCCGGACGCCCGGGACATGAGCAGGCAGAAGGACTACGTCATGTTGTCCGACATCTTCCCCACCGGCTGGCACGCGACCGAGCTCGCCTGCGTGCGGCCCGGTGACAGCGTGGCGGTCTACGGCGGCGGACCGGTCGGCCTGCTGGCCGCCTACTCCGCGATCATCAAGGGCGCCAACAAGGTGATGGTGGTCGACCGCCACCCGGACCGGCTGCGCCTGGCGGAGCAGATCGGCGCCATTCCCATCGACGATTCCAAGGGGTCGCCGGTGGACCAGATCCTGGAGCAGACCGGCGGGATGGGCGCGGACCGCGGCTGCGAGGCCGTCGGTTACCAGGCGCACGACGCGAGTGGCCAGGAAAAGTCGGGGCTGACCTTGAACAACCTCGTGCACTCCGTGCGGTTCGGCGGCACGATCGGCGTGGTCGGCGTCTTCGTGCCGATGGATCCTGGGTCGCCGGACCAACTGCAGAAACAGGGCAAGGTGCCGTTCGACTACGGCATGTTCTGGTTCAAGGGACAGAGCATGGGCACCGGCCAGTGCAACGTGAAGGCCTACAACCGGCAGCTGATGAATCTCATCGCGTCACACAAGGCCGAGCCCTCGTTCCTGGTGTCCCACGAACTCACACTGGACGAGGCGCCAATGGGGTACCAGAACTTCGACGCCCGCAACGACGGTTGGACAAAGGTTCTGCTGCACCCCGACGGTCGTCACTAGTACGACAAACCACCGCGGTGGTCGGCGGTCTGGTTCTGGGCGTACCCCGCCTCAGCCGGCACGAGGATCTGCCGCACGGGGATGCCCTGGTCCTTCGTCGTCGAGCGACTCCGTGCGTTGCTCGGGTTCGCGGCGTCCGCCACAGCCGGCGTTGGTGGCAACGGCGTCGAGCCCGGCGAGCGGTGAGGAGTACCGATGACCCACAGCGAACAGCGCCGCCCGGAGATCGTCGTCGGACTGGTGGCGACCCCACCTGACCACCCGGCCCGGGTGGCCGCGCCGCTCACCGCCGAGTTGGCCGCCCGACTCGCCGACCGGGTGGACGCGGACGTGCGGTGGACTGTCCGGGAAGGCTGGGGTGAGGTGTCGCCGCGCCGCGACGGTGGCGCCGAGGCGCTACTTGACGATCTTGCCCGGCGGCGTGCCGACGACCAGTGGGACATCGCGATCTGCCTGACCGACCTGCCACTGCACGCCGCGCGCATGCCGCTGGTCGCGCAGACCTCGGCCCGGCGCCGAGTCGCGATGGTGTCTCTGCCCGCGCTGGGACTGCGCCAGCTGCGGGCGGCCCGCACGGCCGTTCCGGAGCTGGTGAACCGGGTGCTGACCGACGCCGCCGACCAGCGGGTGCAGTCGGCCGGCGGGGCGCCGGCCGACATGGTCCGCCGAGTTCCCGCCATCCACAAGGTGGTCGGCGAGGCCGACGGCGGGGAACTGAGCTACGTCTCCTCGGGGCTGGTCGGCCGGGTGCGGCTGTTGGCCGGCATGGTCCGCGCCAACCGCCCGGGGCGGGCCCTGCTGGGCCTGTCCAAGTTGCTGGTGGGCGCGTTCGGCACGGCCGCGTTCGCGCTCACCACGGACACCATCTGGCAGATGGGCGATGCGCTCGGCGGAGTCCGGCTCGCCGTGATCATGCTACTCGGGCTGACCGCGTTGGTGGCCTGGCTGATCGTCGCGCACGACCTGTGGCAGAAGCCGGACCGGGCGACGCCGGTTGAGCTGGCTCGGCTGTTCAACCTCGGGACGGTCCTCACCCTCACGCTGGCCACAGCGGTGTCCTACGTGGTGTTGTTCGTGGGGACGGCGCTCGTCGGGGCGCTGCTGATCGACACATCCGTGCTGGAACAGGTCCTGCAGCGGCCGGTCGACTTCGGCGACTACCTGACGCTTGCTTGGATCACCAGCTCGCTGGCCACCGTGGGCGGCGCGATCGGCTCCGGATTGGAGAACGAGGAGACGGTCCGCGCCGCCGCATACGGCTACCATCCCGAACCCGACGGCTGGCGGGACGAGAAGGACGGGCAGCCCCACAGCCGAAAATGAGCGGGCACCGGCCCGAGTCGAGACGGTCAGCTGGTGGGCTGGAAGACGGCCCGTACGCACCCGTCGAGTTTCTGTTTGAACATCTCGTAGCCGCGCGGCGCCTCATTCAGCGACATGGTGTGCGTCGCGAGATGCTCGGTGACGAGTTCGCCGCGGGCCATCCGTTCCAGCAGCATGGGAATGTAGCGCTGTCCGTGTTGCTGTGCGCCGCGCAGCGTCAGCCCCTTGTTCATCACCGCTCCGAGCGGGAACTTGTCCACCAGGCCGGCGAACACGCCCAGCACGAACACACTGCCGCCCTTGCGACAGTTGTAGATCGCCTCCCGGGCAGCGATCGGACGGTCGGACTCGATCCGCAACTGCTGCTTGACCTGGTCGTAGAAGAATTGTGGGCCGCTGCTGTGCGACTCCATACCGACTGCCTCGATGCAGACGTCCGGGCCTCGGCCGCCACTGCGCTCCAGCAACTCGCCGCTGACGTCCTGCTGCTCATAGTTCAGTGTCTCGACGCCGAGATGCGTTCGGGCCATCTCGAGCCGGTTGTCGAGGCGGTCGATCACGATCACCCGATCGGCACCGAGCAGCACGGACGCCCGGGCCGCCATCTGCCCCACCCCACCGGCGCCCCAGACCGCCACGACATCACCCGATTTGACTCCGCCGAGGTCGGCACCCATCCACCCGGTCGGCGCGGCGTCGGAGGCGAACAGCGCGCGTTCGTCGCTCACCTCGTCCGGGACGGTGAAGGCGCCCTGGTCGGCGTACGGGACGCGGATGTATTCGGCGTGGCTGCCGGCGAAGCCCCCGAGCGCGTGTGAGTAGCCGTAGCAGCCGCCGGGCGCGGAACCCCAGACGTTCTCAGTGATCATGGGGTTCGTGTTGCCGTTGTCGCACAACGAGAACTGTTGGTGCTGGCAGTACCAGCACTTGCCGCAGGAGACGAACGAGCAGACGACGACCCGGTCGCCTACCTTGTGCTTGCGTACCTGGGAACCGACCTCGACGATGTCGCCGAGGAACTCGTGCCCGAGGACATCGCCACGTTCCATGAACGGGATGTACCCGCCGAGCAGGTGCAGGTCCGATCCACAGGTCACCGTCCGACGGACCCGGACAATGGCGTCCTGCTCGTTGCGGATCTGCGGGTCCGGAACCTGCCGCACCGCGAGCTCGTTGGCTCCCTCCCAGACCAGCGCCTTCACAGTCGTCCCTCCCGCCGACCCTGCTGGGTGGCCATCCGCAGTGGCTTGTTCATCGGGGTCGGCTCGGTGGTGGGTGGATAGTCCGGGTGCAGGACCTCACTGGTCTCGATGAGCTGCTTCGACTCGCGCAGCGCAGCACGGATGGCCTGCTCCGGATCTCGGCCGGTGACCCGTCGGGCCGCGGTGGCGACAGGGAGTCGGGCGCCGTCGCGCAGCCGTACCGCGATCTCTGTCCCCCGGTCGCCGGCGGCGGGCCGGACCTGGACCTCGACGGCGTCGCCAAGTCCGGCAAGCGGCTCGGGGAGTCGCCCGCCCGGAGCGACGTCACTGGCGGAGCGGTTCACCGTCGCTACATGCCACTGCGGCCCGCGGCGCCGTGCCCGACCCTGTTGCCAGTGCCCGTTGCTCTGGGCAGTCCCGCCGAGCAGGCGCCGGGCGACCATCCCGCCGGCAACCACGACCGCTCCGCCGATCAGCCACCTCATGTTCGCCCCTGTCGCTTGACCCGCTCGTGCGGGTGCCGCCGATGATTGGCGTTGTTCATAACAAACCCTTTCATAAAGGGCGGGCTGTACGGGGTTGGTTCCGGTACTCGGTGGCTGGGTTTGATCTTCCGGCCTGGGCCCGGCGGGTCAGGCTGTCGCCATCTGGCGGACGTGTTCCCCCTGGGCGAACTCCTCGACCATCCTGGCGCAGAAGGCCGGAAGGTCGCTGGGGTTGCGGCTGGTGACCAGGCCGTTGTCGACCTGCACCTGTTGGTCGACCCAGTTTCCGCCGGCGTTGCGGATGTCGGTGCGCAGGCTGGGGAACGAGGTGACGGTCCGGCCGTTGACCATGCCGGTCTCGACGAGCGACCAGGGGCCGTGGCAGATCGCCGCCACCGGCTTACCTTGCTGGAAGAACGCCCGGACGAAGTCCATGGCCTGCGGGTTCATTCGGAGCCGGTCGGGGTTGACCGTCCCGCCCGGCAGCAACAGGGCGTCGTAGTCGGCCGCGTCGGCCTGGTCCACCGTCCGGTCCACGCGGTAGTGGTTGGCCGGGTTGATGTCCTGGTTCATGGACTGGATCTCGCCGGACTGCAACGAGATCAGGTGGACCTCGGCTCCGGCCTGCTCCGCGGCGGCCCGGGACTGGGTGTACTCCACGTCCTCCACCCCGTCGGCGGCGAGGCAAGCGACTCGCTTGCCGGTCAACGGCTGCTGATTCTGCGCCATGATGCGCGGTCTCCCTTCGCAGCGCCGCCCCGTCGGCGGCGCGTCGCTCGCGCTCGCCTTCCCGGCACGGGCACCAGCAAACAGGCCGGCGAAGGGCGTACCTGCCCGCTGTACGGCGAGGAGCCGCGCGCGCAGAAGGTGGCGGCGGTGAGGGTGTTCGGCCTGTCCCAGTGGGTAACGCAGGCATCCCACTGACATTCAGGCTTCCGGAAAGGTCGACATGACGATGCCTGCCGATGCGATCGAGCTGCCGTCCGGCCAGACCATGCCCGTGCTCGGCCAGGGAACCTGGTATCTCGGCGACCGTCCCGACAGGCGACCGGACGAGATGACCGCCCTGCGCACAGGGCTCGACCTGGGCATGACCATGATCGACACCGCGGAGATGTACGGTGACGGCGCGTCCGAGGAACTCGTCGGCGAGGCGATCGCCGGACGACGCGCCGACGTCTTTCTCGTCGACAAGGTGCTGCCGTCCAACGCCAGTCGACGGGGGACCGTGCAGGCCTGCCGCCGCAGCCTGCAACGACTCGGCGTCGACCACATCGACCTGTATCTGCTGCACTGGCGAGGCTCGCATCCACTCGCGGAGACGATCGAGGCGTTCGGCGAGCTCATCGACGCCGGCGACATCGGGCAGTGGGGTGTGAGCAACTTCGACTCGTCAGACATGACCGATCTTCTCGATGCGGGCGGAAGCGCCTGCGCGACCAATCAGATCCTGTACAACCTCACCCGCCGGGGTCCCGAGTACGACCTGCTGCCGTGGCTCCGGGAGCACCGGATCCCGGTCATGGCGTACTCGCCGATCGAGCAGGGTCGGCTGCTCGGCCACCCCCAGGTCGCGGAGGTCGCCGCCCGGCACGAGGCCACTGCCGCTCAGGTCGCGCTGGCCTGGCTGCTGCGCCAGGAGACGGTCGCGCCGATCCCCCGATCGTCCCGGGCCGAACACACCCGGGAGAACGCCGAAGCGCGCGACGTACAGCTGACCGAGGAGGACGTGGCGGCACTCGACACGGCGTTCCCACCGCCGACCGGCCCGCAGCCGCTCGAGATGCTGTAGCCAGCCAGGGCGGTGGCCTGTTCGGCCTCAGCCGCGTGGTGGCGGAGGGCGGTGGGTGATCCGGCGGGTCACCCGCAACTGGTACAGGCCGGCGCTGGTGACGGCGTAGAAGATAGGTGGGAGGAGGAAGATGACCAGGCCCACCAGGGGCGCCACCAGATAACCGATCAGCCCCGCGAGGACGTACAGGACGACCCCGGCGAGGGCCCGGAACCGCTCGACGTGGAAGAAGCCGCCCTTGCCCTGGTCCTTCAGCAGGTCGGGGTTGCGGGCCAGGTAGTGGTAGAACGCCAGCCACGTCGCGCACAGCAACGCCCCGATCAGCGCGTAGAAGGCGATTGCCACGCGCTGGTCCGTGTTGTTGTGCTCCTGCAGCGCGTGCGACACGACGATTGTCGGAAACGGCAGCAACGCCGTGGTGAACAGCACGAGCAGGTTGACCCAGTGCAGGCCGCGATCGGCCTCGCGAATGCGGTTGAACGCCGCCTTGTGGTTGAGCCAGACGACGGCCACGTACGAGTAGGACGCGAGATACGCGACGTAGGACGGCCACTGGGCGAGCAGGCCGAACAGGAGGCGGCCGGGTGGAACGTCCGGCACCCGGAGGTCCAGGACCAGCAGCGTGATGATGATGGCGAAGATGGCATCGCTGAACGCCACGGCGCGGCTGGTGTCCGACCGAGTGCTCAGGTTCGTGTCTGGCTCGCTCACCGGGCGGGCCTACCCAAGGTCGTTCGTGGCAAACAGCCGGCAGACTGGTTGCGAGTGCAGGGGCGACGTGGCATAGCGGCTGCGGGACGTGAACGCTAGCGTGGCCGACAGCGCGACGGGTAGCGGGAGGCAGGTAGCCGGCATGGGTGCTCGCACGGTGGGATTCGTCGGGCTCGGCATCATGGGTGTGCCCATGGCGACGAACCTCGTCAACGCGGGCGTCGACCTGGTCGTCTGGGCACGCACACCGGCGCCCGTCGCGGACCTCGTCGCCGTCGGAGCACGGGCAGCCGACGACCTCTCGGGAGTGTTCGACGCGGCCGAGACCGTCATCCTGATGCTCCGCGACGAGGCGGCTGTCGACGCCGTGCTCGGGCGGGGGACCGACGACTTCGTCCGACGGGTACGCGCACACACCATCGTCCAGATGGGCACCTTCACGACCGCGTACTCGCAGGGGCTCGCCGTGGAGATTGGCGAAGCCGGCGGACGGTACGTCGAGGCGCCGGTGTCGGGGTCGCGCGGACCCGCCACGGAGGGCACGCTCGTGGCCATGCTCGCCGGCGACGACGAAGCGATCGAGCAGGTCGAACCGCTCATCGACGCGATGTGTGCGCAGCGGTTCCGGTGTGGCGCGGTGCCGGCGGCGCTGTCGATGAAGCTCGCCGTCAACACGTTCCTGATCACCATGGTGACGGGTCTGGCCGAGACGTTCCATTTCGCGGCGCAGACCGGCGCGGACACGGAGGTGCTGCGGGCCGTGCTCGAGTCCGGGCCGATGGCCTCCGTCGTGTCCCGAGGTAAGGCGCTGAAGCTGACCGAAGGTGACCTCGCCCCGCAGGCGGCGATCGCCGACGTCCTCAGGAACGCTCGCCTCATCGAGGACGCCGCGGTCGCCACGGGGACGCCGCACCCCCTCATCCGGGCGAGCCGGGAGCTGTATCAGGAGGCGGTCGAGGGCGGCCACGGCACGCTCGACATGATCGGCGTGATCACCGCCCTCGAGGCACGAACGAGGTCGATGCGCGACAGCGCCTAGCTCACCCGTGGAGGGCGCGCCGCGGGCTCGCCGAATAGGCTTCGGCCATGAGTGGCGTGCTGAACGGTCCGCGGGACGCGGTGAATCCCCTTCGCCAGCTCACGATCGACCAGCTTCGGCAACGGACGAGCCTCAAGTGGCGGGAGTACCCCGACGACGTTCTGCCGCTCTGGGTGGCCGAGATGGACGTGCCGCTGGCCGAGCCGGTGGCGAGCGCGATCACCGACGCCGTCGCGCGCGGCGACACCGGTTACACCGCCGGCACGGCGTACCCGCAGGCGCTTGCGGAGTTCGCCCGGCGGCGGTGGGGTTGGGACGGGCTGGCCGTGGAGCGCACCGCGCTGGTGCCCGACGTGATGCACGGCGTCGTCGAGGCGCTGCGACTGGTCACCGAGCCGGGGGACGCGGTGGTCGTCAACTGCCCTGTCTACCCGCCGTTCTACGAGTCCCTGGCGCACGCCGACCGTCGGATCGTGGAGGCGCCGCTCGGCGAGGACCTGCGGATCGACCTCGGCACGCTGGAGGACGCGTTCCGGCGGGTTCGCGCCGGTGGACGGCCGGCGGCGTACCTGCTGTGCAGCCCGCACAACCCGACCGGCGTCGTGCACAGCGCGGCCGAGTTGACCGCCGTCGCCGGCCTTGCCGAGCGGCACGGGGTGCGGGTGGTCGCCGACGAGATCCACGCTCCGGTGGTGGCGGAGGGAGCACGGTTCGTGCCGTACCTCTCGGTGCCCGGCGCGGAGAACGGCCTGTCGCTGATGTCCGCCTCCAAGGGGTGGAATCTGGCCGGCCTGCGCGGTGGGCTCCTCGTTGCCGGCCCGGCCGCGGCCGGGGACCTCGCCCGCGTCCCGATCGGGGTCAGCATTGGCACCAGCCACCTGGGCGTGATCGCCCACACCGCGGCCTTCCGCGACGGCGGCGACTGGCTCGATGCCCTGTTGACCGGCCTGGACGACAACCGTCGGCTCCTCGCGACACTGCTCGCCGAACACCTGCCGGCCATCCGTTACCGCCCCGGTCAGGCCACCTATCTCGCCTGGCTCGACTGCCGCGCCCTGGGCCTCGGCGACGACCCCGCGGCCGTGTTCCTCGACCGTGGCCGGGTGGCGCTCAACCCCGGTACGACCTTCGGCACCGGCGGCGCCGGTCACGTCCGTCTGAACCTGGCCACCGCGCCGGAGTTGATCACCGAGGCGGTCCGCCGAATGGCCTTTGCCGTCTCCTGAGGGGCCACGGCTGACGGCCGCCATCGTGACTGCGCTTGAGCGCTGGGGTCGGGGCTGGCCCACGCGTGACGGCCCGACGAGCGCCGCGCACCTCAACGGTTGCGGGAATCGAGGTGGGACGATCGTGCCCATGCAGGAGTTCATTCCCCAGCTCTTCACGTTGTTCGGTGTGGCTCTGGGTGCGGCCGGCACCTACGGTGTGACCGCGTTGACCGAGCGGAAGCGGTGGGCGCGTCAGCAGGCCGCGCGATGGGATGAGCGGCGGGTTGTCGCCTACCGCGAGTACGCGAGCATCCTCAAGAAGGTCATCTCGATCTCGATGGGGTTGGCGCAGCAGCGGGGAGTGCCCACCGGAGTTCATGCCATGGCACCGGACTATCAGCTCGCGGATCTCGCCGCCGCCGAAGAGGAGCGGGCTGTCTGTTGGGAGGGAGTGCTTCTCTTCGGTAGCGATGATGCCATTCGGTCCGGGCGACAGTGGCATGACTGTGTCTTCCGTCTTGAGCTTCTGGCCGCCGGCCACGCCTCTGACGTGTCCTGGGACGTGGTCATCCAACAGGTGAGCCGCGCGCGCGGCGAATTTTACCGAGTCCTCCGTAAGGACATTGGCGTGAGCGTGCTGGCCAACTCTGATCACTATGACTGGCAGGTCGGCGCCGCGCCCTGGCAGGCGGGGGTTTCACCGCAGCGATCCGAGACCGCGGACCAGGCAGGCGACAGAAGTGGTCGTTGAGCCCGTCAGTGGCCGAGGTTGACCACTATCGCGCCGGCCGCGGTGCTCGTGCTACCGGCGCCTGCGGGCGTCGGCCTCGGTGTCGAGCAGGCTGTTGAGGGTCAGTGCCGTATTGATCAGTGACAGGTGGCTGAATGCCTGGGGGTAGTTGCCGATCTGTTCCCCGCTCGCGGCGATCTCCTCGGCGTAGAGGCCGAGGTGGTTGCTGAAGGTGAACATCTTCTCGAACGTGAGACGGGCGTCGTCGAGGCGACCGGAGCGGGCCAGCGCCTCGACGTACCAGAAGGTGCACATGTTGAAGGTGCCCTCGTGGCCCGGGAGGCCGTCGGGGGAGTGGACCGGGTCGTACCGGTGGACGAGGCTGTCGGAGACCAGTTCGCGTTCGATCGCGTTCAGGGTGGACAGCCACAGCGGGTCGCTCGGGGTGACGAAACCGACCGCCGGCATCGCCAGCAGCGCGGCGTCGAGCACGTTCTCGTCGTACGCCTGCACGAAACTGCCACGGTCGTGGTGGTACCCGCGGGCCATGACCTGGTTGTAGATCCGGTTTCGCTGATTCCAGTCCCTGCCATGGTTGGTGTCTCTGTCGGCTATCCGCCACGCGCTGGCGAGCGGTGCCTTCTGGTAGTGCGATGACCATGTGGGGCGGGCACTAAGGGAGTACCGTCGCGAGTCCGGGGCCCTGCTGGGCACGATCGCCGTCGGCCTGGCTATCAACGTCGTGACGGCGCGAACGGACAGTTGGCGCGGGCCGTGGCGTTTTGTCCTTGACTACGCCTACCTGTGGCTCCCACTCTGCGTCCTTCTGTGGCTCGGCTGGCGCTTCTTCGTCCATCGCCGCACAGCGGTCACGTGGCGCGGTCCGGAGAGTCCCTACCCCGGCCTCGCCCCGTTTACAGTGGAGCGTGCGGGTGTCTTCTATGGCCGAGACCGCGAGGCAAGGTACGTACTGAACCGACTGGAGCGTTCGGGGCCAGCGCCGGCGACCCGGATAGTCACCATAGTCGGCCCGTCGGGGGTGGGTAAGTCTTCTTTGATCCGCGCGGGTGTCCTCGCTCGACTACCACGGCGGTGGACCGTGGTGGGCCCACTACGCCCGGCTGCTGACCCGTTTATGAGCCTCGCCGCGGCTCTAGCGGATGGCCCGGAGGTTGTGCGGGAGACGGCGCGCCTGCTGCGTGAAGAAGCTGCCTCTTCGGAAGTCTCACTCCAGGTTCTGCCAAGCCTTCTCACCGCCGGCAGCGGCCCGGTACTGCTCGTTGTCGATCAAGCCGAAGATCTGTACACGATGACCGGCGAGCACGACCGGGCCCAATGGTGGACCCTGCTGACCCGAACGCTGACCATGCTGCCGGAACTGCGCCTGCTGGTGGCGATTCGGCCCGAGTTCCGCCGCCGACTCACCGATCAGCAGGCCGGATTGATCACCCGGCCGGTGGCCATCAGTCTGCTGGAACCGGGCCGCATCCGACAGGTCATCGCGGGGCCTGCCCGGGCTGCCGGACTCACGTTCGAGGACGACCTCATCGACCGGATGACCGCCGACGCCACGGTGGGCGACGCGCTTCCCCTGCTCAGCCACCTGCTGCAACGCCTGCACCTACAGTCCGATCGCCACCACATCACAGTGGCCCAGTACGAACATGCGGGGGAGGTGGGTGGTGCCATCGCAGCTCACGCCGAGCAGATCTACAAATCCCTCACCGAGCGATACTCCCAGCGCGCCGTCGACGCTGCTCTGCTGCGTGGCATCGCTATGGAAGGTAGGGAAGCCGTACGAAAGACGATCCAACGATCCGACCTGGATACCACCGCAGCGAGCATCCTCGAGGAGTTCAGGGCAGCCCGTCTGATCATCGACGTCGAGGACGGCACCTGCCTCGAGTTGACCCACGACGCCCTGTTCCGCCAGTGGCGACGGCTCGCCTCTCTGATCAGCGCCAACGAGGAACGCCTACACCGCATCACCCGGCTCGAGCACCGCGCGACAGCATGGCAAGCGGACCCACACACAGACGACCTCTTGCGCGGCCGAACGCTCGCCGATGCTCTCGCGCTCGCAGCCGAGGCACCCCTCTCCACCGCAGCCCGACGCCTGCTCGACGCCTCCCAAGAGTCCGACCACCAGGACCGCATCCGACAGTCCGAGCGGATCGCCGAGTTGGCGCAACAGGTGCGCCGGCAGGACCCCGAACTGGCCGTGGCACTGGCCCACACCGCGGTACACGAGTTGCCACCCACCCCGGCAGCGACGACGACGCGCTGGGCCCTGACCGCCACCTCGCGAACACGGCGCCTCACCATCGGGCACACCACCGGCATCACCTCCGCAGTCTGGTTGCCCGACAGCCAAAGCCTGCGCACCGCCGACAAGATGGGACGCGTCTGCACCTGGGACGATGCCGGTCGCCTTGCCGAGGTCGCCTTCGCCCCTGACATGGCAGCGGGCGGGCACACCATTCTGAGTGCCAGCGGCGCCCTCGCCCTCACCGAGCACGAACGAGGCGCCATGCTCTGGCGCGTCGCAGACGCCTGCAACTTGGGCAGCCGACAGGGGCGTCTCACAGCGTCGCTCGACTCATTCTCGTGGCACGACGATGACTGCTTCGCGGGACAGTTCGACTACCAAACCGTCGACGTCTACCGCTTAAACGACGACGCCCCACCGCTGATCACCAGCATCCCAGCCACACACGTTCGCGCCACCGCATGGTCTCCCCAGGGTGACCGGCTGGCCATCGCCTCAGACGACCTGCTGCTCGTGGTCAGCATCGGCGAGCAGGTGTCGGAGATCCTGCGACAGCAGGTAGCGTGGTCGGACCCGGTGTTGTGCTGGGCACCCGACGGAATCCGACTCGCTGTCTCAGCCGCTCCGGCGTTCACAATGCGCCGCACTGAAAACCTCGCATCGAAACGTCGCACGCTTTGGATCTACAACACCGATACCGGGCAGGCCGCCGAAAGCGCACCGCCCGGCTTGACCGAAGCCATGGCATGGTCACCCGTCGAGGATGTCATCGCCTACGCCTTGCGTCGGACACGAGACCATAACCGCGTGGCTCTGTTCGACGTCGGCAGCGGCCGGACCGTTGAGCGGCGGGCACGCCCTCATCAGATCAGCACGATTGCCTGGTCCTCCGATGGCAAGCTAATAGGCTTGGGGGGCTCATTTCATCATGTCGAAATCTGGGATGTTGTCGGCCGAAGCTTCCGCCGCTTGCCCACCGGGAGCCTGCGAAGGATTTCCTGGTCGCCGGACCTCAAGCGAGCCGTCGTAAAGCGGACCGGCGCGACGCCAGAGATCATCGAGGTAGACGAGGTGACGCCGCCGCTGCGGCTCGGGGACGACGATTGCCTGTCGATGGCGTTTTCGCCACTAGGTGATCTGGTCGCCACGGCAATGCAAGAGCAGGTGACGGTGTGGGACGCGCGATCTGGTGTCCTCCGGGTGCAATGGGGTGCTCGCCCGCGACAAACTCCGAAACATGAACCGACGTCGGCGCCGCTTCCGTGGGTTTATGGACTCGCTTGGTCCGGCGACGGCTCGCGGCTGGCTGTGCATACGCATTGCTTCTTCGGCAGAACCCAACCCGCCCTCTCGGTCTGGGACGTGGCCAAAGCGCAGCGCCTAGCAGTTCTCGACGGAGGCGAAGACAGCACAGGAACGATTGCCTGGTCCCCGGACTCAAACCTCATAGCTGCAGTCGTCGGCAAACACTACCTGAGCGTGTGGCGAGGAGACGACTACACCCTCGCCCACCTGTGGCGAAGCGAAGGGCCTCACGAGGTAGCAGCCCTAGCCTGGTCGGATGACTCCACAGAGCTCGCTGTCGCCGTCGGGAACCACATAGAGATCTGGAACGTAGCGCAGAAGCAAGTCGGCTCACGCTGCCTCGGCCATACGGGCAACGTCGAACACCTCAGCTGGGCGACCGACGGGCACCGCTTGGCGACCATCAGCGAGGGCTACATCCTCTACATCTGGCACAGCAAAGACGGACGGCCACTCGGCGTTCTCGACATACCTCACGGGACAGTGCGCAGCCTGTCATGGCAAGACGCCCTCATCATCACTTACGACGACGGGACCGTCATGAGTTGGGACGTATGCGTTGACCTCGCGCATACTTCGACCGAAGGTGGCGAACCTCGTGCGCTCAGCGCCGAAGAACGGGAGCGATACGGCCTGCCGCCAGAAAGCTCACCAGGACATGAGCGGCGGGATCCAACTTGACGGCTGAGTGTTCATTTCGGTCGGTCGTTAACGGAGCGAGCAGGCCGGAAAGCTTCGACCCTATGCGCCCACACTGCTATTCATGCTTACGCACGGTAATGGGGGTGCGGGCTTGAGCCAAACCCAGGGCGTCCTGTAATCTATGGGCCTGTGCACCCGATTGGTGCACAGGAGTTACGTTTGGGGGCTCGAATCCCCCCTCGGACACGAGAAGTGTCACCTGTGCGACATGGGCGTGGCGGTGGTCAAGGATGCTTGACCACCGCTGAAACCCATCCGACACTGCGCCGAGCACTACTCTCGGTGACTGGCGCTGAGCGAGATCTCCGATGACGCGCGGCAGCAGCCCCGTCAGCGATTCCCGCCGTTGGTCTGCCCGGTCCGGCGTCCGGCGTACGCGCTGCTCCTGGCTCTCCCGCAGCAGCCATGAGGCGCCCTCCACTGCCGCTTCCGAGTCTTGCCGCTACTCGAAGCCGCGCAGCTATCTGTGGCTTGGTGACGCTTGATTCGCGGGGTCGTATCGCCGACGCGTCGGTGATGAAGGAACTCCAGTGGACCCCTGGACTGCGATTGAGCATTCACCAGCGACCTCCTGGCATGACAATCCCTCCCCGCGAGCCCGCTGCCCGCCTTCGCCATGTGGACGGCTTTCCGCCCTCGGACTACTACGCGGACTCGGCCCCATCGGGATGCCCCGGCAGGACAAGGCGCCCTCCCATCTCCGCCACGCTGGCCGCGTCACGGCGGGTGGATCTGGCGGTGATGCTGGCCGCAAGCTGCTGCCGCAGACCTCGCCAGTGACAACGAGGTGCGGCCCGCCACCCCGGATCGCGATGATCGCCTCGGTTTCATCGGATCAGCGAGCTGCCCGATCGGTTGCGTTCGCGTTGCCTAACCGTGACCGGGGCGGGCAAGGCTTGGCAGATGATCGCGGGGATGGCTGGCATCGGGGTGCCGACGCTGCGGCGTACGGTGACGCACCCGGCGGTCTGGTCGGTGCCGGTGATGGCGCTGCTGGTGCTCGTGGCCATGCCGTTCAACGACGGGTTCTACCATTTCTGGGTCAACTACGACGCGCAGGGCGGCGCCCAGCAGCACGAGTGGCTCTACGCCACGCGGATTTTCCGGTACACCTCCGGAATCCTGTGTGGGCAGGTCCTGGCGCTGTTGGCCGGCGCCGCCCTCGCCCGCCGGCACGCGCAGGCGAGGGCGCTGGCGATTGCGGTCCCGCTCGCGGTACTCCTGGCAGGTGTGACCTTCGCAGTCGCGTACCCGATCGCCAGGGCCCGTGAGGGCGCCTTCTTCACCACTGCGCCACTCGACGACCCGGTCCTGGTCCGGGTCCTCCTGTGTGAGCTGGCTGCCTATCCGCTCTACGCCGCTGCTGGCGTCGGCCTCGGGGCGCTGCTCGGCGGGCGCCTGCGGCGGAGCGCCGTGCGCTGGTCGCTCGTGCTCCTACTCCTGCTGGGCTGGAGCGTCACAACCATGACCGGGCTGTTGCAGGACGACAGGTTCAACGCGCCGTACGGGCTGCTGTGGGCGGTCCCACCGATCGCGGCGGGCACGGCAATCGCGCTGGCTGGACTGTCGATGGATGTTTGGGTCAAGCCGCCCGTACTGGTGGGCGACTGGGGGCGCAGCGCCAGCGCAGCTCTACTGGTGAGCGCCGCGGCGTACGCCCTCGGGATGAACCTGCTCGCCGGCCTGGCCGGACGTCGCCGCCGGCTCGATGCCGAGACAGGCACGCGATAGCGAGTACGCCGGCTGCTACCCGTGCCAAGTCCAACTTGGCCTCGTCGCCGCCGATTCGCCGCTGGTCTTGACTGTCCCTAGCTGGTGTTGCCGCCGTGACCTCTCTTGTTCGGACAGGAGCATCGGGCCGGGTGCTGGACGTGGCCGACTTCGGCACCAACCCGGCCGCGGCCGAGTTCGGCGATTTGGGCGTCTGCCACGTACCCCACGGCAAGGCGAGGAAGGGGTCGCCACCGAAGCGGCACAGCGTGCTGACGGTCTGGCCGTGGACCGCCGAGATGCTGGACCAGTGGACAGCCGAGGTCCGCCCGTTACCTGCCAACGACGGCAACCCGGCGCGGTCGCCCTCCGAACGAGCCGACCGCATCGGCTTCCAGCAGATCAACAGCTGGCTGTTGACCTATCGGGACGCGCTCGGGCTGGGGCCGGGCCGGCAACCGTCAGTCGAAGACCTGGTTCACCGTGACCCGGATGCGATCGGGGTAGCTGTCGACCACAAGGAACCAGTGGTCGTCGTAGGGCACCTCCAAGATCACGGGGGTGAGGTCGTAGAAGCCGCCGAAGAACTCGTACTCCTCGTCGTCGAGGTACGCCTGGTACTCGTCGCCGTCCATCAGGCAGACCCGGGCGGTCGAGCCGCGCAACTCGATCTCGAACACGGCGCCGCCCGCGCAGGTGCCGAGGTTCCAGTAGAGGTGATCCACACGCTATGTGTAATGGATGGCCACGCCCGGGCCCTGAGGGCCAAGCCGCACGGCTGGCGGGGCTCGTATGAGCCCCGGCGTGAAGGTCACTTCCGCGCAGGTGCGGGCGGTGACCTCCCCTTGCTGCCTGACCACGCCTGCCACACCCTGCCGCAGCCAGGCCGGCGGCGCCGTGTCCGCCGCCCACGCGGCCCGACGTGCCCTAGCGCATCGCACGGACGGTATGCGGTTGCGCCACCATCGAGGTGATGCCGAGCGGGGTTATCGCGCGAAGAACACGAGCAACTGGTTGCCCGCCAGCAGCGGCATCGGACACCCCAGCTGGATCCCGAAACTGGCGAGCGGTGGTCTCCGCCGCGGCGCCCTGTCCCGCGAATGCGCGGCCTCCGACCCCGAAAGGGGCACGACTCTCGAGGTCTATTTCGACATCGTCATGAGCGGTTTGCGACGCTAAGGTTACGGGGCTCAGGGCCTGCCTGGCATGGTCAGTCGACTGCGGCGGTTTGCGCCTTCCATGCGTAGTACCCGGGCCCGAGTTCGCTGTCCACGTGGGCGGTGTCGACTTCGTTGCCGTCCTCGCCGACGAAGGCGATGTGCACGGGTCGTCCGGTGTTGGTGTCGACCAGCACTGATGAGGGGCCGTAGTCGTTCGGGCGGTGCGCGTTTCCCCATTGCAGCAGGGCGCCCAACACGGGTCGTAGCTGCCGGCCGTCGTGCGTCAGGTGGTAGTCGAAGCGTTCCCGAGAGCCGCGGCCGCCACCGCCGGGGCGGTAGGGACGACGCTCCAGGATGCCTTGCTCGACCAGTGCGTTGAGCCTGGCGGTCAACACGTCGGTGGAGATGCCGAGCGAGTCGCGGAACTCTTTGAAGGTGGTCCGGCCGTAGAACGCATCCCTGATGATCAGCAACGACCAACGCTCTCCGATGACATCCAGGGTGCGCGCGATCGCGCAGATCGGGTCGGAGTCCGCCGCCTTCCTGCTCATGCACCCACTCTAGCTTTTTGGGTCTGTCTTTCCAACTCATCTCTGGTACGGTGCACTCGATATGACTTCGAAATCCAGACTGAAATAGGGAGCCGTCGTGACAGGCGAAACGATCGGGGTTGGCGTTGTCGGTCTCAGCGCTCGAGGCAACTGGGGAGCCTTGGCCCATCAGCCGGCTTTGGAGGCAGTGCCCGGCCTGCAGCTGCGGGGTCTGACCGCGGGGTCACCGGAATCCACGAAGGCCGCCGCGGAGCTCTACGCCGTGCCGGGATACGGCTCGGTAGCGGAACTCGCCGGCCGTGACGACATCGATCTGATCGCGATCACGGTGCGGGTTCCCGAGCATCGCGAGCTGCTCGGCCCGGTGCTCGAGTCCGGTAAGGCCGTTCTCTGCGAGTGGCCGCTGGCCCTGAGCCTTGCGGAGGCCGAATTCCTGCAGAAGTCGGGGCGCCCGGGGCCTCGGTTCGCCGGCCTGCAGGGCCACACGTCGCCGACGACCCGCTGGGTGCGTGACCTGATCGGCGACGGCTATGTCGGCGAGGTCCTGTCCACGTCGATGATCTGCTCTTTCCCCGGCGGCGGTCCCACGTTCACCTCGGCGTCCGCCTACACCGCCAACGCGGCGAACGGGGCGACGATGATGACCATTCCGTTCGCGCACGCGCTCAACATGCAGGCCGTGGTGCTGGGTGAGCTGAGCGAGACCACCGCAACGATCGCGACGCTGAGCACGCAGGCGCTCAACACCGATACCGGGGCGGTGATCCCGAAGACCGCACCCGACCAGATCGCCGTCACCGGCCGGCTGACCGGCGGAGCCGTCGCCAGCATGCATTTCCGAGCAGCCGCCCGGCGAACGACGCCCTTTGCCTGGGAGATCGACGGGACGCGAGGATCACTGCGGATCACCGGCAACATCGGCCTGCCGATGAGCGCCGCGCTGGCCGTGGAAGGAGCACGCGACGAGCAGGCAATGTCACCGCTCGAGATGCCCGCGGGATACGACCGGTTCCCGCACTTGGCGGCGACGCCGGCCCACAACGTCGCTCACCTCTACGCCCAGATCGCCAAGACCTTGGCGGGACGAGATGCTGACGCCCCCACGTTCGACTACGCGGTCGAGCTCCACCGGTCGCTCGAGGCCCTCTCTGGCCAGGCTAAGCACTGACCCTCTCGGCAGTATTGCGAGCGGATAGCGCGACCCTAGCCGTCGGTTCATCTCCCCAGAGCTTGCCGGGGCGGAGCCATTCTCCTATCGTTTCGGAGAGGTCTCCGATTCCGGTGGGTCCTCCGGATGATAGGAGAGGCATGGTTCGCGCAGACGCCCGGGAGAACCGCGCCCGCATTCTCGCGGCAGCGCGGGAGGCCTTCGCCGAGGACGACGACACCTCGATGAACCAGATCGCTCAGCGGGCCGGCGTCGGACCCGGCACCCTCTATCGGAACTACCCGTCCCGCGAGGCGCTGATCCTCGACATCTATCAGGACGAGGTGGCGAAGCTGGCCGGCTCGGTGGCCGAACTGCTTGCCGCGCAGCCGCCCTTGGAGGCGCTGCGCCGCTGGACCACCGAGCTGGTGGCCGGCATGCGTAAGAAGCACGCTCTCGGCGCCGCCCTCAGCCCGGACGCCCATAAGTCAATCGGTGAGCAGACGTATGGCCTGGTGATTGGCGCGATCACGGAGCTGCTTGACGCGGGCAAGCGCGACGGCAGCATTCGTGAAGACGCTGAACCCGGCGACTTTTTGCAGTTCACCGGCGCTCTATGGCGAACCGCGCCGGAGCGGACCCAGCCCATGCTGGCGCTCATCCTGGATGGGCTCGACACCCGCCGAGGACTTTAGTGGAGAAGTCTCCGTTTTCCCGTTGACGAAGTGGAGACCTCTCCACTACCGTGGTTGTCACAGGCTTGAGACACCACGGAGGGCACAACATGACAGAAATTCTGGTCACCGGAGGCACCGGATACGTCGGCAGCTGGTGCATCCTGGCCCTGCTCAACGCCGGCTACGCGGTGCGCACCACGGTGCGCGACCTCTCTCGTGAGACCCATGTGCGCGAGATGCTGCGCCGCGGTGGCGCCGAGCCGGGCGACCAGCTGCGGGTGGTCCAGGCCGACCTGTCGGGCGACGACGGCTGGGCCGAGGCCGCAGCAGGGGTCAACGGCGTCCTGCACGTCGCGTCGCCCACCCTGACCCAGGCACCCAAGAACGACGACGAGATGGTCGGCCCGGCGATCGACGGCACGCTGCGCGTCCTGCGCGCGGCGCGCGCCGGCGGCGTTCGGCGGGTGGTGCTGACCTCGGCGATCGGTGCGATCGCCTACGGCCACGAGCCCCGCGCCACTCCGTTCACCGAGCAGGACTGGACGAACGTTGACGCCCCGGGCATCCAGCCCTACCAGAAGTCCAAGACCCTGGCCGAGCGTGCGGCCTGGGATTTCGTCAAGGACGGCAGCCTCGAGCTCGCGACCGTGAACCCGACCGGCGTGCTCGGCCCGGTCCTCGGCCCCGACTACTCACCCTCCCTCACCGCCATCAACCGGATGCTCGACGGGACGATGCCCGCCCTGCTCCCGTTCGCCACCGGATACGTCGACGTGCGCGACGTGGCCTCCCTGCAGCTGCTCGCCCTAATCGAACCGGCCGCCGCAGGCGAGAGGTTCATCGCCACCTCCGGGCACAGCCTGTGGCTGCGCGACGTCGCCGCGATCCTGCGCGACCGCCTCGGCGACCGCGCGGCCAAGGTCCCCACCAAGGAGATGCCGCTATGGGCCGCCCGCGGCCGGGCCAAGGTCAACCCGCAACTGCGTCAGCTACGCGCCGCCCTCGGCCGCAACCTGGACGCCACCTCCGCCAAGGCCGAACGACTGCTGGGCTGGAAGCCCCGCCCGATCGAAGACACCATCACCGAGACCGCCGAGAGTCTGCTTGCCCTCCAGCACTGAACGGACCACTAATCATGGAACTGAACGAATATCGCACCGTCGGCCGCTCCGGCCTGCGGGTCAGCCCGCTCGCCCTCGGCACGATGACCTTCGGCGACGCCGGCTGGGGATCGGACGCCGAGACGTCGAAGGACGTCATCGCCCGCTACCTGGACGCCGGGGGCAACGTCATCGACACCGCCAACGGCTATTCGGAGGGCCGCTCCGAGCAGATCATCGGCGACTACCTGGCCTCCCGGCCCGGCCTGCGCGACCGAGTGGTGATCTCCACCAAGTACGCCCGCAACATGTACGCCGGCGACCCGAACGGCGGCGGGGCGAGCCGCAAGGCGATCCTCGAGCAGGTCGACGCATCGCTGCGGCGGCTCGGTGTCGACTACATCGACCTCTACTGGCAGCACTGCCTCGACCAGCACACCCCCATCGAGGAGTCCCTGGCCACCCTCAACGACCTGGTACGCGCCGGCAAGATCCGCTACATCGGCCTGTCCAACACCCCAGCCTGGGCGGTGTCGCGCATGGCGACCATCACCGAACTGCGCGGCTGGGCCCCGATCGTCGCGCTGCAGGTCGAATATTCGCTGGTCCGCCGCACTGTCGAGGGCGAACTGTTCGGCGCCGCCCGCGAACTCGGCCTGGCCGTGCTGCCGTACAGCCCCCTGGCCAGCGGCGTGCTGTCGGGCAAATACTCGCGTGACAACCGCACCCCCGAGGGTTCCGGCCGGGGCCGGCTGGCCGAGGCGCAGCTCGAGGGCACCAACGCGTTCGAAGTGCTCGACGTGCTGCGCGAACTAACCAAGAACCTCGACGCGTCGATCGCCGCGGTCGCCCTGGCCTGGGTGCGGCAGCAAGCACCGGTCACCTCGACGCTGATCGGCGCCCGCTCGGTGGGCCAGCTCGAGGCCAACCTGGAGTCGCTGCACGTGACCATCCCCGAGGACGGCTTGCGCGAACTCGACCGGGTGTCCACCCCCGACCTCAACTATCCCTACCCATGGCTGGCCTCCATCGCGGTGCCGCTGACCCAGTCCGGCACGCAGATCAACGGCGTCGGTTCCGCCTCCTACCGCCGGTCGGTCTGATGCGCGTGGTGCTGTTCGGGGCGACCGGAATGGTGGGGCACGGGATGCTCACGGCACTGCTGGAAGACCCGGCGGTGACCGAGGTGACCGCGATGCTGCGGCATCATACCGGCCGCTCCCATCCGATACTGCGTGAGACCGGCGCTCGGATCGATCGGGCGTAGCGGCCGCGGCATCGCACATCCTCCTGATAGACCGTCGTCCCTGTTGGTTGACCGTCGCCCGCCCAGGAGAACCTGCGGCCGGTTTGGCTGGACTATGTCAACAACCGGCCCAGCCGGATAGCGAGGTGTCAATGTTCCGGCAGTCGGTTCACTCTGTGGAGCAAGCGTCTATGTCAGCACTACTCAACCGGACCATGGCCGTCGTTGCGGTGCTCGCCGCGTGCGCCAGCCTCATGGTCGCGAGCCCCGCTGCGGCGCAGTCGGGTCCGCGCCTCGCCGAAGCCAAGACCACCACGCGGGCTGCCGTCAGCTCCAGCTGGTGGAACGCCGTTGGCTCCGGCAGCCTGCGGGCCAACCCCCACACCGACTACGGCAATGCCGGGACGTTCGGCGCTGGCGACTCGATGTGGCTGCAGTGCTACTTCTTCGGCGGTCCGGCGGGGCAGTACGGCAACAAGCTTTGGTACCTGGCCTACGACGTTAACCGCAACACCTACGGCTGGATCAACGACACCAACCTCAACACGCCCGGCTGCGAACCCCCAGCCCCAGACCGGCCGCTGCTGGTAGCCGGCGCACCGCTACTCGAAGGCGAAGGCTTGCACCAACGGGAACATCGAGCCGGGCGGAAAAGGCCGAGCGGACTCCGCTGGAGTCCGCCCGGCCCTGATCGGTTCAGGTGGATGATCGCGTTGGCTTGGTCACCGGAACTGCCGGGTGAACAGCTGGTCGTACTAATCGACGGTCGGCAGGCCGTGGCGGGAGTCCGGTGGCAGCGCGCCGACCCGGGGGCCGTGGGGATGCTCGAGCCAGCCGCAGAGCAGCCGGACGGCGTCGGTCGGGGGTAGGTCGCGCCCCCGGGTCCGCAAATAGGTTGCCCTCGTGTCTGACGGGCGTCGAAAGGCTCAGCTCAGCCGATGCGGCCGACGCCGCCGAACAGGTAGACCTCCGGCTCGTCGGACTCCGGGTCGGGGCGCCAGCGCGAGCACGTTACGACGCCGGGTTCCAGCAGATCCAACCCGTCGAAGAAGCGTTCGAGCTCCACCTTCGTCCTGGCGCGGATTGGCGTGCCGCCGCGCTCGGTGGTTTCCCGCATCACGCGCAGCATCGGCTCGCCGTGGATCTCCGCGGTGGAGTGGGTGAGCACCAGGTGGCTACCGGTGGGCATTGCCTGCACCAGCTGCGCGACGGCGCCGTACGCCACGTCGTCGTCCATGAGGTGATTGACGACGCCGAGGAGCATGAGCCCGATCGGCTGCGAGAAGTCGAGCGTCTGCTGCGCGGACGCGAGTATCGTGTCCGGCTGCCGCAGATCGGCTTCCACGTAGTCGCATTTGCCGCCGGGAGCGCTGGCCAGGAGCGCACGCGCATGCGCCATGACGAGCGGGTCGTTGTCGATATAGACCACCCGGCAGCGCGGGTCGAGGGACTGCGCGACCTCGTGGGTGTTGTCCGCCGAGGGGAGGCCGGTGCCGACGTCGAGGAACTGACGGATGCCGGCATCCTCGACGAGGAACCGGACCACACGCTTGAGGAACGCGCGCTCCGACTTTGCCCCGATGGGGATATCCGGAATGTATGCGATCACCTCATCGCCGGCGACCCGGTCGACCGCGAAATTATCCTTGCCGCCGAGCCAGTAGTTCCAGATCCGCGCCGAGTGCGGGACGGTGGTGTCCAGTTTGGAGCGTGACGGGAACTCCCGGTCCTCAGCCATGAGGGCATTCTTCCGCACCGAAGGATCGGTGACGCAAGTGGGGCTACACATCCCTGGCGAGGCCCCGACTCCGGCCTTTCCCGGCACCACCGAACCGCGCCACATCAACGCGCAAGGGAGCCGTCGCCCTGGTCGTTCACCGACAAGGCGTGGTGTTTGCGGCGTGCGATCTCCTCGGCCGGCTCGCCCGCCCCGGCTGGTTGGCCCTGCTGAGCGGCAGCGGGAGCTGCACCAGCAGGCCGACCACGTCCGTAGGTTCACCGCGAAGGGGTCTCCGGCTCGGTGACGGACTCGTGGATCCGCCTCAGCAGCCGGCCGTTCTGTCGTACCGGCCGCAGTCGGCCGCTCGGCGTTTGTCCGGTGCGCCAGCGGCGTGGCGTCATGACCGGATGTGACGCCGTATCACTGGTCGGGACGGCGAGCTGCCGGATACTGGGATGGTGACGAGCCGTCGCCGCGCCTCACCGAGTCGACGCTTGAGACGGCTGCGCCGGCTCGTGCAACCAGGAACGTCAGCGACTCGAGGGTGAGGAGCGATTCACATGCGGGGTACGAACTCGGCAAGCACGACGCGCGTGCTGGTGACCGGAGTCCGCGGCAAGACCGGGGTCCCACTGGCGGAGCTGCTCGCGGCGCGGTCCGGTGTCGAGGTGCGCGGCGGAAGCAGCGATCCGTCCACGGTCCACCTCGACGGCGTCCGTCCGACCGCGTTCTCCTGGGACGATCCGTCTGGGTGGGCGGCGGCCAAGGACATCGACGCGGTGTACGTGGTCCGGCCGGACCGGGCGGACGCGCCGGAGCTGGTTGGCGCGCTGCTGGCCGAGGTCCCCGCCCAGGCCCGGGTCGTGCTGCTCTCGGAGCGGGATCCGGACCACATTGGGCCGGACGGGTGGGCGCCGCGTGCGGAGCGTGCGGTACGGGACAGCGGCCGAACCTGGACGATCCTGCGCCCGAGCTGGTTCATGCAGGTGTTCACCGATCCGCGCTTCTACCGCGACCTGATCGTCGACGCCGGTGAGCTTCCCTTCCCCGCCGAGGACGCGACGGTGGCCTGGATCGACGCGCGGGACATCGCGGCCGTGGCCGAGCGGGCACTGCTCGACGAGGGGCACGCCGGTCAGGTGTACGAGCTCTCCGGCCCGGAGGCACTGTCGTTGCCGCGCACCACGGAGCTGCTCTCCGCAGCCGCGGGACGGCCCGTGACCCACCGGCAGGTGACCATCGCCGAGGCGGTCGCCGGCATGAGCGGCTTCGAACGAGATCTCTCCGTATTGACGTTCGAACGCGTCCAGGCGGGCCGCTTCGCGGAGGTGACCGGGACGGTCGAGCGGGTCATCGGACGGCCCGCGCGGACGCTGCAGACCTTCCTCGCCGACACCGGATCACTGATCGCATCGCGGTAACGCCACTACAGTGGCCTCCATGACCGCACGTCCCCCTCTTGCCGAGAAGTTCGATCTACAGCCGCATCCCGAAGGTGGCTGGTTTCGGGAAACCTATCGGTCCGCCGTCGCGTTCGAGCCGGACGGCTACCCAGGCAGCCGTGCCGCCGCAACAGCGATCCTCTTCCTCCTCGAACCCGGTGACTCGTCGGCCTGGCACACCGTGCGGTCGGACGAAATCTGGTTCTGGCACTCGGGTGGCCCGTTGGCGCTGACCGTCGGCAGGGACACTGTGCCGACAATCCTGAGTGCGGAGTGCCCGCAGATCCTGGTACCGGCGGGCGAGTGGCAGTCCGCGAGACCAGCGGGCGACGAGCACGTTCTCGTCAGCTGCGTGGTGAGTCCGGGCTTCGAGTTCGCCGACTTCCACATGCCGTGAGCCACCGACCCAACAACCTGCTCGGACGGCCCAATGGGTACACGTCAAGGGCGTCCGCTGACATGCCGGTGGGGACATGAACGCCGAGAAGTGCGACGCCGGCCGGGCGGGCCATCGGGGTGTTCCCCACCGCCGAAGCGGACCCGAGGGCCAAGGACATCCAAGCCCTGACGAAAAACATGCCCATCCTGGGCAGCGAGTGCCACTACCGGGCCGATAGTGGTCGGGTGCTGGTCAGGGTGTCAGGGAAGGTGAAGCCGACGCAGGCCAGGAAGGTTGAGGCCGCGGTGAATCCGGCGTCGGACTACGGACCGGCCGCGTCAGCGATGGCAAGCCGGCGGTGTGCCTCGGCGCGACCCGTGGCGACGTCGGGTGGGCCGCGCCCCGCTGTTGTCGGCGGTTCTGGCCGAAATCTTGAGCCTCGACATCAGCTGGCCAGGCGCTGGCGGCACCGGCGGGACGGCCCTTGCCGCCAGCCGCCGGCGTCACCGCTTGGCGTTGTGCTTGGCCATCTGCGGCTGCTCGCCCTTGCCCGCCATTCGCAGCGCGTCGCGCAACTGCTGCTCGGTCATCTTGGAGTTGCCCTCAATGCCGGCGTCGTGAGCCTGCTGACGGAGTTCGTGCAGGCGTTCGCGGTCATCCATGTCGGCCTCCCCGTGTAACGCGGCACGGCTGTTCCGCGCCGTCGAGGCGCGTCACATTCCCTTCCCGGTCGGGGTCAAACGGGCGCCCCTGTCGCGCGCGGTTACTCGTCCGGTCGACCGCGTTCGTCCTCCGTCCGCTCTCGGTTGAGGAAGAACGCGCCGAGGGCGCCGGCGAGCGTGCCGAACACCGCCACCGAGTACGCGGCCAGCACCAACTCCAGGATCTGCGCGAACGTGTCACCCGCGTCCAGCGGTTTCCCGGTAATGGTGGTGAGCGCCGCGTCGTGCCGGCTTGGGGAAGCTGCGATAGGTGCCGGTGAGCAGGCCCACCTGCTGCTGACCGCCGTTGACGCCCACGGCGACGCACCCCGCTACCGGGTGACCACTAGGTCCCCATCCTCGACGCCCGGCTCACCGCGATTCGCGCCCGCCTAGCCGAGGGCAAGCCGCCTTGCCCCCGCAACGCTGCCCAGGTCCGCCCGGCGAACATGACCATTGTCCCTGCTGCGGTCCGACGCAACGGTCGTCGACCTGTTTGCCGTGCTGCGTGACACGGCGGCCCGGCCGCCCGACAGGCTCGGGACCGATGCCGGCTACGCCACCCCGGCCATCCTCGGCGAGCTGAAGCGCCACTTCCGCGACCACGGTCTTCACCGGTCGGGACGCGTGGGTGTTTCGTCGGCGGCCCGCCGGGTAGCCGGCGGCTTCGGGAAGGTGGTGGGTCGGGTGCATCTCGGCAAGCTCGGTGACGTGGTGGTGGGCACGGCGGGTGATGTGGCCGGCAGCGTGGTGGACCCGAAGGCAGGCCTCGGGAAACTGCGTTCGGCGATCACGCCGCGCGTGGTGGCCCTGCTCGGTGGCGGACTGCTCCTCGGTTACCTGGTGGCCCGGTCCCGGCGTCGGTCCTGACGCTGCTCAACCCCGGAGCAGGCAGCGGATCTCCGGGGCCGGGTACGCCAGCGAGTGGGCCTGACACCGTGCGCATCGCCGTGACCGAAGAGGAGGACGAGGTGCAGGAAATCGTGGGCGAGAGCCTGGCCCGACGCCTGGTGGCGTGGGGGGTCGACACCGTGTTCGGCCTGCCCGGCGACGGCATCAACGGCCTGATGGAGGGCTTCCGCCGGCAGCGGGAGAATTTGCGGTTCGTGCTGGTGCACCACGAGGAGGCGGCGGCGTTCATGGCCACCGGCTACGCCAAGGCCACGGGCCGACTGGGGGTCTGCTGCGCCACCTCCGGCCCCGGAGCGATTCATCTGCTCAACGGGCTCTACGACGCGAAGCTCGATCACGTGCCGGTGTTGGCGCTCACCGGAATGCAGGAGACCTCGGTGCTGGGTTCGCACTACCAGCAGGAGGTGCAGACCACCCAGCTGTACCAGGACGTCGCGTCGTACAACCTGATGGTCACCAACCCGCAGCAGATGCCGGCGGTGGTGGACCTGGCCATCCGAAACGCGTTGAGCAAGCGGACGGTGGCGCACCTGACGTTCCCCAACGACGTCCAGGTCGCGGCGGCCGACGAGGACCCGTACCGGCACGTCAGTCCGGGAAAGCCGCCGATGAGCGCGGCGGTGGTGTCGTATCCGCAGCTACCGGCGGACCCGCGGGAGCTGGCGAAGGCCGCCGAGGTGCTCAAGGCCGGCCGAAAGGTCGCCATGCTGGTGGGTGTCGGTGCGCGTGGCGCCCGCGCGGAGGTCCTCGCGGTGGCCGAGGCGCTGGCCAGCCCCATCGTCAAGACGCTGCCGGGCAAGTTGGTGGTGCCCGACGACCACCCGCTGACCACGGGTGGGCTCGGCCTGCTCGGCACCGCGCCGAGCGAGGAACTGATGGAGGAGTGCGACACCCTCCTGATGGTGGGCACGTCCTACCCGTACGCGAAGTACCTGCCCGGTCCGGGGCAGGCGAAGGTGGTCCAGATCGACGTCGATCCCAGCCTGATCGGGATGCGGCTGCCGGTCGAGGCCCCCGTCTGCGCGGACGCCCGCCTGGCGCTGCGAGACCTGCTGCCGATGCTCGGCCACGGTGCGGACCGCTCGTTTCTGGAGAAGTATCAGCGCAAGATGAACAACTGGCGGTCCGAGATGACCAGCCTGGTGGACCCGCAGCGGTCGCCGATAGCGCCGCAGTATCTGATGGGCTGCATCGACGAGGCGGCCGCCGACGACGCCATCCTGACCTGCGACTCCGGCACGATCGCCACCTGGTCGGCGCGGCACTGGACCATCCGCGGCGACCGGGAGTACTACCTGTCGGGCAACCTGGCCACGATGGCGCCCGGCCTGCCCTACGCGATCGCCATGCAGCACGCCTACCCGGGCCGGCAGGTGATCGCGTTCGTCGGCGACGGCGGATTCGCGATGCTGATGGCCGAGTTCCTCACCGCGGTCCGGCACGACCTGCCGATCAAAGTGGTGATCAACAACAACAACTCGTACGGGCAGATCCTGTGGGAGCAGATCATCCTCGGCTACCCCGAGTACGCGGTGCGGCACCGCCAGCCGGAGGCGGACTTCTCGACGTGGGCGCGCGGCTGCGGCGCGTTCGGAGTCAAGGTGTCCGACGCGAAGGCGCTGCCGGGCGCGATCCGGGAAGCGCTCGCGCACCCGGGCCCGGCGCTGGTGGACTGCGACGTCAACCCCAACGAACCGCCAATGCCCGGAAAAATCAAGTATGACCAGGCCAAACATTTCACCGAGGCGTTCCTCCGCGGCCAGCCGCACAAGGTCGCCACCGTGGCCACCGTCGCCCGCGACAAGTTCAACGAGCTGCGTTCGTGAACGACATCTTCCTGCCCGAACCCGTCCTGCGCCCGCCCGAACCGAGCCACGACATCGACCTGAGGGCCCTCGCCGCCGACTTGCGCGACGAGGTCGACGGGGAGGTCCGCTTCGACGCCGGTTCCCGCGCCGCCTACTCCACCGACGCCTCCAACTACCGGCCAGGTGCCGCTCGGGATCGTGGTACCCCGCACAGTGGAGGCGGCGGTCGCCGCCGTCGCGGTGTGCCGCCGCCACCAGGCGCCCCTGACCTCGCGCGGCGGCGGCACCAGCCTCGCCGGTGAGTGCAGCAACACCGCAGTGCTGCTGGACTGGTCCAAGTACTGCCATCGGCTGATCGAGGTTGACGAACAGACGCGGACCTGTCTGGTCGAGCCGGGCATCGTGCTCGACGAACTCAACGCCGAGCTCCAGCCGACCGGGCTGTTGTACGGACCGTGTCCGGCCACCCGCGACCACTGCACGCTGGGCGGCATGCTCGGCAACAACTCCTGCGGTGCCACCGCCCAGCGCACCGGCAAGGTGGTCGACAACATCGTGGAGCTGGAGGTGCTGCTCTACGACGGCACCCGAATGTGGGTGGGGGAGACCACCGACGACGAGTACGACCGGATCCAGCGCGACGGTGGCCGCAAGTCGTACATCTACCGGCAGTTGCAGGCGCTGCGCGACGAGTACCTGGCCGACATCCGCACCCGCCGCGCTTCGGCCTCTGTCGCCGACCTTCGCCGAATACGTCCCTGTGGTGTCGGCTGGGGTGACAACCGGAACTCGACGTGCCTACGGTTCCTACTGGAACCGCGTGGTGGAGCACTGGGGGCAGCGCAGGCTGGGCAAGCCGACGCCGTCGGAGATCGAGCAGTTGGCGGCGTACGTCAAGACGCACGTGTGACTCGGCGCAATGCTCGCGGAGGCCGAAGTGCGGCGGAGCATCTGATTGCCGCGTTGCGGTGTTAGGGGTTCTTGGGGTTGGTGTCGATGGTGTAAACCACGTCTGGCCCGACGTCATGGCGGGTGATGCCGGGTACGTCGGGGATGTTAAGCAGTGGTTCGTACGGGGTGCCTGGGACCCGGTCGCGCAGCAGGACGACGCTGCGGATGCCGAGCTGGTGCAACCGATCCAAGGCCGGCTGGCTGGGGAAGGTCGCCATAACGTCGCGGATCGCCTGACGGTTGGGTGTGGTGTAGCTGGCCGCACCGTTGACCATGGTGGGAAAACCGTCGGTCGACCAGAGTAGGACGTGGAGGTCGATGCCGTCGTTGGACGGCAATACCATGGTCGGAGCGTGCGCGGAGGCTAGCGCCATCGCGGCCGGTTTGGCTGGGGTTTGGGGGTGGTTCAGGTTAGGCAGGCCCTCAGCTAGCACGAGGACCAGCAACGGAACGGTCAGCAACCGTGCCGCGCTCACCGACCATTCCGGCTTGGCACCCCTGCGAGCCACCTCGGCCAGGTGGGTGACCAGGCCGGCCGCGAGGATGGCCAGGCAGAGGGTGGGCCACAAGATCAACCGGCCTGGCGTACGGGATCCATCGAACCCGGGCACGTAGAGATAGAGCAGGCGGTAGATCGGCCCGTTCGTGCCCAGCGCGAACAACACTCCGACGACCGCCCCAGACAGCAGCAGAAGCCGTTGCACCGGTGACCAGCGGGATAGGAACAGGCCGGCGAAGGCCAGTATGTACAGTGCGTACCCGCACAGCAGCACTTTCTCAGTCGGTACATCACCGAGAGCGGTGCGGGCGTCGTTGTGCAGGGTGCCCCAGGGCAGCGACGACTGCGGTGCCACGAGAAGCCCGCGCAGTGTCGGGGAGAAAAACGCGACGTAGTCCCAGTCCCGGGTGACATCTGGGTTGAGCTCGCGCACGTGTTGGTACGCGTACGCGAAGTATCCGGTCACCGCGGTGAAGACCAGCCCGCCGATCAGATCACTGACGATTAGCCGGCGGCTCAGGCGTGGGCGCTGGATCAGCCAGGCGATCAGTGTGATCAGGCAGAGGGCGGCGAGGACGTACACGAATCCCAGCCCCACGCCGAATCCTAGGCTGACCTGCCAGGCCGCGACCAGCCAGCCAGCGAACGCCCAGCCCGGCCGGACTCGTTCGGCAAGGTAGCCGCGGGTGAACGAGAGTCCATGGCCGCGCGCCAGCATCGCCAGGGCCAGAGTGATACCACCGGTGGAGAGAATATTCAGATGGCCGTCGTGGCCGTAGCGCCAGGGTGCGTAGGCGAGGGCGGCCCCGGCTACCGCGGCGGCGACCTTGTTCGCGCCGAGCTGGCGCAGGAGCGCGTAGCCGCCGAGGAAGGCGAGCGCGAAAGCCAGCACGAACAGGATGTTGTAGCGCAGCACGGCGCCTACGACACCGCTGCCGATCAGTCCTGCCGGGGCATAACCGAGCAGGCTGTCGTTCAGGGCTAGGCCGTACGTGTCGGGATAGAAGGCGTTGGTGTCCCACAGGTCACGCAGACCGTGGGTGAGAGCGTGGCCACCCCATCCCACCAGCCATGCTTGGGCCGTCGGGTCACCCACGTCACCGACGATGGTGTGGGCCGGGTCGGCGATCGGCACGGTCTTGGCGCCGGCACTCAACACGCGAGCCGCGTACGGCGGAATCAGCCAGATCATCGCGACAGCGAGGAGCACCGAACCGAGGCCCGCGATACTCAGTTCCCGCCGATGGGCCCCACGTGTCAGCCAGTCCCTCGTTGCTGAGCTGGCACGCGCGAGTCGGCTAGTTCGTCCAATCTCGCGGAGAGTGGCGTCGGATGTGGTGCCTCCTGCCGGTGGCTCTACCTGCGTCATCACATCGACCCTCACTTTTGAACCGCCGCAGTAAATCATGGGCAGGGCTGCGCATAGAGTCAAGACCTTCGATCAATGCCGGTCGGGTAGCCGGGCTTTACGGCTGTTTATCGAAGGCGTCATGTCAGGAGTCGCGATCGGTGCGGCGGCGCATCTTGCGGCTGTCGGAACAGGACACGTAGGGGAGGGGATGCGGTTGCGCGCCCGCGGTTTACGCCTGCTGCTGAGGCCGGACGCTGGAACTGCCGCGCCGGTGGCTGTCGAGCAGGTGGGTGTCGACGATGCCGATGGCCTCCATCAGCGCGTACATGGTGGTCGGTCCGACGAAGGAGAAACCGTGGGCCCGCAGGGCCTTCGACAGCGCCAGTGACTCGGCCGACTCGGTGGGGATCTCGGCGAAGTGCCGCGGGCGGGGAGTGGTCGTCGGCTGGGAGGACCACACCAGGTCGACCAGGCCGCCGGCGTCTCGTAGCCGCACGGTGGCCGTGGCGTTGCCGATCGTGGCGAGGGCCTTCGCCCGGTTGCGTACGATGCCCGTGTCGGCCATCAGGC
Organism: Micromonospora sp. NPDC049645; assembly: GCF_040675155.1. Taxonomy (NCBI): domain Bacteria; kingdom Bacillati; phylum Actinomycetota; class Actinomycetes; order Micromonosporales; family Micromonosporaceae; genus Micromonospora; species Micromonospora sp. NPDC049645. The sequence continues at coordinate 190,774 of NZ_JBFAOI010000002.1, forward strand.
GGTTGACGTCCCGGGCGGTGTATCCGGCGACGACGTCGGGGTGGAAGTCGTCGAACGCGGTCCGGAACGCCGGCCGTCTCCGCAGGATCGTGGCCCAGGACAGACCGGCCTGGAACGCTTCGAGGGTGAGGCGTTCGTAGAGCCGCGCTCGTCGCGTACGGGCATGCCCCATTCGGTGTCGTAGTAGTCCCGCATTAGCGGGTCCGCCGAGGCCAACGCCGGACGGGCGAGTCCGTCCGGTCCGACGACGGTGCCACCAGCCTGGTCTGCTCGCCCTCACCCAGGGGGTGCGGGCGAAGGGACGACGGTGGTCGTCGTCTGTTGCCGTCGGTCCGGCGTCTCCATGCCTGACCCGGTCTGCCACCGGGACGCGACGCTACCCGAGGCGAGACACGCCGGCCGTCCGCGCGGCGGACAGCGCCGCTAGGGTCGGGCCATGGTCGCGATCCGCACCGGCAGCGCCGGGCTCAACGTCTCCGACATACGCCGCTCGACGGCCTTCTACCAGCGGGCGCTGAACCTCGAGGTGATCCGGGCGTCGGTCGACCCCGATCGTCCTTGGGTCCACCTCGGTCAGGACGGCGAGGTGCTGCTCACCCTCTGGCAGCAGAGCGACGAGTCGTTCGCGCGCCGGCGGGCGGGCCTGCATCACCTGTCGTTCGAGGTGGCCGACCTGCCGGGTCTGGCTGAGGTCGAGACGGCGCTGCGGGCGGCCGGAGTTGTCATCCGCGCCGGTTCCGCCGCACCGGGCGGCGCCGCCGCGAGCGGCCAGATCTTCTTCCACGACCCGGACGGGATCCGGCTGGAGGTCTTTGCGCGACAGGGCCCGCCGGTGGACTGGACCCTACCGCCGGCCTGCGGCTTCTACGACGAGCAGGACTGAGCCGACGCCACTTGGCCATTCCGGGGAACGCCGACGGCCACCGGTCCGACGACCGGCGGCCCGGCGGGAGGCGGTCATCTCGCCAACGTGGTACACGCGGGCTCGGCGACGTCCTGACCGGCGAGGTCCGGCAGCACCTCACCGCGCCGGGCGAACCACGTGAGCGAGTCGCGGATGCCGTCCTCGACGGTGCGCTCGCACTGCCAGCCGAGCAGTTCGGCGGCCCGGGTGCTCCGGGTGTACGCGCCGGCCGTGTCACCGGGGCGCCGGGGCGCCGGCTCCACCGCGACCGGGGTGTCCACGACCCGGTTGAACGCCTCGACGAACTCCAGAACCGTCGTGCCCGTGCCCGTGCCGAGGTTGATCGCCTTGTAGCGCGAGTCGGTGAAGAGGGAGTCGAAGACCCGCAACGCGCAGAGGTGAGCGGCGGCCAGATCCCATACGTGCACGTAGTCGCGGACGCCCGACCCGTCCCGCGTCGGATAGTCCAATCCTGTCACCCCGAACGGTCGGCCCGCGCGGTACGACTCGATCAACCGGCCCAGGGCATGGCTCGGTGACGGGGCCTGTAGCCCGCTGCGCATCTTGGGGTCGGCGCCGATCGGATTGAAGTAGCGCAGCGACAACACCCGCAGCGGCGTACTCGCACTGATGTCGGTCAACATCTGTTCGGCGACCATCTTCGTGCGGGCGTAGGGGCTACGGGCGTTGATGCGGGAGTTCTCGTCCACGCTCAGGTCGTCCCCCGGCTCGTAGATCGCGGCGGAGGAGCTGAACAGGAACCGGCTGACGCCCCGGTCGATGAGGTGATCGACGAACTCCAGGGTCTTGGTGACGTTCTCCCGGTAGTAGTGGATCGGCTGTTCCACCGACTCGGGCACGACGATCAACGCCGCGCAGTCCACGACGGCGGCGATGTCGGGGTGGTCGTCGAAGATCCGGTTGACGACCACCGCGTCGGCGATGTCGCCCTCGTAGAAGGTCCGGCCGGCGCAGAACTCGCGGCGGCCGGTGACCAGGTTGTCGAGAATGACGGGTTCATGGCCCGAGTCGGTGAGGTAGGACGCGACGGTACTGCCGATGATGCCCGCACCGCCGGCGATCAGTGCCTTCACGGCGACGTCCCTTTCGGTCGACCACGCTGTCGGAACGGCTCGGTCGGGTGCCCGGGGCGGCCTGAGGCGGCGGCCGCCGGTCACCCGATGGCGGTCCGTCACCCGAGCCTCGCACGGATGCCCGAGACTCGCACGACACCGTGGACGACGGAGTTCGTCGATGCCACGTGACGAAACTCGTCAATTTGACATCAGTCATGGATGGGTATGCCATCGGCGGGAGGCCATCAAACGGAAGGGATCCGCCGATGCCCATCGACCATGTCTCCGTGCTCCGCGAGCTCGCCGAACTCCGCCGGCTCGCCGCGGCGAAGGTGGAACGCGACCCCCTGCCCGCAGGCTGGGAGGCGCAGCGATCGGTCGGTGACGAGTTGCACCGGCTCGGCCTGACCGGATACGCCGCGGACCTGGAGACCAACGGCTACACCGTGCTGCCACCCGGGGTGGCCGCGCCGGACGATCTCATCGTGCGGCTGCGTGAGGCCATCATCCGGTTGGACGCCGAGGACCGTCCGAAGGCGCTCGGCGAGGGTGCGCCCCGCGGGCGGTTGATGTACCACATTCTCCACCGCGACCCGGTGTTCGAGGAGGCGCTCATGTCGCCGCAGGTGCTGGCTCTCGTCGCGTACCTGATGGGATACCGGGCGAAGCTCAGCCAGTGCACCGGCGCGATCAAGGACGACTCCTCCACGTCGGCATTCGAGTTGCACGCCGACCAGAGCCGCAAGGTGCCGGCGCCCTGGCCCAGCGACGCCCAGTTCGGCACCGTGACCTGGTGCTTGACCGACTACACCCGGGCCAACGGCGCGGTGTGCGTGGTGCCGGGCACCCACAAGCTGTGCTCCGACGTCCCGGAGGACATGGTGATGGCGCACGACCATCCGGACCTCAAGGTGGTCGAGGCGCCGGCCGGTTCGGTCATCATCTGGCACGGCGGGCTCTGGCACGGCGCCACACCGCGTACCGCGCCCGGCGAGCGCATTACGCTCATCATGCCGATGGTGCGGTTCCACCTGATGCCCCAGGAACTCTTTTGGGCGTCGGTCACGCCCGAGATGCTGGAGCGCAACTCGTCACGCTTCGCCGCGCTCATGGGTCTACTCGGCGGCTGGCCGTGGGGAGTCGACGGTCCCGACACCGGCTACCAGCGGCCGAGTTGGCTGACGACCCGCTGGGAGAACCGGTTCTCCTGACCCCGGTCACCGACCCCGGTCACCGACCGGCTCGACGTGGACCGGGTTGGTGTAGAACCAGAGGTCGTGCCAGGGGTTGACGCCCCGGTGATCGCGCGCCGGCCCGCACGGGTCGATGCCCACGCCGAGCAGCCCCGGCTCGCCGCGACGCGCGTCGGTGCCCCGCAGCCGGACGTACATCGCCGTCTCGGCGGGACCGAGGCGGTGCCGCAACGTGTACGTGCCGGACCGCCCGGAGGTGTCGATCTGCGCGACGACGCGGGCGTCTGGAGCGGCGAATCCGTCGCCGTCGCCGGACGGCCCGGTGACGGCGCCGACGACGATGTCCAGGCGGTTGAGCCGGGGGACGAACCCCGCCGCGTTGGGACGGTGCTGCGCGGTGACGGTGACCACGAGTTCGAGGTCCGCCCCACGGGGTGGCCGCAGCGTCTCGCCCATCCCGGCGCCCCGCCGGTCGTCCGCGGCCTGCAGGCGGACGTCGATGCCGCCGAGCAGGTGGCCGTGGTCGACCCAGACCTGGCCGCGCCTGAGCCCTCGGGCCAGCCCCACCGGTGTCAGCCGGTCGACCGCGACGTGCGTCCGCGAGTATGAACCGGGCCAGAAGTCGCACGCCGCCGGGTCTCGGGCCGTCTCGTCATGGTTGAGGTGCGAGTCGGAACTCGCGGTGATCCACCATCGTGAGCCCTCGGCCAGCAGAGCGTCCCACATGCCGCCGACGGTGGCTGTCATCCAGTCGAACCCGCCCCAGGTGCGGTAGGCGGCCTCCGGTAAACGCGGTTCTGAGTTCGGCCGCGGACCGTAGCTGTAGAAGCCACGCACGCGGTGCTCGTCGGGGCAGAGCGCGGCGCCCTGGTGGCCCGGCGCACCCTCGAAGCCGATCGCGACGCCGCCTGCCACGTCCCGCCAGCGGCGCAGGCGCCGGGGATGGTTGTAGCCGTCGCTCGCCGGATGGTTGACGAGGAACACCGCGTCATCAACGGAGCCGTCGCGGACCCGGTCGGCGAGCCACTCCAACGCCTCGACCGCCAGCGCGTCGTCGTCCGCCGAGCCGGTGCGCGCGCCACGCACGTCACCGTCAAACTTCGCCTCGAACTCACGGACGACCGCGAACTCCCGGGCGGCGTCGGACGAACCCGGGTCGACGGCGGTGAACACCGTGCCGTGCGCGGCGCCGGGGACGTTCCACTCCAGCCCCGGCAAGATGAGCATGTCGGGAAAGGCCAGCCGGGCCTCGGCGATCTCGGCCTGGACCGCCTCGCCGCGCGCCACGTGCTCGCTCGACCCGTGATCGGTGATCACGACCCAGTCCGCGCCGCCGGCGTGCGCCCCACGCACCTGCTCGGCGATCGAGTGCCGGCCGTCGACGCTGAACGTCGTGTGCACGTGGTGGTCGCCGACCACCCATCGGCGATCCGCTGTCATCGAGCCATCTACACCCATCTCCACTAGCCTAGCCAGAAGATCGACCGAGCGCCCGGCGCACCGGGCGTCGCCAGTGGGAGGTGAGATCGGGTGAGGGTGCTGCAGATCGCCGGCCCGTACCTTCCGGTCCCCCCTGGGGGATACGGGGGCAGCGAACGGGTCATCGACAGTCTCGCGTGCGAGCTGACCGAGTTGGGTGTCGAGCTGACCACGTTCACCGTGGGCACGAGCCGCACCGCCGGCAAGATGGAGTTCCACTTCGCCGAACACCAGGCCCCGTCGGACGAGACCGGTGACTTCACCTCGTGGGACCCGGCGGCGCCGAGCATCCAGGCCGGCAAGGCCTTCGCCCGGGCCGCCGAGTACGACTTCGTCCACAACCACCTGTCGCAGGGGATCGCCTTCTCCGAGGTCTGCCCCACGCCGATGCTGACGACGCTGCACAGCTTCGCGGCCACCGGCAGCAAGTCGGACCGGATCTTCGCGAACTTCCCGGACGCGCGGTACGTGGCGATCAGCGACAGCCAACGACGGCTCGCCCCGCACCTCAACGTGGTGGCCACCGTCCCCAACCCGATACCGCACGAGACCTGGCGGAGCGCGCCGGAGGTGACCCGGCGGGGGGAGTACCTGCTGTTCCTGGGCCGCCTGTCTCACCTCAAGGGCGCGGAGTTGGCGGTCGGGCTGGCCGCCCGGTGGGGCCTCCCCCTGATCATCGCCGGGCCGGTCTTCCCGGCCGACCGGCCCTACTTCCACGAGGTCCTCGAACCATTGCTCGACACGCGCGGCGTCACCTACGTCGGCGGCGTGGCCGGCGAGCGCAAGGCGGACCTGCTGCGGGGCGCCCTCGCGACCGTGGTGCCGAGCCAGTGGGACGAACCGTTCGGTCTCACCGCCCTGGAGTCGATGGCGCTGGGCACGCCGGCGCTGGTGAGCCCCCGTGGCGCCCTGCCGGAGATGGTGGAGCACGACGTCACCGGGTTGGTCGTGCCCGACTTCGGGCACCCCGACGTGACCGCAGAGGACGTTCTCGCGCTCGACCGCGCGGTCGTCGCCGACCAGGCCCGACAGCGCTTCGCCCCGGCCGCCGTGGCGGCGAGCTACCTCGCGCTCTACCGACGCTTCGCCTAGGAGTCCGCCAGCACCTGGTCGAGCGCGTGGGAGACCTGCCGGATCATGCGCGGATTGGTGTCCCAGTAATAGGCCAGGCCGGTCACCGTCTGGTAGACCGTCCAGCCGCGCCCCCGCAACCAGGTGGCGTCGTCGACGCCCATGGCCTCCCGGAACAGCCGCCGGCTGGCCCCCGAGAACGTGTTCCACGCGGGTTGCAGGTCACAGGCGGGGTCACCGGCCTTCAGGCCACCGAAGTCGATGACCGCGGTCAGTCTGCCGTCCTGGAAGATGAGGTTACCCGGCAGCGGGTCACCGTGCGTCCAGACGCCGGGGCGGCGCCATTCGTCGGCATCGAGGGACTGCTCCCACGATCTGGTCACGGCGGCGGCGTCGATGCGGTCGCCGAGCTGTTCGATCGCGCGCCGGACCGGCGCGTCGACACCGGCCAGCGGCGCTCCCCGCTGACCGGGCAGGGCGGACGGCGCGCCGGTGGCGTCGGCGCGCTCCAGCGCGGTCAGGAAGTCGGCTAGGTCGCGGGCCAGGCGCATCTCGTCGTAGGTCGCGGTCGAGCCGTCCTCACCGTCGAGCCACTCGCTGATCGTCCAGGTGAACGGGTAGGACAGCGCCGGGCGGCCGTGCGCGACCACGACCGGCACCCGGCACGGCAACAGCGGCGCCAGGCCGGGTAGCCACCGGGCCTCGACCGCCGTCGCCGAGCCGGCGTCCGGCAGCAACGGGAACCGACCGGCGAGACCGTGGCCGATGCGGAAGATCGAGTGCTCGGTGCCGTACGAGCTGACCGGCTTCAACGGCAGGTCGGCCCAGTGCGGGAACTGGTCCCGCAGTAGGGCCCGGACGACGTGCTCGTCCACGTTGACCTGGTCGACGTGCATGCGTTCTCTCGTCACCGCGCAAGCTCCCCGGGGGTCGGCAGCCCACCATGGTAGACCGCTGATGTGCGGCCCCATCGGCACCACACCTAGGATGACCTGATGGCGATCGATGTCGACGCGTTGGTGAAACGGTTTTTCGTCAACCGCCGATCACCCGGGCTCCGATCGTCGATCCGCCACGTGCTGCGGCCGGAGCGACACGAGGTCACCGCCCTGAGCGGGGTGTCGTTCCGCATGACGCAGGGTGAGATCGTAGGTTTTCTCGGGCCGAACGGCGCCGGCAAGACCTCGCTGCTGAAGTGCCTGAGCGGCCTGCTCCACCCGACCGAGGGCAGCGCACGCGTGCTCGGCCACGTCCCGCACCGTCGGGAACCGGCGTTCCTGCGACAGATCTCGCTCGTGATGGGCCAGCGCAACTCGCTGTTCTGGGACCTCCCCGCCCTGGACGCCTACGAGGTGAACCGCACGATCTACCAGATCCCCCGACGGGAGTACACGGAGTCCCTCGACGAGCTGGTGGAACTGCTGCGTCTGCAGTCGCTGCTGCGCAAGCCGGTGCGGGTGCTGAGCCTCGGGGAGCGGATGCGGTGCGAGCTGGCCGGTGCGTTGCTGCACCGGCCGCGGGTGCTGTTCCTGGACGAGCCGACTCTCGGCCTCGACGTGACCGCGCAGTCCGCGGTCCGGTCGTTCCTCGCCGACTACAACCGGCGGTACGGTGCCACGATCCTGTTGACCAGCCACTACATGGCCGACGTGACGGCCCTGGCTTCGCGGGTCATCGTCATCGACCACGGGACGCTGCGCTTCGACGGCGACCTGACCACCCTCACCCGGCGATACGCCGACCACCGCGTCGTGAAGGTGCGGCTCACCGAACGCGCCCCACTCGGGGCACTCGACGTCGACACGGTCACCGACGACGGCCTGACGGTGTCGTTGCGCGTCTCCACCGACGACGTGCCGGCGGTCGCGGCGCGGGTGCTGGCGGTGCTGCCGGTCGAGGACCTCTCCATCGAGGAACCCCCCATCGACGAGGTGGTGCGGGCGGTGTTCGCCGATGGCTGAGACCGTCGCGTCGATCGCCGCACTGACCCGGGCCGCCGCTACCACCGCGACCGCCTACCGCGGCCGGCTCCTCGCCGGTCTGCTCACCACGTTCTTCCCGCTCCTGCTGATGGCAGTGTGGCTGACGGTGGTAGCCACCAGCGGCCCGCCGCGCGGCTGGACGGCACCGGACTTCATCTCGTACTACGCGGCGGCCAGCCTGCTGTGGCACCTCAGCGGCCAGAACGTGATCTGGCAGTGGGACGAGGACATCCGCGGCGGCGACTTCTCCATCCGGCTCCTGCGCCCGGTGCACCCCTTCTGGCAATACGCCGCCAACGACCTCGGGCAGCGGCTGGTCATGCTAGGTCTGGCGGCGCCGGTGTTCGTCGCCGCCACACTGGTCCTGCCGCAACTGGGCTACCACCTCACCGCCGTCCGACTGCTCGCCACCGTCGTCGCCGTCCTGCTGGCCTACGCGGTGAGCATCACGATGGCGTCGCTGGTGGCGCTGCTGGGCTTCTGGAGCACCCAAACCACCAACCTGTGGATGCTGTGGTGGGGGCTGGGCAGCTTCGCCTCCGGCTGGATCGCGCCGCTGGAGGTGATGCCCGGGTGGCTGCGCTCGACGGCGGAGTGGCTGCCGTTCCGGACGACCATGGGCTTCCCGGTCGAACTGATGACAGGTCGCCTGTCGGCAGCCGAGACGGCGTTCGGCTTCGCCGTGGGGCTCGGGTGGTTGGCCCTGTTCACCGTGCTCTACCTGGTTGTCTGGAAGCCGGGCGTGCGCCGTCACCAGGCGGTGGGCGGATGAACGGCACCCGGCGCTGGGCAGACCACGTCCGGATCATCCTGATCTGCTGGCGGGCGACGGTCGCCGCAGAGTTCCAGTACCAGGCCAACTTCCTCGCCGGCCTCACGCTCAGCATCTTCTGGATGGTCTGGGCCGCGGCCGGGCTGGCCGTCTACTTCCAGTTCACCGGCGACCTGCTCGGCTGGACCTATCCCGAGCTGCTGGTCGTCACCGGCTTGTTCTTCACGGTGAACGGCATCCGGCAGGCGGTCCTGCAACCCAACCTCCAACAGATCACCGAGTACGTCCGGCTGGGCACGCTCGACTTCCTGCTCACCAAACCGGCGGACACCCAACTACTGGTCACCCTGCGCCGGCTCAACGTGGGCAACCTGCTCGACCCGGGCCTCGGCCTGATCTTCATCGTCGTGGGCTTTGTGCTGTCCGACGCTCCGGTCGGCTGGAACCTGCTGACGTTCCTGCTGCTGTTCGCCACCTCGCTGCTAGCCCTGTACGCGCTGATGGTCCTGCTGATGGCGATGGCCGTACACCTCATCGGTGGCACCGAACTCCAGCAGATCGCCTATGGCGCGGTCGAACTGGCGCGGTTCCCGGTGCAGCTCTACCGCGACCCATTCCAGGCCGTCCTCACCGTGGTGCCGGTCGTGCTGCTCACGACGCTGCCGGCCGAGGCGCTGCTCGGCCGGCTGTCACCGTACTGGCTGGTGGCCGGGCCCGCGATCACCGCGGTGAGCCTGGTCGTCTCCCGGCTGGCCTGGCTGCGGGTCCTGCGTGCCTACTCGGGGGCGAGCGCCTGATCCCGCACGCAGGACGAGGGCGCGGTGTGCCGGTGCCGGGTCAGCGCGGCGTTGACCTCGGCGATGCGCGCGTCGACCTCGGGCGCCCCGTGCGCCAGCAGCAGGCCGTCCGCGTCGAACCGGCGGTGATAGTGCAGCACCGAGGGCACCACGGCCTCGACGTTGGGATGCTGGGTCGGGAAGTTGAACCGGGAGGACAACGACTCGACCGGCAGGCCGAGTTCGTGCACCGCCAGCCCGAACGACACCTGATCCCGATAGAACGCCCACCCGTCCAACACCTCCGGCCGATCGCCGAGCCACCGGTTCCACCGCGGCCACGCCTCGCCCAGCGCTTCGAAGGCGGGCCGGGTCAGCACGTAGACCCCGCCGTTGAGGTTGTAGCGGTAGGTGAGCTGGGGGATGTGCGTGCCCGGCGCCGTCTCCGGCGGACCGAAGCCGGCCGCCGCGAAGATCCTCGCCCAGTGCGTGTGGTCGGGATTTCCCGTGTCGACCCGCTTGGCGGCGATCGGTCGACCGACGTCGAGCAGTTCCGACACCGGCCCGGCGAACGCGATGTCGCAGTCGGTGAGGACCACGCGGTCCAGCTCGGCCAGCGCGGGGCTGCCCAGCTGCACCAGCTTGTTCGAGTACGCGTGGCGTTCGTCGAACGGCGGCACCACGCGCACCTCGACGTCGAGGCCACGCAGGTAGTCGATCCGGTCGCCGGCGGTGCCGTCCACCACGTGGATGACCAGCTCCGCCGACGACCGCCCGGCCAGCGCCCGCAGGGTGGTGCACCAGATCCACGCCTGGACGGTGAAGCGCGGGTGGTCGTCGACGACGCAGGAGAAGCGGACACTCACCGCTTGAACATGAATTCGATCTCGACCGTGGTCGACTCGTAGACCGCGGCGTGCTCGGCGGAGACCGGCACGTGGAACCACGCCCCCGGCCCGTAGGTGCGCTCGTCGCCGTCGACCGTCAGGCGCACCGAGCCCTCCACCACGACGCCGACGATGTCCATGTCGTGGTGTCGGTGCGGGGTCACCGACGACCCACCCGGATACGACGCGACCAGCACGTCCAGGTCGCCGGCGGGGATCCGGTAGGCGTCGTCGTACTCGTGGTCGCGCTTCAGGCGGGCGCGGATCTCGGGAGGGAAGACATCGGGAACGTTCATCGACACGGTCCTTTCTCAGATTCCGATGGCGCAGATCGTCCAGTCCTTGTCGCCCGGCCCCGGCGGCCTGCCGGGCCGGTAGTCCGCGAACACCTCCGCCACCTGGAAGCCGCAGTCGGCCACCATGCCGCAGAAGGTCTCGATGCTCCAGTCCTGGAGCGGGAACTCGTGCATCTCGCAGGCGACGAGCGCGCCCCGCTGCCACTTCTCGTATCGGCGCAACGCCGTCGTACGGTCGGTCGCGGCGTCGTAGTCCAGCAGTACGGTGGTGAGTGACCACGCGGTGTCGCCGCTGCGCCAGTATCGGGGCGGCGCCGGCTGGGTGGGCCGGTCCGGCGAGATTGCCAGCGACGACGACCGGGGCGGCACCAAATCGACGTAGAGCCGGCCGCCCGGCCGCAGGGCGGCCCGGCACGCGGACAGGCACTGTCGGGCCAAGTCCCGGCCGGGCAGCTCCTTGATCAGGCCGGACGCGAGGAGGACCACGTCGTACGGGTCGTCGACGCGGAACGTCGCCATGTCGCCGAGCCGCAGGGTCGGGTGCAGACCACGTTCGTCGGCGTGCGCGCGGCACCGTTCGAGCATGCCCTCGGAGTGGTCGAGACCTTCGACGTCGATGCCGGCGGCCAGCAGCGGAAGCTGTAGGCGGCCGGTTCCGCAGCCGAGCTCCAGCACCCGGCCCGAGCCGCCGCGCAGCAGGTCGACATAGAACGAGACGTCACGGTAGTCGCCGTCAATGGGCTTGGCCAGCTGGTACACCTCGGCAGTCAGGTCGGAGTGGGTCGAGCGGTCCGCGAGCCAGGTGACCGTCATGCCGCCACCGGAGCCAACGTCAGCAACTGCTGTGCCAGAGGGCTCAGCCCCGCCTTGGTGGCGTCCGACAACTGCTCCCGCCACGGATAGAACGGCGGCATGCTGTCGACCGCGAAGTTGCACTGCATGCTGCGGCGCGGCCGGTCCGAGTCGTTCTGCGTGCCGGCGTGGATGAGCTGCGAGTTGAACACCAGCACCGAGCCGCGTGGCGCGGTGACGTACACCTCGTCCGGATGCGGCCGCAGCGGGTCCGCAAGTGTGGCTAGCGCGGCCGTGTCGTCGAGATGGGTTCCGGGCAGCACCCGGGTGGCGCCGTTGTCGCGGGTGAACTCGTCCAGACACCAGATGACGTTGCACACCGGGAACGGACGCCCCCGCTTGCGAGTCAGGTCGTGCAACGGCTGCCGGCCGTGGCCCGGGTCGGAGCGCCGGGCGTTCATGATGTGGCAGATCATCCGGGACCCGATCATGCTGCGGGCCGGCGCCAGCACGACCGGATCGGTCACGCAGCGTTCGAACACCAGGGAGTGCCGCAGCGGGTTGCGGACGAACTGGACACCCGGTTCCTCCCCGGCCGGGTGGGGCGGGAGGTTCTGCTGGTCCCAGATCCAGGCCTCGTCAAGGATCCGGCTCCAGTCGTCGCACTCGCTCTCGGAGAGGATGCCTTCGAGGATCACGTAACCGTCGCGGTCGAGCTTGTCGCGTTCGGACTCGCCGAACCGGGGGTCGACACAGTGGTTCTCAGGGACTCTGGTCATGCGATTCCCTTCGAGACGAGACGACCGTTCCCCGCTCGTGCGACGAACGGCGTCGATGGCCTGTGCGTGCCGCGGTGGCCCGCGCAGGATGTAGCCGGCCATGCCACGATGCTGCTTCACCCCATCGACGGCGGCAACCGGAGAGCCCGATCCGGCCGCGGACAGGAGGCACCATGCCGAGCTCGTTGAAGGTCGGAATCGTGGGATACGGGCAGGTGGCGGCATTCCACGCGCGGCTGCTGCGGGAGGCCGGACACGATCCGTTGTGGATCGTCGGCCCGGTCGCCGGGAAGGCGGCCGCCTTCGCCCGGGCGTACGGCTTCCGGCGGCACGGCGTCGAGATGGCCGAGATGGTCGGCGACCCGGCTCTCGACGCGGTGTGGATCTGCTCGCCGAACCAGGTCCACGCCGCGCAGGCCCGGCGCTGCCTGGAGGCCGGCAAGCACGTCCTGGTGGAGGTGCCGCTCGCCATGGACGCGACCGAGGGCGCGGAGCTGGTGGCCCTGGCGGATGCCCGAGGTCTGGTCGCGGCCGTCGGCCACAACCACCGCTACCTCGGCGGGCCGACCCGTGTGCACGACCTGATCGCCGCCGGCGACCTCGACGTCATCAGCGTCTACGCCCGCTACCTGCTGATGCGCCGCACCAACGTCGGCACCAACGGCTACGCGCGTTCGTGGACCGACAGCCTGTTGTGGCACCACGGGATGCACTCCGTCGACCTGATCACCTGGCTCCTGGGCGTGACACTCGACGACCTGCCGCAGGTCACGGCGACCGGGACGACGCTCGGCGGCACCGGCACGGCGCCCATGGACGTCACCCTGGCGCTGACCACGTCGCAGGGCCGCGCGGCGAGCCTGCAACTGTCGTACAACAGCTTCCAGAACATCAACGACCTGGTGATCACCGGCGTGGAGAACACCTTCGGGGTCTTCGACGGCATCCTGCGGGACCGCACCGGCGTGGTCCTGGACTTCTCCGACGACATGCTGCGCGGCAGCGACGACGCCCGGCGGCGGCTCAACCGCGAGTTCGTCGGTGCGATAACCGACGGGGCCGCGCTCCTGGCGACGGCGGCGTCGGTGCTGCCTGCGCTGCACGTGACGCAGTCCGCCGAGGAGCAGTTGTCGGTGCGTCCGGCCTGACTGGCCCGGCGCTGCTTCGAGTTTCGCATCGACAGTGCTGCCCCTATGGTGGGCAAGATGGATCGGGATACATCACTCGACATCGCGGTTGTCGGGATGGATGCACGGTTCCCTGATTGCGTCGGCCTCGACGACTGGGTGGTGGCGCTTCGGGCCGGTCAGGTCCTCACCCGCCGCTACTCCCGGCGTGAGCTCGACCGGGCCGGTGTGCCGCCGTCCCACCTCGACGATCCGGGCTACGTTCCAGTCTACGGGCACCTGGAGCGGGTGCTGCGCTTCGATCGCGCCCCGTTCGGGATGAGCCGGCACGAGGCCGAGCTGGTCGACCCGCAGCATCGATTGATGTTGGAGACGGCGTGGACCGCGCTGGAGGACGCCGGCGTCCCACCCCGCGGCAGCGACGAGCGGATCGGCGTGTTCGCGTCCTCGACCGGTAGCACCTACCTGCGGGCTGTGCTGCGGCAGGGTGACGTCGACCCGGCCACGATGGACGACCTGATCCACGGCGCCGAGCCCGACTTCGCGGCCAGCCGCATCGCCCACAAGCTCGCGCTGCGTGGCGTCGCGCTGTCGGTGCAGACCGCGTGCTCCTCCTCGCTCGTGGCGGTGCATCTGGCGGCGCAGGCGCTGCTCAACGGAGACTGCGACCGCGTGCTCGTGGTCGCCACAGGGCTGACGTTCCCGCAGGCCGGATACCTGCACCAGACCGGCGGTGTGCTGTCGGCGAGCGGCCACTGCCGACCGTTCGATGCTCGTGCAGACGGCGTCGTGCCCGGCGCCGGTGTGGTCGCAGTCGTCCTGCAGGTCGCCGCGTCCGTGCCCGCAGACGCGCCCACGCCGCACGGCGTGATCCTGGCGACCGCGGTGAACAACGACGGAGCCGACAAGACCGGATACTACGCACCGTCGGTACCGGGTCAACGCGAGGTCATCACGACGGCCTGGCAGATGGCGGGCGTGAACATCGCCGACGCGGGCTACCTGGAGGCCCACGGCACCGGCACCGCCCTCGGTGACCCGATCGAGTGGGAGGCTGCCACCCAAGCATTCCGGGCGCTGGGCGCGCACGCCGACCAGATCCCGGTGGGGGCGGTGAAGGCGAACATCGGCCACCTTGACGCCGCCTCGGGCCTGGCCGGCCTCGTCAAGACATTGCTGGTGCTCCGGGACCGGTCGATCCCGCCGGTCGCCGGGTTCGAGACCGCGAACCCGCTGTTGCGTATCGACGGCTCACCGCTGCGGATCGCGACCGGTGAGGACGTCCTCGCCCCGGGCGCGGTCGCCGGGGTGAGTTCGTTCGGCATCGGTGGCACCAACGCGCACGCCGTCCTCGGGGCCTGGCCAGCCCCGCCGGCACCGGCTGCCGTCGACGACGCCGGTCGCTGCCACGGGCTGGCACTGTCGGCGGCCGACCCGCCGGCGCTGGCCCGGGGCGCCCGCGCGCTGGCGGACTGGCTGGACCACGGGATCGCTGACCTCGGGGCGACGGCGGACGCGCTGACGCGTGACCGCAGCACGTTGGCGTACCGGGTTGTCGTGCGCGCGGCCACCAGCGTGGAGGCGTGCGAGAAGCTGCGGCGGGTCGATGCCGGCGCCAGTCCCGATAGCCGGCGCCCGCCCCGGGTCGCGCTGCTCTTTCCCGGCCAGGGCACGCACTACCCGGGCCTGGCTCGCGGGCTGTCCGCGCAGCTTCCCCACTTCGACGCCCACGTCCGGGACGTGCTGGCCCACCTGCCCGAGTCGCTGCGGGCCGAGGCCGAGCGCGCATTGTGGGACCCAGCCTTCCCCGCCGACGAGCTACGGCAGACCCGACTCGCCCAGCCCGTGCTCTTCTGCGCCCAGTACGCCGCCGCGGCGGCGCTGCGCGACCTCGGCGTGACGCCGGCCGCCGTCATCGGTCACTCGCTCGGGGAGATCGTGGCGGCCACGTACGCCGGTGGTCTCACCGTCCCGGAGGCGGTGCGGCTGGTGCTGGCCCGCGCCACGGCGATGCAGTTCTGCCCGCCCGGCCGGATGGCGAGCGTCGCCCTCGCGGAGGCCGACGTCGTCGCACTGCTCGCGGGCACTGACCTCGACCTCGCCGCGGTCAACGGACCGGCGCACTGTGTGGTGGCCGGTGCGCCCGACGACGTGGACCGTCTCGTCGCGAAGCTGGCCGGCACGGTCCGGGTCCGTCGGCTCGACACCGACCGCGCCTTCCACAGCCGCCTCGTGCAGCCCGCGCTCGACGACATCGCGGCGGTCGCCGCGCCGAGCCGGCCGCTGTCCACCGCGCTGGTCAGCACCGTGACCGGGCGGGTAGTCGGTCCGGGGCGGACGCTGCCCGCCGGGCACTTCGTCCACGGCGCCCGACGTCCGGTCCGGTTCGCCGAGGCCGCCCGGACGCTCGTCGACGGCCACCCGGGCGGCATCGTGATCGAGGTCGGGCCCGGCCGGTCGCTGAGCGCGCTCGTCGAACTGGCCGGCGCGCGCGCCATTCCGCTGCAGCGCAGCCGCGACGCCGACGGCGTCGCCGACGCGCTGGACGCACTCTGGTCCATGGGCGTGGCCGACCGGGTCGCGGGCCCTCGCACCACCGGCCGCCGCCACCGGCCGCCAGGATACGCGTTCGGCGGTGAGGAATACTCGCTCGTCGGCACCGTCGACGCGCCCGCCACCACGCCGGCGTCCACCGGCCCCGTGCCGCCAGCACCGGTCGACGGCACCGGCGTCGACCGGATCGTTCGGGCTGGTTGGCGGGAGACGCTGGGCGTCGACCCCGAGGACGAGACGGCCGACTTCTTCGACCTCGGCGGCGACTCGTTGGCGATGATCCGGCTGCTACGGCGGTTGGAGGTCGGTCTCCGCAGCCGGCTACCGCTGCCCGAGCTGATGGCCCGGCCCACGCTGCGTGCCCACATCCAGATCGCCAGCGAGGCGGTCCGATGAGGATCGCCGGCGCCCAGGTCCTACTGACCGGCAGTACCGGAGGTTTGGGCCGCGCCCTCGTGCGCCACCTCACCCAGGCGGATGCCCGGCTCATCGTCACCGGTCGCGCACCGGACCCGCTACGGGACCTGGCCCAGGCCTCGGGCGCGGTCCCGGTCGTGGCCGACTTGGCGGAGACCGACGACGTGCGGCGGTTGGCCGCACGCTGCGCTGACGTGGACGTGCTGATCGCCAACGCCGCGCTGCCCGCGAGCGGGGACCTCCTGGAGTATCGCGAGGACGAGCTGCGCCGGGCGGTCGAGGTGAACCTGGTCAGCGTTCTGCAGCTCGTCCACCTGCTCGCGCCGCGGATGGTGGCCCGCGGGCGCGGCCACATCGTCGTTGTGGGCTCGATGTCGGGCAAGGCCGCGACGCCGGAGTCCGCGCTGTACACCACCACCAAGTTCGGGCTGCGGGGTTTCGCCCTGGCGATCCGGCACGATCTCCGTCGGCACGGGGTCGGCGTGTCCCTCGTCCAGCCCGGATTCGTCGCCGACGCCGGCATGTTCGCCGCGACCGGCGCGCCGCTGCCCCGGGGGGCCACCGCGGTGCGCGCCGACCGAGTGGCGATCGCGGTCCTGCGCGCGATCGAGACCGGTCGGGCCGAGGTCAACGTGGCGCCCCTGGCGCTGCGCGCGTGGTGCGCCCTTTACGGGGTGAGCCCACGGTTGGCCGACGGCTGGCGGCGTCTGCGATCCGGCGCCCCCGACCCCGCACCCCGCATGATCGTCGACGCCCAGCGGGCTCGGCGCTGAGAGGAGCATCGCCTTGGGCATCCCCGTCGTGGAGCACCCCTTCCGACTCGATCCCGAACTGTCCACGCCACTGACCGACGCCATCGCCACTATGTCCATGCCGCTGACCGACGCGCTGATCCCGCAGCGCCGGGTGGCCGCCCACCGGGACGTGCTGTCCGACGCCGACATCACGGCCGCCGGCTGCATCGTGGTGGACCTCGGACGGGCCGGTGCGCCCCCGCCCACCCCGATCCTGATCGCCCGGCCGGCGACCACCCCGTACGCCCGGCCGCCGGTGCTCTTCTCGATCCATGGGGGTGGCCTGGTCGCCGGGCACCATCGCAGCAGCGAGCTGCGCTTCGACCTGCGACGGGCGGTGCGGCTCGGCATGGCCGTCGCGTCGGTCGAGTACCGGCTGGCCCCCGAGCACGGCGGCCCGGCCGCGGTCGAGGACTGCTACGCCGGACTGTCCTGGGTGGCGCGCCACGCGACGGAACTCGGCCTCGACCCGGGCCGGATCGTCGTCACGGGCAACAGCGCCGGCGGTGGGCTCGCGGCGGGATGCGGCCTGCTCGCCCGCGACCGGGGCGGTCCTGCCCTCGCCGGCCTGCTGCTGCAGTCGCCGATGCTCGACGACAGGTGCGACTCGGCGTCCGTCCAGGAGTTCTGGGCGGCCGGGCTGTGGGACGGCCGGTCCAACCTCGCGGGCTGGACCGCCCTCCTCGGCGACGCGCGCGGGTCGGACGCCGTCCCACCGCACGTGGCGGCGGCCCGCGCCGAGGTCGCCGGCCTGCCACCGGTCTACGTCGACGTGGGCTCCTACGAGGCCCTCCGCGACGAGGCCGTCCGGTTCGCCGGGCGGATCTGGGACGCCGGCGGCGCCGCCGAGCTGCACGTGTGGCAGGGCGCCTTCCACTGCTTCGACCAGTGGGCCCCCGAGGCCGCGATCTCCCGCGCTGCCGACCAGGCCCGCGACGACTGGGTCGACCGGGTGCTGGCCGGTGTCGACGGACGGACGGAGGCTCGGCGATGAACCAGACGAGACTGCCGGCCGTCGCCGACCGGGAGGCCGTCCGACCCGGGGATGCGCGGGCCGGGGCGATGTTCGAACGGTTCACCACCGACGGCGTCGGCTATTTCGTCAAGCGCTGGAGCCACCACTCGGACTGGCTGGCGCGGGTGACCGGGGACGACCGGTACTGGCCGCTGCTGGCCTGGAACGCCGGTCTCATGGGCCGGGCCCGCCCCTTCGTCGACCACTGCATCGAGTCCATCGAGCTCGCCCCGGACGACGCCGGAGGCGAACTGGTCGTGCTGATGCGCGACGCCGCCGCCGACCTCATCCCGGACGGCCACGCGCCGATCGCACCCGAGCAGGAGATCGGGCTGCTCACCGCCATGGCCGAACTCGACACGCGGTTGCTTGGCTGGCGCGACGACGTCGGCCTCATGTCGATGCGCCAGCGGCTGTTGATGCTCTCCCCGGCCAACCTGGCCGGGGAACTCGCCCGACCGGGGCCCCGGCCCGGTCCCGTCGCCGCCGCCGACGAAGGGTGGCGACGGCTGGCCGCCGTCGACCCGCCGCTCGCCCGCCTCCTGCAACGGGTCCACGACGAGCCGGAGCGACTCATCCAGCTGCTGCGCGGCACGCCGGCCGGGTTCGTCCACGGAGACTGGAAGATGGGCAACCTCGGGCTGCGCGCCGACGGCGAAGTCGTCCTGCTCGACTGGAGCTTCCTGGGTGAAGCGCCGTTGGCCTGGGACATCTGCTGGTACCTCGCGCTCAACAGGGAACGGCTCGTCACGGACAAGGACGAGACGCTCGATCGGTTCCGCCGCCTCGTCGACGAGCGCGGTGTGCGCACCGCGGGCTGGTGGGACGAGCAGGTAGCCCTCTGCGTCGTCGGGGTGATGGCGGTCTTCGGCTGGGAGAAGGCCCTCGGCGACGGCGACGAGCTGGCGTGGTGGTCCCGGCGGTGTCAGGCGGTGGCGCACCGCCTGCGACTGTGAGGCGCCCCCCGGCACGGGCCGCAGAGTTCATTCACCACCCGGGTCACGGCCGCCCCGAAATCGGTCACGAACGTCACGTGACCGGCGGCCCCGGACGCCTCGACCCGGTGCCGTGCCGCACGTCCGTGACCGGTGCCGACCAGCAGACCCGGCACGCGGAGGCGGCGGGCGGCCTCCATGTCGGAGACCTGGTCGCCGACCATCCACCCGTGGCGGACGCGTTCGCCGGCGAGTCGCTCGACGGCCGTGACGGCGCCCGTGCGCGGCTTGCGGCACCGGCAGTCCTGATCGTCGCTGTGCGGGCACACCGCCACGTAATCGATCAGCACCCGTGCCGGATCCAGCCGGTTCAGGAGCAGCTCACCTGCCGCCAGCACCCGCTCCAGCGCCTGTTCACCGCGGCCGACCGCCCCCTGGTTGGTGACGACGACGACAGCGACGTCGTGAGCGGCCAACCGCTCGAGCGCGGCCACCACACCGTCGAGGACCACGATGTCCGGCCCGCCGGGCCGGTCCAGGCGCACCGTCGCGAGTACGCCGTCGCGGTCGGTGAGCAGCGTGCGCCGCAGCGACCGCGGCGCGGCCGACCAGCGGACGAGTACGGGTTCCACCGGCGTCCCTCCTGACCGTCGCGCAGTGCTCGGCCCACGGCAGTTCCGGAAAGGAGCACCATGCACCCCAGTCGGACATCCACCCTGCACGAGCGTTTCTCGTGGCTGGCCGCGTGCCACCCGGATCATCCCGCACTCTCCTGCGCCGGTGCCACGGTCACGTACGGCCAACTCGACTCCCGATCCCACCGGTGGGCCGCCGCGCTCGCCGCCCGGGGTGTAAGGCCGGGCGACGTCGTCCCGGTGCACCTGCCCCGGTCGGTCGAGCTCGTCACGGCGCTCCTCGCCGTGCTGAAGACCGGCGCGGCGTACACGCTGCTCGACCCGGACTGGCCGACGGGACGCGTCGACCAGGCCCGGGACGCGGTGGGCGCGAGGACGACGGTCACCGCCGAGTCCTTGCCGGAGCTCGACCGCGGCGCCGCCGGTCCCGCCGCGCCGGCCGACACCGACGCGGACACCCCGGCCTGCGTGTTCTTCACCTCCGGCACCACCGGTACGCCGAAGGCGGTGCTCAGCCCGCACGGAGCGACGCTGCGACTGTTCGACGGCGACCCGTTCATGCGTACCGGCCCCGGCCTGGTGATTCCCGCGGCCGCGGCGCTGCCGTGGGACGCGTTCGCCCTGGAGCTGTGGTCGGCGCTGGCCACCGGAGGCACCGCGGTGCTCATCACCGAGCGGTACCTGTCGGCGACCGAGCTACGCACGGTGGTGGCGCACGCGTCGGTCAACACGGCCTGGCTGACCAGTTCCCTGTTCAACCAGATCGTCGACGAGGACCTGGACGCCTTCACCGGTCTGACCGAGCTGCTCATCGGCGGGGAACGGCTCTCCGTCGGTCACGTCCGCCGGTTCCTGGCCCGGCACGGCGGGATCCGGCTGGTCAACGGCTACGGTCCGGTCGAGACGACGGTGTTCGCCACCACCCACGACATCGTGCCGGCCGACACCGACCGCGCGGACGGCATCCCGTTGGGCCGGCCGGTGCCCCGCACCAGCGTCCGGGTCGTGGCGGGAGACGCACCGACGCCGGTGGGGACGCCGGGCGAGATCGTCGTCGGCGGTCGCGGCGTGGCGATCGGCTACCTCGACGACCCGGCCGCCACCGAGGCGAAGTTCGTTCTGCTGCCCGAGGACGGCGGTTCGGGCCGCTACTACCGCACCGGCGACCGTGGCTACCTCGACCACGACGGCGTCCTGCACTACGCCGGCCGGCTGGACCGGCAGGTGAAGGTCCGCGGCGTGCGGGTCGAACCGGCCGAGGTGGAAGCGGCAGTCGCCGCCGTGCTGCCGGTGACCGCCTGCCGGGTGGTGGCCGCACCCGGTCCGGTCACCGGCGACACGCGGCTCGTGGCGTTTTGCGTGGCCGAGGGACGGCGGCCCGACGGCGACGCGGCGAAGCGGTTACGACAGGTGCTGCTCCCGCAGCAGGTGCCGACCGTGAGCTGGGTGGACCGGTTGCCACTGACCGCGAACGGCAAGGTCGACGAGTCCCAGCTGCTGGCCGGGCTGGCCGGGACCGCGACAGGGGGCGGCCCTGTGCCCGCCGGTGGCGACGTCGTCGACCAGGTGCGGGGAGCGTTCCGGTCGGTCCTCGGCGGGCCGATCGACGATGACACATCGTTCTTCGCCGCCGGCGGCAGCTCACTGGACGCCGGCCGCCTGTGTACCCGGCTGTCCCGGGCCCTGGGACGGCCGGTGCCGATGAGCCGGGTGTTCGAGGCGCCGACTGTGACCGGGCTCGCCATGCTTCTCGACCGCGCTGCCGCCGACCCGGCGCCGCCGCCGACGGGCCTCACGCCGATGCAGCGGATCTTCCTCCTCCGGGCCTTGCTCGACCCGGACGACCTCACCAACCACTGCCTGATGACGTGGCGCCTGCGCGGGCCGGTCGATCGGCCCGCGCTGTCCAGGGCGCTGGCGTACCTGCACCGCCGGCAGCCGATGCTGCACTCGGCATACGGGATCGACGCCGGCGTCCGGACTGGGCCGGCCGTGCCGGCACCGCCGCTGCACGAGCTGACCTGCGCCGACGAGGAAGAGGCTTGGGCCGAGACGCTCCTGGCGCTGGCCGAGCCGTTCGACCCGGCGGGCGGGCACGTGTGGCGGCCGGTGCTGGCCCGGTGGGGTCAACGGGACGCGCTGCTCGGGCTGGCGTTCCATCACGTCGCGTTCGACGGGTCCTCCGAGGCGGTGGTGGCATGCGAGCTGAGCCTGGCGTACCGGGGGACGGACCTGCCCACCGACGCGGTGGCGCCACCCAGCTCGGCGCCGGCCAGCGACCGTCTCCTAGCCGTGACCCGGGACCTGGCGGGCGTTCCGCCGCTGCGGTGGCCGGACGACCGGACTGAGCCCGACGGGGTGCGTCAGGTCGTCCGTCTCCTGCCGCCCGACGTCGTCGACGCCGCGGCCGGCCGGGCGGCACGGGCCGAGACGACGCTCTTCGTGACACTGCTGTCCGCCTGGGGGCGGACCCTCGCCGAGGTCTGTCGGACCCGGGACTTCGCCGTCGGCGTCCCGCTGAGCCTGCGCGACGGCAGCGACGGCGATGTCGGCTGTCGGATGACCACGGTCCCGGTGCGGCTCACCGGCGCCGCGCTCGCCGACGACGGCTCGGGACTGCCGGCGCTGGCGCAGCGGTGGCGGCACGCCGTGGCCCATCGGGAAGCCCCGCTCACCGAGGTGCTGAGGTGTGCCGACCACGGCGACCGGCCGCCGGTGTTCCAGACCATGTTCGCGCTGCAGGACACCCCGTCGCCCCGGTTGACGCTCCCCGGCGTCGAGGCGCGATTCGTCCGGCCACCGTACCTGGATCTGCCGCTGGACCTGCACCTTGAGCTTTGGCCGGAACCGTCCGGGGCTCTGACCTCGATCGTCTCGTACCGGACCGACGCGGTCGGCCCTGCCACCGCGCAACGATGCCTGGACGACTTCGCGCGGCGACTGCGGTCGGCTGCTCCTCAGGAGGCCGACGATGTCCGAGTTTAGGCCGGAACGGCTCGAGGAGCCGGAATTCCACCAGGACGACGACCGGTACCGGCTGTGGGCGTGGATGCGGCGACACTCCCCGGTCCACCATCATCCCGCCGGCACCTGGCCCGCCTTCTGGTCGGTGACCCGGTATGCGGACGTTCGCCGGGTGTACGCCGAGCCCGAGACGTTCTCCTCCCGGGCCGGGGTCCTGCTGCGGTCCCGCGCGCACGGCCTCGACCCGGCCGGCGACATGACCATGGCCCTCTCCGACCCGCCCCGGCACCAGGAGTTCCGCGCGCTGCTCGCGCCACACTTCGACGAGCGCAGCGCCCGGGCGTTGCGCGAGGCGCTGCGCGAGGACATCCGGCGGGTGCTGCTTCCGCTGCGCGACGGCCAGGTGGTCGACGTCGCCGAGGAGGTGGGCGGCGCACTCTCCCTCGGCCTCATCTGCCGGGTGCTCGGCGTCCCACCGAAGGACCACGCCCAGTTGCAGCGATGGACCCACGACACGTTCCAGCAGCGCCGCTCCCTGACCAGTAGCGGCGAGATCACCCGATACCTCCTCGACCTCATGGTGCAGCGGATGGAGCAGAGCCGTCCCGACGGGCTCAGCGCCCTGCTGGAAGGCCAGGTCGGCGGTGAACTGCTGACCGAGGCCGAGATCCTGCTCAACGTGGAGAACCTGGTGGGGGCGTCCGAGAACGCCGGTCTCACCATCACTTCCGGGCTGCACGCGCTGATCGAACACCGGAGCCAGTGGGGGCGGCTCGTCGCCGACCCCGCGCTCGTTCCGACGGCGATCGAGGAGATTCTGCGCTGGACCAGCAGCGCGGTGCACAGCGCGCGTACCGCGACCCGCGACGTACGCCTCGGTGACGCGCTGGTCCGCGCCGGTGACACGGTCGTGCTGTGGCTGCCATCGGCGAACCGCGACGAGCGCGTGTTCACCGACCCGGACGTTTTCACCGTGGACCGGGTACCCAACCGACAGGTCGGACTCGGCTTCGGCCCGCACGTCTGCATCGGCGCCACGATGGCCCGGCACCAGCTTCGACTCCTCCTCGACGAGACCGCAGACCTCTGGTCCCGGCTGGAGGTCTGCGAGCCTGTGACGCCCCTGTCGTCGCTGGCCGTCCAGGGGCCCGCGCACCTGCGCGTACGGCTCGCTCCGGTTGCGGGCACGACGGGTTTCGATAGGTTGAGTGGTGGGTCAGGATCACGCAGCTGAAAGAAGCCGGATCCACAGGAGGCGAGAAGACGTTGAGTCTGAAGGCAATCTGCAGCACCACCGTGGTGGACCATCTTCACCGACCCTGCGAGGGTTTCCCGCCGGCCGTGGCGGACAGCTTCCGGTTCTGGGCCGAGCAGGCCCCGCAGCGCCCCGCCCTGGAGACGGGGGACCTAACCATGAGCTACCGGGAACTGGACCGCCGGTCCGTCGCCGTGGCGGCCCGGTTGCGCGAGGCCGGGGTACGCGCCGGTGACGTCGTCGCCGTCCTGCTACCCAACGGCGCCGACGCGGTGGCGGCGGTCCTCGCGATCCTCCGGCTCGGCGCCGCCTACGTGCCGGTCAGCCCGAAGGACCCGCACGCTCAGATCGTCAGGGTCCTGCCGGACGCCGGGGCCCGGGTGGTGTGCGCCGACCGCCGCTGGTCCCGGCTCGCCGACGAAGGCTTCCGCGTGGTCGACGTCGCGACGGTTCACGACGGTGACGAGCCGGTCGAGCCACACCCGTCCCGGCCGACGGACGTGGCATATCTCTGTTACACGTCGGGCAGCACCGGTGAGCGCAAGGCCGTCGTCGTCGACCAGGGCAACCTCGCCCACTCCACGGCGGCCCGACGCGCCGTCTACCCCGGCGCCGCACGCTTCTACTGGATGTCCCCGCTCCACTTCGACTCGTCCGCCGCCGGCCTCTGGGGCACCCTCACGAGCGGCGGTACGCTGATCGTGGCCGACGAGCACACCCTGACCGACCGGGCGGCGATCCTGCGCTCCCTCACCGCGTCCCGGGCCACCCAGATGCTCTGCATCCCCGCGCTCTACGACGCGGTGCTGCGCGAGATGAAGCGGTTGCCCGAAGCGGTCCCGCCGTCGCTGCGGACCGTCATCCTGGCCGGCGAGGCCCTGCCCCAGAGCGTGGCGGACCGACACTTCGCCACGTTCGGCACGCGGGTCGACCTCGTCAACGAGTACGGGCCGACCGAGTGCACGATCTGGGCCAGCTACCACCGGTTGCGACCGTCCGAGCCGGTGACCATCGGCGTACCGGCGCCGGGCGTCTCGATCGACGTCGTCGCCGACGACCTGGTCCCGGTGCCCGCTGGTCAGTGGGGCCAGATCATGGTCAGCGGCCCGACGGTGGCCCGGGGCTACCGGGGCGGATCCACCGCCGGCCACGGCTCCCCGTTCCGCCAACACCCCGATCGCGGAGCCGCCTATCTGACCGGGGACCTCGGGCGGATCGACGACGCCGGCCGGCTGGAGTTCGGGGGTCGTACCGACGACCAGGTCAAGGTCCGCGGCCACCGGATCGCCCTGGGTGAGGTCGAGCAGTCGCTGCTCGGGCTCGACGAGGTCCGGCGTGCGGCGGTCGTCCAGGACGACGGCACCGGCGAGCTGCGCGCGTTCGTCGAGCCCGACCGCGGCACGAGCGCCGAGGCGGTGAAGGAGCGACTCGCCGAGCGCGTCCCGCGGCACCTGGTGCCGGGGACCGTGGAACTCGTCGACCGCCTGCCGGTCACGAGCACCGGGAAGCTGGACCGTGCCGCCCTGCGGCGGACCGCCCCGTCGGCGGTGCCGGTGCCGGCGGGACCGGCCGGCACCGGCACCCGCGAGGCCGTCGCGTCCGCCTGGTGCGCGGTGCTGGGCACGGAGGCGGTGTCCGACGACACGAGCTTCTTCGACGCCGGCGGCACCTCCCTGCTGGTGTTCGCGCTCCAGGACGCGCTGGCCGAACGGCTGCAACGCCGGCCCGACGTGGTGGACCTGTTCGCCCACCCGACGATCCGGTCGCAGGTCCGCCTGTTCGACAGTGCCGACAACACGGGGCCCGATCCCGCCGCAGCCCGTCTCGCCGCGGCTCGTCGGCAGCGGGTGTTGCGCAGCGCCGGGTCCGTGTCGTCCGCCGAACGACTCCGCTGACATGCCTACCGCCGACCCGTGGTTGCGCTGCTGGCGACCGGTACGGACGCCCGTCGCGAACCTGGTGTGCCTGCCGCACGCCGGAGGATCGCCTGGCTTCTTCTCGTCCTGGGTCGAGGCGCTGCCGGACATCCAGGTGTTCGCGGCGCACTACCCCGGCCGCGGTGAGCGCGCCCATGAGCCGCCGGAGACGAGCATGCCGCGGGTCGCGCGGCGGGTCGCCCAGGCCATCCGCCAGACGGTCGACCCCGGCGGCCGGCTGATTCTCCTCGGGCACAGCCTCGGCGCGCCCGTCGCCCTGGAGACCGCCCGTGTCCTGGCCGCCCTCGGCACCGAGGTCGACTGGCTCATCGCCTCGGGCTCCCGGCCCGGCCCGCACGAGCCGACCGAGCGCCGGGCCTGGTTGCCCGAGCAGAGCGACGCCGAGGTGCTGGCGGGCCTGCGGGACATGGGCGGCACCGACCCCGAGGCGCTCGCCGATCCGGAGTTTGTCTCGCTGGTCACGCCGTACGTCAAGGCTGACTCCGTCCTCTACCACTCGTACGTCATGGAGCTGACGCCGACGCTGCGTTGCCCGATCACCACCATCGCGGGCCGCGAGGACGTGCACGCGGACGTCCGCCCCTGGCCACGCCTGACCACTGGACGGCACACCCACGTCCCGGTCGCCGGCGGCCACTTCTACCTCGTCGACCGCCCGCCGATCGACGTGGTCAGCGAGATCGCCCATCGAGGTGACAGTCCTGAAGGGAAGAGCGGTGAGCACAGTGCGGACCACACACGTCCCAGCCGGGGGGCAACCCCTCACCGCCGAACTGGTGGACCAGTTCGCGCGTGACGGGTATCTCGTCCTGGCCGGGCTGATCCCACCCGACCTGGTCGAACGCCTCAAGCCCGAGGTCGACAGGTGGAGTGACGACGGGCTACGGGCGGCCTCGATCGAGGCGGCGCTCAACGGTGACACCGCCGGCCCGCCGCAGGTCGAGATCGAGATGCCGGCGCACGGCCGGCTCGCGTGCCTGCCCGACCTGATGCGGGTGCTCGATCAGGTGCTCGGGCGCGACTTCGTCTTCCACCACATGCACAGCTGCCGGCAGGACCCGACCACCGGCGGCAAGCCCTGGCACCACGACTACGAGGGACCGGAGTCGACGGACCGGGACGGGCTCATGGTGCACGCGCTGCACTATCTCGACGGGCTGACCGAGGACGTCTCCCCGCTGGTCGTGGTGCCGGGCAGCCACCGCCGCGTGGTCGACAAGCACGAGCTGGTCGCGCTCGGCACGCGTCCGCTCGACGGTGAGGTGGTGATCGACCGTCTCCCGCCCGGTTCCACCGTCCTCGCCCACTCGGCGCTGTGGCACGCCCGCCGGAAGACGGCACGTGACGCGCACAGCCGGTACTTCATCGACACCTCCTACTGCCAGGGGGACCGGCGATGGCGACCGGTGAAGCCGTACTGGCGGGACATCCTCCGTCGCGCGCACGAGCTGCGACTCGGTCGTCCGGCGTACCCCCGACTCTTCGACGACGGACCGTTCCTCGAGTACCGGCCACCGACGGACGCGCGATGACGGCGCCGGCGGACTTCTTCGCCATCGCCTGGTCGGCCGACGGCTACGAGGTGGCCGAGGTGGCCGACGGGCGGCTCGGGCCGGGCCAGCGCCGCTTCGCGTTCGGCCCGGTCGACGCCCTGGCGGCCGCGCTCGCGGCCGACCGGCCCACGGCGTCCGTCGTGGTCGAGAGCACGAACGGCATCCTGGACGGGCAGCTGATGGCACGCGGCCACACCGTCTTCGGGCTCGATGCGGATCACCTGCCGGCCCGGCCGACGTTCGGTTCGGTCGACGCGGCGCAGATCGCCCTGGCCGCGCTCCGGGAACCCGCGGCGCTGCGCCCGTTGGACCGCCGCCGAGGCACGCAGACCGGCCGGGAGGACCGGCTGGAGGCCGGCATCGCGCAGAGCCGGGAGGCGACCGAGCGTCTCGCCCGATCCGGTGCCTGTCTTCACCGTGGCACCGGACGCGATGTCGCCCTCACCTTCGACGACGGCCCCGACCCGGTCTGGACCAACGCTGTGCTCGACGTGCTGCAACGCCACCGGGTCCGCGCCACCTTCTTCTGCACCGGCGGCAACAGCAGCGCCCATCCACGGGAGCTGGCCCGGATCGTCCGTGAGGGCCACCTCATCGGCAACCACACCTGGTCGCACCCGTTCCTGGACGAGTTGTCCGTCGACGAGCTGCGACGGCAGGTCGACGAGACCTGGTCGGTGCTCGACCGCGCCGTTGAACTCCCGCAGCGACGATTCTTCCGGCCGCCGTACGGATCCCGGACGGACCGGACGCTGGACTGGCTCGGCGAGTCCGGCATGATCACCACGTTGTGGGACGTCGCACCCGACGACTGGTCGATGCCGGGCGCCGACGAGATCGTCTGCCGGACGGTCGACGCGGTGACCGGCGGCTCCATCGTGCTGCTGCACGACGGTGGCGGTGACCGGTCGCAGACCGTCGCCGCGCTCCCCGGCATCATCGACGCGGTCCGCCACGGCGGCGCTGAGCCGGTGCGGCTCGACGAACTCGAAATGGCTGGCGCGTGATCCGCAACTGGGCCGGCAACCAGGAGTTCACGCCGCGCCGGGTGGCATTCCCGGCCTCCGTCGATGAGGTGCGGGACCTGGTCGCCGCCACCGACACAGTCGGTGTGCTGGGGGCGGGCCACTCGTTCACCGACGTTGTCAACGACCGCGGGACGTTGGTGCGACTCGACCGGATGCCGCGACGGATCGTGGTCGACGAGCGGCGGGGAAGCGCCGTCGTCTCCGCCGGCACCACGTACACCGAACTCGCCGGCGTGCTGCATCCGAAGGGCTGGGCGGTGGCGAACCTGCCGTCGCTGCCGCACATCACGCTGGGCGGCGCGGTCGCCACCGGGACGCACGGGTCGGGCGTACGGCTGCGGTCCCTCGCCGACAGCGTACGGGCGGTGCGGTACGTCGTGGCGGGTGGCGGGCTGCGGACTTTCTCGGCCGCGGACGACCCGGAGCATTTCCCCGGAACGGTCGTCGCGTTAGGCGCGCTCGGGGTCGCCGTCGACTACACGATCGCGCTGACCCCGACGTTCGACGTCGCCCAGTCGGTGCGCACGGGGTTCACCGTCGACGAGGTCGTGCGCGACCTGCCGGCCATCCTCTCGTGCGCGTACAGCGTCAGCGTGTTCACCGACTGGTCGGACCAGACCAACGTGTTCCTCAAGGAGCGGCTCGACGGCCCGGCCACGACCTGGCCCGGCGGGACCCGGGCCGACCGGATGATCCCCCACGTGCCGGACGGGCCGACGGACGGCATGACACCGCAGCTCGCGCAACCCGGTCCGTGGTTCGAACGGCTTCCTCACGTGCTCGCCGACGCCGACCTGCGCGCCGGGACCGAGTTGCAGTCGGAGTACCTGGTGCCGGCCGAGGATGCCCCGGCGGCCGCCCGCGCGGTGCGGGACCGGGTCGCGGCGATCTCCGCGTGCCTGCAGGTGTCGGAGCTGCGCGCCATCCGCGCGGACGAGCACTGGCTCAGCCCGGCGTACGACCGCGACAGCGTCAGCCTGCACTTCACGTGGCGGTGGGATCCGTCCGCCGTGCGACGCGCCATCGAGGTGGTCGAGGAGGCGCTACGACCGTTCTCCCCGCGCCCGCACTGGGGAAAGCTGCACGGGATGTCCGCGGCCACCCTGGCCGGCCGATATCCGCGCCTGGACCGGTTCCGTGCCCTGGTGGCCGAGGTCGACCCGGCCGGCACGTTCCGGTCCCCGCTCGTGGAACGTCTGCTGGCCAGGGCCGGGGCCACCGCGTCGATGTCCGATTAGAATGCGGCCCAGTGTCAGGGTGGGCGCTGCCACTGTTTGCGCTGGTTGGGATCCTGGCCGTCGATGATCTGGCTCGTCGGTTCGGTGCCGTCCGGTCGGGTCGGCCTTCCTCCGTTGTGCCGGCCATCGTGGGTCGGGGCCGACCGGCGTGACTTGACAGGAGCGTGCCATCGCCCGCATGTGTCGAGTCGGCTGGAGTGGGCCCTGCTGACCGCGGGGGAACGGGTGGTGCGGGTGCTGCCGAAGCTGATGGCTGGGGCCCCGCGGCAGCGCTGGCACCCGCGGCACCACGAAGGCCCGCAGAGCCCTGAAACGCCGATTCGCCCGGATCGTCTTCGACCTACTTAAAGATCAGCAACCAGCCCGGCCGGCCATGTCTAGGGCGGCGGCTCGATATAGGAGCAACAGATGACGAAGATGCACGCCACCGCGCTGGACATCGACAACGATCTCGTCTCGCGTCTCGTGGCTGAGCAGTTTCCCCAGTGGTCGGCGCTCCCGCTGGTCGCGGTGCCGTCACCGGGCACCAACAACGCGCTGTTCCGGCTGGGGCCCCGGCTGGTGGTCCGGCTCCCGCTGCTCGAACGCGCGATCCGCCAGCTCGACAAGGACTTCAGCTGGCTGCCCCGCCTCGCCCCGCACCTGCCGGTCGCGGTGCCGGAGCCGGTCGCGAAGGGGCGACCGGCCCTGGGCTACCCGTGGTCCTGGGGCGTCTACCGGTGGCTGGACGGGCGGACGGCACCGGCGACGGGCCTGGCGGACAGCGCGGCGGTGCCGGCGCTGGCCGGGTTCGTCACGGCGTTGCACGCTCTCGACCTGCCGGACGGGCCACCGGCCCGCCGCGGGGTGCCGCTGCTGGCGCAGGACGCCGGAGCGCGGGACGCGATCGACCAGTTGACCGACACCTACGACCGGGCGACGCTGACCCAGCTGTGGGACGAGGCGCTGGCCGCGCCGGGCTGGGATCGACCGCCGACGTGGTTGCACGGCGACCTGGGACCCGGCAACGTACTGCTCCGCGACGGCGCCCTGACCGCCGTGATCGACTTCGGCGGACTCGGTGTCGGTGACCCGGCCTGTGACGCGATCCCGGCCTGGAGCCTCGTCCCGCCGACCGCCCGGGAGGCGTTCCGCCGGGCGCTTCGGCTGGACGACGCGACGTGGAGCCGGGGCCGCGGGTGGGCGTTGTCGATCTCGCTGATGCAACTGCCGTACTACTGGGACAGCAACCCGTTCCTGAAGGCCAACTCGATCCACGTGATCAACGAAATCATCCGGGAGCGGTTCGGCCCGAAACACGTGCCGCCGACGCTCACCGATCAGGTGTAGTGACTGTCCTCTCCTCGATCCGACACCGCGAAGGTGAAGCAACGCACCGAGTCGCTCTCACTCACCGGAGCGAGGCTGTGCACCACGTTCGACGGGATGTGCACCAGGTCGCCGGGGTGGACGACCGCCTCGTCGTCGCCGACGGTCATGACGCCGCGCCCCTGTAGCACGTAGTAGAACTCGACCGACGGGTGCTGGTGGGCCTCCACCATGTCGCCGCCGGCGACCTCGAACTCCGTCACGTACTCGAGGTAACCGCCTTCGGTCGCCTTGCGCAGTTCCTCGGGGCGCACCAGCCACCAGACGTCGACAGTGTCATGGGACTTCTCACGCTTGCAACGATCCGTTGAACGTAGGTCCATGTCGATGATTCTACCGATTCTCGCGCTGCCCGCCCGTTGAGAGATTGATCGACGAACCTTCCCGGTGGCCGCCGGCGCCTCGGGGCTTTCGGCTACATCGCCGCGCCCGGCGTCGATCACGCTATTTCGAAATGCTCTGGAGCGAGCACCCGGGCCTTCGTGCCGCAGTCCTACGGCGGAGGCAGAGGTGAACGAGGGCCGGTCGTCCGGGGGGAGCGGCCCGGCGGGTGGTCACCGGCGCGGGGCCGGCCCGCTGGACTGCCGGATGGTCAGGTGCGTGGGCAGCAGCACGGTCTGACGGGACGCCGTTTCCCCCAGGTGCTCAAGGTGGTCCAGCAGCATCGACACCGCCACCCGGCCGGCCTGTTCGATCGGCGCGGTGAGGGTGGTCAACGGGGGGCTGCAGAAGTCGGCGCCGAAGATGTCGTCGCAGCCCACCACGCTGATCTCGCCGGGCACGTCGACGCCGCGTTCGGCCAGCCGCCGCAGGATGCCGATCGCCAGCAGGTCGTTGAAGGTGACGCCGGCGGTGGCGCCGGTGTTCAGCAGCGCGTCCGCGGCGACCGACCCGGAGCTGCGGGACACGCCGAAAGGTCCGACGCGGGTCGCGGTGAGGCCGTGTCGGGCCATCGCGGTCCGCATCGCCCGCCACCGGGCCTCGTTGGCCCAGGAGGACGGCGGTCCGGCGACGTACGCGATCGCCCGGTGGCCAAGCGAGACCAGGTGCTCGACGGCCTGCATCACCCCGTCCGGGCTGTCGATGACGACGTTGCGCACCCGGGGGACGTTGCGGTTGACGGTGACGACCGGCAGTTCGGCGGCGATGACGGAGAGGGTCTGCTCGGGCAGCCGGGAGGCGGCGAGGATCACCCCGTCGACCGACCGGCGCACCTTGTGCAGCAGATGGTTCTCCAGCTCGGCCGAGTCCTCGGTGTCGATCAGCAGCAGGGCGTGGCCGGCGGCGCGCAGTTGTTGCTGCGCGCCGCGGATCAGTCCGAAGTAGAACGGGTTCGTCGCGTCCGAGACGAGCAGGGCGACCGTTTCGGTACGCCCCGACGACAGCGCCCGCGCCTGGGTGTTGGGTACGTAGTTCAGCTCGCGGGCGGCGGCCTGGATGCGTTCCCGGGTGACCCGGTTGACCCGGTCGGGCCGGCTCAGCGCCCGGGACACGGTGGAGGCGGCGACGCCGGTGAGGGCAGCGATGTCGTTGATGGTCACGCGGCCCTCCCGGCGTACCGCCGCACGGGGAGAGGGCGCGCCTTCGGGGTTCATGCACATCAGCAGAGCATTGATGGCAATTAATGGCAACCGATTGCCACCCGGTTTCCATGGTTGTTACGTTCCCTCGCACGGTTCATCGAACCGGGGGAATTCCCGGGCGTCTGGCTATGTGTTTTCCACACCATTCCTCTCCGGACAGCCACCACCCAAGGAGCAGAGATGAACGCCACCCGTGCACTTCTCGCGGCGGCCCTGGCCGCCATGGTCGCCATACCCGTCACCGCCTGCGACTCCGGTAGCTCCGCCGAGGACGGCAGGACGCTCAACGTGCTCATCGCGGCGAATTCGATCTATCCCACGGAGCAGAAGCAGTGGTTCGCCGACGTCTCGGCGAAGTTCCAGCAGCAGGCCGGGGCGAAGGTCACGTTCGAGACCTTCGCCAGCCCCACCGACGAACTCACCAAGATCCAGACATCGATGCTCTCCGGGCAGGGGCCGGACATCTATGCCCTCGGCACCACCTTCACCCCGACGGCATACTCCACCGGCGCCTTCGTCGACCTCACCGCCGACCAGTGGACGAAGATCGGCGGCCGGGACCGGTTCCTGCCGGCCACCCTGGGCATCTCCGGCCCGGACGCCACGCACGAGGTCGGCATTCCCTTCACCAGCCGCCCGTTCGTCATGGCGTACAACAAGGAGCTGCTGGCCGCGGCGGGCATCGACAAGCCGGCCAGCACCTGGGACGGCCTGCGGCAGCAGGCCAGACAGCTGACCGGGGCCGGCAGGTACGGCCTGGCCGTGGCCTACGGCGACGGCTTCGACCCGTGGAAGTTCATCTGGGCCATGAGCATCCAGGCCGGCAACCCGCTGGTCTCCGACGGCAAGGCGCGGCTGACCGATCCGGTCACGGTCCGGGCCTACCAGACGTACCTCGGCTGGCTCGCCACCGACAAGGTCGTCGACCCGGCGGCGACCGGCTGGAAGAACGCCCAGGCCATCGCCGCGTTCGGCGCCGGCAAGGCCGCCTTCCTGCCGATGGTCTCGGCGACCTCGAAGGTCACGCTGGACAAGTCCGCGGTCGCCGGCAAGTACGGCTACGCCGTCATGCCGACCGTCCCGCCGGGCGCCACCACCCTGCCGCCGGGCGGCGTCGGCGCCACCAGCATCCTCTCCGGTGACAACCTGGTGATCGCCAAGTACAGCAAGAACCAGGACCTGGCGCTGCGCCTGGTGAACATGCTGACCACCGCCGAGTCGCAGGAGGCCTACTACCGGACCTTCGGCGAGTTGCCGACGAACGCGGAGCTGGCGAACCGGCTGGTCGCCGACCCGGCGCTCGCGGCCATCGTGGACTCCGCGTCGAAGGCGCACGGCACCCCGTTCCACGGCGGATGGAGCAAGGTGCAGCTCGCGCTGGTCAACGTGGTCGTCCAGTCGGTGCCGAACCTCGCCGCCGGCAAGGTCGACGACAGGTCCCTCGACACCCTGCTCACCCAGGCCCAGTCCGAGGTGCAGGCCGCGCTGGACAAGGCGAAGTAGATGACGGTCACCGACCCAGCGAAATTAGAGGTCCCGGGCACCGGCGATGCGCGTCGAGCCGGGGTGGCCCGTCCGACCCCGCCGCGCCGCCGTCGTGGCGCGACCGCCGGCGGTGCCGCGGTGTGGCTGCTCGCGCCCGGCGGCCTGCTCACCCTGACCGTCATCGTCGTGCCGTTCGTCGTCGCGCTGGTGATGTCGCTGCTCGACCTTGACCAGTACACCTTCCGGCAGTGGCTGTCGGCGCCGTTCGTCGGCGCCGGCAACTACGTCGAGGCGGTGGGCCGCACCAGCCTGCCGCACGCCATCTGGGTCAGCGGGTCCTCGGCGGTGATCGCGACGCTGCTCGCGTTGCCGCTGGGGGTCGCCGCCGCGCTGACCACCCACCTGCCGTTCCGCGGGCGGTCGCTGATCCGGTCCCTCTACCTCATCCCGTACGTGCTGCCCGCCTTCGTCGTCGGCACCATCTGGCGGATCATCCTGCAACCCGACGGGGTCGCCAACCAGGGTCTGGCGACGCTGGGCGTCACCGGCGGCCTGTGGCTGAACGGGCCGAAGAGCTACCTCGCCCTGATCGTCGTGCAGGCCTGGTCGGGCTGGCCGCTGGTCTACCTGCTCGCCCTGGCCGGCCTGCAGGGCATCGACGACAGTCTGCACGAGGCCGCCGCGCTCGACGGCGCGCAGTGGCGGGCGAAGCTGCTGCACGTCATCCTTCCGCTGCTGCGCCCCCCGGTCGCGCTCGCCGCGATCATCTCGCTGCTGCACATGGTGAACAGCTTCACCCTGCCGTTCGTGCTGTTCGGCGTTCCGAGCCCGCGCGACGTGGAGGTGCTGCCGGTGCTGACGTACGTGGAGAGCTTCCAGAACCTGCGGTTCGGGCTCAGCGCGGCGATGGCCGTGATCTCGCTGGGCCTGATCCTGGTCCCGCTGCTGGTCTATCTGCGCACCGTCAGACTCGACGAGCCGGAGGCCGCCGCATGAACTCCGTGCTCCGCCTGTTGCCGCGACCACTGCAGATCGGCCTGACGGTGTTCCTGCTGACCATCGTCGGCGCGCCGGTCGGCTACGTCTTCCTCGCCTCGGTCAACACCGACCTGGCCGTGGCCGCCGGTGAGTTCTGGCCGGAGCGGGTCAGCGTCGGCAACTACGTCCGGATCTGGTCGACAGTTCCGCTCGGCCGAGGGCTCGCGAACAGCCTGCTCGTCGCCGGCACGGTGGCGGTGACCTGCGCGGCGGTCGCGGTCTTCTCGGCGTACGTCCTGGTCCGGCACCGGTTCCGGGGCCGGCGCAACGTGCTGCGCGCGCTGCTGGGCATGCAGTCGATCCCCGGCACGCTGCTGCTCCTGCCGGTCTTCGTGCTCTTCGCGACTATCGGCAGCAGCCTCGGCGTGCCGACGATCGGCACCCGGTGGTCGCTGGTCGTCACCTACCTCACGTTCGGGCTGCCGTTCTCCACCTGGATCATGGTGACCTACCTGCGTGAGCTTCCCGGCGAGCTGATCGAGGCCGCCCGCGTGGACG
Source organism: Micromonospora sp. NPDC049645 (assembly GCF_040675155.1). NCBI lineage: Bacteria > Bacillati > Actinomycetota > Actinomycetes > Micromonosporales > Micromonosporaceae > Micromonospora > Micromonospora sp. NPDC049645. The sequence continues at coordinate 226,204 of NZ_JBFAOI010000002.1, forward strand.
GTGCCGGGAGCTGGCAGATCCTGCTGCGTGTCGTCATCCCGCTGAGCTGGCCGGGCCTGATCGTCGCGGCGGTCTTCGCGTTCCTGCTCGGCTGGAACGATGTGCTGTTCGCCTCGGTCATGACCGACGTGGACACCCGCACCGCGGCGGTCGTGCTGCAGGTCTTCGGCTCGGCGCAGGAGGGCGGGGCGATCCCGCCGTACGGGCAGATGATGGCCGCCGCCCTCGTCTGCGCGGCCCCGGTGGTCACCCTCTACCTCGCCTTCCAGCGGTACATCGTCGGTGGGCTGACCTCCGGAGGTGTGAAGTGACGGCGTGGACGCTGTCCGGCTTCGGCGACGAGATCGATCCCGACCCGGCGGTGCAGCTCGCGGTGCTCGGCGCCCTCGGTGCCCGGCACATCGAGGTGCGCAGCGCGTGGGGCACCAACGTGGTGGAGCTCGGCGACGCCCAACTGGACGCCCTGGCGGAGGCGGTCGACGCGCGCGGCATGGCGGTTTCGGCGGTCGCGTCGCCCGTCGGGAAGGTCGACGTGACCACCGAGGACGGCGGTGAGCTCGACCGGCTGCGCGCCGCCGTGGCGGCCGCGCACCGGCTGAACACCCGGTACGTTCGGATCTTCTCGTTCTACCGCCCGGCCGGGGTCGCCCCGGCCGAGATCCGCGCGGCGGTGCTGGCGCGGATGCGGGCCTTCGCGGCCCTCGCCGAAGACTCCGGCGTCGTGCTGCTGCACGAGAACGAGAAGGACATCTACGGCGATGTGCCGCGGCGGGTCGCCGACCTCGTCGAGTCGGTCGACTCGCCCGCGCTGCGCGTCGCCTGGGACAACGCGAACTTCGTGCAGGTCGGGGTGCGGCCCTACGACGACGGGTACGCGCTGCTGCGCCCGCACCTGGAGTACCTGCAGGTCAAGGACGCGATCGCGGCCACCGCCGAGGTCGTGCCCGCCGGCCACGGCGACGGCCAGCTGCTGCGGACGCTCACCGCGCTGCGCGACGACGGCTATGCCGGCTTCGCCTCCCTCGAACCGCACCTCGCCAGCCAGCACGACCTCGGCGGATTCTCCGGACCCGCCGAGTTCGGCCGGGCGGCGCGCGCGTTCGTGAACCTCACCGCTTCGATAGGAGTGCATCTTCGATGACCGTCCTCAACGTCGTGATCACGGGCAGCGGGGTCATCGCCCGCACCCACGCCGGGGCGATCCTGCGGCACCCCGGACTGCGCCTCACCGCGCTCGCCGACCCGGACCCGCAGGCCAACGACCGGCTCGCCGGGTGGATCGGCGAGCAGGGCGGGCCGCCGCCGGCCCGGTACGCCTCGCTGGGCGAGGCCCTCGCGGCCGAGGCGGCGGATCTGGTGGTGGTCTGCACGCCCAGCGGTACGCACGCCGACCTCGCCGAGGAGGCCCTCGCGGCCGGCGTGCACGTGCTCGTCGAGAAGCCCCTCGACGCCTCCCTGCCGGCGGCCCGCCGCATCGCCCGGGTCGCCACGGACGCCGAGGCGGCCGGTCAGGTCTGCGCGGTGGTCTGCCAGCACCGGTTCGACCCGGCGAGCATCGCGGTCGCCGCCCGGGTGCGCGCCGGCGACCTGGGGCGGCTCACCTCGGCGGTGGCCAGCGTGCCGTGGTGGCGGGGCCAGCGGTACTACGACTCGGCGGGCTGGCGCGGCACCTGGGAACAGGACGGCGGCGGCGCCACCATGAACCAGGGCGTGCACACCGTGGACCTGCTGCTGTGGATGTTCGGCCGGCCCGAGGAGGTGTTCGCCTACACCGGCGTCCTCGCGCACGAGCGGGTCGAGGTGGAGGACGTCGCCGTGGCGGCGATCCGGTTCGCCGACGGGGCGCTCGCCGTGCTGCACGCCACCACCGCGGCGTACCCGGGCCTCGGGGTGCGGTTGCAGGTGCACGGCTCGCAGGGGTCCGCGGTGATCCACGACGACCAGCTGGAATACCTGCACACCGCCGACGGCCCGGACCCGTCCGCGTACGCCGACGGGCCCGACCGCTCCGGCGACGCCGTGCCACCGTCGCAGCTGCGGGGGGCGACCAAGCCCGACGACGCCTTCGTGACCGGGCACCTGCGGCAGTACCACGACACGGTCGAGGCGATCCTCGGCGGCCGGCGACCGGGGGTCACGGCGGTCGAGGCGCTGCTCGACGTCGCCGTGGTCAAGGCGGTCTACCTCTCGGCGCATCTGCGTCGGCCGGTGTCGGTGCCGGCGGTGCTGGCCGGCGACTTCGACGACGTGCTCGCCGCCGTCGAGGGCTCCGCGGCCACGGTGTCGTCCGTACTGGGGGCGGGGGTGGCGCGATGAGGTGGTCGGTGTTCACGGCGTCCACGCCGGACTGGACGCCGGAGGAGACGGTCGGGCAGTTGGCCGCGCAGGGCTGGGACGGTGTCGAGTGGCGGGTCACCGACCAGGAATCGGCCCGGCCGCCCGGGTTCTGGGCCGGCAACCGGGCGACCGTCCCGTTGACCGGGCTGGAGGGTGAGCTGACCCGGATCGCCACGATCACCCGCGAGGCCGGGCTGGCGCTGTCCGGGCTCGGGGCGTACGTGCCGGCGGCCGACCACGGCAACGTCGAGCGGGTGTTGGCCGCGGCCGCCGCGCTGGGCGCGGAACGGGTCCGGGTGACCATGCCGCACCTGGGCAGCGGCGACTATCGGGAGCTGATGGCCGGTACCCGCCGGGACCTGGCGTGGATCGCCGGGCGGGCGGCGGAGCACGGGGTGACCGCGCTGGTCGAGCTGCACCACGGCACCATCGTCGCCTCGGCGTCGGCGGCGATGCGGCTCCTCGACGGCCTGCCGCCGGAGCATGCCGGGGTCATCCACGACATCGGCAACCTGACCATCGAGGGGTTCGAGGATCCGCTGGCCGGTTTCCAGCTGCTCGGCCCGTACCTGGCGCACGTGCACGTGAAAAACGTCGCGTGGCGGGTGAGCGGCACCCGCGACGACGGGGGACCGCGCTGGTCGGCCGAGTGGGCGCCGTTGCGGGAGGGGCAGGCCGACCTGGCGGCCTATCTCGGCGCGCTGCGCCGGGTCGGCTACGACGGGTGGGTGACGGTCGAGGACTTCTCCACCGCCGTGCCGCTGGCCCAGCGGACCCGGGACAACCTGGCCTACCTTCGGGAGCTGGACCTTCGGGTACGCGCGGAGAACGCGGACGCTGATTCCGTGAATTGACGGAAATCATGTTTCGTGGTTGCGGATCAATCGAGTGTGGCAAATGTTGGCAACCGATTGTCGGGCCCTGATGGCGCCAATAGTGTCCAGACAACCGCCACTGGTGCGCGATCCGCGGGCCATCGTCCAGGGCCCCTCGGTACCCGTCCCCACGGAGCCACCGCCGCCTGGCCGTCGGTGGTGGCTTCCATCCTGACCCCATCAGGGAGATGTCATGCAACGCTCCGTGAGCAGGGCGAGCCGGACCGGCAGACGCCGGTCCGCGCTCGCCGCGGCAGTGTCCGGGCTGGCCGTGTTCGTCACCTACGCCCTCGCCGTGAACATCCCGTCCGCCACCGCCACCGCCACCGCCAGCGCCGGCTGCGGTACCACCAACGTCGCCCTGAACCGGCCGGCCACCGCGTCGTCGGTGGAGAACAGCCGGCTGTCGGCGGCCAACGCCGTGGACGGCAGTGCCACGACCCGCTGGTCCAGCGCGTTCAGCGACCCGCAGTGGCTCCAGGTGGACCTCGGTGCCAGCACCGAGGTCTGCGAGGTCGTCCTCACCTGGCAGACGTCGTACGCGAAGGCGTTCCAGCTCCAGGTCTCACCCGACGGGGTGGGCAACTGGTCGTCGCTCTACGCCACCGCCACCGGCAGCGGCGGCACGCAGACCATCCCGGTCAGCGGCACCGGTCGCTTCCTGCGGGTGTACGGCACCAGTCGGGCCACCGGCTACGGATACTCGCTCTTCGAGCTGGTGGTGCACAGCGGGTCGACGCCCACGACCCCACCGCCCACGACCGGCCCGCCCATTCCCGGTGGGGGCGACCTCGGCTCCAACGTCATCGTGTTCGACCCGTCGATGTCGTCGTCCAGCATCCAGTCGAAGCTGGACCAGGTGTTCGCCACGCAGGAGACGAACCAGTTCGGCACGCAGCGGTACGCGCTGCTGTTCAAGCCCGGCTCGTACACCGGCCTCAACGCCCAGTTGGGCTTCTACACCTCGATCGCCGGCCTCGGGCAGAACCCGGCCGACGTGCAGATCAACGGTGACGTCACCGTCGACGCGGGCTGGATGGCCGGCAACGCGACGCAGAACTTCTGGCGCTCGGCGGAGAACATGTCGATCACTCCGGTGTCGGGCCGTGACCGGTGGGCGGTGGCCCAGGCGGCGCCGTTCCGGCGGATGGACGTGCACGGCGGAATGACCCTCGCCTCGCCCAACTGCGGATGGGCCAGCGGTGGGTACATCGCCGACAGTCGGATCAGCGGCACGGTCAGCCCGTGCTCGCAGCAGCAGTGGTACACCCGGGACAGCCAGGTCGGCGGCTGGAACGGCGGCGTCTGGAACGTGGTCTTCTCCGGTGTGGCCGGGGCGCCCGCCAACACGTTCCCGAAGCCGCCCTACACCGTCGTGCCGAAGACCCCGGTCAGCCGCGAGAAGCCCTACCTGTACACGGACTCGTCGGGCGCCTACCGGGTGTTCGTCCCGTCCCTGCGCACCAACAGCTCCGGCGTCACCTGGGCGGCCGGCAACACCGCCGGCACGTCGCTGCCGCTGACCCAGTTCTACGTCGCGCACCCGGGCGACTCGGCGGCCACCATCAACAGCGCGCTCGCGCAGGGCCTGAACCTGCTCTTCACCCCGGGGGTCTACCGCGTCGGCCAGACCATCAACGTGACCCGGCCGGACACCGTCGTCCTCGGCCTGGGCTTCGCCACCCTCATCGCCGACAACGGGGTCACCGCGATGAACGTGGCCGACGTCAACGGGGTCAGGGTGGCCGGGCTGCTCTTCGACGCCGGCACCGCCCGGTCGCCGTCGCTGCTCCAGGTCGGCCAGAAGCGGCGCGAACGCGGACCACGCCGCCAATCCGATCTCGCTCCAGGACGTGTTCCTGCGCGTCGGCGGCGCCGGTCCGGCCGCCGTCACCAACGCCCTGGTGGTAAACAGCAACAACACGATCATCGACCACATCTGGGCCTGGCGTGCCGACCACGGCGCCGGGGCCGGGTGGACCACGAACCCGTCCGACACCGGCCTGGTCGTCAACGGCGCCGACGTCACCGCGCTCGGCCTCTTCGTCGAGCACTTCCAGAAGTACAACGTGGTCTGGAACGGCAACCGCGGCCGAACCATCTTCTTCCAGAACGAACTGCCCTACGACCCTCCGAGCGCGGCAGCCTGGTCGCACGACGGCATCACCGGCTACGCCGCCTACAAGGTGGCCAACTCGGTGACCAGCCACGAGGCCTGGGGGCTCGGTAGCTACTGCGTGTTCACCGCCGACCCGTCCATCGCCGCCTATCACTCCTTCGAGGTTCCGGTCAATTCCAACGTCAGGTTCCACGACGTGCTGACGGTGTCTCTGGGCAAGGGTTCGATCACCCACGTCATCAACGACACCGGTGACGCGGCCCTGCCGTCCTCCGTGACCCCGCACAACGTGATCAGCTACCCGTGAATCATCGGGGTGTCCGGCCGGCCCGGGTCGGCCGGACACCCCTGTGCGGGTTATTACGGGGCTCCGCCGGTTAGCCACTTTGGCAAACTGATGGCAACCAATTGTTTCAATCTTTGGCCATTGTTAGCTTTCTGGAAATAGATGCTCGTTCCTACGTCCAAAGGAGATCCGATGAGCATCAGGTCGCTCTTGTCCAGAGCCGTTTCGGAAGGGCGTCGGAGAGTTGTCGCCAGGCCACTCGCCGCGGTTCTCCTGAGTGTCGTGACAATCGCCGCGTTCGGTGGAAACGGCACGGCGTTCGCGGCGGACGACCCGCCCTTCGCGCAGTATCAGGAGGCGCACGCCAACTGCGACGTCAACCACCGGCTCAGCGACGACCCGATCGTCTTCCCCGGTCTGCCCGGTGCGTCGCACAACCACACGTTCATCGGCAACCCCACCACCAACGCCAACTCCACGCCGCAGTCCCTGGTCGGCGGTGCCACGTCCTGTCAGGACACCCTCGACGCGTCCGGTTACTGGTTCCCCACGCTGTCGCAGAACGGCGTGCCGGTACCGAACAGCATCGTCACCGTGTACTACAAGGCCGGGGTGAAGGACTACCGCACGGTCAAGCCGTTCCCGGCCGGGTTCAAGCTCCTCGTGGGGGACGTGAAGACGCCGGACGCGGCGCACTTCGGGGGCAACTGGTCGTGCACCGGCTACAGGGGCAACGACTGGCCGGCCTCCTGCCCCTCCGGGTCGTCCCTGGTGGTGCGCCTCAAGGCGCCGAGTTGCTGGGACGGGGTGCACCTGGACGTGCCCGACCACAAGTCGCACATGGCCTGGCCGGTGAGCGGGGTCTGCCCGGCCGACCACCCCGTCCCGCTGCCGATGCTGGAGATCAAGCTCCCGTACAAGCTGGCGGGCACGAGCACCGCCGGCCTGGCATATTCCTCGGGGGCCAGCTACTCATTCCACTACGACTTCATGAACGGGTGGAATGCGGCCCGCCAGGCCTATGTCGTGGCCTACTGCATCAATGGTGGTCGGCAGTGCAACGGTTACGGTGAGGACCCCAAGAAGCCCTAGCGCTCAGGTGGCGTCGATCGTGGCCGGTGCTCCGTGTCGAGCGGAGGTCGCCCGGTCACGATCGGCCGCGTCCGGTAGCGGGCCGACCCCGGCACCCCGACCATCCGCCGCTCCAAAATATTTACACTGATCAATCCAATGGCATTGACATCCGTGGTCGGCAGGGTTAACAGTGAGTTACGTCGGAGAGCGCTCTCTCGCGAATTGGGCCCGAAGCAGTGAGCTGTCGGTCCCGCCGCCGCCACCCCGAAGGAGTACCGATGAATCGGACTCTCCCCCCGTCCCACACCCCGTTGTCCCGAGCCGGGCGCGGCAGCCGCCTCGCGGCCGTCGGCAGCGCACTGCTCCTGCTGCTCGGCGCGTACCTGGCGATCCTGGCGCCGCCCGCCGACGCCGCCGACGCGCTGCTGTCCCAGGGGCGCGCGGTCACCGCCTCGTCGACCGAGTCGGCGGCGTTCCCCGCCTCGGCGGCCGTCGACGGCAACGCCGGCACCCGCTGGTCCAGCGCGTTCAGTGACCCGCAGTGGCTGCGGGTCGACCTGGGTGTCTCCGCCACCGTGAGCCGGGTGGTGCTGCGCTGGGAGGCCGCCTACGCCCGCGCGTTCACCATCCAGACATCGCCCACCGGCACCGACACCTGGACGACGATCCACACCACCACGGCCGGCACGGGCGGCGTCCAGGACCTCGCGGTCACCGGCACCGGCCGTTTCGTGCGGGTCAACACCACCCAGCGCGCCACGCAGTACGGCGTGTCGCTGTGGGAGTTCGAGGTCTACGGCAGCACCGGCACGCCGCCCACGACCCCGCCGCCCACGACTCCGCCGCCCGGCGGCGCGACGCTGCTGTCGTACGCCAAGCCGGCGGTCGCGTCGACCAGCCAGAACGACGGCGCGTGCTTCGGCTGCACGCCGGACAAGGCGTTCGACTTCGACCCGGCGAGCCGCTGGGCGACGAGTCCCACCAACGGCTGGGTCGACCCGGGTTGGATCTACGTCGACCTCGGCGCCACCGCCACCGTGACCCAGGTCGTGCTGCAGTGGGATCCCGCGTACGCCAGGTCGTACCAGATTCAGGTCTCGCCGAACGCGTCCACCTGGACCACCGTCTACTCGACCACCACCGGGAAGGGCTTCAAGGAGACCATCGACGTCACCGGCACCGGTCGGTACGTGCGGATGTACGGCACCGCCCGCAGCAGCCAGTACGGGTACTCGCTGTGGGAGTTCAAGGTGTACGGCACCGGCGGCAACCCCACCCCGCCGCCGACGATGCCTCCCGACCCGACGTTCCCGGCCACTCGGCTCGTGTTCGCCGACGAGTTCAACGGCGCCGTCGGCGGCAAGCCCGACCCGGCCAAGTGGACGATCGATCCGGGCACCGGCCAGAACAACGAACTCCAGTACTACACGAACAACGGCAACGCCAGCCTGGACGGCGCCGGCTCACTCGTCATCGAGGCCCGCCGGGAGACCGTCAACGGCCGCTCGTACACCTCGCACCGGATGAACACCAGTAACAAGTTCCACGTGCAGTACGGCCGGATCGAGGCCCGCATCCGGGTGCCGAAGGGCAACGGGCTCTGGCCGGCGTTCTGGATGATGGGCGCCGACTTCCTCAACGGGCGGCCGTGGCCGTACAACGGGGAGATCGACATCATGGAGGTCCTCGGCCGCAACACGCTGGAGGCCTACTCGACCCTGCACGCGCCGGCCTACAACGGCGGCAACGGGTACGGCCAGAAGTATCCGTCACCGGGCGGGGTGGACCTCTCCGGCGGCTTCCACGTCTGGTCCGCCGAGTGGGACAGTCGCGGCATCACCTTCAAGATCGACGGCCAGACGGTCTTCGTCGCCAGCAAGGCCACTGTCGAGTCGACCCGTGGGCCGTGGGTGTTCGACCACCCGTTCTACCTCATCCTCAACCTCGCCGTCGGCGGCGACTTCCCGGGACCGGTGGACGGCACCACGCCGTTCCCGTCGCGGATGCTCGTCGACTACGTCCGCGTCTACCAGTAGCCCGGCCGGGAAGGAGCCCTCATGTCCCTGCCAACCGAGTCGTACCTGGACTTCCCACAGTGCTGGGACGGGGTGAACCTGGACTCGGCCAACCACCAGAGCCACATGGCGTACCGGTGAACAACGACTGCCCGGCCAACCACCCGTCAAACTGCGGCGTCAGCGGGACGCCGTGACGGTCGTACCTCCTCGCCGGCCCGGCACCGGGCCGGCGAGGCTGTCCGCTCTGCTTGCCGGGCTGCTGCTTGCCTCGTGCCGGCGGCCGGCTGCGCCACCGGGTCGGCCACGGGTACGGCCGCGCCGGCCCCGGTCGCGCGGACCCCTGGCACGGCGGCGATCGGCGGCACCGACGCGGCCTGGATCCAGTTGATGATCTCGATGAACGAGCAGGTGCTCAAGGCGCTCGACCTGTACCCGGACAGACCACTTCGAGGAGGCGTGTAGGGGCGCCGACACGGTGATTGCACGGCCGAGGGCGAAGACTGTCAGAATCGTCTATTGGGAGCCGGTTCGCGAAACCGAGGAGAAGGCATGAGCGACTGGAACGACAAGATCATCGACGAGTTTCGCGCCAACGGAGGGCAGGTAGGCGGTCAGTTCGCTGGCGCGCCGCTGCTGCTGTTGCACACGGTCGGCGCCAAGAGCGGCGAGCCTCGCGTGCATCCGATGATGTACCAGAAGGTGGACGGCGGCTACGCCGTGTTCGCGTCCAAGGGCGGTGCTCCCACCAATCCCGACTGGTACCACAACCTGCTGGCACACCCGCGGGCCCACGCGGAGATCGGCACGGACAAGATCGAGTTGGTCGCCAGAGTCGCCACCGGGACCGAGCGGGAAAGGATCTGGAGCGCGCAGAAGGCCGCGTATCCGGGCTTCGCCGACTACGAGCGGAAGACCACTCGCCAGATCCCCGTCGTCGTACTGGAACCCGCGCCGTAGGCAGCGACGGCACAATCGGTCCTGGTTCCCACATCCAGGGTATGCGGCATCGGACGACTCGTGCGCAACGGTGCAGGCGGCACTGTCCTGGTTCGAGGGTCCGAGGATCCCATTGGCGCGCCGGGCGCGGCCGGGCCCACCACGACCCCTGGTGACGGCCTCACGCTGTGCTGATGAGGTGTGCGACGCGCTCGGGCTCGTCCACCTGGACGTAGTGCCGGGCGTTGGGCAGCAGATGTAGGTCAGCGTTGGGGAACAGCTCCGCGAAACGCAGTGCGACCCGGGGGTTGAGATTGCGGTCCCGTGCGCCGAACACCACGCGTACGGGTGGAGTGAACCGGCGCATGTCCGCGATTCGGCTGCGCCTGCGCAGCAGCGTGCCGAACAGATCCTCGTTGAGCCGCCAGAACGCTGCCTGAACGGGCGGGAAGTCTCGTGTCAACTGCGGGACCAGCTCGCGGCGTGCCGAGGGATCGCTGATGAACGTGCCGACCTGCCAGCTGTACAGGCGGCTCTGCACCGACGGCCGACGACGGGCCAGGGCGCGCGCGACGGTGCGCACTCCCGGCGTGGAGAAGAGCGTAATCGCCGCCGGAAGACGCAGGGCGGGCTGCCACAGATAGTACGTATTGAGCAGCACCAACGCCGCGATCCGGTCGGGATGACGTAACGCCCAGTCGATGGCGGGCGGCCCGGACGAGTCGTGCGCCACCAGGACGACCCGGTCCTGGCCCAGGTGGTGGGCCGCCGCCTCCAGCACCGCGGCGAGGTCGAGCGTCTGGTTGTCCGCCGTGTACGGGTAACCCGCCGGCTTGTCGGAGCGCCCCCACCCGAGAAAGTCGAAACGCACCACCGGCCGAGAGTCGTCCAGGTACGGGAGCAGCCGGTCGTACAGACGGAGGTTGTCGGGGAAGCCGTGCAGCAGGACGATCGGCACCCCGTTGCCAGGTCTCACCTCCGCGTGCAGCCGGTGCCCGTCGCGTGTCACCGGCAGTTGACTCACCGTCACCAGGCAACCGTAACAGCGGCACCGCGTGCGGCGAGGAAGGTCGTCGAAAGGGCCCTCGCCGCCGGTCGTTGGGGTGCCGGCCGGGAGTGGCTCGGCGCCCGCCCCTGGCCCTCGTGCGACGCCACCAACCTCAACCCGTGCCGGCGCTCCGACCTCGCGCGGCTGGCCATCCCTGGTCGAGCACGAAGGTGGCTGCCCGATGTGGCTTCCTGTGGTGATCTCTTGACTTTGCCTAAAACCGGGCGTAAACAAAGCACAAGCAAAACGAAACGGCGGTGAAACAACATGTACGCCGAAGAACGACAGCAGGAGATCCTCCGCATCGCCCGGGACGTGGGCCGGGTCGAGGTGGCTGGCCTGGCCGACGGGCTCAACGTGACGTCCGAGACCATCCGGCGCGATCTCACCATCCTGGAGCGGGCCGGAGTGCTGCGCCGGGTGCACGGCGGAGCGATCCCGGTGGAACGGCTCGGGTTCGAGCCCGCGCTGGCGGCGCGTGACGCGGTGCTCATCGAGGAGAAGGAGCGCATCGCCAAGCTCGCCCTGAGCGAGGTGCCGGAGGAGGGCGCGATCATCCTCGACGCCGGCACCACCACCGCCCGGCTGGCCCAACTGCTGCCGGTCGACCGAGAGTTGACCGTCGTGGTCAACTCGCCGGTCATCGCCACGACCCTCGGTACCTATGCCAACCTCAACGTCCTGCTGTTGGGTGGACGGGTTCGTGGGAAGACCCTCGCGACCGTCGATGACTGGGCACTGTCGCCGTTGGCGGACCTCTACGTCGACGTCGCCTTCATCGGGACCAATGGCATCTCGGTCGAGCGTGGACTGACCACCCCGGACCCGGCCGAGGCGGCCGTCAAGCGGGCGATGGTCCGTGCGGCCCGCCGCACGGTGCTGGTCGCCGATCACACCAAGCTCGGCAACGACTATCTGGCCCGGTTCGCCGAACTGGCCGACCTCGACCTGCTCGTCACCGACAGCCGTGCCGACCCCGACCTGGTCGGCGACCTGGAGTCCGCGGGCGTTCGGGTGGTACGCGCATGAGAGCGGGCCGGGCATGATCGTCACCGTCACCCTCAACCCCAGCCTCGACCGGGCCGTGGAGGTCGACTCGCTCACCCGGGGCGAGGTCATCCGGGCTGCCACGGCCCACCTTGACCCCGGCGGCAAGGGCGTCAACGTGTCCCGTGCCCTGCTGGCCAACGGGGTGCCGTCGGTAGCGGTGTTGCCGTCCGGCGGCGACGAGGGCAACCAGCTCATCCGCCTACTCAAGGCAGAGGGCGTGGAGGTCCTCGCCGTGTCGATCTCCGGACGGACCCGGTCCAACATCACCCTGGCCGAGCCCGACGGCACGGTCACCAAGATTAACGAGCCTGGCCCGGCCCTGTGCCGCGCCGAGTTCGACGAGGTGCTCGACCGTGTGCTCGCCCGCGCCGGGGGTGCCGACTGGGTCGTGCTGTGCGGCAGCGTCCCGCCCGGTCTGCCCGCCGACGCCTACGCTCAGCTGTGCCGCGAGCTGCGCGCTGCCGGCGTCCGGGTCGCCGTCGACACCAGCGGTCCCGCCCTGCGTGAGGCCGCCCTGGCTGGGGCGACCCTGCTCAAGCCCAACCGCGACGAACTGGCCGAGGTGGTCGGCACTCCGCTGACGGACCTCGGCGACGTGGTCGACGCCGCTCAGTGCCTGCGGGCGTTGGGAGCCGAGACCGTCCTGGCCAGCCTCGGCGCTGACGGCGCTGTCCTGGTCGACGCCGAAGGGGTTCGCACCGGCACCTGTCCGGTGGCCCGGCCCCGCAGCACCGTCGGCGCCGGCGACGCGCTGCTCGCCGGCTTCCTCGCCGCGGGCGCGCAGGGTGCCGCCGCCCTCGCTGAGGGCCTGGCCTGGGGCGCCGCCGCGGTGAGCCTGCCCGGCAGCCGGATGCCCGGCCCCGCGGACCTGTTCCGCCACGACGTCACCATCCACCCCTAGCCGGACGAGCTTCTTCCCCCGCGGCCGTCTGGACCGCCCCTCGATGAAGGAGATACCCCCGTGACCTCCTCTTCCTACACACCCGAGGTGAAGGGCCAGGGCCTCAGGGCCACGGTGCAACGCCTCGGCGGCTACCTGGCCGCGATGGTCATGCCCAACATCGGCGCGTTCATCGCCTGGGGCCTGATCACCGCACTGTTCATCCCGACCGGCTGGATCCCCAACAAGACCCTGGCCGAACTGGTCGGGCCGATGATCAGCATCCTGCTACCGGTGCTCGTCGGCTACACCGGCGGCCGGTTGGTCCACGGCCAGCGCGGCGCCGTCGTGGGCGCGGTGGCGACCATGGGCCTCGTCGTCGGCGCGGATGTGCCAATGATCCTCGGCGCGATGATCATTGGACCGCTCACGGCCTACGTCCTCAAGCTGTTCGACGGTCTGATCGAAAACAGGGTCCGTCCCGGCTTCGAGATGCTGGTCGACAACTTCAGCGCCGGCATCATCGGCGCCGCGATGGCCATCGGCGGTGTCTTCGGCATCGGCCCGGTGGTCGAGTGGCTCACCAAGCAGGCCGGTTCGGGCGTCGACTGGCTCGTCGACAAGGACCTGCTGCCGCTGACCTCGGTGCTCGTCGAACCCGCCAAGGTGCTCTTCCTCAACAACGCCATCAACCACGGCGTGTTCGGCCCGCTGGGCATCGCCGAGGCGGCCGACAAGGGCAAGTCGATCCTGTTCATGATCGAGTCGAACCCGGGCCCCGGCCTCGGCCTGTTGCTCGCCTTCATGGTCTTCGGCCCCCGCGCGCTGCGCCCCAGCACCCCGGCCGCGATCATCGTGCAGTTCCTCGGCGGCATCCACGAGATCTACTTCCCGTACGTGCTGATGAAGCCGAAGCTGATCCTCGCCATGATCGCCGGCGGTGCGGCCGGCGTCGGCACCTTCGTGATCACCGGCGCGGGCCTGGTCGCCACCCCGTCGCCGGGCAGTATCTTCGCCTACCTCGCGGTCACGCCCAAGGGCGACTACTTCGGGGTCATTCTCGGTGTCGTGATCGCCGCCGCCGTCACCTTCGCGGTCGCCTCGGCCCTGCTCGGCTTCGGCCGGGGCGAGCCCGCCGCGGACGCTCTCGGCCCGGACGAAGAGACCGTCGTCGGCCCAGACGAAGAACCCGTCGTCGGCCCGGACGAGACCCTCAACAAGTCGGCGAAGCAGGAGGTCTGAACATCATGTCCACCATGAACGGCACCGAGATCAAGAAGGTCGTCGTCGCCTGCGACGCCGGCATGGGCAGCAGCGTGATGCTCGCCAGTCAACTGCGGCGGCAACTGGCGAAGAACGCGGTGACCGTCGAGCACACGCCGGTCGATTCGATCCCGGCGGACGCGGACGTGGTCATCTGCCATCAGGGGCTCGCCGCCCGGGCCCGGGTCAGCGCGCCGGACACGGTGATCGTGCCGATCCAGGTGTTCATCGGCGACCCGGCCGTCACCAGGGTCGTCAACGCGGTGCAGCGCGGTGGTGAGCTGAGTGGCTGAGCTGCTGGCCCGTGACGCGATCCGGCTCGACGAGCGGGCCGGCTCGCGGGACGAGGCGATCAGCCGCTGCGGCGCGGTACTCGTCGAGGTCGGCGCGGTCGCCCCGGCGTACGTGGACGCGATGCTCGCCCGCGAGCGGAGCGTCTCCACGTACATCGGGGAGGGTGTCGCCATCCCGCACGGCACCCTGACCAGCAAGGAGTCGGTCCGGCGCGACGCCCTCGCGGTGCTGCGCTTCCCGGACGGCGTCGACTGGGACGGCTTCGACGTGCGGGTCTGCGTCGCCATCGCCGCGGCCGGCGACGGGCACGTGGACATCCTCGCCCAGCTCGCCACGGTGCTGATGGACCCGGCGCAGGCGCAGCGGCTGCGCGAGTCGACGAGCGCCGATGACGTGATCACTATCCTTGAGGGGAATGCATCGTGAAGGTTGTCCGATTCCACGCACCCGGTGACGTCCGCATCGAGGATGCGCCCGAGCCGACGCCGGGCCCGACCGACGTGAAGATCCGCGTCCGGGCCTGCTCCACCTGCGGCACCGACGTGAAGATCTCCCGCTTCGGCCACCACCACATCGCCCCGCCGCGCGTGATGGGGCACGAGATCGCTGGCGAGATCATCGAGGTCGGTGCCGACGTCACGGGCTGGCGGCCGGGGGACCGGGTCCAGGTCATCGCCGCCATCCCGTGCGGCACGTGCGCCGAGTGCCGGCGCGGCCGGATGACCGTGTGCCCCAACCAGGTGTCGATGGGGTACCACTTCGACGGCGGGTTCGCCGAATACGCGGTCGTGCCGCACAACGTCCTCGCCGTCGACGGGCTCAACCGGATCCCCGATGGACTCAGCTTCGCCGAGGCGTCCGTCGCCGAGCCCCTCGCCTGCGTCCTCAACGGCCAGAATCTCGCCGGCGTGGGGGAGGGCGACGACGTGGTCGTCGTCGGCTCCGGGCCGATCGGCTGCCTGCATGTCCGCCTGGCCCGCTCGCGCGGCGCGGCCCGGGTCTTCCTCGTCGACCTCAACCGCGAACGCCTCGACCTGGCCGCGAACCTGGTGAAGCCGGACGCGGCGATCTGCGGCGCCGAGGCCGACGTCGTCGACGCGGTGCTCAAGCTCACCGAGGGCCGGGGTGCCGACGTCGTCATCACCGCCACGGCCGCTGGCGCCGCCCAGGAGCAGGCGGTGCAGATGTCCGCACGGCAGGGCCGGATCAGCTTCTTCGGCGGCCTGCCGAAGGACAAGCCGGTCATCTCCCTGGACTCCAACCTCGTGCACTACCGCGAACTGACCATCGTCGGCGCCAACGGCTCCAGCCCGGAGCACAACAAGGAAGCGCTGCGACTCATCGCCAACGGCTCCGTGCCGGTCGCCGACCTCATCACCCACCGCCTGCCGCTCGACCGCGCCATCGACGCCTTCGGCATCGTGGCGCGAGGCGAAGCGATCAAGGTGACGATCGAACCCTAGGAGGGTCCGTTGCCCACCAGAACAGTCCTCGTCGGCTCCGCCAGCGGGCTGCACGCCCGCCCGGCGGCGCTCTTCGTCGCCGAAGCGGCGAATCAGCCGGTCCTGGTCACCATCCGCACCGGCGACAAGAAGCCCGTGCCGGCCCGCAGCATGCTCGCCGTGCTGTCGCTCGGCGCCAAGAAAGGCACCGAGGTCACCCTGGAGGCCGACGGCGACGGCGCCCAGGCCGCCGTCGACACCCTGGCCGACCTCCTCGAACGTGACCTGGACGCCGCCGATGCGTGAGTTGCGGGGGATCGGGGCCAGCCCCGGCGGTGCGGCGGGGCCGGTCTACCGGCTGGCTCCGCCTCCCGCCCTGCCGCCGTCGGTGGAGAACCCTGATCCCGGGGCCGAGAAGGCGGCAGTCCGGGCCGCGGTCCTCGCCGTCGCCGCCGACCTGACCCGTCGCGCCGACACCGCCCTGGACGCGACCGCCGCCGAGGTCCTGCGCGCGCAGGTCATGATGGCGCAGGACGAGACGCTCATCGACGCGGCCGACACCGCCATCGACGGCGGTGCGGACGCGCCGCACGCGATCACCGACGTGCTCGCCGGGCATCGGGCCGCCTTCGAAGCCGCGGGCGGGTACCTCGCCGAGCGGGTCAGCGACCTCGACGACCTGCGGGACCGCCTCGTCGCGGCATGCCTGGGGCTGCCGATGCCGGGTGTGCCGAACCCTGGCCATCCGTACCTGCTCATCGCCCGCGACCTGGCGCCCGCCGACACCGCCGGTCTCGAACCGGGCCTGGTGCTGGGCCTGGTCACGGCCGAGGGCGGGCCGACCAGCCACACCGCGATCCTGGCCCGGACCCTCGGCATCCCGGCCGTGGTCCGCTGCGCGGCCATCCTGGACGTGACCGACGGCACGCTCGCCAGCCTCGACGGCGCGAGCGGCGTCGTGGTGGCCGGCGTTCCCGCCGAGACGGTGACCACCGTCAACGCGGACCGGCTCGCGCAGATCGAACGCCGCACCCGTTCCCGAGGCCCCGGTCGGACCGCCGACGGCCATCCCATCGCGCTACTGGCCAACATCGGCTCCGCCCGCGACCTCACCGGCGAGGTCGAAGGCGTCGGCCTGTTCCGTACCGAGCTGCTCTACCTCGACCGTAGCGACCCGCCGTCGCACGAAGAGCAGGTCGCCGCGTATCGCGACGTCTTCGCCGCGCTGCCCGGCCGCAAGATCGTCGTGCGCACCCTCGATGCCGGCGCCGACAAGCCGCTGCCGTTCCTGCGGCTGGCCGAGGAACCCAACCCCGCGCTGGGCATCCGGGGTCTGCGGGTCGCCCGGCAGACACCTTCCGTGCTTACCACGCAACTGGCCGCGATCGCGGCGGCGGCTGCGGCGGCGGACGCCGACGTGTGGGTCATGGCGCCGATGGTCGCCACCGCGGCGGAGGCCGCCGCGTTCGCCGAATCCTGCCGAAAACACGGCCTGCCGACCTCCGGCGTGATGATCGAGGTGCCGGCCGCGGCCCTGCGCGCCGGCGAGGTGCTGCGCCACGTGGACTTCCTCAGTGTCGGCACGAACGACCTCAGCCAGTACACGTTCGCCGCCGACCGTATGTGCGGTGACCTCGCCGAGCTGCTCGACCCGTGGCAGCCCGCGCTGATCGCGCTCCTGGCGTCCTGCGCGGCAGCCGGCGTCGCGGCGGGTAAACCAGTCGGTGTGTGTGGAGAGTCCGCCGCCGATCCCGACTTCGCCCTGGTACTGGCGGGCCTGGGCATCACCAGCCTGTCCATGGCGCCCCGCAGCATCCCGGCGGTGCGCGAATCCCTGGCCGCGCACACCCTGGACGAGTGCCGCCGGATCGCCGAGGCGGCCCTTGCCGCGCCCAACCCGGAGGCAGCCCGGTCGGCGGTGGCCGGTGTTCCGCGCCAGTCTCGGTACGGCGACAGCGTGACCGTCCCCGCCACGGTGACCGGTGGAAACGGTGGGTGAGGTCCGGCTACCGGCACGATAGGTCGGTGGCGACGATAAGACGGTTCAGCGCCGATGCCCCTGCCGTGGCGGGCCTCATCGAACGCTGCCTGCGTGAGGTCAACAGTCGCGACTATCCGAGCGAGGTCATCGAGCGGATGTGCGACCACTTCACCGAACAACGCATCCAGGAACTCGCCAGCCAACGACAGATGTTCGTCGCGGAGGCAAGCGGGATCGCCGGCACGGTCTCCCGTGACGGCAACAAGGTCTACACCATGTTCGTACACCCACGGGCCATCGGCCGGGGCGTAGGAACGCTCCTCATGCGCCACATCGAGGCGCTGGCGGTGGCCGACGGATACGACCACATGGAGACCGGAGCGAGCATCACCGGGCACGGCTTCTATCGTCGGCTCGGCTACACAGACGTCCGCAGCACGGAGACAGAGTTCGGCCTCAACTACATCCTTCGCCGTGATCTGCCCTGACCGAAGCAGCCACCGAGGCTGGACGCGAGGTGCGACCGGCGGCGCTCGGCCACCGTCATCCTCGCTGGCGTTGCTCCCCGGGATCTGCAGGACAGTGAGGAAGGCGTTCACCGCTGGGGTCCGCCCCAGGCGGCTCCAGACGAGGTGCTCGACCCGGGCCGGCGCATCGGTGACCTCGATGATGGTCACGCCGTTGAGCCGTGGCACGTAGGCGGAGGGAAGCATGGCGACGCCGAGACCTGCGGCGACGAGTTCGGCCATCAGGTCGGCGGCGGTCACCTCGAACGCGACGTCGCGGGTGAGGCCGGCGGCGGAGAACGCCTGATCGGTCTGGACCCGCCCGGCCGTTCCCACCGGAAAGTCGACGAAGACCTCGGCAGCGAGCCGGTCGAGGTCGACTGCCGGTTCCCGTGCGAGCGGATCATTCGGAGCGACCACGGCGACGAGCCGGTCCCGGGCGAACGTGTGCACGTCGACGCCCTTCGGTTGAACCGTCTCCGGCAGCCCCAGGAACGCCACGTCGATGACGCCCTGCTTGACCTGCTCCACGAGCGCGTCGCTGCCACCGACGCGCAGTCCGACGCGCACGTACGGGTACCGCTCCCGAAACGCGCGAAGCGCGGCCGGAATGTCGACAGCTGCAACTGTGGGGATCAGACCCACCGTCAGTCGTCCCCGTACCTCTCCCACCGCCGCCGCGACCTCGGCGGCAGCGCGCTCGGCGGCGTCCAGGCACTGACGGGCGGCGGGAAGGAACACCGCACCCGCCGGCGTCAGCCACACCCGGCGGCTGGTCCGCTCGAAGAGCCTCGCGCCGAGTTCCCGTTCCAGGCGGGCAATCTGGTGACTCAACGCGGACTGGACGACCAGGCATCGTTCGGCGGCCCGGGTGAAACTGCTCGTCTCGGCGACGGCGAGGACGTAGCGCAGCTGGTGAAGCTCCATCGATCCATCTTCTCTGTAGATCGATCCGATGACAAACATGTGTTGGACTCATTGATGCGCGCGCCCGAGACTTCCGACATGACAACTTTCGAAGCGGGAAGACTCCCCGGCGGAGCGGGCGACGGCACGTTCACCGGCAATCTGCCCCGCACCGCGCTGACCGCGCTCGCCCCGCTGGCGTGGGGCACCACCTACGTCGTCACCACCGAACTCCTTCCGCCGGGCCACCCGCTGTTCGCGGGTTTGCTGCGCGCGTTACCCGCCGGTCTGGTGGCGCTGGCGTTCACCCGTACGCTGCCGAAGGGGGCGTGGTGGGGGAAGGCAGCCGCGCTCGGCGTACTGAACATCGGGCTGTTCTTCCCGCTGCTCTTCGTCGCGGCCGAGCGGCTGCCGGGAGGCGTCGCGGCGACCCTGGGTGCGGTGCAGCCGCTCGCCGTCGCCGTCATGGCCGCGACGCTCCTGCGGGAGGGACTCTCCGTCTGGCGCGTCGTGTGGGCCGTCACCGGGGTGCTGGGCGTCGGCCTGGTGGTGATCGGGCCGGACGCCGCGCTCGACGTGGTGGGGGTCGTCGCCGGCCTCGTCGGCGCGGCCACGATGGCGCTCGGGGTGACCCTCACCAAGCGCTGGAAACGTCCCGCCGGGGTGAGCCCGATGGCCTTCGCCGGCTGGCAGCTCAGCGCGGGCGGTCTCTTCCTGGCGCCCATCACCCTCCTCGTGGAAGGGCCACCACCAGTGATCGACCCGCCCGCCGCTCTCGGCTACCTCTGGCTGGGCCTGGTCGGCGGCCTGTGCGCGTACGCCCTGTGGTTCCGCGGCGTCATCGCGCTGCCCGTGACCTCCGTCGCGGTTCTCGGGCTGCTCTCGCCGCTGGTCGCCGCGCTGCTCGGCGCCGTCCTGCTCGATCAGACGCTCGGCCCGGTCGAGCTTCTCGGGTTCGGGCTCTCGCTGGCCGCGATCGCCGCGGGGCAGATCCCCGCGCCAACCCGCCCGCGCCGCACGGGCGCGCAGCTTGTACCGGAAGGGGTAACTCGATGAAGATCGCCGTAGTCGGAGCCGCGGGAATGGTCGGGTCGAGCGTCGTCGACGAGGCCGTGGGCAGGGGACACGAGACGGTCGCCGTCTTCCGGAGACGGAAACCGGCAGCACTGCCCTGTGGCGTGACCGCCGTCGCGGGCGACACGGACGATCCCGGGCGGCTCAGCCGGCTCTTCGACGGCACCGACGCGATCGTGGCGGCGATCCGTCCCGCCCCCGGGTACGAACACACCGTTCCCGCGACCACCACGGCGTTGCTCGACGCGGCCGGTGCGGCCCGGACGCGGATCGTCGTCGTCGGCGGTGCCGCCCCACTGCGGATCCCCGGGTACCCCGACCGGCTCGTCCTCGACAGCCCGGAGTACGTGCCGGAGGAATGGCGCGCCATCGCCGCCGCCAGCGTCGCGCAGCTCGACGCCTGCCAGGCGCACCGGGCCGACTGGGTCTACCTGAGCCCGCCGGCCATCCTCGAACCCGGAACGCGCACCGGGACGTACCGACGAGGCACGACGACGCTCATCACCGGCGCCGACGGTACGTCGCGAATCTCTGCGGAGGACCTCGCCGTCGCCGTCCTCGACGAACTGGAGAGCCCGGGCGGGGATCGACACTTCACCGTGGGGTGAGGGCCCGCGCACCCGAGCAGGTTCGTCGGCAGCGCGACCCGGACGCCTGGTCACCTGGTCACCTGGTCGCCTACCCCAGGCTCGCCCGGACACCCGCACGACAGCTACCCGCCGTACCAGCTCATGACAGCGCCGGCGGCGGTGTCGATGAAGTCCGCGCCGGGGCGGCCGTACTCTTAAGCTTCTTTGAAGTTCGGCCGCTCGGCTTGAAGGTCGACAAACAGGCTTACTAACCTCATCCCGTCCGGATCATCCCCATCTCTACGATCCGGGCGAACATCCCCTGAGGAAAGTTGCCGCCTTCATGAGACTGTCCCGCCGTACCCTCCTCGGCTCCGCGATGGCCGGCACCGCGGCCACCGTCGCCGGAATCTCGCTCGACGCCTTCGCGGCCGGTCCCGCCGCCGCGGTCAGCCCGCCCGGCGACGTGGTCGGCAAGGTCACCGTCGGCTACCAGGGCTGGTTCACCGGGGCCGGCGACGGGAGCCCCCTGACGGGCTGGTGGCACTACGGCCAGGACTGGCAGAAGACCCCCTCACCGGTCAACGAGGCGCTCAAGTCGTGGCCGGACGTGCGCGACTACGACCGGGTGTACAAGACCGGATACCAGAACCTGGGCAACGGGCAGCCCGCGTCACTGTTCTCGTCCTACGACCAGCAGACCGTGGACACCCACTTCCGCTGGATGCAGGAGAACGGGCTGGACACCGCCGCGCTGCAACGCTTCAACCCGGTCGGCGGGGAGGGCCCGATCCGCGACGCCGTCACCATCAAGGTGCGCAACGCGGCCGAAGAGTTCGGGCGCAAGTTCTACATCATGTACGACGTCAGCGGCTGGACCGACATGCAGCAGCAGATCAAGGACGACTGGACGAACAAGATGAAGGCGTACACGGCCTCCCCGGCGTACGCGAAGCAGAACGGCAAACCCGTCGTCGGCATCTGGGGGTTCGGCTTCAACGACTCCAACCACCCGTGGAGCGCCCCGGTCTGCCTCGACGTCGTCAACTGGTTCAAGGCACAGGGCGTGTACGTCATGGGCGGTACGCCAACGCACTGGCGCAACGGCGACAGCGACTCACGGCCCGGCTTCTCCGACGTCTACCACGCGTACAACATGATCTCGCCGTGGATGGTGGGCCGGATCGGCGACGCGGCCGGGTCCGACTGGTTCTACACGAACGTCACGCGTGCCGACGTGCAGGACTGCGTGGCGCACGGCATCGACTACCAACCGTGTGTGCTGCCCGGTGATCTGCAGGAGCGTCAGCGCGCACACGGCGACTTCATGTGGCGACAGTTCTACAACGTGATCAGGGCCGGCGCACCGGCGATCTACATCTCGATGTTCGACGAGTACAACGAGGGCAACCAGATCGCCAAGACGGCCGAGAGCGCGGCGTTCGTCCCGGTCGGTTCGAAATTCCTGCCGTTGGACGAGGACGGCACGGCGTGCTCGGCGGACTACTACCTGCGGCTCAGCGGTGACGGTGGTCGGATGCTCAAGGGCGCGATCGCGTTGACCGCCACCCGACCGACCGTACCGGTGCTCGGCGCCCCTGCGACCTCGCCCGCCGCCGTCGGCGTCAGGTCCCGGGCCAACGGCCGTTTCGTCGGGGGCTCGCCGTTGGTCGCCTCGTTGACGTCGGCGTCGGAGAGGTTCACCGTCGTCGACGCCGGTGGTGGTCTCGTGGCCCTTCGATCCAGCCGGACCGGCAAGTACGTCTGCGCGGAGCAGGCCGGCGCGGCGGCGCTGGTGGCCGACCGCGACGTGATCGGCGGTTGGGAGACCTTCACGCGGGTGGCGAACCCGGACGGAAGTGTCAGTTTCCGCAGCGGTGCGAACGGCATGTACGTGTGCGCCGAGAACGCCGGTGCCGGGGCGCTGATCGCGAACCGCGCGGCGATCGGCCCGTGGGAGTCCTTCGACCTCGTCTAGGCGTGCGGTTCGCCAGCCTCGCCGGGGTGTCCGCCTCGTCGGGGTTGGTGTCCGCCGCGGCGAGGCGGCGAACGGCCCTGGCCTGCGACGGCGGTGTCGCAGGCCAGGGCCGCCGCGGCGGGCCGACCGTCAGGCCGGCACGTGCCCGGCCGTCCAGCACGCCGAGTGGCTGTGGCAGGCGACGTACGCGGCAAGCGCGTCGTGCAGCGCGGCCAGGCGGGTGGCCGAAAGCTCGGAGGCCACGTTGTCGAGCTGCTCGGGGTCGGTGGTCCGGTTGTAGTACTCCCGTTCGCCGTTGGAGTACTCGACGTAGGTGTAGGTGGCTGTCCGCAGCGCCTCGTAGGTGACCGGGCTGCCGTTGCGACGGTCCTGGGCGTCGGGGTCGTCGGCCGCCTGGTTGGGGCCGTGGTGCTCGATCAGCGCCCCGGTACGCCAGTTCGGCGCCGGGTCGCCCTGCGCGAGGGGGAGCAGGTTGCGCCCGTCGACGTGCGTGCCGACGTCGGCGCCGCCGATGCGTTGGAAGGTCGGCGCCAGGTCGATGTTCTGCACGATCTCGGCACGCTGCGAATGGGGGACGACACCGGGCCCGGCGACGACGAGTGGGACCCGCACATCGGTGTCGAAGGCGGTCTGCTTGCCACCGGTCAGCCGGTACTCGCCCATGTGGAAGCCGTTGTCGGAGCTGAACACCACGTACGTGTTGTCGGCGATGCCGCTGCTGGTGAGTTGGGCCCGGAGGTTGCCGATCAGCCGGTCGACGGCCTGGACGGACTGGGCGCGCTTGCGGAAGTTCGTGTCCAGGGTGCTCTTCTCCTGCGCGGTCAACGGCCCGTTGCCGGCCAGCCAGGACGGCGGGTTGCTGGGCAGGCGGTCGTAGGCCGCGGTGCGCGGGGCGGTGAGCCCGGGGAAGTCGTCGAGGTCCTGGTTGGCCGGGGTGAACGGGCTGTGCGGGGCGAAGGTCGAGACCTCCAGCAGGAAGGGCGTGTTCGCCGCCGCCGAGCGCTGGATGAAGTCTCTGCCCTTGCGTGACAGCACGTTGGTCAGGTAGTCGGCGGGTTGGCTGCCGTAGTGGACGACGACGTGGTTCTCGTTGAGGTCGTAGTTGTACCCGGCGTACCCGTTGCCCGCCACGTACCACTCCGACCAGCCGGGTGGGACGTACGGTAGCGACCCACCCTGGGTGTCCGCCGGCAGGTAGCCGTTGAGGTACTTGCCCAGGAAGCCGGTGCGGTAGCCCCTGCCCTGCAACGCGGTCGCGAAGGTCCGGCTCTCGTTGCCCTGACCCTTGAAGACCGCGAAGCCACCGTCGGCTCCACCATTGGTGAACACACCGGTGTCGTGCGGGAACTGACCGGTCAGGATCGACGAGCGGGACGGGCAGCACAGCGAGTCGGTCACCGTGTAGTTGGTGAAGGTGGTTCCCTCGCTCTGTAGTCGCTGCACCTGCGGGAGGTACTGCACGAGGTTCCACGCGAGATCGTCGACGAGCACGAAGATGATGTTGGGGGCGGTGGCGGTGGCGGTGGCGGTGGCGGTGGTCGCCGGAGTCGGCTCCGCGCCGCGTGCCGGCGTCCAGGCGGCGAGCAGGGCGAGCCCGGCCACCAGGGTGGTGGCGATGAGGCGTCGATGGGTGCTGGTCATGCCGCCAAGCCTCACCGAGATTTGTCAGCATCTATTCAACAAGTGGTGATGATCCGATCAACACCGTGCCGTGTGACGCGCGGGTCCGAGACTGCCCCCGTCGGGCACGGCCGGCACGGCCGTGCCCGCCGGGGACACCGGTTACGGCGTGAGTACGCCGGCGATCAACGCGCGGTGGTCGGAGGCGTCGTTGCACATCGGGAAGAGGTCGAAACTCTTGCGGACCGAGCCCCGGACCAGGATGTAGTCGAACTTGATGGTGGGTGCCTTGTTGCAGTTCTCCGGGTCGTTGCTGACTGTCAGGTACGAGTTCGGGTGCATGTTGCGGAAGCCGGCCGCGGTGAACTGCTGCATCGGCGTGTCTGTCGGGCGCAGGTTGAAGTCACCCAACACGATCGAGTTCGGCCACTGGCTGGCCAGCTGGATCAGTACGGGAACCTGGCACCACGCGCGCCCCTCGGTGGCCAGGTGCGTGTTGAACACCCGCACGTCGACGCCGCCCAGGGTCACCGTCACCGACTGGGCAGCCCGCTCTTCCGGGTCCTGCCCGCATCCCGCCTCCTCGTGCGGGTAGGGGTGGTTGGCCCAGTTCCGGGGCTGTGCCGAAGATTTGATCATGAATGCCTGGCCGTACGGGCCGATGCAGGAGGCGGCGAAGTTCTGCGCCACGCCGAACCGGGACTCCCAGGAGACGCCGGTGACCTCCTCCAGGTTCGCCTCGATGTCGTACACCTGGTGTTTGCAGACCTCCTGCAGGCCGACCACATCGGCGAGCAGCATGTTGATGTGCTCGGCCCACCTGTCGGCGCCGGCGTCTATCGCGCCACCGGCGATGTTCCAGGTCATCACAGTGGTCTCGGCCGCCGCGGCGGCGGACTGGGTGCGGGGCGCCGTGGCCTGCCCGGCTTGGACGGAGGGCGTCGGGCCGAGCGCCGTGAGCCCGGCGACGAGGGCGACGAAGGCCGCCATCCAACGGACTGGGTGTGGTGGTTTCATCCGAAATCCTTCCTCGAACCGCTCGTGCCGTCGCACGAGTTGCGAGCAGAGCCCCGCTGCCTGCGCGCCGAGTCCGGGAGAGGCCAGTGGCGTCCGGATCAGCAGGGGGACTGCCGAGGTGCGCGTCGACGCTATCCGGCGCGGGGTGCGGTGACCCCGGTCGAGCCTGTTCGGGACAGATCCGAACAGGCGCTGCCGTGGCCGAGGCCCCGACCGCGAGCAACCGGTCGGGCGTTTCACGCACCCGCTCCCGGCAGGCGCTGCGGCCCGGTCGATGGCATCATGCATCTCGATCAGAGATGTTCATCGATCGAGGGGGCGACGGTGCGCCGAGCAGACAACCCAACGACGTACCCGACAGTTCACCGCCGGAGTGGTCGGCGCGTTGGCCGTCCTGGCCGCCGTTCCGGCACCCGCACGGGCGGCCACGTGGTCCCCGGTGCGGGTCGTCTCGGAGGCCGGTTGGAGCGGGCAGGACCAGCCCTTCGTCGCGGTCGACCGGCAGGGCGACTCGCTGCTCGCCTGGGCTGGCTGCGACAGCAACGCGAGCGGCTGCTACGACCAGGTGAAGGCGCAGACCGTGTCGGTCGACGGTGTGCTCGGGCCGGTCCAGACGCTCTCGCCGCTCGGCGCGTCCGCCTCCTGGCCCAAGGTCGCGTCCGACGACGACGGCGACTCCGCGGTGGTGTGGACACAGGACGGTCTCGTGGCCGGCCGCCGGGTGTCCGCCACCGGCGAACTGGGTCCGCTGCGAATGATCGCGACGTGGAGCGCCACCAGTCCGGCCGTCGCGGTGGACCCGTCGGGTCTGGCGCTGGTCACCTGGACGGAGATCCGCGACGGCGCGTACACGACGAAGGCCCGCTACTTCGGCGCGGACAGCTCACTCGGCCCGGAGTTGACCCTGGGCGTCGGCGCGGACCAGCCGGTCGTGGCGGTCGACCGCACCGGAACCGCCCTCGTGGCCTGGACGGAGAGTTACGAGCGGGTCGTCGCGCGCCGGGTCCGCCCGGACGGAGTCTCCGCCCTACGTGCCGTCGCCGGTGCGGCCACCGACGTCAGGTACGCAAGCGTCTCGCTCGCCCTGGACCGGGACGGGGACGCGGTGATCAGCTTCCGGTGGTCGAAGGCGGGTGAGCCGCCTCGCCTGCGCGTGCGGCACTACAGCCACACCGACACCCTGGGCAGCGTCATCAGCGTGTCGCCGGCCGCCCACGAGCTGAGCCTCTTCGACGAACTCGCCGGCGACCTCGACGGTGACGCGGTGCTGACCTGGGGCCGCTGGACCTCCGACGGCACGCAGGTCTTCGCCCGCTCGATCTCCAGCAGCGGCGCCCTCGGCACGGTCACCCGGCTCGGTGCCGGCGACTGGCCGAAGGTCACCCTGGACGACGACGGCGATGGTCTCGTCACCTGGCAGGCGCCCAGCCCGGACTTCTCGACCAGCCGGGTGCACGCCAGAACGATCGGGGCGGACGGCGCGTTCGGGACGGCCGAGATCCTCGCCCCCGACGGGCGGTACGCGCAGCCGGCGTCCAGCCCGACGGGCCGACTCTCGGTGATCTGGCAGAAGGGCTCCTACCCGAGCGACATCCGGGCGCGCTTCGGCGGCGAGGCGGGCTGACCCGGCACCCCCCACCTGCTCCGCGTGTGTGCTGTCTGTTGCGGCCGGTAAGACAGCCGAACCTACCGGTATCCGGGAAAGGCCGACATGACCCCCGCCAGCGATGCGATTGAGTTGCCGTCCGGTCAGACCATGCCACGCGCCGACGTCTTTCTGGTCGACAAGGTGCTGCCTGGCTGCTGCGGCAGAAGACGGTCGCGGCGATCCCCCGATCGTCCAGGTCGGAACACACCCGGGAGAACGCCCAAGCGCGCGACGTGCAGCTGACCGAGGAGGACGTGACGGCACTCGACACGGCGTTTCCTCCGCCGACCGGCCCGCATCCGTTGGAGATGTTGTAGGGCCAGCGACCGCGGGTCCGGCCTGGACGTCGCGGCACTGACCGATCACGCGACGCTCCTTCCCATCGAAGGGCTCAGGTCGTCCGCGCACGCAGACGTCGAGAATGTCGACAAGCGCGCGGCGGGCCGTCGGCGTGACCGGGGCCGACCCCTGCGGGCAGTCGGGACGGGTCAGCTCCGGTCCCCGGTCCAGGCCGCTTCGAGGATCGCGGTCAGGCTTGCGGTGTCGGTCGGGCCCGGATGGTTCTGGATCAACCGGGTGACGCCACTGGCCATCTCCGCGAAGCGCGGGAGGTCGGCGCGTGCCACGCCGATGTCCGCCAGGGTGGGAGGGATGCCGATGTCGGCTAGGAGCCCGTCGAGCCAGGTGAGGAACGCATCCGCGGCCTCGGCCTCCGAGGCGTCGGTCACGTCGAGCCCGCACACTCCGGCGAGGATGGCCAACCGGTCGGCGATGGCGTCCTTGGCCGCGTTCAGCGCGTAGGGCAGGAGCAGCCCGACGCCCAGGCCGTGCGGCGTGTGCGTGGCCGCGCCGATGGGGTACTGGAGAGCGTGCGGGGCCGCGTTGCCCGCGTGGGAGAAGGCGAGCCCGGCGAGCATGGACCCGTAGGACATGTCCGCGCGCGCGTCCTTGTCGCCTCCGTCGCGGACAGCACGACGCAGGCTACGGGCGATCCGCTCCGCAGCCCGGAGCGCGTAGTGGTCGGTGATCGGGTTGCGACCGAGGAAGACCTGCTCCACCGGGTCGCGCGGTCCGTGCGCCCGGGGTCGCGCGGTGTAGCTCTCCACCGCGTGACAGAAGGCGTCGATGCCGGAGTGGGCGGTGACGCTCGCCGGGCAGGTGTACGTGAGTTCGGGGTCGACGATGGCGAAGTCGGGCACGATGTGGACGCTGGAAACCCCGACCTTCAGCTCGCGGTCCGGGTCGGTCAACACCGAGACGGGTGTGAGTTCGGAGCCGGTGCCGGACGTCGTCGGGACCGCGACGAGAGGAATCGTCGGCCCCGGCACCCTCGACTCGCCGTAGAAGTCGCGCGGTGTCCCACCGTGGCGGCGGATGACGCCGACGATTTTGGCGAGGTCGATCACCGTGCCACCCCCGATCGCGAGGATCACGTCGGCGTCCACCCTGGCGGCGGCCGAGACGGCCAGGGCGACATCGGTGAGTGGCACGTCTGGAGTCGCGTCGGAGAACACCTCGACGACCTCGGCCTTGTCCCGCACGGCGGCCACGATGTCGGCCACGCCCGGCTGCCCCAGAAGAACCTGGTCGGTCACGATGAGAACCCGCGAGCCACTCTCGGCCACCACTCGTGGGATGTTCTGCGCGACCCCTTCGCCCACTATCAGCTGGCGCGGTCCGCGGACGGTCTCAAGCATGTCGGTGCCTCTCCGGAGCGTCGGCGGCGATGTGCTGGGCGGACGTCCGGGTCACCTGCGCGACCGGGACGGTGGCGCAGGCGCTCGCGCCGGGCGCCTGGAGCAGCAGGCCGGTCACGGTAGGTCGATCGCCGCGTAGGTGAGGTCGAGGTACTCGAGGATGCCCTCGTGTGACCCCTCCTTGCCGATCCCGGACTGCTTCACGCCTCCGAACGGAGCTGACGGGTCCGATATCAGGCCACGGTTGACGCCGACCATCCCGGTATCCAGCCCCTCGGTGAACCGGAGCGCCCGCTGGAGGTCACGGGTGAAGATGTATCCGACCAGGCCGTGCTCGGTGTCGTTGGCCTTCGCCAGCACCTCGTCGTCGGACGTGAACGAGATGATCGGCGCCACCGGGCCGAAGATCTCCGCCTTCAGCATCCGCGCGTCGTCGGGCACGTCGACGAGGACGGTGGGTGGGTAGAAGTGGCCCGGCCCGTCCGGGCGCTCGCCGCCCACGACGACGCGGGCGCCGCGATCGACCGCGTCGGCGACGAGTTCGTCGATTGTGGTGACCGAGGCCTCGTCGATCAACGCACCGACGTTCACGCCGTCGTCCAGACCGTGGCCCACCGACAGCGCGCCCATCCGCTCGGCGAAGCGCGCCGTGAACTCCTCGCGTACCGGCTCCTCGACGTAGATCCGGTTGGCCGCGATGCAGGACTCCCCGATGTTGCGCATCTTGGCCACCATGGCGCCGTCGAGAGCGACGTCCAGGTCGGCGTCGGCACACACGATCAGGGCCGCGTTGCCGCCCAGTTCCATCGAGGTACGCAGCACGTTGTCCGCGGCCTGTCGGAGCAGCACGCGCCCGACCTCGGTCGACCCGGTGAACGAGAGCTTGCGGGTCCGACCGTCGGCCAGCAGTGCCGAGACCACCGCGCCGGAACGCTTGGTGGTCACCACGTTGACGACGCCCGGGGGAACGCCTACCTCCTCCATGATGCGGGCCAGGAACAGCATGGTGAGTGGCGTCTGACCTGCTGGTTTGGTGATCGTCGTGCAGCCTGCGGCCAGCGCGGGAGCGATCTTGCGGGCGCCCATCGCCAACGGGAAGTTCCAGGGCGTCACGAAGACGCAGGGTCCGACCGGCTTCGGCACGGTGAGGATGCGATATCCGCCGGAGGGAGCGATGCTGTAGCGCCCCTCGACGCGTACCGCCTCCTCGGCGAACCACCGGAAGAACTCGGCGCCGTAGGCCACCTCCCCCCGAGCCTCGGCGAGCGGTTTGCCCATCTCGAGCGTTATCAGCCGGGCGACCTCCTCGGATCGCTCGGTCAGTGCCCGGTACGTCGCGGTCAACAACTCCGACCGTTTCCGCGGTGGGGTCGCCGCCCACTCGGTCATTGCCCTGCTCGCCGCGTCCAGGGCGGCGAGCCCGTCGACGACGTCGGCGTCCGCCACCTCGGCGATGGTCTTGCCGGTCCCCGGATCCTCGACGGCGAAGGTGGCTCCGCTCGCGGCGTCGCGCCAGGCGTCGCCGATCCGGAGCCGCCGGTGCTCGGGGGCCAGGGCGTTCATCGGGTCACTCATCGCGTCGCCTCCTGTGTGATCCTGTTGTGATGTCCGGCGTGCCGCAGCGATCGCGCTGGGCGCGTAGACGAACGGGTCGCACGGCCGCGTCGTCGGGCCGTGCTCACCGCTGACGGTCCGCCGAGGCTCGGCTGCCACCTGCGGGCGCCTGTGCCGTCGCCGCCCGGCGCGGTTACCGCCCAGCCTCCGACAGCGACAGCCCGGTGTCCGCGTCGAACAGGTGCGCACGGTCCAGGTCGACCGTGACCCGCAGCCGCTCGCCCGGCGTACCGGTGACGGTCGGTCGTGCCTTGACCTTGAGGATCTCCGTCCCCACCCGGACGTCGACCACCGTTCGATCACCGAGCGGCTCAAGCCCGTAGAGCTCCCCGGACAACGACGCGTCCCCGCGCTGCTCGACGGACAGGTCCTCGGCCCGCAGGCCCAGCAGCAGCGCGCGACCGTCCTGCGCCGTGGTCCAGCGGGGCCGCGGCAGCGTCCAGCCGTCCGCACCGACCAGACGATCTCCCTCCGCGCGGCAGGCGAGCAGGCTGATCGGCGGGCTCCCGACGAATCCCGCGACCCACTGGTTGGCGGGACGCTCGTACACCTCGGTCGGCGTTCCGACCTGTTGCACCTTCCCCTCCTTCAGGACCGCGACCTGGTCGGCCATGGACAGGGCCTCGACCTGGTCGTTCGTCACGTAGACGAAGGTCGCTCCGAGGCTGCGGTGGATGCGGGTGAGCTCGGTGCGCATCTCGACGCGGAGCTTGAGGTCGAGGTTCGTCAGCGGCTCGTCCATGAGAAACGCGCGCGGGCGACGGACCAGCGCCCGGGCCAGGGCGACGCGCTGCATCTCACCGCCCGACAACTGCGCGGGACGACGCCGCAGCAGACGTTCGATGTGCAGCAGGCTCGCCATCTGGTCGACGGCAGCGGCGATCTCGCTCGAGGAACAGCGGCGTGCCCGCAGCGGCGAGGCGATGTTCTCGTACACGGTGTGTCGCGGGTAGAGGGCGTAGCTCTGGAAGACCATGGCCAGGTCGCGTGCGGCCGGGGTGTCGCCGGTCGCGTCCCTCCCGTCCAGTCGCACCGACCCGGCGTCGAGCTTCTCCAGGCCGGCGATCGCCCGCAGGGTCGTCGTCTTGCCCGCCCCGGAGGGCCCGAGCACGACGAAGAAGGAGCCGTCCGGCACGTCCAGCGTCACCCCGTCCAGGGCCTGGACCTTCCCGAAGGACTTGCACAGCCCGTGTGCTGCCACGGTTCCCATCAGGCCACCAGTTCTTCCGTGCTCACGTCGTAGACCGCCGGGGTCCCGCCGGTGTGCCGCAGCCCGACCGGTGCGTCGGCGGCGAAACGGACAGTCGGTGGCATCCGAACCCGTACGTCGCGCTTGCCGCTGTGGTCGACCACGTAGATGATTTCGTCGCCCAGCCACTCGGCCGAGACCACCCGGGCCGGGACCGAACGCTCCGCCCCGGGTGCGGTGACCTCCAGCGCCTCCGGCCGGACGCCCGCCACCAGACGACGGTCGCGCGGCAGGCCCGGCGGTGGCGTGAGGACCAGCCCACCCTGGCCGCGCAGCTTCCCGTCGGCCACCTCCACCTCGATCAGGTTCATCGGCGGGGAGCCGATGAACGCGGCACAGAAGAGGCTCGCCGGTCGGTCGTAGACCTCCAGCGGCGTGCCGATCTGCTCGACGCGACCCTTGTTGAGGATGGCGATCCGGTGACCGAGCGACATCGCCTCGACCTGGTCGTGGGTGACGTAGACCATCGTCGCCCCCAGTTCCCCCTGCAGGTGCTTGATCTCCGTGCGCATGTCCGCCCGCAGCTCCGCGTCCAGATTGGTGAGTGGTTCGTCCATGAGGAAGGCGCGCGGTCGTCGTACCAGGGCGCGAGCGAGCGCGACGCGCTGCTGCTCCCCGCCGGACAGCTGGCGTGGTCGCCGGTCCAGGAGCGGACCGAGCCGCATCAGCCGGGCCGCCTCGTCGACCCGCCTGTGCACCTCCTGCCTGGGCAGTCCTTCGGCCCGCAGTGGGAACGCCAGGTTGTCGCGCGTCTTCAGGTGCGGGTAGAGGGCGTAGAACTGGAACACCATGGCGATGTCGCGCTCGGCCGGCGGCAGGTCGTTGACCAGCGTGTCGCCGATCCGGATGTCGCCCGTCGTCTGCCGCTCCAGGCCGGCGATGGCCCGCAGCGTGGTCGTCTTGCCGCAACCCGAAGGGCCGAGCATCACGAACAGCTCGCCGTCGCCGATGGACAGGTCCACGTGCTCGACCGCCACCGTCCCGTCCGGGTAGCGCTTGTGCAGTGCGGTCACCTCGATGCCCGCCATCAGCGTCGCACCGCCCCGAGCGTCACACCGGCGATGAGGTGCTTGCGTACCAGGTACGCGAAGACGAGCACCGGTAGGGCGAACACCACGGAGGCGGCGGCCACGAGACCCCAGTCGGTGGTGGTGCCGCCGATGAGGCCGGCGATGGCGGGTGGGGCGGTCCGGACGCTGTCGCTGGAGGTCAGGAAGGTGGCGAACACGAACTCGTTCCACGAGAAGATGAGCGCGAAGACCGCCGTCGCGGCGATGCCGGGCACGAGCAGGGGAAGGGTGAACTTCCAGAACGCCTGCAACCGGGTGTAGCCGTCGAGCATGGCGGCATCCTCGTACTCCGCGGGCACCTCGTCGACGAACCCCTTCATCATCCAGATCGTGAACGGGACGTTGAACGCGGCGTAGATGAGGATCAGGCCGATCTTGTTGTCGATGAGTCCGACCTGGCGGTACATGAGGAAGATCGGGATCACGACCACCACGGGCGGCATGAAGCGGGTGGAGAGGATGAAGAACAGTTGGTCCTTCTTGGCCTTCACCGCGAAGCGGGAGTAGGCCCAGGCCGCCGGGACCCCCAGCACGGTGGCCAGCACCGTGGACACCCCGGCGACCACGACCGAGTTGAGGAACGAGACGGACAGGGCCGAGCGACCACCGTCGGGAGCGACGAACACGTCCCGGTAATGGTCCAGGGTGACGGTGAAGTCGAAGAACTTGGCCGGGATGGCGTAGACGTCCCGGTTCTCCTTGATGGACGTCTCGATCATCCACAGCACCGGAAAGAGCATCACCACGGCCAGCACGGTCAGCAGCGCGACCTCCAGCACCGAACGGCCCCGGCCACCGAGGCGGCGCGCGGGGGGCGTGTGATCCCGGGCCGGCCCGGTGGACACGGCCTCGTCGACGGAGACGGCCATCAGCCCTCCTTGAGCTTGTTCAGGTAGCGCAGGTAGAACTGCGTGAGGACGATGACGACGAGGACCATGAGGATCCCGTACGCCGAGGCGGTTCCGGTGTTGAAGCCGAGGAACGCGACCTTGTAGATGTGGAACGACAACGTCTCGGTGGAGACACCAGGGCCTCCGTTGGTGAGGATGTAGACGAGGTCGAAGAGCCGGAACGCCTCGATGGCCCGGAACATCACGGCAATGAGGAGCAGCGGCCACACCAGCGGAAGCGTGATGGTGCGGAACCGGAACCACTCGGACGCCCGGTCGATCGAGGCGGCCTCGTAGAGGTACTTGGGCACCGCGCTGAGACCGGCAAGTGCGATGAGCATGATGAACGGCGTCCACTGCCAGGTGTCGACCACGATCAGGGAGATCAGTGCCGTCCGCTGCCGGGTGAGCCACTCCACCTGCCCCAGACCGACCGAGCCGAGCATGCTGTTGACGACCCCGAACTGCGCGTCGAGCATGAATCGCCAGAACAGCCCGACCACGACCGGCGACAGCATCATCGGAACCAGGAACAGCGTGGTCAGCACCCCCCGCCCGTGCGTACGTCGTGAGATCAGGTAGGCGATGCCGAACCCGAGCACGGTCTGCAGGCCGACCGCGCCGACCACGTAGATCAGCGTCGTCAGGGCCCTCGTGTGGACCTGCGCCGACGTCAGGATGGCGGTGTAGTTCCCGAACCCGATGAAGTTGGCGGGCCCGCCTCGGGTGGCCGAGTAGTCGGTGAAGGACAGGTACAACGACCACAACAACGGAAACACCGACATGGCGAGCAACAGCAGCATCGCCGGGGAGACGAAGACCACGGCGAGCCCCCGGTCGCTCAGCCGGCGGGACCGACCCGGTGCAGGTGGCGTCACGGACGCCACCTGCCCGGGGTGGTCGGTCGTCAGAGGGGCGGGGTCTTTCACAGTCCGCCGCCACCCTTGCGGTTGGAGTCGAGCACGCTCTGCTGCTCCTTGGCGATGTCGTCGAGCGCGTCCTTCGGCTTCTTCGCGCCGTTGAGGGCCGCGTTCACGTTGGTGTTCTCGATGTCGACGAGGCGCGCGTACTCGGGCACGTTCCACATGTCCCGCATCCGTGGGACCGAGTCGGTGTAGACCTGGTTGAACGGCCCGGCATTGAGGAACTCGGGCGACTCCAGGGCGTCCGTACGCGACGGCACGCCGCCGGCTGCGGCCCACTTCTTCTGGACGTCGGCCTGCTCGAACCACTTCATGAAGTTCAGGGCCTCGGCCTGGTTGGCCTTGCCGGAGTAGGCCGACACGTGCATTCCCATACCGCCGAGCGGGACCAGGTTCGTCTTCTGGCTCGGCAGGGTGGCAAACCCCAGCTTGTCGAGAATCTGCTCCCGCGTGGTGCCGAGCGTCGACTGTTTCGGGTCGAGCAGGCCGCCGCTCGCGGCGATCCAGTTGAACGCGATGCATGCCTTGCCCTGGGCGACCGCCGCGTTCACCTCGTCGATGAACCAGTTGCCGGAGCCCTTGGCGGTCAGCGGCTTCATCTTGTTGACCAGGACGTCCATCGCCTCCTGGCCCGCGGCGTCGTTGAGGACGCCGTCGATCTTGCGTGCCTTGGCGTCCCAGAGGTTGCCGCCGTAGACGCCGTTGACCGTGTTGTAGGTGACGGCCGCGGCGTCGGAACCGTTGGCCTGGTGGAAGGCCAGCCCGCTGACGCCGGGGTTTTCCGCCTGGCACTTCTCGGCCGCTGAGATCATCTGGTCCCAGGTCTGCGGTGGCTTGTCGCCGATCAGGTCCTTGCGGTAGATCATCGTCCAGGTGT
Organism: Micromonospora sp. NPDC049645; assembly: GCF_040675155.1. Lineage (NCBI taxonomy): Bacteria > Bacillati > Actinomycetota > Actinomycetes > Micromonosporales > Micromonosporaceae > Micromonospora > Micromonospora sp. NPDC049645. The sequence continues at coordinate 261,445 of NZ_JBFAOI010000002.1, forward strand.
CGCCGAGCAGCGGCAGTCCGTACAGACTCGCGTTCTCGTCGCGCTTGCCGGTCTCCGCCTGGGGGAACTGGCCGTAGGCCGCCAGGAGGTACGGGTTGTAGGCGTTGACGTCGATGTTGTTCTTGACGAAGTCGGTGATGTCGAGGATGTTGCCGTTCGTCACGGCCTCGCCGATGTGTTGCGAGTCCAGGATCGCGATGTCGAAGTCGGTCTTGTGCGCGGCGAACTGGGTGAACATCGCGTCGTGCCAGTTCGCGTTCGGCACGGTGTTGACCTTGATGGTCGCGTTCGGGCGCACCTTCTTGTACTCCGCGTTCGCGAAGGCTTCCAGTGCCTGGGCGGGGGGCCAGTCGAACCAGATGAAGCTGAGAGTCAACGGGTCCTTGGTGAGCTCCGGGATGGTCGCCGGTGCCTTCGGGGCGCTCGCCTTCGCGCCGTCGTCCCCGCCATCGCCGCAAGCCGTCACGGTCGTGGCCACCAGCAGCATGGCCGCCGTCGCCAGTCGCACCTTCCGACCGGGAACGGCCATTCGTCCTGTTCGCTTTGGATGCCGCATCATCTTGCCTGCTTTCTGGATGGGGACTTCTAGGGCCTCGCTATGTGCTTCGCCGAGCAGTTGCTGGTTGTTCAGGCGCGTCGCCGGGCCGCCGCCGGGGCTTCAGGTGATCCAGTAGAGCGATGGCGGGCGGCTCCGCGATGGTGCGGATGGCGGGCGTCCGTCACTTTTCCTATACGATCCAGCGGGGGCGTCAGCATGTCGCAGCGTTGTGACTGATGTCAACAGGTTCCCGAAGACGCATGGAAGGACCTCACGTCACGATGGACGACGAAGCGATGATCGCGCGGGGCCGGAGGGCCGGGACGGGCGGAACGCCGCCGGGAAGATCAGGCGGCCGGCTTGCCGACGAGGTGTACGACACGCTGCTCGGACAGCTGATGTCGCTACGGATCGAGCCGGGCTCCCGCGTCACGATCGACGTCCTGGCGCGAGAGCTGGGGGTCTCGCAGACGCCGATCCGGGACGCCCTGAACCGCATGGAGGCCGAGGGCCTGGTCGTGCGTGTGCCCCATGCCGGCTACCGCATTCCGCCCCAGATCACCCGGCACCGATTCGAGGACATGCTCGAGGTCCGCCTGCTCCTCGAGCCGGCGGCGGCGCGCAGATCGGCCGAACGCGCGTCCCCGGAGCAGGTGGCCGGTCTGCGGCGAATGCTCGAGGAGATGGCGGAGCTGGAGGGGGGCAACGGCCTGATGGCCTACGGCGCCTTCGGGCTACGCGACGCCGCCTTTCACGATCTCGTCGCCCTGAGCGCGGAGAACCAGGTCATCCGTGAAGCGCTCGCTCGCCTGCACAGCCACGTGCACCTCTTCCGGCTGCACCACGACACCCAGGTCACCCACCTGGCCATGGCCGAGCACGAGGAGGTGGTGGCCGCGATCGCCGCGCGTGACCCCGACGCCGCCGCCTACGCGATGCGTCGGCACATCCTGCGCTCCGGCGAGCGTTTCCGACGGTTGTTCGACGAGGTCAAGGACGCGGACGGAATGGCGTCAGAGGGTTGACGGGCGGGCGGGGCCGAGGAATGCTAGCTCAATCCGATCGGATCGGATTGGATCCACCTCACCGCCCCCAGATGCGAGGAGAAGCAGGTGCCCAGAGCGCTGTTCCTGACCGGCGACGCCGCCGAGGAGCTCGACACCATGTATCCCTACTATCGCGTGCAGGAGGGCGGCTGGGACGTCGACGTCTCGTCCCGGACGATGCGTGACGTGCAACTGGTCATCCACGAGTTCGACCCCAACTCCGACGCCTACGTGGAGAAGAACGGCCGCAAGCTGCCCGTCGACGTGCCGTGGGCCGAGGTCGACGTCGAGCGCTACGACGCCCTCGTCATCCCCGGGGGACGTGCCCCCGAGTGGATCCGGGTCGACGCCGACGTCAGGCGCATCACCGAGCACTTCTTCGCGCGCAACCTCCCCATCGCGTTGGTGTGCCACGGCGCGCAGGTGCCAGCGGTGTACGGGCTGCTGAAGGGCCGAAAGACGGCGTGCTTCCCGCCCATCACCGGTGACATGGAGAACGCGGGCGCGACGGTCATCGACGCTCCCGACGTCGTGGACGGCAACCTCGTCTCCTGCCGGGGGTGGCCCGACATGCCGCAGTTCGGCCGGGCGATGATGGAGGTCTTCTCGAAGTCCGTCAACCCCGCATCGGCATGAGCACACCTGACCTGTCCCGGTGACGGCACTTCGGAGCGTCACAGTCGACGGATCTCCCGTCCACGTCCTGGAGAGCGGCACCGGGCCCGCGGTGCTGATGCTGCACGGCTCCGGACCCGGCACGACCGGGTCCGGCGCCTGGGCGACGACGGCAGAGGCGCTGGGCACGTCCTGGCACCTGGTGGCTCCCGACCAGGCGGGGTTCGGCCGTACACCTGTCCCGGCTGGCGCCAGGGGTGGGCTCCGGCTGTGGACGGAGCAGGCCGCGGGCCTGATGGATGCTCTCGGTATCGACTCCTACGCGGTGGTGGGTCACTCCATGGGCGGTGCCGTGGCGCTGGCGTTGGCGGCGGCACGCCCCCAGCAGGTCACCCGCGTCGTGGCGGTCTCGACGATGGGCGCTCCCGGCGCGCCGCTGTCCGCAGACCTCGACGCCGTCTGGGCCGCCCCCGCCGGCCCGGTCGGGGCCCGAGACATGCTGAGTCGCCTCGTCCTCGACCAGGCGCTCGTGACCGATGCGGCAGTCGACGCCCGTGCCGCGGCGATGCGAGCGGGTGCCGCGGCGTTCGCGTCGTTGTTCCCTCCACCCAGGGCACGGTGGGTCGACGATCTCACCCTCTCGGCGCGGACGCTGGCAGCGGTGCGCGCGCCCGTGCTGCTCGTGCACGGCGCCGAGGACCGAGTCACCCCGCTCGGGACGGCAGCCCAACCCCTGCTGGAGCACCTGGCCGATGTCCGTCTGCACGTGCTCGGCCGGTGCGGGCACGTGCCGGCGATCGAGCACCCGGACGAGTTTAGGCAACTGCTGTCGTGTTTCCTCCGCCGGGACCGAGGTCACTGACTGCCGCGGCCCGTGCTGGCGCAGATCAGCGTGGGTCCGTTCGAACCGGGTCGATCTTCGCCGACTCTTCCGCGGTGCGTCAGGGCAGGGTGATCGGGAGCGGGACGCCCTCGTGGCCCCGACCGCAGGCGCAGGTGGACGGGTCGGGCGGCAGCGCCGGAACCGCCTGGTACAGCACCTCGCGTAGTCGCTCGACGTTCGCGGCGAAGACGCGTAGCACCTCTGCGTGACTGACCGCGCCGGCCGCGTCGAGTCCGGCGTCAAGGTCGGTGACCAGGGCGACGGGGGTGTAGCACAACTCCAGTTCACGGGCGAGGATCGCTTCCGGGTGCCCGGTCATGTTGATCAATTGCCAGCCCTGCTGGGCGTACCACTGTGATTCTGCCCGGGTGGAGAAGCGCGGGCCCTCCACCACCACCAGTGTGGCGCCGACGACGGCTTCGAATCCGAGGTCGCGGGCGGCGGCGGCGACCCTCGCGCGCCCGTTCGGGCAGTACGGGTCGGCGAACGACGTGTGTACCGCGCCGTCGTCGAAGTAGGTGCAGGCCCGACCGCTGGTCCGGTCGACCATCTGGTCGGGGAGGACGAGCGCCCCCGGGGGCAGTGCCGCGGTGAGCGATCCGACGGCGCAGGGTGCGAGGATCTGGCGTACCCCGAGCGCGCGCAGCGCCCACAGGTTCGCCCGGTAGTTGATCCGGTGCGGGGGGAACCGGTGGTCGGCGCCGTGCCGCGGCAGGAACGCGACCGTACGGCCACCGACGTGGCCGACGGTGACCGGGTCGGATGGGCGGCCGTACGGAGTGGAGACCTCGACCGCCGTGCCACCGTCCACCAGTTGGTAGAGGCCACTGCCACCGATCACCCCCACCTCGGCCTGGGGCAGTTCCGCGTACCTGGTCATGCTCGTGCCTTCCTGGGGACAGCGGTCGGAGTCATCCGTTCAACGAGCCGACCCGTCGCCAGCGCATCCGCCGTGCCACGTACCAGCCGCCGCTGACCAGGAACAGCGTGGCGGTGAGTGCCAGCCAACGGGCCAGGTACGGGTGCTGGTTCTGACCGGTGGCGGCGAGATAGGTTTCCCGGCCCTGCCGCAGGATGCCGGGGAGGTAGACCAGGAACAGCAGCCCGGCGGCGAGTGCCGGTACCCGGACGTGGTTCAGCGGGGACGGTCGGGAGGGCGCCTGCCCGACTCGGCGTGGCACCGGGTGGTGTGCGGTGGACGACTGGCTGTCCGCGTGGCTCGCGCGCCCGAGCGCACCGCGCAGCACCCGGTCGGCCGACGCGTAGATCGGAAAGAGAACGAGGTCGTGGGCGACGGCCGCCCCGACGAACCAGAGCAGCATTCGGCCGGCCGTGGCCTCCTCGGCGATGCGGAGTGCCACCCATCCGGCGAGGGTGAAGCAGGCGATCATGGCGATCAGGTGCTGGGGGGACGATCCGTACGCCGCCCGGAATCGGGAGATGGGCCTATCCATCGGTGCCGGTCCGGAAGGTGATCTCGGCGACCCACTTCGTGCAGTGCACACCGGGCAGGGCGGGCACGATCACCCGGGCCGGAAAGCCGTGGTCGACCGACAGGTCGACACCGTTGACCCGCAGCGCGAGCAGCGAGTCGGCGTCGCGCACCTGGTTGGCCTGCAGGATCGCCTGGTTGAACAACCCGGCCTTCTCCAGCGACCGCACCTGCGCCGACGCCGGATCGTCCACACCGACCAGGGCGGCGAGGTCGCGCAGTCGTACGCCGGACCAGGTCTGTCGGGTCGACCACCCCTCCACGCAGGCGATCGGCAGGCGGGCGGTGTGTTGACCCATGGCGAGCAGGCGGAGACGGTCGAGGGTGACGATCCGGCCGCCGCCCCGCACGGTCAACCGCCACCGCTGCCCGGTCTCGTCCGGTTGAATGCCTGCCGCGGCGGCGGTGCGGTTGATCGGGAAGCCGGTCGGTCCGGTGCCGGGCTGACGTCCGCGGGGCAGCAGCAGCGCGGTGCGACGCCAGGGCCCGTCGAGGGTCTGCCCGACCGTGAGGGCGCCGAGCAGCAGGGCCAGGCCACCGACCAGGCTTATCGCGCCGCGTCGGCTCATCGTCGGCGCGCCCGGTGCGATGGCCACCAGGTCGTCCGGATCGCGCGGCTCGGGCCGGGTCGCGGTCAGCGGGGTACGCAGCTCGGCCCGTACCGGCTCGCGCTGCCCCGGCCGGTGGCGGTCCCGCAGGGCGGGCCGGGATCGGAGCGCGCTGATCATTCGGGGCAGCTTCAGCGTCACGTGTGCCACGAACGCCGCGCTGAACACCCAGGCTCCGAAGTAGTGCGCGGTGTAGAAGTCGAAGCCGAACAGGTACGCGTACTGGATGTTGAGCAGGCCGGTCGCGATCTCGAAGAGGATGCCGCCGACCAGCAGCAGCAGGGACAGCCGCTCCAGCATCTGGGCCAGGGAACGGGCCGGTGGCCAGATGAAGAGTTTCGGGATCACCGACCAGAGTTTCCCCAGCACCACGGGGATCAGGATGATGCCGAGCGTCACGTGCAGGCCCTGGGTGACCCGGAACAGCCAGGACGGCCGGGTCGGCCAGTCGAACGGCGGCAGTCGTAGCCAGCCCACGTCGCGGGGGAGGGCCTGATCGAACTGGGGGCCGTAGGCGGCGTAGTCGAGCAGCCCAGTGATGATCACCAGCGGCAGTCCGACGAGGAGTACGGCGCCGTAGACGGCGGTGAGCCATGGCCCCCGCAGCGGGCTGCGCCAGCGGCGCCCGTCCAGACCGGGGACCGGTGGGGGGTGTCGTTCCAGGGCTCTCCACCACCGGTGGGGGAAACCCGTCTGCCGGTCCGTCACACCCATATTCCGGGACGCTAGACGTTACGGGCGCCAGAGTTGGTGCATACCGGGATACCGATCGCCTGGCGGGCGGGTGAAGTGACCCCGGCCCGGCCGGGTGCGGGCTACGGTCACCGGGATGCGGGTACTGCTCACCGGCGCGGCCGGTTTCATCGGATCGCAGATCGCCGACCTGCTCGTCGCCGAGGGCCACGAGCTGGTGGCGCTCGACGCGTTGCTGCCCCAGGCGCACGGCGGGGAACTCCCGCAGTGGTCCCGGCGGCACGACCCGGTGGTCGGTGACGTCCGGGACGCCCGCCTGCTGGACCGCCTTCTCGCCGGTGTGGACGTGGTGTGTCACCAGGCGGCGATGGTGGGACACGGACTGGATCCGTCCGACGCCCCCGACTACGTCAGCCACAACGACTACGCCACGGTCGTGCTGCTCGCCGCGATGCACCGGGCCGGTGTGACCCGGCTGGTGCTGGCCAGCTCGATGGTCGTCTACGGGGAGGGGCGGTACGTCTGCGTGGCGCACGGCACCGTGCGGCCCGCCTCCCGCAGCGTCGTCGACCTGGCCGCCGGCCGGTACGAGCCGACCTGCCCGGACTGCGGGGACGACCTCTCACCAACTCTGGTGCCCGAGGACGCGCCACTTGAGCCGCGCAGCACGTACGCGGCCACCAAGCTCGCCCAGGAACACCTGGCCGCCGCGTGGGCGCGGCAGACCGGCGGAAGCGTCTGGGCGCTGCGCTACCACAACGTCTACGGCCCCCGGATGCCCCGGGACACCCCGTACGCCGGCGTGGCCTCGATTTTTCGGTCCGCACTGGCGGCGGGCCTGCCGCCACGGGTGCTTGAGGACGGCCGGCAGCGCCGCGACTTCGTCCACGTCACCGACGTCGCCCGGGCCAACCTGCTGGCGTTGGGCGCCCCGCCGCCACGGGGCCTCGTGCCGGTCAACGTCTGCTCCGGCGAGCCGCACACGGTCGGTGAGTTGGCCGTCGCCCTCGCCGAGGCGATGGTCGGGCCGGCGCCGTTGATTGTCGGTGGTGGCCGGGCGGCCGACGTCCGACACGTGGTCGCCGACCCCCGGCGGGCGGCGGAGCTGCTCGGCTACACCGCCCGGGTCGGGTTCGCCGAGGGGGTGGCCGCCTTCGCCACCGACCCGCTACGGGAACCGGCCGCCCTCACTGCCTGAGACCGTGCACCACCGGCCGCCGGATCAGGACACCGTCCAGAGCAGGTGACTGACCGCGAGAGCGGTGAGCACCTGCCCGGCCAGCCACCACCGTTGGACCGGTCGTGGCAGGTGGGCGGCGGCCACCAGCAGCCAGACCACGAACGGTAGCCAGATCCGTTCCACCTCCGCCTTGCTCAGCCCGGACAGATCAGCCGCGCCGACCGCCAGCACGGCGGCCAGCGGTAGCAGCACCGTGGGCCCGGCTCCCCGCAGGCCGTCAAGACGGGCGATCACCGGGGTTCGCTCCGGCCCGCGCCATCGCCGCGCAGCGGTTCGCACCGGGCCGGCCGACGCGAGCGCGGTCCGGAGCAGTGCGGGCCCGAGCGCCGGGCCCGCACAGAGCACAAGCGCCGCCACGTTCGCCCACACCCAGTAGCCGTACGGGCGCTGGGCGGCCCAGCCCTGGTGGTACCGCTCGACCACCAGGTGATAGCCGTCCAGCCACCAGAAGCCGGCCAGCGTGAACGTGAGCACCACCGTGCCGGCCCCGGCCAGCGCCACGAGCAACGCCGGCCACCGGTCCCGCGACCGCAGTGCCACCACCGTCAGGGCCAGGATGCCGACCAGGACGAGGCCGTACGACAGGTAGAGGGCGAAACCGAGCAACAGGCCCCCGACCGCCGCGGCGGCCAGTCCCCGCACCGCCAGCAGGGCCAGACCCGCCGCGACCACACCGGCGAAGATGCCGTCGGCCGAGACTCCCACCCAGATCGCGCCGGGCAGCAGCACCAGGAACGGCAGCACCTGGCGGGCGGCTTCCTCCGCACCGAGGGCCCGCAACGTCACCGGCACCGACACGGTCACTGTCGCTCCCACCAGCAGGCAGGCCAGGGCGGCGACGGTGGGACCGCCGAGGCCGATCCGGTCCAACCCGACGAAGACCAGCAGCGCCCCCGGTGGATGGCCGGCGGTGTGGGTGGACCACGACTCCGGCCGGAAATCGAGGATCCGGGCGCTGAACCCGGCCAGCATGGCCGTGACGTCGGTGACCCCGGGCACCTCGTGCAGGTATTCGGCCTGCGGGGTGAGTCGCCTGGTGAAACCGGCCGACCAGCCGTCCACCAGCGCCAACGACATCGTCCACGCGACCGCCGCGAGGTAGGCCGCGACCAGCAACCGGCCCCACCCGGCGGTCCGGACCCACCGGACGCCCCAACCGAGCACCCCGGTGGCGACCAGCAGCGCGGCCGGAGTGCCCCAACCCAGGTGCGGACGCCAGGTGGCGTAGAGCGGCGCGGCGTCGGCGTGCAGACCGACACCGCGTGCGTTGAGCAGCATGCCCACCGCCACCGCGGCGGCGACCAACGCCACCTCGACGCCGAGCGCCACCAGGTCGGCCTGGACGCGCCGGACGGCCACGTCCGGTCTCCGGCGCGGGGGCGCGAGCACTTTCATGACGACCGGACGGTACGACCATCGCCGGCCCGGTGATGCGGGAACGGGGAGGATGTCCCCGTTCGAGATGGGGCCGAAGCTGGCAAGGATGCCGATGGTCCGATTTCGTCCATCTCGGGTGGCTCGGGGTCCTAGCGTTTCCGGTATGCCATCACCGATCGACGTGGTACTGCCGTGTCTCGACGAAGCCGCGGCACTACCCGGCGTACTGGCCGCCCTGCCACCCGGGTACCGGGCGATCGTGGTGGACAACGGTTCCCGGGACGGCTCACCGGAGGTCGCGGCCCGGCACGGCGCCCGGGTCGTCCACGAAGCGCGCCGGGGCTACGGTGCCGCCGTACACCGCGGCCTGGAGGCGGCCGAGACCGCACTGGTGTGTGTACTCGACGCCGACGGCTCCTTCGACCCGACCCAACTCCCGGCGCTGGTCGCGCCGGTGGCCAGCGGATCGGCCGATCTGGTGGTCGGTCGTCGTCGGCCCGTCGCCGCCGGTGTCTGGCCGTGGCATGCCCGAGCCGGGACCGCGCTGGTCGCGGCGCTGTTGCGGCACCGGGGCATACCGCTGCGTGATCTCAGCCCGATCCGGGTGGCCCGCCGTGACGCGCTGCTCGGTCTCGGAATCACCGACCGTGCCTTCGGATATCCGTTGGAGCTGCTCATCCGCGCCGCCGCCGCGGGCTGGCGGATCCGGGAGCTCGATGTGCGGTACTCGCACCGTGCCGCCGGCACCCGGTCGAAGGTCTCCGGATCGGTACGCGGCACGCTCCGCGCGACCCGGGACTTCGCCGGGGTCCTGCGCACCGTGGAGCGATCGCGGTGACCGTCCTGCTGCTGATGGCGAAGGCGCCCGTGCCCGGGGCGGTGAAGACGCGTCTCTGTCCACCGGCCAACCACCTGCAGGCGGCCCGGATCGCCGCCGCGGCACTGCTGGACAGTCTGGACACCGTACGCGCCACGCCCGGCGTGACGCCTGTTCTCGCCCTCTCCGGCCGGCTCGCCGACGCCGAAGAAGCCGCCGAGCTGACCGCCGCGGTCGCCGGCTGGCAGATCCTGCCGCAGCGTGGCACCGACCTCGGCGAACGTCTCGCCAACGCGCACGCCGACGTCGCTGACGCCTACCCGGGTCGGCCGGTGCTCCAGATCGGCATGGACACACCACAGCTGACCCCGGCGCAACTCGACGCGGCCGTCCATCGCCTCGCCCTGACCGACGCCGTGCTCGGCCCCGCCGTCGACGGCGGGTGGTGGGCTCTGGGTCTGCGCGACCCCCGGCACGCCGCCGTGCTGACGGCGGTACCGATGTCCACCGCACTGACCGGACACGACACCAGGGCGGCCCTGCGCGAGCGGGGCCTGCGCGTCGGCTCCCTACCCCTGCTCCGGGACGTCGACGAGTGGGCCGACGCGCTGGCGGTGGCCGCGTCGACTCCCGCCGACGCGTCGGCGTCGTCGATCGACATGGTCGCCGCCGGTCGTCCCGGGTGGGCCGCGGCCGGCCTGCCCGGGCAACCCGGGGGCCAGGAGGCGGCCCGCCCGGTGCGGCACGGTACCGGCAGCCGCTTCGCGCGCCAGGTCGCGGCGGTTCGGCGCGGTCTGACGCCCGGGATCCCCAGGTGAGCGGCAGTGTCCGGGCCAGACCAACCGAGGCGTTCGGCAGCGCGCTGCGTCGCCGCGCCGACGACCACTGGCTGGTGCACGGCGACAACGGGTGGCGTAGCCGCCTGCCGGTACGCCGGTGGCACGGCCCGGCCGAACCGGCGGTGGCCGCACTCGTCGCCCGGTGCACCGGCCCGACGCTCGACCTGGGCTGCGGCCCGGGCCGGCTCACGATGGCACTCACCCGGGCCGGGCTGACAGCGGTCGGAGTCGACATCTCCGCGCAAGCGGTCCGCCTGACCCGGGCCCGAGGTGCGATCGCCCTCCAGCGAGACGTCTTCGCCCCGCTGCCCGCCGAGGGACGCTGGGCGCACGTGCTCCTGATCGACGGGAACATCGGCATCGGCGGCGACCCCGTCGCCCTGCTCGGTCGTTGTCACGACCTGCTGCGCCCCGGCGGCACCGTGCTCGTCGAACTCGAAGCACCAGGTCCGGGACTGTGGCGCGGTCAGGCCCAACTGGCCATCCAGGCCACCACCGGTGGTGCGCGCCTCGGACCGCCGTTCCGGTGGGCCCGGCTCGACACCGTGGCGGTCGCCGGAGTGGCGTCGGCGGCCGGGCTCACGGTCCGCGAGGTGTTCCGCCGCGACCATCGCTGGTTCGGCGAGCTGACCACGGACCGCCGCGGCGCGGTCGATTCGTTGCACTGAGGTCGGTACCTACGCCCAGCCGCTCGGAGTCCATTGGGTCACCCGCAGCACCCGTTGGAAGGAATGCGCCAGTCCTGCCGCAATGCGCGAATTGATCGAGGTCAGAGCTTCCCGACCGACGGTTTGTTGTTTGCGGGGGCGGCCAGACCGACCGCCCCCGCCGGAGGTCACTCGGGGATGACGAATTGGGCGGTGCTGGTGGTGTCGTAGTTGACACCGTACTTCTCGGCGTGGTGGATGCAGCTGACCGTGACCGTGCGGGACTGGACCGGAACGCCGGTGACCGGAACGATCGGAGACCAGAAGGTCACATCGACGAGAGCGCCGCCGTTCTCCGAGTCGTAGTCGTCGGTGGAGTAGCCGAGCACGGTGGCGGAACACCGTACGTTGATGTAGTTGGCGTCCACTCGGTCGTTGCCCCACGTGGCCAACCGCGAATATCCACGGACCTTGACGCCACCCTGGCGCAGGGGCCAGCTTCCTTCGTGGCCGGTGTCCTCCAGCTGGATGACGCCCTGCAGGTTGTAGGCCGGGCCGGGTGGAGTGCCGCCACCGCCACCGCCACCGCCCTCACCGCCACCGCCACACTCCGAGTCGATTGGGCATTCGGGGACCCAGGCCTGCGCCGGTACGGCGGTCGCACCGGCGAACGCGAAACAGGCCAGCAGGGCAACCCACAGCGTGGAAGCGCGTCTCAGCACGTCATCTCCTGTCAGCAGACACCCGGTAGAACACCGATGGCGTTCGATTGAATGCGTAGAGTATTGCCGTCGTATCGGAAGACGCAATAGGCGGCGTGCGCTACCCGGCGGACCCCTTTTCCGCTCGCCGGATGCCGTCGGACTCGCCCGTGCCGGTCATAAGATGTCGACGCGGCCCCAATCGTTGTACGACATCATCCTTCGACGGAAACGGCGTCGGCCGAATGGCGCATTGATCGGTCGACGTGTATCGCGAAATGGTCGGGATGGTCGGCGCCGGTGGGACGATCCGGCTGCCTCGGTCGCTGCCCGTGCGGCGACGTCGTCAACCGGCGGCGCTCGTCGCCCACGGCACCGCGCCGACCCGCCGGGCGAGGCTCAGCCCGTCGGCTCGGTGCCGACCCGCCGCCGACGGGTCGTCGAGCAGGTCGGCCAGCGCCGCCAACGTGTTGTCGACAGGACCCAGCGACAGCGAACCGGTTTCCAGACCCGCGAAACACCCCCGCCAGGGGGTCAGCTCGGCATAGGAGCTGCGGGCGACCTGCCGGTCACCGAGCCGGGCGGCGACCTCGCCGCGCACGCAGGCCCACAGCAGCCAGAAGTAGTCGGGCCGGATCGGCAGCTCCGGCTTCCACACCGCGCGCGCCTGCTCCAGGTCGCCGGCCTCCACCAGGGCCAGGGCGAGCAGGTCGTGGCTGTCCTGGGGCACCCGGGCGTGCACCTGCCGCAGCTCGGGCACCGACTGGGCCGCGCCACCCCCGGTCAGCCCGACGACGAACCGGCCGAGCATCCCCATCGCCTGCGCGTTGGGCCCGCCAACCTGTTCCATCCGGGTCGCGGCCTCGCCGTAGCGCCGCAGGGCGAGCGGATAGTCCCCGGCGAGCAACGCGGTCAGCCCGTCGAACCAGGACAGCACGGCCAACATGAGTGCCAGTTGTCCGGTGTTGGCCTGCTCCACGGCCTTGTCGACGTGCCGGCGAGCGTCGACGAGGTCGGCCCGGTGCAGTGCCGCCTGGAAGAGGATGTGATGAGCCTGGGCCCGGTACCCGGTCAGCCCGTGGGCGGTGGCCACCCGCAGCATCTCCGCGCCGACCGCCGGCAGCTCGGCACGCCGGGCCGGTGCCAGCACGGGGAAGTAGCGGGCGTTGAGCGCCCGGCACAGCAGCCCTGGCTGCCCGGTCTCGCGCGCCAGCGAGAGCGCCTCCCGGCTGGCCTCGTCGGCCCGGTCGTCGTCGGCGCCCTCGACCTCGAAGACCAGGGTGCACAGCAGCTCGCAGCGGGACACCGGGGCGTCCGGACCGAGAGTGGCGAGCGCGGCTTCGACGGCGGCGACGAACTCCGTGTCGACCGCGCGGTCCGGCCGGACGGTCCAGGCGACCGGGGCGTCCAGGCAGGTCAGTGCCCGACGCAGGGCGGATGGATCGGCGGCCATGGCCGCCAGCGCGACGGCCTCGCCGCGTAGCTGCCGGGCGGTGAGAACGTCGCCGGCACGGGCGGTTGCCGCGGCTCGCGCGCACCAGCCCGCCAGCCGGGTCGCCAGGGGCGTCTCGGGCAGCAGCGCAATCGCCCGGCCCGCCCCCGACCACAACGCGGCGGCCTCCCGGGGCGCGTCCAGCTCGGTGGCGTGGTGGGCGGCGGCGGTGGTGTACCGCAACGCCCGCTCGGCGGTGGACGTGGAGAGCCCGGCCAGGGCGTGCCGGCCCAGGCCGGCAATGTCGTGCGGCCGGCGCCGTTCCAGCGCCTCCAGGGCACGGTGGTGCGCGCGGGTGCGGCGCAGCAGCGGAATGTCCTGGTAGAGGGCGTCGCGCATCACCGCGTGCGCGAACCGGACCCGCCCGGGAGCGGGTTCGACGAGCAGCCCGGCCAGCAGCCCGGCCTCCAGCCCGTCCAGCACCGTCTCCTCCGGACCGCCCACCACCTCGATCAGCAGGTCGACGTCGACGTCCTGGCCGATCACCGAGGCGGTCCGCAACGTCGACCGGGCGGCTGCCGGCAGCCGGGCCAGCCGGCGGCGCAACACGTGCCGCAGGCCGACCGGCACCCCGGCGACGGCCGCCGCCGGTCCCTCCGCGGCGATCAGTCGGGCCGTCTCGGTGACGTAGAGCGGGTTGCCGCCGGTGCGTTGCCAGACCGCGCGGACCACGTCCGGGCCCACCAGTCCCGCGCCGTGACGACGCAGCAGCTCCGCGACGTCGGTCTCGGACAGGCCGGTGAGGACAACGTCCTCACCACACCCGCCGGTCAGCGCGGCACGGGCGGCGACCAGGTCGGCGTTCACCTCGTGGGAACGGTAGGTGGCCACCACCAGTACCGGCCGGTCGACCAACGCGACGGCCAGGTGCCGCAGCACCTGGAGGGTCTCCCCGTCGGCACAGTGGACGTCGTCGAGGACCAGCAGCAGCGGCCCGCCGGCGGCGACGGTGCCGAGGTAGTCGCCGACCGCCCTGCGGAGATGGAATTCGCCGCCCGCCGGCAGCGGGGCGCCACCCTCGCTGAGCAGCGTGGCGAGCCGGTCGGCCTGCGCGGGTGCCGGCGGAGTGACGGTCCGCAACGCGCGCAGCACCTCGCCCCAGGCCCAGGCCGGTGGGGCCCCGTCCAGCTCGGGGCAGCGGCCGACGGCCGTCCGCCAACCGTCGGCGGTCAACTGCCCGACCAGCAACCGACCGAGGGTCGACTTTCCCGCGCCGGCGTCGCCCAGCACCCAGGACATCCGAAATCCGCTCCGGACGGCGTACGCGGCGGCCTGGCGCAGTCGGGCCACCTCGTCCGGTCGGGGCAGCGGGTCCCCGTCCACCGGAGCGGACGCCACGACTGCGGCGGGGAATCGCGGCGGGGCGACCCGGAGGTGCGTGGCGGGTGTCGGCTGTTCCAGGGTTGGTGCCTGCCGCAGCAGGTCCGTTTCGAGGGCCCGCAGTCCGGGGCTCGGGTCGACGCCGAGCTGGTCGGCCAGTTCGGTGCGCAGCCGCCGGAGCACGGCCAGGGCGTCGGCCTGCCGGCCCGATCGGTACAGGGCCAGGGCCAGGAGGGCGACCGCCTGTTCCCGCAGTGGATGCGCCCGGACGTGCCGCTCCAGCTCGGGCGCGACCTGTTCGGCCCGGCGCAGCGCCAGAGCCGCCCGGGCCCGGTGCTCGATGGCGACCAGACGGAACTCGGCCAGCCGGGCCGACTCCGCGGCGGCCCATCCCTCGTCGGCGAACTCCACGTAGGCCGGGCCGCGCCAGCAGCCCAGCTCCGCGTCCAGCCGACGGTACGCCTCCTCGGGATCCGCATCGAGCACGGCCATCGCCGAGCGGGTCGACGCCTCGAACCGCGCCGCGTCGAGCTGCTCCGCCCGCAGCCGCAGCGCGTAGCCGGGCGCCGCGGTGACGATCACCTGGGCGGGGCTGCGGGGCGGCCGATCCGGTTCGAGGGCCCGACGCAGGTTGGACACGTACACCTGAAGTGCCGCCTGGGCGCGCGGTGGCGGGTCGCCGGCCCACAGGTCCTCGATGAGCCGGTCCACCGGAACCACCTGATCGACCATGGTGGCCAGTCGGGCCAGCACGGCACGCTGCCGCAGCGGACCGAGTTCCACGGGCACGTCGCCGCGCCACGCCCGCAGCGGACCGAGGACCCCGATTCTCAGCACGGGCAGGAGCGTAGGTCAGTGCGGCGGCCCGTGCAGACAACTGGCGGACAGTCCCCGCGGCCGGGGGTGCCACCCCGCGTACGGGCGGCGGACCCGCACCGAGCTGGTGCGGGTCCGCCACGTCGTGCCGATCCCGGTCAGTGCAGGTGTTCGTTGGTGATCCGCAGGAGGTTGGTGACGGTGGTGACCTCCGGAATGCCCTCCCGGTGCCGGCCGCCGGCGATCGCCGCCGACCAGTGGGCGTACCGGCCGGCCAGGTCGTTGGTCCGGTCACCGGCGACGGCGTAGACGCACCGGCCCAGCGGGTCCACCGGCGCGTTGGGGCGCTCGACCTGCCCACAGGCGAGGTACGGGTTCTGGCCCTGCTTCGGGTCGAACCCGGAACTCAGGCCCTGGCAGGGATCCCAGTCGACGGCCTGCGCGCAGCCGGCGTAGTTGCTCACCGCCTGGGCGTACGCCGTCTGGAGGTAACGCCGGCCCGTGTCGCCGTTGAGGTCACCGCGCGGCGCGGTGTAGTCGCCGGGCAGCGAGCGGTCACCGAACAGGACGAGGTGCATCATCTCGTCCCGGTCGAGCGCGCTCGACCAGCCCAACTGGGTGAACGCCTGCAACAGCCGAACGGACTCGGCGAGCTGGCGGCCCTTCTCCCACAACGCCTGCGAGACGGCCCAGGTGGTGACCGGCGGAGCCTCGACACCGGTGCCGGCGGCGGCCACCCGGTAGAAGTACTTCTGCCGTCCGGAGAGCATTGACCGGGTACGGGCCAGAGTGTCGTTGTCGACCTGGGGATGGGTGGTGACGGTGCCCTGGGTCTGTAGCGCGTTGAGGTACTGCGGCCACTGGGTGAGCACGTAGTCCGACGGGCTGTGGCAGTCGGTGTCGGGGTAGGGCCCGCTGCCGTTGTAGATCTCGCAGTAGACGCCGACCGGTTGGGTCGTGGTGACACTGCGCACGTCCTGCCAGGTCTCGCTGCCGCCCTGCTTCACCTGGTGGCGCAGGGTGATCTTCAGGTCGCCGGAGTAGATCTCGTACTTGGGCCTGATGGTCTCCTTGACGTTGACGAAGTCGCCCTCGATGCAGGTGCGCAGCGTCGGCCGGTAGCCGGGCGGCGCCGCGTAGGCCAGCAGGTCGTAGTAGGCGGGCAGGTCCGAGTTGCGCAGCGTGGCGGGGACCGACCAGGCGGGCATTCCGATGTCGCCGACCCGGCAGGGCGTCAGGCCGGGCGCGTCCGGGATCTGCGCCGCCGCGGGCAGCGCCTGGTCGGGGGCACCCCACAGGTTGTACGCCCGGTCGTTGCCGGCGGCCGGGTAGGCGGGGTCGGCCTGGTTCCAGCGGACGGCGCGCCCCACGTCGTCGAGCGCGTCGGACCACCCGTCGAGAGCGGCCCGGTAGTCGGCGACGAGCCGGGTGAACAGCTCGTTGGTGGCACCACCGGCGCCCGGGTTGCTGAACTGCCGCACCCGCTGGTTGACCCGATCTCCCGCGTCGACGGTGCCGGCGGTGTGCTCCGCCGTGACCGCCGCCGCGAACTGCGGATTCTCCAGCTGCATGACGAGGTTCGCGCGGGCACCGATCAGCCAGGCGGACGGGTTCGCCACGCCGCTGACCGCCTGGTCGCCGGTGGCCGGCCGCAGCGGAACGCCCTTGGCCGCCGCCCACCCGGCGAGGTAGTCGATCGCGCCGTTGGGCAGGTGGAGGTCGAGGACGCCGACCGGGTTCGCGGTCGACGTGCCGGCGGGCACCACGAAGGGGGCCTTCTTCGCGGCCGTCGTCGCGAACGTCCGGGTCGGCGAGTCGACCTCGTCGAAGTACTCGGCCACCGACCCGATCGCGCCACCGTCGACGCGGACGGCCCGGTGCAGGTAGCGGTCGGTGGCGTCGTCGACGTCGTCCGCGGCCAACTGTTCGAAGGCGGCCTGGTTGGCCAGCGCCATCTGGTCGATCTTCTGGTCCATCGTGTGCAGCTGGTCCCCGATCACGCCGAGGATCCGCTTGACCTCCCTGACGTCCTGGCCCAGCAGACCGAGCTGGGTGCTCAGGCCGTCGTACATCGCGGTGAGTTTCGCGTCGACCCGGTCGAACCGGTCGCCGATTCCCTCGGCCATCCGCCGGACCTGCTCGCTGAGACCCTTGATCTGCTTGCTGATCATCTGCTCCGGTGACTCCTGGCCCATGAACAGCGGCAGCAGGGCCATGCCGGCACCGATGAAGTTGCCGGTCAGCGAGAGGGCGGCGGCGGCCGACGCGGCGCCGGTGAGCTGGCCCGAGGCGATCGTCATCTCGTAGGAGATCACCGAGGTCACCGATTTGACCAGCGCGTCACCGACCGTCTTGACGGTCTTGGCGAACTTCGGGTCGTAGATCCCCCCGATGTCGCCGAGGACCACGGTCAGCAGGCTGCCGGCCTCGCTGACCAGCTTCTTGGCGTCCTCGGCCGACTTCTTGGCCGCGGCCTCCTCCGCCGGGGTCGGCTTGGCGCCCTCGACCGGGAACTTCGCGTTGAGGGCGGTCGCGGCGGTGATCCGGTCGTTCGCCAGCACCGCCAGCGCCTCGAACTGCGCCTGCACCGCCGTGCGTACGGCGGCGGAGAACGCCGCCTCGTCGTCCTTCTTGGCCAGGATGCCCGGCAGGTCGACCCGGCTCGCGAACGCCGGTAGGGCCATCAGGTCCTGCGCCGAGGTGTCCAGCCGGACCGACAGGCGCGCCGCGTAGGTGCCGTCCCACGCCGTGCGCAGCACCGCGTCGGTGGACGCGGCCCGGTGCAACCGCTTCCACACCCCGGCGAGCCGTCCCGGCGCCGACACCTCCCACAGGAAGTTCTGGCTGCCGGTACGCACCTGCTCGGTCGGTGTGACCACCGCGCCGAGTTCCTCCCCCGTGGTGGCGGTCAGCAGGGCGCGCAGGTTGGGCCCGCGCACCTCGGCCCGGTCCAGCGCGGCCTGCGCCGGGTCCTGGTCGACAGCGACCGCGAGCAACCCCGCGGTGGCGGCCGCGAACGCGGCGAGCCCCTCGGACGACCCGACGCCGGACATCGCCGCCCGCACGGCCGCGTCGGTGCGTCCGAAGTGGCGGACCACCTGCGTGCCGTCCACGTTCGGATGGGCCGCCCGCCAGTCGACGATCTCCGCCGCGACGACGGCGTCGACCACGCCGGCGACGCCGGTCGTGCGCGACTGCACCGCTGCGGCATACAGACTGTCGTGCAGGGCGGCCTCGTCGATCGAGACCGGTGCGGCGTAGCCGGGCACCGCGTACGCCGACACCGCCACGACGACCCCGACGGCCGCGGCACCCACGCGCCTGCGGATTCTGCCTGGTCTCACCTGCGCACCTCCCTCGTGTCCCACGGTGGTCACGGCGCCGTCACCCCGCCGCTCAGCGACTCCGAGGTGATCTCGCCGACTCTGCTGTTCACGAGCACCTGGAAATGGGTGTTGGCGTCCTGGTCGGAGAGCACCAGCGACATCCGTCCGGTACCGGGCTGCGCCGCGACGACGAAGGACTCACTCATCGGCTCCTGCCAGGAGTAGTTGCCCTCCCAGTGCCGACGCAGGTAGCTGAGCGTGACCAGGTAGGACGTCTCGTCGGTCGCGTTGTCGGTCCAGCCCAGTCGCAGGGTGCTGCGGTGGTAGGCGCTCTCGGCCGTCGACACCAGGTCGGTCGGCTTCGACGGCCGGGAGCTGACGCAGCCCAGCGGCACGGCCGACGCCACCGGTGTGCTGCCGTCGGGCACGTTGCGGGCGGTCGCGCACAGCCGACGCACCGGCCCGGTCGGCGGTACGACGACGGTGTGGGTGAACCCGAACGGCCCGGCCGGCAGCCAGGTCCGGAAGTCGCTGGCCGGCTTCGACGTGACCAGGGTTCCGTCGAGGGTGATGTCCACGGTGACCGGCCACCCGTTGCTGTCGGCGGCCCAGCCGGTGATGCCGAGGACACCGTTGTTCTGCGGCCCGGTGGCCTGGGCGGCTCCGGTGGGTGCCTTGTCGGTCGGCGTCGGTGGTGGCGGTGGTGGCGGGGGCTCGCAGCCCAGCGGATTGGTTTCACAGATCGGGACGGCGCTGGCCGCGCCCGGCGTCGTCAGCACTCCGAGCGTCGTGAGGAGGGCTGCCGCCCCCGCAAGCGTGCGTTTCATACGAGGATCAGGCCAGCAGCGACTTGGCGGCCACTTGGCGGCGACTTTGTGCGCCCACCCACGTGTCGGGGTCAGCGACTCAACGCGACATGCCGAAACCGCCCCTGAGCAGGCATTCTTGGGATATGGACCAGTCCCTGGGCCCTACCCTCGGAGGTGCTCGTCATGACGACCCCAACTCCCACCGCGACCCCGACCCAGACCCGCTACCCATGGCGCGCGACGCTGCGTACCGTGGCGGCGGCCAGCCTCGGCGCGCTGTCACTGCTGCCGGTCGCCGCCGCGACGGCCGGCGTGGACACCGTGCCGGCTGTCGCGCAGGCGATCGTCGTCGCCGGCGCGATCACCCGGGTCCTCGCCCTGCCCGGTGTGGACGCCTGGCTGCGGCAGTACGTGCCGTGGCTCGCGGCTGCTCCGGCGGACGCAACCCGCCCCCAGTAGGGCGTCGCACAGGAGGCCCAGCGGCGGCGGTGGCACGGGAACGTGCGGCCGCCGCCGCCCAAGGAACGCGTCGCCGGTGACGGCCGTGAGCCGCCGCAGCAACCTCCCGCGGGGTTCAAGCAGTTTGGGAGGTGCCGGCAGTCGATCACTTTCGGCAGTCTCGTGGCGTGGGTCTCTCCCATCGCATTCCCCTGACGGCTTACCAGGCTGAAATCTGGTTTGCCAGCTCGTTGCATCCCGATCTTCCGCAGTTCAACACGTTCGTCTACGAGCGGCTGACCGGAGAACTGGATCTGCCCCTCCTGAAAGCGTGTGTCGAGCGAGTCGTGCGGCGCCACGACGGGCTGCGGCTCCGGTTCGACGAGGCGGACGGGACGCCGTACCAGTGGGTCGATGAGGACGTCCCGGAAATCGAGGTCGTCGACCTGTCCGGTGACCGGGATCCACGCCAGGCGTGCCTGTCGTGGATGCGGCGGCCGTTCTCCCGCGCGTACTCCCTCAGACGCGCCAGGGTGTTCGACGTGGCTCTGCTCAGGGAGAGCGAGTCCGTCGTGTACGTCTACCTCAACGTGCACCACCTGGTGTGCGACGGGTGGGGAATCTATCTGCTGATCAGCCAGATCAGGTCGGAATACCGGCAGCGGTCGGCCGATCCGGCGCCGTCGTACCTCGATTTCGTGGCGGAAGCGGACCGTTATCTCCATTCGGACGAGCGTGCCGCGGACGTCGCGTTCTACCGCGACGAGCTCGCCGGAGTCCAGCCGGCGTTGTTCGCGAGGAAGGCACCGGGCGGTTCGTACCGGACCGGCCGTCACACGTTCACCGTCGAACGGGCCCGGACCGGCGAGTACGGCTCGATGTTCGCCATCGTCGCCGCCGCGATGACGATCTATCTGTCCCGCGTTCACCGCACCGACGACGTCGTCATCGGCGTCCCGCTGCTGAACAGGCGCACCGATGCCGAACGAAACACCGTCGGGCACTTCGCCAACGCGATGCCCCTGCGGATGACCACCACCGGACGGGAGACGTTTCGGGAGTTGGTGACGCGCCTTCGCCGCCGCACCCGTGCCATGCGCGCCCACGAACGCCTGCCGGCCGGCGAACTGCTCCGGGAGCTCAGGTCGTCCGACACCGGGCCGCGCCACCTGTTCGACGTGACACTGTCGTCCCTGCGGTGGCCCAGCGCCGGGGAGATTCCCGCAGTGGCACGCGAGACCATGGTGTACGGCCACGCCCACGAGACCGACGCGCTGGCGATCGTCGTCAACGAGTTCACGGCGGACGGTCCGGTCGTCATCGACATCGACTACGCCGCGGACGTGTTCGACGACGACCTCCCCGTCGAGTCACTGGCCGGCCATCTCAGCACGTTGATCGGCAACGCGTTGGACGCGCCCGACGCACCGGTGTCGAGTCTCGCGATGCTGGCGCCGGCCGAGCAGGCGCGCCTCGTGCAGGCGGCGAACCCGACGCGGATGGGGTACCCGAGGCACCAGACGTTGGCCGGCCTGTTCGAGGAGCAGGCCGCCCGCACACCCGAGCGGACGGCGGTCGTGACCGGCGCCCTCACCTACGCCGAGGTGAACGCCCGCGCCGACGGGGTGGCCCGGGCCCTGCGCGAGGATGGGGTCCGGCCGGACGACCGGGTGGCCGTGCTGATCGAGCGTGACGCGACGATGCTCATCGCGATCCTCGGTGTGCTGAAGGCCGGCGGCGCGTACGTGCCGATCGATCCCAGCTACCCGGCCGACCGCATCCGGTTTCTGGTCCAGGACAGCGGCGCCAAGGTCGTGCTCGTGTCCGGCGCGACACGGCCGCCGGCCGTGGACGTCGCCGTGCGCGACGTCGACGCGCTGACCGGTTCGCGGGCGCCGGTCGAGCCGGCGGCGACCGCTGACAACCTGGCGTACGTCATCTACACCTCGGGCTCGACCGGAAAGCCCAAGGGTGTGATGGTGGAGCACCACTCGGTGGTGAACCGGTTGGTGTGGATGCAGCGGCGCTATCCCCTCGGCGCCACCGACGTGTTGCTGCAGAAGACACCCGTCTCCTTCGACGTCTCGGTGTGGGAACTGTTCTGGTGGGGCATCGCCGGGGCGGGGCTGGCGCTGCCACCGGCCGGCGCGGAGAAGGACCCGGAGGCGATCCTCGGCGCGATCGCCGCACACGGCGTCACCGTGATCCATTTCGTGCCGTCGATGCTCGGGCCGTTCCTCGACCTTCTCGAGAGTTCGCCACGGCTGCGTGACTCCGCCCGCACGCTGCGGTTGGTCTTCTGCAGCGGCGAGGAGCTGCCACCGGGCAGGGTCGAGCAGTTCACCC
Organism: Micromonospora sp. NPDC049645; assembly: GCF_040675155.1. Lineage (NCBI taxonomy): Bacteria > Bacillati > Actinomycetota > Actinomycetes > Micromonosporales > Micromonosporaceae > Micromonospora > Micromonospora sp. NPDC049645. The sequence goes on from NZ_JBFAOI010000002.1 coordinate 283,488, forward strand.
GGATATTCGGTGGGGACGTCCCGAAGTTGGTGAACCTGTACGGGCCGACCGAGGCCACCGTCGACGTGTCCGCCTTCGACTGTCCGCCGGGGCCGGTGTCCCGGGTGCCGATCGGCCGGCCGATCGACAACACCCGGCTCTACGTTTTGGGTCGGCACGGCGAGGCGCAGCCGGCTGGGGTCGCCGGCGAGCTGTGCGTGGCGGGTGCCGGCGTCGCCCGGGGTTACCTGGGCCGCCCGGAGCTGACCGGGGAGAGGTTCGTCGAAGACCCGTTCCACCCGGGCGAGCGGATGTACCGCACCGGCGACCTCGCACGCTGGCTGGCCGACGGCAACCTCGAGTTCCTGGGCCGCATCGACGATCAGGTGAAGATCCGGGGCAATCGCGTCGAGCTGGGGGAGGTGCGCGACAGCCTCACCACGTTCCCCGGCCTGCGCGACGCGATCGTAATCGACCACCGGTCCGAGGCGCGGGGCACCCATCTCGTCGGGTACTACGTGGCCGAAGACGAGGTCGACCCGGCGCGGCTCCGGACGCACGTGGCGACCACCTTGCCGGAGTACATGATCCCCGCGTTCTTCGTACGGATCGACCGGATTCCGCTGACGCCGAACGGAAAGCTGGACCGCTCCGCGCTTCCGTCCCCGGCCGCCCCGGACGTGCCGGAGGAGCCACCGCGCACCGAGACCGAGGCGGCGCTCGCGGCGATCTGGTCGGAGGTGCTGGGCGTCGAACGGGTCGGCGTCCACCAGAACTACTACACGATCGGCGGCGACTCGATCCTCGCCCTGCGGGTCAGGGCCGAGGCGGAGAGGCGTGGGCTGCACTTCGAGCTGGCTGACCTGGTGCGGTTTCCGACCATCGCCGCCCTGGCGCACCGCGTCTCCACCGAGGCGCTGGCGGAACCGATCCCGGCACTCGTGCCGTTCTCGCTCGTGCCGAGCGTGGACAGATCCCTGCTGTCCGGCGTGGAGGACGCGTACCCCGCGACCCAGCTTCAGCTGGGCCTGCTCTACCACAGCGCGGAACACGAAGGGTCCGCCGTCTACCACGACGTCTTCCGCTACACCCTGCGGATGCCGTGGCGCGAACAGCCGTTGCGGGAGGCGTTCGACCGGCTCGTCGCGCGACACCCGGTGCTGCGGTCCTCGTTCGACCTGGGTAGCTTCTCCGAGCCCCTCCAGCTGATCCACCCGCGGACGCACGGCGGGCTGGAAATCGCCGACCTTCGCGCGCTCGGCGAGGACGCCGCCGAGGCGGAGGTCACCGCGCACATCGAGCAACGCTGCCACCACCGCTACGAGTTCGACCGGGCGCCGCTGTACCTGGTCCGCGCGCACGTCCGGCCGTCCGCGGTGGATCTGGTGTTCAGCTTCCACCACGTGATCCTGGACGGCTGGAGCGTCGCGAGCCTGATCAGCGAGCTGTTGCGCGACTACCTGTATCTGGCCGGTGCGGACATCGCACCGGTCCCGACCGCCGCGCTGCCCTCGGCGGCGGCATATGTGATCGACGAGCGCCGCACCATCGATTCGGCCGTCAGCAGGCGCTTCTGGCAGAAGGCCCTCGACGGTGCGGAGCTGACCCAGCTCGAGGGTTTCCGCCAGTATGAGCCGCCCGGTGACGACCGGCTGAACACCCGCTGGGTCAGCGTGCCGGACGGGCTGGAGACGCGGGTCCGGCAGTTCTCCAGGTCCCACGAACTTCCGGTGAAGTCCGTGCTGCTCGCCGCGCACTGTATGACGCTGCGGCTGCTGTCCGGGACGGACGACGTCACCACGGGCCTGATCACGCACGGCCGCCCGGAGCGGCCCGGAGCGGAGAGCATCGCCGGCCTGTTCCTCAACACGGTGCCGCTGCGGGTCGGCCCGGCAGCGGAGACCTGGTTGGAGGTGGTCGGCCAGGTCTACCGCCGGGAACGGGAGATCCACCCACACCGGCGCTACCCGCTGCATGCCATCCAGAACGACCGGGGCGGCGCGCCGGTGCTGGAGACCGTCTTCAACTACGTACACATGCACGTGCTCGCGCCGATCTTCGAACTGCCCGGCGTCGAGTTGCTGGATTTCCAGACCCGGGAAGAGACGAACTTCACGCTGCTGCTCAACGCCGTCGTCAGCCCGACGGACGAGCACCTCTCGTTGCGGGTGGACACCGACGGTCGCACGATCACGCCGGCCCAGACCGACCTGCTGATCGACTACTACCTCGCGATCCTGCGTCGGATCGTCGACGACCCGCACGGCGCGGTGGACTTCACGTTCCTGGCCGACCCGCCGGCCAAGCCGCTGCCCGCCATCGAAGCGCCGAGCGACATCGTGCGGCGCCTGGAGAGCCACGCGGCGCGTACCCCGGACGCCATCGCCGTGGCGCACGGGACCACGCGGTGGACCTACGCCGAGTTCGACCGGATCGTCGATCGGGTGGCCTGGCGGCTGGTGTCGCTCGGTGCGGGGCCCGGCACGTGTGTCGGCATCGCCATGGACCGGTCGCCGGAGATGATCGCGACGATCTACGGCATCGCCAAGTCCGGTGCGGCGTGCGTGCCGATCGACGTCACCTATCCGCAGGAGCGGATCACGGCGATGGTCGAGCAGGCCGCGCCCGTGCGGATCGTCGCGCACGCCGCGCGCGCCGGTCTGGTCGCGGATCCGGCCCTGCTCGTGACGTACGAATCCATCCCGGAGAAGGCCGATCCGGCGCCGCTTCCCGCGATCCATCCGGAGAGCATCGTCTACATCCTCTTCACGTCCGGGTCGACCGGCACCCCGAAGGGGGTGGCGCAGCCGCATCGCGCGCTTGACAACTATCAGGCCTGGCAGACGAACGTGCCCAGCGGCGCGGTCGGTGGCACGACCCTGCAGTTCGCGCCGCTGAGCTTCGACGTGTCGTTCCAGGAGATCTACACGACGATCAGTGGCGGCGGCACGCTGCGGATCATCGACGAGGAGCAGCGGCGGGACATGCCGAGCCTGCTGCGCCTGCTCGACCGCGAGGGGGTCGAGCGGATCTTCCTGCCCTACGTCGCCCTCCAACAACTCGCCGAGGCCGCGATCATGCTCGGCATCGCGCCGAGCAAGCTCCGCGTGGTGATCTCCTCGGGCGAGCAACTGCGGGTCACGGCCGAGATCCGGCAGTTCATGGCCGCCCTGCCCGGTGCCATCCTGGAGAACCAGTACGGCCCGACGGAGACGCATCTCGTCACGGCGTACCCGCTGACCGGCGACCCCGCGGTGTTCCCGAACCTGCCGCCGATCGGTCCGGTCATCAACGACGTCGAGCTGTACCTGCTCGACGAGCGGCTGCGCCCGGTGCCGCGAGCGGTGCTGGGCGAGCTGTACTTCGGCGGGATGGCGTTGGCGGACGGGTATTACGGCCGGCCGGAGCTGACCGCGCAGCGTTTCGTCGCGAACCCGTTCGGTGCGCCGGGCAGCCGGCTCTACCGCACCGGTGACCTGGCCAGGGTGCTACCCAGCGGAGAGCTGGTCTGGGCCCGGCGAACCGACACCCAGACCAAGATCCGTGGTTACCGGGTGGAGCCGCTGGAGGTCGAGGTCGCGATCCTGGCTCTGGCGCGACGCCTCCCGGGCATCCGTGAGGCCGCGGTCGTCGCGCGGCGGCGCGACGGCGCCGACTCGTTCCTCGCCGCGTTCCTGGTCGGTGACGCGCGGGCGGTCGACCTGAACGAGGTGCGTGCCCTGCTGCGTGAGTCGTTGCCAGACCATCTGGTGCCGTCGCACATCACCTGGCTGGACCGGATGCCACTGACGCCGAGCGGCAAGCGCGACGACGCGCAGCTCCGCCGGATCCCGCTGGCCGCCGTCAGCGCCGCCGAGCAGGTCGCACCGCGCGACGCCTACGAGCGTGCCCTGGTGGAGATCCTCACCGAACTGCTCCAGCTGCCCTCGCTCGGCGTGCACGACAACTTCTTCGAGATCGGTGGTACGTCACTGACGGCAATGCGGCTGGTCGTGGTGCTGGAGAAGCGGTTCAAGATGAGCGTGCCGCTCTCCGCGTTCGTCGCCACGCCAACCATCGCCGGCCTGGCGGCGCTGCTGCGTTCCGGCGACGCCAGACTGACCTACGATCCGCTGGTGCCGATCCGCGCGGGCGGAGAGCGGACACCGCTCTTCCTCGTGCATCCGCTGGGCGGCAACGTGCTCTGCTACGTGCGCCTGGCCAAGCACCTGCCGGCCGAGCAGCCGGTGTACGGATTGCAGGCGGCCGGGAGCGACCCCGGGTCCGAGCCGCTCGGGTCGATTCCCGAACTCGCGCGTACCTATCTCACGGCGATCCGGCGGGTCCAGCCGAACGGCCCGTACCGCATCGGCGGTTGGTCCTTCGGCGGGGTCGTCGCCTTCGAGATGGCGCGCCAACTTCGGCGCGAGGATCCGGCAGGTGTCGAGCAGCTGATCCTGCTCGATCCCATCGCCCGCCGTCCGGGCAGGCGCGATCCGGTCGCCGACAACGCCCTGCTGGAATGGTTCTTCTGGGAGCTGATCTGGCTGGAGCGCAGCGGCAGCGCACCCGTCGAGGCCATCCCGGACGGGCTCGACGAGGAGGAGAAGTTCGACTTCATCATGGCCCGCGCGACCGCTGCCGGCGTGCTGCGGCCCGGCAGCTCGCGGGCGTCGGTACGCCGGCTGTTCCGGATGTTCTCCGCGCACTGGGAGGCGCTCATGGCCTACGAGCCCGGAGTCCTCGACCAGGACCTCACCCTGGTCCGGGCCAGCGACCGGCTGCCGATGGTGCTGCTGCCCATGCACACCGCCGCCGGGACCCTCCACACCGACCCGGCGAACGGCTGGACGAGACACACCAGCGGGCGGATCGACGTGGTCGACGTGCCGGGTGACCACATCGTCCTGATGGAGGAACCCTACGTGGCCGAGGTCGCGCGGCGGATCGCCGAGGCGCTGGACAACCGGAAGGAGGCGGTGTGAAGGCGATCATCATCGGCGCCGGAATCGGCGGCCTCGCGACGGCGGCGTGCCTACGCCGGGTCGGTGTCGACGTCGAGGTCTACGAACGGGCCGGCGAGCTGCGCCCGGCGGGGTCGGCGCTCTCGCTCTCGATCAACGCGCGGACCGCCCTGCGTACCCTGGGGATCGAACTCGACGTCGAGCGGCGCGGCAGCGTCTACTACCGGTTGGACTTCCGCACCGCCCGGGGTCGTCGCATCCGGCGGATCCCGTTCGGTCACATCGGCGAGCGGCTCGGCGCGCAGAACGTGGCCATCCACCGCGCGGACCTGCAGCAGGCGCTGCTCGAACATGTCGACACCACGGCGCTCCGGCTCGGCGCCACCGCGACCGGGTTTCAGGTGGACGCCGACGGTGTCCGGGTCGACTTCGCCGCCGGCGGTGTGGCGCGCGGCGACGTGCTCATCGGGGCGGACGGCTTCAACTCGGTCATCCGGCGGCAGCTGGTGGGGCCGGAGGAGGCTCGGGAGCCGGGCTACGTGTGCTGGCTCGCCACCGTGCCCTTCCGACACCCCACCGTGACCGATGGCTACTGCGCCCACTACTGGGGCCGAGGCCAGCGGTTCGGGCTCGTCGACATCGGCGGCGGACGGGTCTACTGGTGGGGCACCAAGAACGTCCCGGACGCGCGCGGGTGGGACGGGGGTAAGGACGAGATCCTCCGCGCCTACGCCGGGTGGGCGTCGGAGGTGCGGGCCGCGATCGCCGCGACACCGGCGGCGGCCATCATCAGTGTGCCGGCCCAGGACCGTCCGTTCCTCGATCGGTGGGGGACCGGGCCGGTGGCGCTGCTCGGTGACGCGGCACACCCGATGCTGCCGAGCCTGGCGCAGGGGGCCGCCCAGGCCGTCGAGGACGCCGTCGTCCTCGCGCGCCACCTCGGCGACGCCGCGGATGTCGACGCGGCCCTGCGGGGGTACGAGGCGGACCGCCGGGATCGGGTCAGGCTCATGGTGGACGGCTCCTTCGCGTTGAGCCGCGTGGAGCAACTCGACCGCCCGGTCGCCAGCCTGCTGCGTAACCTCTACATGCGATTCGTGCCGCGGTCGGTGATCGACGGCCGCAACGTGGCGACGATGACCTTCGACGCACGATCGTCGGCGGTGCCTGATCATGGCCACTGACGCCGCGCCCCAGGCCGTGCTTCCGGTGGTCCGCCGACCGTTGAGCCCACTCGAACGCTGGTACTGGATCGCCGACCAGGTGTCTCCGCTCAACGTCATCGCCCGCGTCCGGGTCACCGGCCGGCTGACCCCGTCGATGCTGCGCCGAGCGCTCGACGCGTTGCGGGTGCGTCACCCGTTGCTCCGCGTCGCGATCGAATCCGGAGCTGCCGGCCCCTCCTTCGTGCCGACCGACGCGCCCATTCCGCTCCGCCCGGTCGCGGGCACCACCGACGACGACTGGCTCCGTCAGATCAACGAGCACGAGATGGTCGAGGCCGTCGACTGGCGCACCGGTCCGCTGTGCCGCACGGTCGTCGTGACCAACGGCGACGTGCACGACCTGATCCTGACGCTTCCACACTGCATCGCCGACGGCACGACGGTGATGTCACTCGTCAAGGACTGGCTCACGCTCGCGGCCGGCCACGGGTCGCAGGTGCGCGAGCCCGGCCTGCCGGCGTGCGAGGAGATGTTCCCCCGGCGGCACCGGGGCCGGGCCGGTGCGCGTCGACTGCGGTGGCAACGTGGTCGCGACGACCGCCGGCTGCGCCGCCTGCGACCCGCCAGGGTGGAGCCGAACGAGTTCGTCCCGTTCACCGCCCGCCGCACTCGCGTCGTGCACCGGTCGCTCTCGGCGGACCAGGTCGACGCGCTGCTGCGGGCCTGCCGCCGCGAGCGCACCACCGTGCATGGCGTGCTCGCCGCCGCGATGGTCGCCGCCGTGGCCGGCGACGGCCCGGAACTCCCCGCCGGCGTGGCTATCGGCTCGCCGATCAACTTCCGCGACGGGCTCGTGCCGCCGGTGCCGGACACCGCCGTCGGCACCTATGTCGCCACGGTCGGCTCGCTCGTTCCGGTGCGGACGTCGCTCTGGTCGATGGCCCGGACGATCAGCCGGGACCTGGTCCGGCGCAAGAGCCGCGGTGAGCACTTCGGCATGGTCAATCTGGTCGGCGGCTCGTGCCCGATGACCGTCGAGGAGAGCGCGCCGCTGATCGAGTTCATCGAGACGCAGGGCCCGGTCAACCTCTGCATCTCCAACATCGGACGGTACGACTTCCCGGCCAGCATCGGGCCGTGGCAGCTCTCCGACGCCCAGTTCCTCGCCGGCCTGTCGGTGTGCGGGTACTTCGTCGCCACGGTCAACACGAGCCATGACCGGCTCCACTGGAACTTCAGCTACGTCGACGGCGGGCTGACGCGGGATCGGGCCGAACGCCTCGTCGCGGCGAGCTTCGACGCGGTTCTCCGTGCACTGGGAGAGGGGTAGGCGTGTTGAGAAAGCCGAAGCCATTGTCACCAAACGGCAAGTCGGTCGTCATCACCGGTGCGTCCTCGGGGCTCGGCCGGGCCGCAGCCGTGCACCTGGAGCGGATCGGCTTCCGGGTTTTCGCGGCCGTACGGCGCCCCGAGGACGGCAAGAAGCTTCTCGCCGACGCACGGTACGACCGCATCTCCCCGATCTTCCTGGACGTCACCAAGCCGGACGAGATCCGCTCGGCGGCCGACGAGGTGTCCGCCGCGGTGGGTTCGTCGGGGCTGTGGGGTCTCGTCAACAACGCCGGCATCAGCGTCCCCGCCCCACTGGAGTGCCTGCCGGCCGAGCAGTTACGGCTGCAGCTGGAGATCAACCTGGTCGGTCAGCTCGCGGTGATCCAGGCATTCCTACCGCAGCTTCGCGCCCGCCGGGGTCGGATCGTGAACGTGACGTCCGGCCTTGGCCGCATCGCCCTGCCCTACCTCGGCGCGTACGCCGCCTCCCAGTTCGCCAAGGAAGGCATGAGCGATGCGCTGCGCCGCGAACTCGCGCCGTTCGGGGTGTCGGTGTCGGTGGTCCAGCCGGGTGCGATCCGGACCCCGATCTGGGAGAAGATGGCCAGCGCCGGCCGGGACATCATGGCCACGGCCCAACGACGTGACCTGTACCGGGGGTCGTTCGACCGTTTCCTCGCGATCAACGCGCATCAGCTCGAGGTCTGCCGGACCACCCCGGACGACTTCGCCGTGGTGGTGGCCGAGGCCCTCACCGCGCAGCGGCCCAGGACCCGCTATCCGGTCGGGGCGGACATGCGCAGGACGCGGGTGCTGACCCGGCTGCTCTCAGACTCCGCGCTCGACAAGCGGCTGTCTCCACTTGTCTCGACCGACTGAGGAGGACCCATGAGTGACCAGGAGATCCGCGCGCGGGCGCAGGCGGCGTTCGCGCGAAACCTGGAGTACATCGAGGCCGAGAAGATCCGGGAGTGGGTCGATCTGTTCACGCCGGACGGCGTGCTGGAGTTCGCCTACAGCCCGAAGGATGTGCCGTCCCGCTTCACCGGCCACGACGCGTTGTACGAGCACATGAAGCACTTCCCGGAGCTGCTCCAGGTGCGTTTCGCCGACCTGGTCTTCCACGACACGGTCGATCCCGAGCTGGTGATCGCCGAGTTTCGGGCGGACGGCAAGGCGGTCCCCACCGGCCGCGACTTCCACCAGACCTACATCTCGGTCGTGCGGACCAGCGACGGGAAGTTCGTGCACTTCAAGGACTTCTGGAACCCGTTGCCGGTCATCGAGGCGCTGGGGATGGACACGATCGAGCAGATCGACGCCGCATAGCCACCCGATCGGAGGTCCCACGCGGCCCGGCGATGCTTTCTCGGTGCCGGGTGGGAAGTCGCGCCCAAGGGGAGAGGTACCAATGCGGTTGGCCGACAAGATCACTATCGTCACCGGCGGCACCCGGGGCCTCGGCCGGGCCATCGCCGAGCAGTTCCACGCCGAGGGCGCGACCGTGATCTGCGCGGCCCGCAACCCCTACGACATCGGGGAGGTGACCACCGATCGCCTTGTCTACCACCGGGTCGACGTGACGGAGGAGGAGTCCGTCCGCGAACTCATGCGGTCCACGATGGATCGCTTCGGACGCATCGACGTGCTCGTCGCCAACGCCGGCGTGAGTCGTGACGGCAAGATTGCCAGGCTCTCCCTCGACGACTGGGACGCCACCGTCCGTACCAACCTCACCGGCGTCTTCCTCTGCACCAGGGAGGCCGCCGCCCACATGACCGCCCGTGGCGAGGGCAGGATCATCACGGTCTCCTCGTGCGTCGCGACCAAACCCGTGCCCGGCACCGCCGCCTACAGCGCCACCAAGGCCGCGGTGGAGGCCTTCACCCGCACCGCGGCCATCGAGCTCGGGCCCAAGGGCGTCACCGTCAACTGTCTGGCCCCCGGCTACATCAACGGTGGGATGGGTCGCCGGCTCGCCGCCGTACCCGAACTCTGGGCGCGCTACCAGTCCCGGCTCGTCCTCGACCGTCTCGGCACCCCGGAGGAGGTCGCCGCCGCCGCGATCTTCCTCGCGACCCCCGCCAGCTCCTACATCAACGGCCACATCCTCGAAGTCAGCGGCGGCCTGCGGTGGATAGCCTGACCGCCGATCGGCCCTCCGGCTCGTCGCCCGCCCAACCGGTAGCAGAGGATGTCGCCCACCGCGAGCGCCATCACCGCGGTGGTGCGGCACCGCGGCGGCGACCGTCGGGCGGGAATCCCGGCGGTGATTGAGACCAATGGGTACGCGCCGAGTGGTCCGATTGGGCGTGGTCTCCGCAGATCCGAAACCTATCGAAAAGGCGAACGTCAATTCTCGACGAAGGCTTCGCCACCCTGCGCGGGTAGCTCTCGTCCTTGCCTTCCCCGCCGGGCCGAACTAGGCTCCGACCTCGGTTTCCAAGGTCCTTGGAGAGACATATGAGTGACGCAGGCACCGTCACCGGCAAGGTGGTCGTGAACAGGGTGGTGTCGCTGGACGGCTTCATCGCCGGTCCCGGCCACACGATGGACTGGGTCTTCGAGCACATGTCCGCGGACACCGTCCCGGACGTCATGGCGGCCACGGGCGCCATGCTCATCGGCCGGACCACCTACGAGGTCGGCAAGCGGATGGCCGGCCAGAACGCCAGCTACGACGGGGGAACACAGTTCGTCCTCACCCACAAACCTCCCGCCGAGCCGGACCCTTCCGTCACATTCCTCACGTCTGGAATCGAGGAAGCCGTCGTCACGGCACGCAGCGCCGCGGACGGCAAGAACCTGGAGATCCTCGGTGCCGATGTGGCCGCCCAGTGTCTACAGCACGGGCTCGTCGACGAGATCCTGGTGTACGTCGTGCCGTTGCTGCTCGGCGACGGCGTCCGTTTCTCGCCTCCGGGTCTCGGCAGGATCGACCTGGAACCTCTCAGCAATACCCAGTCCGGCCCCGTCACCATGCTCCGCTTCCGGGTACGCAAGTAGGCACAGCCCGTCGACGGCTACCGGGCCGTCCCTGAGCGTGCGCCGGGTGTGATCACGCAGCTCCGGGTCGTGCGGCTCGAACTGGGCCTCGATCGGGTTCGCCCAGGACGCCTGGGTCGGGGTGAAGAACCGTTCTCCCCGGCCCAGGCGCCAATGGCGGCGGTCTCGTTCACGGACAGATCGTCCGGGGTCACACAGACGGGGCGCTCGCCGGTGTCGGCCAGGCGCCTCAGTGGCCGTTCACGAGGCTGGCGGGGCGCATGTCCGTCCAGTTCTCCTCCACGTACGCCAGGCACTCCTGACGCGACCTGGCATCGACCACGGTTCGCCAGCCCTCGGGCACCTCGATGTTCGCCGGCCACAGCGAGTGCTGGTTCTCGTCGTTGACCAGCACCAGGTAGCTGGCGTTCTCGTCTTCGAATGGGTTCGTCATGGCATTCCTTCCGGATCGCTGAGCGGGGTTGCGGACGGGTCGTCCGTGCCGTGTCCAGGTGGATCAACAAAGTCGCGATGGCGACACGTGGGGTCGCCGCCCGCGCCGGAGTCTCCCGAAGGGCCCGCGCGCAGGACTGCCCGACAGCGGCAGACCTGCGCGCGGTGGCCCTGTGCGTCGGCGTCAGGTCAGCCCCAGCGACGCATCGGGCGAGGAGCTGAACTTTCGTGCTATCTCTTGGAAGTTCTCCGCCATCGAAACGATGGTCTCCTCGCGGAACAGGTTCCGCTTGAAGTCGAGGCAGACGGAGGCATCGCCCGACGGCTCCCTGGTCAGGGTCCACAGTGCGCCGTCCGGCACCGACGACTTCCGCGCCTGCGGGCCCATCATCCGCGGTATCCGGCCGTACCTCAGGTCTCCTGGCGCCTCGACGTACTGCCTCTGATCGGGAAGGGCCTGAAACACGGCCGCGGCGGCGTTGTCGGAAGCGGCCGTTCGCATCAGCTCGGGGGCCTGCCCGAATATCTGAAGGATCGGAATCTCGTGCTCGAATGCTTCGAGGCAGGTGCGTCGGGTCCTCTTGAGCAATTCTCCGAACGAAGCGCACCCGGCAAGGTCGGTGCGAAGCGGCAGGAAGTTGAACAGCGGGCCGACGGTGTCCTCGAACAACTGCCCGCCACGCCCCGGAGTGAACGTCGCGATGACGACATCCGTGGCGCCGGTCAGCCGATGCACGAGCAGCTGGTACATCGCGACCAGTGCCATGAACCGCGTGGTGCGGTGGGTTCTGGACAGCTGGTCGATGTTAGACATCACGTCCTGCGGTATGAGGAAGCGATGCGCCGCCGTCGACTCGGGGAGGTTCGCGGAACGCGGGATGTCCGTGGGGAGCGCGGTGAACAGGGCGCCGTCCAGCTTGCGGCGCCAGTAGTCGCGTGCCGCTTCCGTGCCCGCACCGGCCCCGTCGCGCTGCCAGTCGGAGAACTCGCGATATTGCGGTGCCTTCGGCAGGGTCGGGACGGTGTGACCCGTCCTCGCGGCGTACAAGTTGGCCAGGTCTCGAATGACCACGTCCATGGACATTCCGTCCGAGACGATGTGATGGATCATCAGTGCCAGGACCGCGTCCTGGTCGTCGAACCTGGCCAGCACGGCACGCAGGGCGGGCGACTCGTCCGCGCCGAACGTCTCGTCCTCGACTTCCCGCCGCAGCGCCTCGGCCCGCGCCGCACGCGATTCCTCAGGTGTCTCCGGAAAGTCGCGGACCTCCACGCGCACCGGACCCGGCGGCGAGATCTCCTGGCACCGCTTGCCAGCCTCGCCGACGATGCGCGTCCGGAGCGCCTCGTGCCGCTCGACCACGTCGTGCAGCGCGTCGCGCAGCGCGGCGAGGTCGACCGGCCCGCCCGTCACGCGCCACGCATCCACCACGTGGTACCGGTAACCGAATGGGCCGTCGTCACTGCCGTGATCGAATACGTCGACGAACTCCTGGTTAAGCGACAGCGGGATCGTCCCGGTCGCGTCGGTACCGGTGATCTTAGTTGGGCTCATCCTGGCTCCTATCAACTGGTTCCGCGCGTTGCAGGAGGTACTCGTCCAGCTCGGTGACCGTGGGATACTCAAACAAGTGATCAAGCGTGAGCTCCACATTGAGCGCCTCGTTGACCGTCTGAATCAGCCGAATCCCGCTCAGCGACTGCCCACCGAGTTCGAAGAAACTGTCGTCGACCCCCACCTCCGCCACGCCCAGGGCATTGGCGAAGGCGGAGCACAGGGCTTCCTGCTGTGCGGTACTGGGGGGCTGATAGGTCGACGAGCCGGCGAATACCGGTTCGGGAAGTGCCCGTCGGTCCAATTTGCCATTGGGCGTGAGCGGGAGTGAGTCGAGCACGACGAAGGCGGCGGGGACCATGTAGTCGGGCAGCACCTTTTCCGTATGCGTGCGGAGTGCGACGATGTCCACCGCGTCAGCCCCGCCGACGACATATCCGACAAGGGAATGGTCGCCATCGTCGAGCTGCCGGGCCACGACAACAGCCTCGGAGATCTCCGGGTAGCTGGTGAGGGCTGCTTCGACCTCGGCGATCCCGACCTTGAATCCGCGGATCTTCACCTGGTCGTTCGCTCGACTGACAAACTCGATCATGTCGTCGGTGGTCCAGCGCACCAGGTCGCCGGACCGGTACATCCGCGTGCCGGGACGGCCGAACCGGTTCGCCACGAAACGCTCGGCGGTCAGGCCAGGTCGGCCGAGGTAGCCGCGCGCCAGGCGCTCACCGGCGATGTACAGCTCCCCGACCTGGCCGACGCCGACCGGTTGCAGCCGCTCGTCGAGCACGTACAGCTCGACGTCGTTCAGCGGGCGGCCGACCGGCACCCTGGGCGAGGGGACGAACGGCGCGGTCACCGTCGTGCTCGTGGCGAACAACGTAACCTCGCTCGCCCCGTAGGTGGGACGCACCGTGATGCCGGGGCACGCCTTCAGCACTCGCTCGACCGCGCTCGGCGAGATGACATCGCCACCGGTCGAGACCTCACCAACGGTCGCGAGGCAATCCGGCGCCTTGTCGGCGAGCACCCGGAACAGGCCGCTGGTGAGCTGGACGGCGGTGATCTCGTTGTCCCGGATCAGTCGCCGGAGGGTACCGAGATCCAAGCGACCGGGCGGTGCCAGAACCAGGTGACCACCACGCAGCAGCGGAACCCAGAGTTCGTAGGTGGACACCGCGGCCGCATAGGGCGCCACCATGAGTACGCGGTCCTGGGGGCTGGTGTCCCAGCACGGGTCCAGGGCGACGCTCAGCACGCCCCGATGGGTCAGACAGACACCGCGCGGCAGGCCCTCCGACCCCGAGGTGTGGATGATCAGCGCCAGGTCGTCGGATTCCGCGTCGACGTTGGGGCCGACGATCGACCGCTCCTGCTCAGTCGAGGCGGAGTCGACGAGCACCGTCCGCCTGCTGACCGGTAGGCCCGCGCTGCGGGATTCCGCATCCGTCAGCAGCACCGGCCGACCGGCGTTGTCCATGACCCGCTGCTTGGCCTCCAACGGATGGGCGTTGTGCAACGGCAGGTAGACCGCGCCGGCCTTGAGCACGCCCAGCGTCGCCACGACCAGTTCGGGTGATCGCGTGATCAGAACCGCGACCGGCTCTCCGGGCCGGACGCCGAGGCCGATCAGCTGGTGCGCCAACTGGTTGGCGCGCTCATCGAGCTGACGATAGGTCAGCCGTACCTCGTTTCCGGACACCGCCGGCGCGTCGGGCGTCCGGGCGACTTGCCTGGCGAACTGCTCCTGGATGGACTTCGACTTCAACCCCATGCCGCCTCATCTCCATCCACTGGTTCGCAGACAGACCTCATAGCTGGAACGTACCGCCGGCGTTGTTCGATTGCGCCTTCAAGACTGCGCTACGGGCCGCCGCAACCGTCGGGGTGAATCAGCAATCGTAAAGAAGTGGCAGAGCTGAGGGTTTGGAATACTCTACGAGGCCATCGAAGCGGTATCAGCTGCATCTCGGCGATACAGATCGTCTGCGGACTGCGGACTCCAACGCGCCTTAAATCTGACCGGGAGAACCGTCAGCAGCCGAAAGGATCGTGCACTGTGACACGAATCAGCAACACCGCCGAACACGACTCTCCTGCGCCGGCCGAGCCTGATCTCACCGCTGAGCAGATTGTGGCGAGGGCCGAGGCAATGGTCCCCGAACTCATCGACCGTCAGGCCGAGGTCGAGCAACGCAGCTTTTATGCCGAGGACATTCACGAGAAATTCGCGCGCAACGGCTTCTACCGAATCCTGCAGCCCCGTCGTTACGGCGGGTACGAGTTCGGCCTCGACACCTTCGTGCGGGTCTCCGCGACTCTGCTGCGTGGATGCCCGTCGACCGGCTGGATGTACACCCTCGGGGCCATGCACACGCAGATCGTGGCCACTGTGTTGGGCGAGCAGGCCCAATCCGAGCTGTTCGGTGTCGGCGACTTCATCTGCCCCGGCACCGCCGTCCCCAGCGGGTCCGCGGTGCGAAACGCAGACGGCGGCTGGACGATCAGTGGCAAGTGGTCCTACTGCTCCGGGTCTCCCTACGGGACCCACTTCCTGGGCCACGCCCTCATCGCCGGGGACGACGGGGCGCTGCCGATGCCCCTGTTCTTCGTCGCGCCGCGCAGCCAGTGGACGCGGTTGGACGACTGGGGCCAGCAGTTGGGTCTCCGAGGCAGTGGGTCACACAGCATCACCATGGAGAACGCCTACGTTCCGGAGCACCTTGCCCTTCCCGGCGTGCAGATCATGGAGACCGACGTCTCCACAGGCACGCCAGGCCGGGCCCTGCACGGCAATCCGGAGTACGGCGGTGGGCCGCTCTCCTTCACCAACTTGTGTAACGCCGCGCTGGCCGTGGGAATCGCGCAGGGCGCGCTCGACATCTACGAGGACCTCCTACGGCAGAGGTCGACCCTGGTGCCGCCGATCGTGCGCCGGCACAACGATCCCGACTACCAGTTCTGGTACGGCGACGCGCTCGGGATGATCTGCACCGCCGAGGCGGCACTGCGGAACGGGGTCCAGCAATGGCACGACAACAGTGCCAAAGGCCCCGCAGGGGTCACCCGGGAATCGGACCTGCGTCTCTCGGCGATCTCCCGACACGTGATCCAGCTCTGTTGGGACGCGGTGGCGAACTACCTGATGCCGACGGCCGGGGCAAGTTCGATCCGGCACGGCGAGCGCCTTGAGCGGGTGTGGCGCGACATGTCCATGTTGCACAGCCACGGCGGTATCTCGATCCTGCTGCCGACGGTGGCCGTGCGGGAGCTGACCCGGACGCGCATGCGCTAGCGCCGCCGCCGCGAGGTACCGCCCGACGGGTCGCCGAGCGGCCGGCCCGGCCTCTCCTCCTGCTGCACCGGGATGAACGCATTTCCGAAGACGCGATTCCCACGGGGCCCGTGGGACCCTCGGTGCCGAGAGCGAAAGGACAGCCGCCGATGACAGTGCGAGAAAAGGTAGACGGGGTTTCGGTGATCCCCGCGTCCTCCGGCACCAGACTTCCTTCCCTGACGTCGCTGCGGATTGTGGCCGCGACGATGGTGTTCGTCCACCACGCGATGTTCCAGCCGTTGTTCTCCAACCAGGGCGTGCAGAACGCCTACAACAAGTTCGCGAACAACCTCGGCCCCTTGAGCGTCATGTTCTTCTTCGTGTTGAGCGGCTTCATCCTGACCTGGGCGGCCAAGCCACACGACTCTCTGAAGCACTACTACCGGCGGCGATTCTTCAAGATCTTTCCGAACCACATCGCGGTATATGCCATCCTGCTGGTCTTGATGTTCGTGGCCGGGCGCGCCATCCCGTGGCCTCAAGCCCTGGTCAGCCTCCCTCTCCTACAGGCCTGGGTGCCGGACTTCAACTACCAGCTGTTCGCGATAAACCCTCCGACGTGGACGCTGTCGGTCGAGTTGCTGTTCTACCTGTGCTTTCCGTTCCTCCTGATCCTGGTCAACCGCATCCGGCCCAGCAGACTGTGGCTGTACGCGGGGCTGGTGGCCGTGGCCGCCGCGCTCATGCCGGTGGTCTCGCGGCTGTTCCTGCCCGACAGCCCGGCGACCCCCGTCTCCGCCTCGCTCTCCTGGCCCCAGCTGTGGTTCATCTACTACCTGCCGGTCACGCGGATGTTCGAGTTCCTGGCCGGAATGGTCATGGCCAGGATCCTGCTGACGGGCCGTTGGCGAGGCGTGCGACCGCTGGTCATCGTGGTCGTGCTGGTGGTGGCGTACGTGGCCACCCTGCCACTCAAGCTGTTCGAGGAGGGGTACCAGGTGGTGTTCCTCCTCCCGCTCGCCCTGGTGATCACCGGCGCGGCGGCGGCGGACGTCGCCGGGCGCCGGACAGTGCTCAGCAGCCGCGGCATGGTCTGGCTGGGCGAGATCTCCTACGCCTTCTATCTCGTCCACATCACCGTGCTCTTCTCGCTGCAGGCCGCGTTCAACCACCAATGGGGCCTGGGCGGGATGTTCACGTCACGCCCGTTCGGCACCCTGCCCGCGATCGCGTTCCTCATCGGCGCCTACCTGGCCTGCGTGTTCGTCGCATGGCTCCTGTACGTGCTCGTGGAGCGCCCGGTGATGCGGCGGTGGGC
Organism: Micromonospora sp. NPDC049645; assembly: GCF_040675155.1. Classification (NCBI taxonomy): domain Bacteria; kingdom Bacillati; phylum Actinomycetota; class Actinomycetes; order Micromonosporales; family Micromonosporaceae; genus Micromonospora; species Micromonospora sp. NPDC049645. The sequence goes on from NZ_JBFAOI010000002.1 coordinate 300,493, forward strand.
ACGTCCGAAACAGGCCCGGCCAGCGGAAACTCCGTTGGCGGCCCCGTGATCGCCCACCGGTCACCAGGGGAGTAGCGCCGGGGCTTGTCAGCGGCGGGTGCCGACGGCGAGCGTGACGGCGGTGCGGCTCGCGCCGGCGAGTCGAAGGCGCAGGTCGGGGTACGCGACACACAGCTCGCGTACCCCGGCTTGGTGCCCGCGGCCCGGACGAGTCGGGCGACCAGAAACCACGGCCCCGGTCCGGATGACGCCGTGCCGACGGTCAGGCTCCCTGACCGTGGCCACGTCGCCGCAGCGACGACGCCCGTCGAGGTCGCGGGCGAGGTCGTCGCCCTCACGTCGAGAGACCGGGGTACGTCGCCGAGCGGGGGTGCCGCCGAAGCCTCGCTGATCGGATGCGGGGACCGGGTGCCCCTCGCTCGCACAGCGCGTGTGACCGCGGCTTCGGCGGCCTGACCCCACTCAACGACACCATGCGCTACCTGGCATCAGACGGGGGCCATGGCGGCGGCACCCCTCCTCATCAACCTCAGGAGTGCCGGGTGCGAGCCCGACGTCGCGGTCATGAGGAACGGTCCGTCGAGCCTGACCCGGCCGCCGTGTCGTTCACTGCCCGCGAGTGCGGTAGTGAAGGTAGAGGACGCCGTTTCCGAACCGGCGCTCGTCGAGCAGCTCCAGGTCGGTGCGCATGCCGGTCGGTAGCCCTGGTTTTCCCCCGCCGACGGTGACGGGCAGGACGAGCAGGTGGCATTCGTCCACCAGGCCGGCCTCGAAAGCCTGTGCGGCGAGGTTGGCACCTCCCACGCTGAGATCGCCGTCGGCCGTGTCCTTCATTCCCTTCACCGCGGCGAGGTCGAAACGGCGTTCGAGTCGAGTGTCGGCGGTCGACGTCGCGGGGAGGGTCGAGGAGTAGACGACCTTGCTCGTACCCTGCCAGACGTTGGCAAAAGTGGCCGCCAGGTCGGACTGCGCGGCCAGAGCGGGGTCGGTCTCCCAGACGGCCATCGCTTCGTACAGCCGCCTCCCGTAGAGAAAGGTATCCACCGGCCGCACGAGGTCGGTGGTGAACGCGAATACCTCGTCGTCGGGTGGGATCATGTCGAAGGCGCCGCGTTCGTCCTCGATGTAGCCGTCAAGCGACAGGTTCGTCACGTAGGTCAGCTTTGCCATGCCTCTACCTTTCGATGATTAGCCGCAACAGCCTGAACATTCATGAGCGGCGTCCAGGTTGGTGCGCACTTGGCGTCAACCCTCGTTGCTGGGGTACGCCAGATGTTCGGGGCAGATCTCCAGTCGTGTCCGTCCGGCAGCCTCGTTGACGAAGCCCGGAAGACGTACCCAGAGTTGCTCTCCGATATTCCCCACTTGGGTGGGTTGAGTGTATCGGTGCGGTTATTTGTTTATCGGGCGTCGGACCTCGAACGGCGTGTCGCGCCTGCGGTATGAGCGCGGCCACCGGCGGGAGATTGTCGTGCGTGCGAAGCGCGGCGTACCGGAGCCCCCGGGCGTACATGGCTCTCGAAGTCGATCGGCACGCCTGTCCGGTAGGTGAATAGGTGCAGGCGAGTTGGGACTCGACATACGTGGGGCGAATGTCCATCAGCCGCGCCCGGCGCACCGTATTCGCCGGCGTCGACCGCGAGGTCGGCCCGCTCGGTCACCTTGCCCGTCGGTGCGAGGTAACGGACGCCGTGTTACCGCTCACCCCGCTGCTCAGGCCGGTCGCCGTGGTTGTGTCGGGCAGCTCGACACCGGCTGCCGCGGCAGCCTCGACCGGTATCGCGTCGCGCAAATCCCATCGAGCGCTCGGTGCTCCGTCCGGGCCGGCTGGAGCGCCGTCGTCGCATGGCGCGACACGCCGTAGCCACAACCGCGCCCTGAGTCAACGGCTCCGCGGTAGGCGGTCAACAAGAACCGACCACTTCAGCTTTGTCTTGTTCCCCAGGTCAGGAGCTTGCCGCGAGAAGTCCGGGACCATGGAGCAGCAGGAAACACGAGTACCTCTCGTTTGCCGAAGGAGAGCAATCTGAGAGTTGTGCGGGGAGCGATGCTCCGAAAAGGTAGTATCTCTCCGCTCCGAGAAGGTACTATCCGCTGGCGGACGGCGAGGAATGGTGGCACTGCATGCCGAAGTTCAACCCAATCGCAGAAATTAGGTCCCTGGTCCCTGAGGCCGGACCAAAGCGATTGTATGCGCTGGCAACCTTTATCAACATGTTCGGCTTCGGGCTGCTCGTCGTAAGTATGAGCCTGTATTTCACCCGAATCGTGGGACTACCTGCCTCGCAGGTGGGTGCCGCCCTCACCATCGGGGTCCTGATCAGCCTGATCAGTGGCGTCCCGGTCGGCAACCTGGCCGACCGGTGGAGTCCGCTGAAGACGGTCAAGGTCATGCTGGTGATCCAGGCCGCCACGGCTACCTACTTCATCTTTGTCGACAATTTCACCCAACTTGTCATCGCGGCCACCCTCGACATGCTGGCGATGAAGGCGTCCGTGGCGGCGAGCGAATCGCTGCTGCGCCGCGTGGCCGGGGACGACGCGGTCAGCTTCCGTGGCAAGATGCACGCGATCCAGTTCGTCGCCATGGGCCTGGGAACCGCCGGGGCCGGCATCGTGATCGCCATCGGGACTCCTGGCGCGTACCAGGTGATGATCGCCCTCGACGCGCTCAGCTTCCTGGGCGCCCTGGTGGTCTTCGCCCGGATGGCGGACTACGAGCCGCTGCCGAAGCCGGAGACGGCGTCACGGTGGGGAGTGTTCGCCGACCGGCCCTTCGTCGTGTACACGGCGGTGGCCGGCGCGATGAACCTCCAGCTGTTCATGATCAATATGTTGCTGCCGTTGTGGGTGGTCGAGGCGACGAAGGCTCCATCCTGGACCGTCGCGCTGTTCTACATCCTCAACAACACCCTGATCGTCCTGTTCATGGTCCGCGTGGGCAACAAGGTGAAGACGATCCAGCAAGGTGGCAACGCGATCCGGCGCGCCGGGGTGATCCTCCTCTTCAGCTGCTCCGCGATCGGCTTCGCGAACGGGCTGCCCGGCTGGGCCGCGGTCATACTCCTGCTGGTGGCCGTCTGCGTGCACACCTACGGCGAACTGTGGTACATGGCGGGTTCGTTCGCCCTCAACTTCGGTCTGCCGCCGGCGCATGCGCAGGGCCAGTACATGGGCTTCCTCGGGACGGGCGCCGGCATCGGCGAGGCGTTTGCCCCGTTGCTGTTCCTCAGCTTCATCCTGACCCTCGGTAGGCCAGGTCTGATCGGCATCGGCGTGTTCTTCGCCCTGGTGGGCCTGCTGGCACCCGCGGTGGCACGGTGGGGCGAGCGGACCAGGCCCGCACCGGAGGAGTCGACGACCCGCGAGGTCGAGCCAGCTACAGCTGAGTGAAGTGATCCGGCAGGAGTGGCACGCGCCGGTGACGCGATCACTGACGTGAGGCCGTCTCCAGCGCGCTGAGGTTCTCCCACCCCGTGCGGGTATGGAGGGTGCGGTCCGGATCGTCCGCGAGACGAACGAGTTGATCCCCAGGTCGAGACCGACCTGGGGATCAACTCGTGGGGTGACAGACGACCGGGGTCGCTATGCGACCGTCCTGGGCCGAATCCGGGCAGCACGCGCTCGTCACGGGTCCGACGCTTCTCCGATGCCGCGATGGGCTCCACGTCGATCCACCTCCGGGGTCGCACCCTGCAAGACAGGAGATGCGTCGACATGAATGGGCCACGGATAATTGCTGGTGTGGCCGTCACTTCCGGGCATCCCGCGAGTCGACCCCGAGGAGGCGCACGTCGAGCGCGTAGCAGCCGCCCAGGATGAGCAGTGTCCTCACGCCCTGATGCTCAGTCGTCGCCCCTCGGAGGAACGAGATGACGGATCCAAAGAAGACGCACGAACCGCGGAAGACACGGCCGATGACCGGCGCCGAGTACATCGAATCTCTGCGCGACGACCGGTGTCTGTATCTCTACGGCGACCGCGTGAAGGACATGACCAGTCATCCTGCGTTCTACAATCCGATACGGATGACCGCACGGCTCTACGACGCATTGCACGACCCGAAGACCCATGACGTGCTCACCTCGCCCACCGACACCGGCAGCGCCGGTTTCACCCACAAGTTCTTCACCACGCCGCACACGGCGGAGGATCTGGTCGAACACCAGAAGGCCATCGCCGCGTGGGCCCGGATGAGCTACGGCTGGATGGGGCGCAGCCCCGACTACAAGGCAGCCTTCCTCGGCACGCTGGGCGCGAACGCGGATTTCTACAAACCGTTCGAGGACAATGCGCGGCGGTGGTACGCCGAATCCCAGGAGAAGGTCCTCTACTGGAATCACGCGATCGCGCATCCTCCCGTCGACCGAAATCGCTCTCCCGACGAGGTCAGTGACGTCTTCGTGCACGTGGAGAAGGAGACCGACGCCGGGCTCGTCGTGAGTGGAGCAAAGGTGGTCGCCACCGGCTCGGCGCTCACGCACTACAATTTCATCGCGCACTACGGCCTGCCGGTCAAGGACAAGAAGTTTGCCCTCGTGGCGACGGTCCCGATGGGGGCGCCGGGGCTGAAACTGATCTGTCGGCCGTCCTACACCGCAAGTGCGGCATTGATGGGCAGCCCCTTCGACTACCCGCTCTCCTCACGACTGGACGAGAACGACACCATCCTCGTGCTGGACAAGGTGCTCATCCCGTGGGAAAACGTCTTCATCTACGGCAATATCGGCAAGGTCCAGTTGTTCACCAGCCGATCGGGTTTCTCCGAGCGTTTCACGTTCCAGGGCTGCACCCGGTTGGCGGTGAAACTCGAGTTCATCGCCGGCCTGCTGGCGAAGGCGGTGGAACTCACCGGGGTCAAGGATTTCCGGGGCGTGCAGACGCGGGTCGGTGAGGTGCTGGCCTGGCGCAATCTGTTCTGGGCTTTCTCGGACGCGGCGGCCCGCAACCCGGTGCCGTGGCACAACGGCGCGGTCCTGCCCAATCCTCGGTACGGCATGGCGTACCGGTGGTTCATGCAGATCGGCTACCCCCGGATCAAAGAGATAGTCCACCAGGACATCGCGAGTGGCCTCATCTACATCAACTCCAGCGTCGAAGACTTCAAGAATCCGGAGATCCGACCGTACCTGGATCGGTATCTCCGCGGCTCCGACGGCAGCGACTCGGTCGAGCGCATCAAGCTCATGAAACTGTTGTGGGACGCCGTCGGGACCGAGTTCGGCGGGCGCCACGAGCTGTACGAACGCAACTACGCGGGCAACCACGAGAACACCCGGATCGAGCTACTCTCGGCGCAGCTCGCGAACGGCGAGATCGATGACTACAAGGCGTTCGCGGACGAGTGTCTCTCCGAATACGACCTGGACGGCTGGACGGTTCCTGACCTGTCCTCGTTCGAGGATTTTCGCGAGGTCCGGGACCGGACGCTGAACGGGTGACGGCGGCTTGTTCTCCCGCACGCTCCTGACACGCTAAGAGAAGCGTCCAGTTATGTCGATCGATAGAATCTGGATATGCGATTTGGTGTGCTCCTACCTCAGGGCTGCAATCTCGACCTTGTCGATATACCGGTAGCCGAGCAGTGGTCCACGATCCGTGACATCGCTCAGGCCGCTGATGCCGGGCCGTACGAGTCGATCTGGGTCAGCGACCATCTCCACACGGTTACGGCACCGAGCAATGAGTCGACGTTCGAAGCCTGGTCGATGATGGCCGCGTTCGCGGCCTGCACGTCCAGGGTGCGACTCGGGCAGTTGTGCACGTCCATGGGCTTCCGGAATCCGGCGTACCTGGCCAAGATGGCGGCCTGCATCGACGTGATGAGCGGCGGCCGGTTGGAGGTGGGCGTCGGTGCGGGCTGGTTCGAGGACGAATGGCGTGCCTACGGCTACGGATTCCCGAGCAACGCCGAGCGTCTCGGCATGCTCGATGAAGGCGTGCAGATCATGCGTCAGTTGTGGACGACTGGCACGGCCACGCTGGCGGGACGCCACTATCAGGTTGATCATGCGATCAGCCGGCCGCTTCCGATGCAGGACGGCGGGATTCCGTTGTGGGTCGGGGGCGGCGGTGAGAAGAGAACGTTGCGGACAGCGGCGAAGTACGCGCAGTACACGAACTTCGGGACGACGACCCTCGACGTATTCGCGCACAAGTCCCGGATCCTGGCCCAGCACTGCAAGGATGTGGGCACCGATTTCGACGCGATCACGAGGTCGACGTTCTACCTCGTGACCATCGGCGAGACGGAGAAGGACATCGCGGACAAGATGGCGAGGTTGCGAGCGCACTACCAGCCGCTGATGCCGGCCGACGCGCTCGAGGGATGGCTGGGCGAATTTGTCCGTGGCCTCGTCGGCACACCCGAGCAGATCGTCGAGCAGTTGACCAAGGCCGCCCAGGCCGGGGCCGGCTATGCGATCGTCTACTTCGCGGACGCCGCCTACGACCGGACGAGCATGGATCTGTTCGGCAGCAAGGTGGTGCCGGAGTTGCTTCGTTAGGCAACTGCCGATCGCCGTGTTCTGAACCCCTCGCCGACCGCGTCCGCAGCCACCGGCCGCCGGTGCCATCCGCTGCCGACGCCTCAGCCCCGGCAGCGCGGCGGCCAGGGGCGGTGGCGTCACGGTCGCCACTGTCAGGATCTGGAGATCCTCGCCGGGCTGCGCTGCGGCCCGCGAGGGGCGAGCAGGATCGTGCGAGCCGTGCTCGCTGTGCTGCGCGTCGGATCCGGCCACCACGGAGGATGACGCGGCTCATTGATAGCCTCGGGAACCGTGGCCTCTTGGCACCTCGCGCAGGAGCGCGGCCAGCTGACAGGTGACGGTGCTGTCACTCTCCTGCGGGAACGGGTGGCTGCCGGCGAGCTGGAGGCGTGGCTGCGGCACCACGACGGACGGGTGCTGGGCGTCGTCACCAACGGCAACCGGGCGATGGTCATGGCCATGGAGGAGCCCGGCGATCCCGGCCAGCACGCCGTCGACCCGGACGCGGAGGGCGAGGAGGGCGGCTACCGGCTGAGCAACGGCCAGGTGGACCGGTACGACAACCGCGAGACCGTACCATTCGGCGTGGCTCTGGAGGTGGTCCGGAAGCTGGTCGATCACGACCGGTGGCCGACCACGGTGGTCTGGCATGACGACCGTGAATTACCGCCGTAGTTGGCGTGCGTGCGGGCCGGGGTCAGGTCGTAGACGCCGCCGACCGATGCCGGCGGAGCCTTGTTGACCCGCGGTTCACCGGGAGCCCCGCCCGCGCCGATCCGCGACCTCGATCGAGTCTTGCCGGCCTGCGAGATCAGGTTGGCCAGGGCGACGCGGCCGCCCGCGTCGCCCCACAACGCCCTCACCGTCCCGCGCGAGGCTAGCGGGCGGTCTCCAGCTCGAGCTGTCCCGGCCCGTTCTCGATGATCTCGGCGAAGTGTTGGCCGAGCTGATCGGAGAGGCTTGCGTCGTAAAGGTCCGTTCGTACGACCATGTGCATCTCCAACCCATCCGAGATGGGCAGGACCTCGAGCAGGAAGGCGTGTACGCAGGCCGACCACTCATCCATCTTGGAATCCATCACCCCGGTGTTGCTACCCAGGCTGAGTGCCGGCATCGAGTTGTAGACCACGGCCGGCTTACCGATGAACATGTCCTCCAGGCCGCCGGACTCGCCCAGGATGTCTGCCATCTGCTTCATGTCCAGCAGGACGTCGCGTGCGGCCATTCCCTCAAGGTACGAATCGCGGATCCTCGCCAGGAGGTGCGGACCTGACCGGGACGGCCCGTTCGGCCGCAGGAGGATGTTGCCCACCCGTGTCGTGATCGTGCCGTCGATCACCGCACCGGCCTTGTTCCCGATCGTGACCATCAGCCCGAGATCGCGCGGAGCGCCAGCCCGGATGAGCGACTGGACGTAGACCGCCACCATCCCCACGGATGAGGGGATTCCGTGGGCGCTGGCGTACTCGTCCCAGGGCCGCAGCTGCTTCTGCGAGAGGGTGAAGGAGAAGTCCGCCGCCGGCCCGCTCGGCTGCGGCGAGATGTCGTTGCGCCCGGGAAGCTGGCAGGGCGGGAGGTCGCGGAGTTCGTCGAGCCAGTACCGGCGTTGCGCCTCAGCGTCCTGAGCGGCGAGCTGGTGCCGAAAGTCAGCTGCCATCTCGGCGAGCGACGCCGTTCTGCCGGGCCAGCGCGGCGCGCTCCCGGTCGTACGGGCCGAGTAGGCCGTGGACAGCTCTGCGGTCAGGATCTCCAGTGCACGGCCGTCGAACGCCGCGTGGTGCGCGGCCAACCCGAACAGGGTGCGCCCGCTCTGCCTGCTGCGCACGATCGCACACCGCCAGACCTCCCCCTGGTCGATGTGCAACGGCTGCTCCAGTGCCTGCCAGAGCGCGTCGCTTGCCGTACCGTCGTCCTCCTGTTCGGGCAGCTGCTGAAACCGTGCCTGCCCGGGGTCGGACGGCACCTCGGCCAAGCCGAGATCCGGCTCGTAGAGGTACCTGGCGTACAGAGCCTGATGGCGGCGGTGGACATCGGTGGCAGCAGTGGCGAGCGCCACCTCGTCAACCCGGCCGTCGAACCACCAGGCAAACCGCGGCACGATGTCCATCGGGACGGTCTGAGCCTGCATGGGGGTGATTGCCACGAGCTCGGCGCTCTTGTCTGCCGGCGGCAGGTCAGGGGTCTGCGGTCCGCCGTTCGCACCACTGCGGGTATCGATCCATGTTGCCAGCTGGGCGACGGTCGGGGTCTTGAAGAGTTGGGTGAACCTGACCCGTACCCCGGTCGCCTGTTCCAATCGGGCACACGCGACGGTCACGGCCAACGAGTCAAGGCCCAGGTCGAAGAGAGACGCCATGCGCGGCAGGCTGGAGATGCCGAGCATCTCGCCGAATATGCGCGCGACGGTGCTCTCCGTCTCGCCCCGCGGGCTCTCGTCCGTAGAGAGCGCCTCGCTGGGGTCGCGTCGCAGGTCTTCTCGCTGCGTCATGCCCGCTCCTTAGAGAATGGAATAGCGTTCGGCAAACAGGTCAGGTCACTCGGGCGTTCGGTCGGTGGGTGCTGGACGGTGGCCGAGCCCTGGCCGTGCACCGCGTCGACGTCGGGTGCCGGCAGGTACTCGGCGGACCGTTCATCGCGACCGCGACCAGCCGCTCTGGCATCACCAGGTACCGGGCCGGACGATTCGCCCGCACGTCCAGTTCCGCATCCGGCAGGATCGTGGTCTCAGACACCGCTGCGGCCGCACGGGGAGTCCGTGCCGCCCGCGTCGCCAACAGCCCACCCGACCTCCCCGCCGTCGGGTGGGGGAGTGGACGTCGCCTGGCCATTGATGCTCCGTGTCACGATCGCCCGGCTCCTTCGTACTCGGCTTCGATGGGGCGTTGGGGCAGGTGTCGAGAAGCCACTCGCGCTTGTCACTGTCGCAGGCCGACCTTCGTGATACACCTCCGAAAAAGCCGAGCGGACGGACAAATCGAGCAAGTTCGAAGTAGACCCCCGGTTGACGCCGCTGATCTCATGTACTGGTCGCTGTGACGATTGGGGGGGAACCAAAGATGGCGGACATCAGTCGCCGTGGGCTTCTTACAGGTGCGGTTGCCGGGGGAATCACCCTCGGGCTCAACGGCACCAGCGCGAGTGCGGCACAGCCGGATATCCACGCAGGATCGATGTCGTCTGCAAATTGTGCGCCGCCTGCTGCCGCAGTGGCGGTCGGTCGCAATGATCCGCGATATCCGAGTCTCATCACTCCGTGGAACAGGCGATTCCAGGGAAATCCTCAGAATGTTCACCTCGTGCACAACGCAAAGCAGGTCGCCGAGGTCGTCAGTGCCGCCGTCAAAGCGAACAAGCGAATCGCCGTACGCAGCGGCGGACACTGCTTCGAAAACTTCACCGCCTCCCCCGACATCCAGGAACTGATAGATGTTTCGCTGATGACGGATGTGTACTTCGACCCCCAGCGACGGGCTTTCGCCGTCGAGAGTGGCGCAACACTCGGCCAGGTGTACAAGGCCCTCGTCAAAGGATGGGCCGTCACCCTTCCGGGAGGCATCTGCCCCGGCGTGGGTGTCGGCGGCCACATCGCCGGCGGCGGCTACGGCTTCCTGTCGCGCCGGTACGGTCTCGCGGCCGACCACCTGTACGCCGTCGAGGTCGTGACCGTCGACAGGTCGGGAAAGAGTCGGATCATCGTCGCGACGCGGGACGAGGGCGATCCCCATCGTGATCTGTGGTGGGCGCACACCGGTGGCGGAGGTGGAAACTTCGGCATCGTGACGCGGTACTGGCTGCGCTCACCGGGTACGAACTCCAACGACCCGGCCGAGCTGCTGCCCCGGGCGCCCGCGACCATGATCAGAAGGTCGCTCACGATGACCTGGGATCAGTTGACCAGCACGTCGTTCCACAAATACGTCCGAAACTATTGCGACTGGTACGAGCGCAACAGCGTCCCCGATTCCCCGAACGCCAATCTCTGGGGCGGGTTCTTCGTCTTCCACAAGTCGACGGGGCCGGTCGGCTTCATCGTGGGGGTCGACAGTGGGGTGCCGGGCGCCCAGGGTCTCGTCGACGCGCACTGCGACGCGATCATGTCCGGCGTGGGCGTGCAACCGGTGTCGGACAGCACCGAGTTCGTGCCGTTCCTGGACGACCGAAACTGGAATTACGAGCCCTACGCACGCTCCAAGGACAAGGCCGCGAACCTGCGCAAGGGTTTCTCGGACAGTCAGATCGCGACCATCTACCGCCGTCTGACCGACCCCGAGCCCACGAATGCGGGTGCCGCGCTCACCATGTCCGGCTACGGCGGCAAAATCAACGCGGTGGCCCCGGGGGCGACCGCGACGGCCGACCGGGACTCGATCCTGCGGGTCTACTTCACGGGGGGCCGATGGACCTCGGCCGCCGACGACGCGAAGAACATCAAATGGATTCGTGAATTCTACCGCGACGTCTATTCGGACACTGGCGGGGTTCCGGTGCCGAACGCGATAAATGCCGGAAGTTACATCAACTACGCCGACGCCGACCTCGCCGACCCCGCCTGGAACACGTCGGGGACGCCGTGGTCGGAGCTCTACTTCAAATCCAATTATCCGCGGCTGCAGCAAATCAAGAGGCGGTACGACCCCGGAAACGTGTTCCGCCACGCCTTGTCAATCGCGCCGATGTGAGCGTTCGGTACCGGAAGCAGGACCGGGTCGCCTACGTGACCCTGGACCGGCCACATGTGTTGAACGCGATGGATCTGCGTACGCATGAGGAGCTCGCCGAGATCTGGGACGACTTCGAAGCCGATGACGACCTCTGGCTCGGCGTGCTGACCGGAGCGGGGGAGCGTGCCTTCTCGGTAGGGCAGGATCTGAAGGAGCTGGCAGCACTGACCGAACTGGGCCAGGCCGCTCCGTCCACGTTCGGCAGCCGGGGCAAGCCAGGCTGGCCCCGGCTGACCGAGCGGTTCGGTCTTGCCAAGCCGCTGATCGCGCGGGTCGACGGGTACGCCCTCGGCGGTGGTTGCGAGCTGGCCCTGGCCTGTGACGTCATCGTCGCATCCGATCGGTCGGTCTTCGGGCTCACCGAGGCCAGGCACGGCCTGATTCCTGGGGCGGGCGGGGTGTTCAGGCTGACCCGGCAGGCGCCCTACCGGATCGCAGTCGGGCACCTGATCACCGGTCGTCATTTCGATGCCGCGCGCGCCTACGAGCTGGGGCTGGTCAACGAGGTGGTGCCCGCCGCCGAACTCGACGCGAGCGTGGCGAGTTGGGTCGAAGACATCCTCCGCTGCGCCCCGCTGTCGGTGCGCGCCATCAAGGAGGCCGCGGCCTCCTCGGAGACCCTGACGCTCGCCGACGCCTTTGCCGCCCGCTATGTCTGGGAAGAGCAGCGCATGCACAGCGCCGACGCGATCGAGGGACCGCTCGCCTTCACGCAGCGGCGTGACCCGGTCTGGCGGGGGCGCTGAGCGTTCGGGTACGACTCTCACACCGTGTCACGACAGTCGACCGTCTCTCGCCCGCGATTCGCCGTTCGTGCTCATTAGCCGAGACGTGCCGATCGTCAATGTGTCGAGGTGGCCGAATCGCGTCTCCGGCAATGCGTAAACCCGCGACACTGTCGAGCGATCGGTCCCGCAAACTCGAAGTTGTGGCCGCTGTCGGGCTGCTGAGACGCTTACCCGAGCTAGCTTCCTGTCACCATAGAATTGGCCCGCAATGATAATGTTGGAGGGTTAGTATATGACCACGAAGACCGGCATCAGCGTCTGGTTGAGTGATCCTGCCAGTTACAAGATGGCAGATCAGCCGGACATCGCGGTCACCGCCGCCCGCGAGTTCAACGAAAAGCACCCGGAGTATCTGGTCGAAATCAAGCCGCACGACTTCTACGCGATGGCCGAGATCGTGGCCCAAGCCGCCGAGCAGGGCACTCCGCCCGATGTCGCGGAGTTTCACTTCACGCTCACGCGGACCATGATGGACGCGCTCGGCAGCGACGGGGCACCCCTGTTCACGTCCGTCGAGCAGGCCATCGCGGGTCGGACCGAGATTCTCGGTGAGCCGGTCGTGCTCGACGGGATGCTGCCCGCGGCGCGCGACTTCTTCCGCTACGCCGGTGATCTGGTGTCCATGCCGCGAACGGCGTCCACTCTGGTGCTGTACGCCAACATGAACATCCTCAACCGCGCTGGCGTGACCAAGCCGCCGCGCACCTGGCGCGAGGTGGAGGCCGCGTGTGAGGCGGTGGCGAAACTCCCCGATGGGCCGGCGCACGGTATCGCATGGCCGAACTGTTACTGGTTCTTCCTCCAGTCGGTCGCCCAGCAGGGCGGGCTGGTCGCCGATCACGACAACGGCCGGTCCGGGCGGCCGGAGAAGGTGGACCTCGCCTCGAACGAGATGATGGCCTATGTCGAGTGGTGGAAACGCCTCCACCAGAATGGCCACTTTCTGTACACCGGAGTCGTAGGGGACTTCCGGGGCTGCTTCGAGGCATTCGAGAACCAGGAGGTTGCGCTACTCATCACGTCATCCGTCGACGCCACCCATTTGATAGAGCGAGGCGAGCGGCACGGATTCACCGTCGAGGCCGGCCGCATGCCGTACAACGACGAGGTCCCTCTCGCGGGCAACAGCCTCGGCGGATTCTCGCTGTGGCTTGCCTCGGGCCTCAGCAAGGAAAAGCAGGACGGTGCGCTGGCCTTCATGCAGTACCTGAACAACCCGCGCAACGTCGCGGAGTGGGCCAAGCTCCACTGGCGCATTCCGATCACCAAGCCGTCGATCGACGTCCTCAACGCCGAGGACTGGTTCGTTCGCAATCCCGTTCTTCGACCGGCCAGCGAACAAGCCGAGGAAACGGACGGCTCGCCAGCGTCGCTCGGGCCTCTCATGGGCGACCACGCCGCGATCGTCGGCAAGTTGACCGCCGCCATGCACGACGTGCTGGTCAACGATGCCGAGCCGGTCGCCCGGTTCACCACTGCGAGCGAAGAGGCTCAACAGGTCCTCGAAGCCTACAACTCCTACACGGACGGTCCACCCCGTCGGACCCCACGCGATTACACCGTCAGCATCTGAGTTCACCTTCCAACCGGTGGCCGGCCCGGCGCTCTCGGCACGGCACTTCGACATCTGAGCCACGGATCCAAACTCGCCCGGGCCGCGCCGCGGCCCCGACCAACGAGGGAAGTCAGCATCAATGATTCTCGAGGACCAGTACTTTCTTGGCTACCGGAGCGCGGAGCACGATCGGCTACGGGAACAGGCGGAGGACTTCCGGTCCGAGGCGGCCTGGTTGTTCGACCAGGTCGGACCGCTCGGCGGTAAAAACGTCGTGGAACTCGGCGTGGGACCCCGTGGCTGCCTCGACGAGTTGGCCGGACGGGTGAAGCCGGACGGATCCGTCATCGGCGTCGAGCGCGACGCGGAGTCGGTCGAACTCGCGCGCAAGTTCGTGGTGGACCGCACGCTGGACAACGTCGACGTCCGGCACGGCGACGCGCGTGCGACCGGCCTGCCCAGCAACAGCTTCGACCTCGTCACCGAGCGGCTGATCCTGCACAACGTGCCGCGGCCTGAGGAGATCGTCGCCGAGGCGGTTCGGCTGGCCCGCCCGGGAGGATGGGTCGCGTTCCACGAGGGCGATCGGGTGGGGCAGGTGTGTGACCCGCCCGCCGAGTCGTGGGTCCGGCTCATGGATGTCCTCAAGCGGTACGCGGAGCGCAACACGATCGACCTGTTCGTCGGCAGGCGGCTGCCGGGCCTGCTCCGCCGTGCGGGCCTGGTCGACGTCCGGGTACGCCCCGTTGTCTACATCGACCACGAGCCCGGGCACCCGCGGCGTATGGTCCTCGCCGACTTCGCCGAGAACCTTCGTGACCGGCTCATCGAGAGCGAGCTGATCACCAGGGAGGAGTTCGACGACCTGCACGGGGCGTTGAGCCGGCACCTCGCCGATCCGGGCACCACCGTGATCTCACACCTGTACGTCCAGGCCTGGGGCCGCAAGCCCGAGTGATCGCGTCCTGGTCCAGCGGAAGCCCGCCCACGGCGGCCCCGCTGGACCATTCCGGGTGCCCAGCACGGTCGAAGATGCCCGCCGGCGACGTTGCGGGTGGACTGAGGTCGCGCGCTGAAACCGCGAGAGGAGCCGCCCCATGACCACCACGCTCGAGAATCTCTCCATCGAGACGCGATCGTTCGCACCACCACCGGAGTTGGCCGCCGCCGCCAACGCCACGGCGGACACCTACGACGACGCTGCCCCCGACGCGCCGGCGTTCTGGGCCCGGCAGGCGGAGCGGCTCACCTGGGCGAGGAAGTGGGATCAGGTCCTCGACTGGAGCAATCCGCCGTTCGCCAAGTGGTTCGTCGGGGGCGAGCTGAACGTCGCCTACAACTGCCTGGACCGGCACGTCGAGGCCGGTAAAGGGGAGAAGGTCGCCATCCACTGGGAGGGCGAGCCCGGCGACTCCCGCACGATCACCTACGCGGACCTGCTCAAGACCGTCAGCCAGGCGGCGAACACGCTGACCGAGCTTGGCGTGACGGCCGGCGACCGGGTTGCCATCTACCTGCCGATGATCCCGGAGACCGTGGTCGCGATGCTGGCCTGTGCCCGCATCGGCGCCACGCACAGCGTCGTCTTCGGTGGATACTCGGTGGAGGCCCTCGCCACCCGGATCCAGGACGCGGGCGCGAAGGTCGTCATCACCGCGGATGGTGGTTACCGGCGCGGCGCCCCATCGGCGCTCAAACCCACCGTCGACGACGCCGTCGCACGATGCTCGAGCATCGAACACGTGCTGGTCGTCCGCCGCACCGGGGAGGACGTCGCCTGGGGCGAGAAGGACCTGTGGTGGCACGAGACCGTCGAGAAGGCGAGCGACCGGCACGAGCCGCAGGCGTTCGACTCCGAGCAGCCGCTCTTCATCCTCTACACCTCGGGCACGACCGGTAAGCCGAAGGGCATCCTGCACACCAGCGGCGGCTACCTGACCCAGGTGTCGTACACCCACTGGTCCGTCTTCGACCTCAAGGTCGAAACCGACGTGCACTGGTGCGCGGCCGACATCGGCTGGATCACCGGGCACTCGCACATCGTCTACGGTCCGCTGTCGAACGGCGCAACCCAGGTCATGTACGAGGGCACCCCGGACACCCCTCACCACGGCCGGTTCTGGGAGATCGTCGACAAGTACAAGGTCAGCATCCTGTACACCGCGCCCACCCTCATCCGCACCATGATGAAGTGGGGCAGCGATGTCCCGGCCAAGTACGACCTCTCGTCGCTGCGCGTCCTCGGCAGCGTCGGCGAGCCGATCAACCCCGAGGCCTGGATGTGGTACCGCGAGCACGTCGGCCACGACAAGGCCCCCGTCGTGGACACCTGGTGGCAGACCGAGACCGGCGGGATGATGATCTCGCCGCTGCCCGGCGTGACCGCCACGAAGCCCGGCTCGGCGATGACCCCGCTGCCGGGCATCACCGCCGATGTGGTCAACGAGAAGGCCGAGTCGGTGCCGAACGGCGGCGGCGGCTTCCTCGTGCTGCGCGACCCGTGGCCCGCGATGCTGCGTACGATCTGGGGCGACGACCAACGCTTTATCGACACTTACTGGTCCCAATTCGGCGCCGGTGCCAAATCCGGTGACGAATGGATCTACTTCACCGGCGACGGCGCGAAACGGGACGAGGACGGCGCGTTGTGGCTGCTCGGCCGGGTCGACGACATCATGGTCATCTCCGGCCACAACATCTCCACCACCGAGGTCGAATCCGCGCTGGTCTCGCACCCTTCGGTCGCAGAGGCGGCCGTGGTGGGCGCATCCGACGCCACCACCGGCCAAGCCATCGCCGCCTTCGTCATCGCCCGCGGCAACGTGGACACGGCTGGCGAGGCGGGGGACCAGCTCCAGGTCGACCTGCGCAACCATGTCGCCAAGACCCTCGGCCCCATCGCGAAGCCCCGCAGGATCATCTTCGTGGCCGAGCTGCCCAAGACGCGTTCCGGCAAAATCATGCGACGCCTGCTGAAGGACGTTGCCGAGAATCGCTCGCTGGGCGACGTCAGCACGCTTCTGGACTCGACGGTCATGGATCTGATCAAGGCGGGGTCCGGAACGGCGGAAGACTGAGCGGAGAGCCTCTCCCACCATCGCGGCCCACCGGGTCGGCTGCTCCCTGAACACGGGCAGAGGGGTCTCGCGGCCTTACCGATCCGGCCGAGGTGAGCCAGGCCCACGTCACCGTCGCCGCTGACCTCGGCCCTGTCGGGTCCGCCGTCCGGTGTCGTCGTGCCGACGCCGGCGGGTTACCTGCGACGTACGCTGAGCTGCCGGACCACGCGCTCGTCGTGTCCGGCGTCGCCTGCCGGAGGCGGCGACCTGTTGCAGCGTGTAAGCGTCGAGGCGCTCGGCCGCCGGACGTCCTCGCGGTGCCAGGTCGCCCGCCCGCGCCAGCCGGACGCGGCGAGCGCAGCCGTCTGCGTCGTCATGGCCGGCACCCGCTCCCGCACGGCGATCGCCGAGTGGGTCGACGGTGTTCCGGCCGCGACCGTGGTCGCCCTGGGGTGTCGACCCGGGCACCGGCCGTCCGGGGCGATGATCCGCCGGCTGCGGCAAGCCCTGGACCCGGACCTGCTCACCGCGGCCATCGGCTCAGCCCGGTCGCCACCCGGCTGAGCCCGGGCGATCGGTCACGACGAGAGACGAGCGCGGTCGACGGCAAGGCTTGCGTGGGCTCGCGGCCCACCGGCAGGCAACCCGGCTCGACCTCCCGCACGCCACCGCGTCCGGTGCTGTCGTGAGCCCGGCCCGACCGACGAGACGGTGCGAGCTGGCACGCCGACGGCGGACACCGCACAGGTGCCCGCCGTCGCGGGGGCGATCGCGACCACCGTTGGCGCCACGACGCATGTGGAACGGAGATCCCGAATCCACGGCCCCGAGGCCGTTGCGGGCACCGCCCCGGCCGTCACTCGACCCGGTGTCGACGCCCGGAGCGCCAGATCCTCTCCTCCCGCTCCGCTGCGGCAGCCAACCGGCTGCTTGAGGCGGGAGGCGCCTCGCGGTCTCCAGGTGTGGTCGCCCGCTATTAGGAAGGGTTGCGTGGGCAGTTCTGGTAAACGGCGAGACGCCACTGCCCGTCGCGCTTCACGAGAATCCAGGAGGCACGGATCGCGGCCTTCTCGGGCAGGTCCGTCTCCCCAGCCGGAATGACGCCGCCCTGGGTGATCAGTGCGACCACACCGGCGCCGAGCGGTTTGATGTCGATGGGTTGCCCGGTCACCCGGGTGCCCTTGTAGGGGCCAGCGAATGCGGCCGTCATGAACTGCTGGATCTCCGCGCGGCCCTTCTTGTACACGCCGGGAAGGATGAGCGTTCCATCCTCGGCGAACAGATCGGCGAAACCGTCGGTGTCGTGCGCTGCCCAGGTCTCGATCATGCGTGCGGGTAGGGCGGCGATTGCGGCCTGGTCCGCCGCCTGAGCTGCGGTCTGGTCCGCGCTCTTGGCGCCGGTGGGTGCGGAACTCTTCGTGGTCATGCCGTTCTCGCTTCCGTCGGGTTGGTGAGGCTCGTCCGGCCGTGGCCGAGTGCGCCGAACCTCGGTGTATTCGGGCGAAGACAGCGGTCGCTGACGTTACGACAGTCGCACCGTGACCGCACGGGTAGCATCTTCGCTATTGCCGCTCTCAGTGGTGCCAGGTATCGCACAACGCATCCCGGGAGGTGCGACACCGGGTTGCGAAAAAATAGGGATGATAATTCGGCTGAAGAGCCGTCCGGCCGGCCGAGCGTTCATCGTCAAAGGAGTCAGTTGATTTTCGATTCACCCGTGTATTCGCTCCGGGGACGATCGCGTCGGACATTGTCAGTAGCGTCGGCTTCAGCAGCTCCCGCACGTTCACGAAGCGATGTGGTGCCCAGCAGGGGGACTGGCCCTGCGGCGGGCTCATCGCAGCCTCGGCGCCGAGTCGAGGTCGCGGTACAGCTCGGTGCCGATCTGCCGGGCCGCCGCGAAGCTCGCCCAGGAGGTGAGTTCGATGATCGCCCGGTCGTCGTGGCCCTGGCCGCGGAAGTCCTCGATGACCGCGTCGGTGACCCGATAGGACGCGAGCGCGGTCAGCAAGGCCAGCCGGGCGGCGGGGCGTTCGCCTGCCGGGAGCTCGGCGACCGCCGCCTCCCACCGCGCGCCACCGCCGGGTACGGCCGGGTCGGGTGTCCGGTTCGCAAGCTGGGCCAGCACCAGGCGGCGGGTCCGGTCCGGCACGCTCCGCGCGCCACTGGCGTCGATGGCGGCGGCGGCCCGCGCCAACGCGCCGGCGATGTGCGGTGGTCCGGCGGCCCAGGGGAGGTCGGCCGCGAGCGGAGCGTCGGGCAGCAGGTCGGCGGACCTACCGGGGGCGGAGTGCCTGCTCGCCATGCCACGCATGAGTCGGGCCGCGCCCCGCCGGACCGCCCGCAGCACCGGGGCGGGAGCCGGCGGCAGCGGAGAGTCCCGCAGGAAGACGTTCACCATCCGATTGATGTAGTGGAACGTGACCGCGACACCGATCAGTTCCGGTGCCTGCGCGGGCGGAAACGGCGCCGGTTGGCGCGCCTGGGCCGACGGGTTCCCGCTGGCCCGGGCCCAGCGCGCCAACTCCCGTACGTCGGGGTCGGTGAGGTCACCGACCCGGTCCACGGCGACGGCCCACGCGTCGGGACCACGACTCAGCCCGGCCAGTGCGGCACCGTGCACCTCGACGCAGTACGGACACTGGTTGGCGAGTGATACCGCGGCGGCCACCGCCTCCTTGGCGGACCGGTCGACCAGGCCCGGGGCGAGCATCGTCTCGCGCAGGATCGACCAGCAGGCGGCGAGCGTGTCCGGCGCGGGCGCGTGCAGCATCACCGGTGGCGCGACCATGCCGAAGTCGGCTTCCATCTGCCGGTAGACGCGGGCGGTCAAGCCGGTCGCGGCGCGGAGCGAAACCGGGGCGACGTGGCGGATGTGCGTCACCGACACCCGACGGGTGGCCCGGGCGAACAGGGTTACCACAGACGGACTTCTTTCCACGCGGCATGGGGACGTGGCCTGGTGCCGGCGGACGGCCCGCCGGCACCCGTCAGCTACGCCGAGCGGGCTACCCCGCGTCGGCCAGCGGTCTCACCGTCGGGCGACGGCGCGCCGTAGCGCACCGACACACCGCGCTCCTGAGCGGCGCGGACGATGCCCGGCATGGCCCGCTCGGCCAGGGCGGCGATCGTCATCGCTGGGTTCACCGTCAACGCACCGGGTACGGCGGAGCCGTCGGTGACGAAGATGCCCGGATGGTTACGCAACTGGTGGCCGTCATCCAGGGCGGAGGTCGCCGGGTCGTCGCCGATCCGGCAGGAGGCCAGTGGGTGCACGGTGTACGCACCGACCAGGTCGTTGGTCCAGGGCATGACGCGAGCCAGCCCGTCGCGTTCGAGGACGTCCTTGACCGCGGCGTCGGACAGTGACCAACCCCGCCACGTATTGGCGGTCGGGTGGTAGCGGAGCGGGCCGTTGCCGAGCATCTGCTGCGACAGCCGGTGCGAGTTACCGGTCTCCGGCGGTGGCCCGAAGACGCCCTCGTTGTCGTCCTCGGACATGGTGAAGATGGTGAGCCACGACTGCCATCGCCGCATCATCTCCTTCTTCTCCACGCCGAACCAGGTCGGGCCGGTGGCATCGGGCGCCTGGGCCAGGATCGTGCCCAGGCCCGGCGGGAAATACAGCTGCTCGAGCGAGAAGCGCTCGTACTCCGGGAGGCTGCCGTCGAGCTGGTCCCAGCTCGCCACGGTCGGCCCCCGGCCGATCTGGTAGGCGCCGTAGGCCTGCCCGCCGTCGCGGGTGAGGCCGAGGACCTCGCGCACCCGATCCTCGTCGAAGACAGCGGTGTTGAGGCGCTCGCCGTTGCCGGAGAAGTAGCGGCCCACGGCGTGCGGCATCGGGCCCAGCTGCGGCTCGGAGCGTTGCAGGATCACCGGCGTGGCTCCCGCGCCGGCGGCGAGCACGACGATCTTCGCGTCGATGGTCTGTTCGTCCTGTAGGACCCGGTAGTCGACGTCGTCGACGATCCGGTAGTGCACCCGGTAGCCGCCGTCGTCGTTGCGGGAGAGGTACTGCACCTCGTGCTTGGGCCGGATCTCGGCGCCGTGCGCGATCGCGGCCGGGAGGTAGTTCAGCAGCAGCGAACGCTTCGCGTCGAACTTGCACCCGGCCATCATCCAGTTGCAGTTGGTGCACAGGTCGAGGTCGATCGCGGACGGCGCCGGATTCGCGGTGCGGCCGGCGTGGGCGCAGGCCGCCGCGAAGAGACCACCGGCGAACGGCACCTGCTCCCAGGGCGTGAGCCGTACCGGCAGAGCCTCGGCGACCCGGTCGTACCACGGCTCGAGGGTCTCCCGGCTGATTCCGGCCGGCCACATCCGCCGGCCGATGCTGCCACGACGTTCGAAGACGAACCGTGGCGCCCGCGGCATCGTGGCGAAGAAGACCACGCTGCCGCCGCCGACGCAGTTGCCGCCGAGCACACTCATGCCGTCACCCACGACGAAGTCGAAGATGCGCGTGTAGGACGAGCCGAGCAGGAAGTCGTGGTCGAACTCCTCGGCGGCGAGCCAGGGGCCGCGCTCCAGAACGGTGACGCGCGCGCCGCCGGCCGCGAGATGGTAGGCCGCGATCGCGCCGCCGAAGCCGCTGCCGATCACGAGGACGTCGGTTGACTCGGTTCCGGTCACGCTGGGCTACCCGTCGTGGTGGTGTTCGGATGAAGATCGGCCAGTTGCCGGCCGTACGAGAACTGGGGAAAGCGCCAGACACTGTCGGCGTCGGGCTGGAAGTAGCCGATGGTCATCAATCCCGGATGCTTGGCGGCGAGCGCATCCACCGTGTTCAGGTGCGCGGCGCTGTCGAAGGCCATGTTGCTGAACAACGCGAGGGCCACCCACATCTGCTTCTCCGGGTTCTCCGGAGCGGTGAGTAGCTCGACGAGCGCCGTGCGGTCCGCGAACGACAACGCCACGAATGGCGGCACGTCGGTGTCCAGAACCAGTCCGCGCTCCTGCGCGTACTCGCTGGCGTGGTCGTTGAGGGAAACGGCGAGCGCGTCCAGCGCGGGCGCCATGCCACCGCCGGGTGTTTCCAACAGTTCGATCGCGCCCGATACGACAGCGCCGCCGCCGGGCGCGGCGCCGGCGATGGCGCGGTCGTCGGGCGAACGCTTCTCGCCCGGAATGATCGTGTCGGCGAACGCTTCGATTGTCATTGTCCGCGCCGGATCGGCGTCGAGGGTGTCGGGTTGCACGGCGTCTCTCCCAGTTGATCGTGCTGCCGATTGGACGGGATTGCACGAAATCTTTGGCGGCCGGTGACCGCGGACCAGAGTTGGCGGTCCGTTCGCGATATGACCATCGTGGCCGGGTTAAACAAGCTGACGCATCTCCCGCATTGCGTCACCGGTGATAGCCGCGGTCAGGCAAGCCTGAAGTCGGATCGCTCGCGACTGTTGCACGACAATCGACGCGAGCGCCAGTGCGCACCCACAGTCCACTGAGGAGTGTCGATGACCATCAATGACACCAACCCGGCCACGATGGATCCACTCGAGTTCGCCCGGCTGGTCAAGAAAACTCCGACCGCTGAGTTGCGCCGAATGATGCACAGTGAGCGTCGTGGCCCCGTCCTCGACGAGCTTGTCACCCGCATGCCCGGGGTGTTCCGGGCCGACCGGGCGCGCAACCTCAACGCGGTGATTCACTGGGTCATCGGCGACCGGCCGGACGGCGGTGTGGACACCTACGAACTGGTGATCGCGAACGGCACGTGTGTGCTGTCCCCGGCACCACAGGCGGAGCCCAAACTGACCCTCGCGCTCGGTGCGGTGGACTTCCTGAATCTGATTACCGGAAACGCGCACCCGGTGGCGCTGGTCATGCGAGGAAAGCTGAAGACCAGGGGCGACCGCGCGCTGACCGCCAAGTTCCCCACCCTGTTCGATGTCCCGAAGCCCTGACACCCGATCACCCTCTACACCGTCGGCGCCCCCGGCCTCCGGGGGCGCCGACTGTCGTTGCGGTGGCGACACTAGGCGGCGCGGGCCGCGCGGGCGGCGTTGCCCGGCGCACGGCTGGCCGCGCCGCGGTGCCCGCCCCTGCCGCCGCGCTCGGGTTTGCCGACGCCGGGATCGGCCGGCGCCGTTGGACCGAACCCGTGCCCCTGCGCCCGGGCGCGCGCCTCGACGATGCGCCGGGCCGTCGACCGGATGTCCTGCAACGCCAGGAGGACTGGCGGGTCGAGCAGGCGGAGCGGCCGCAACACCAGCTCGGGCAGGGCGGTCTCGCCATCGTCCCGGACCTCGACAGGGCCGTGTCGCAACACGTACGGCCGGACACCGCGGGCGGAGGGCTCGTCCACCACCCCGGGCGGCAGGGCGTGCACCAGCAGAAACCATGACCCTCCCGGCACCTTGTCGAGCAGGTAGGGGCCCGGGCGCTCGAGCACGGTGCAGCTCACCGGCCGCCCCTCGGGGATCTGCTGCGGGAACAGACCGATGAACGTGTGGCCGAGCGGCGTGTCCGGAGCCGAGATGAAGCCGCTGACCGTCGCCGATGGGCTGCTCGCCGCGTCACACTGATTGTCGACGGCGATCTGCGGCACGAAACCGCCGTGCCGACGAAAGGTCGTTGGCGGTACGCCGACACTGCTGGTGAATCGGGTGCTGAACGTGCCGACGCTGTTGTAGCCGACCCGGTGACTGATGTCAATGACATTCAAGGAGGTTGAGACGAGGAGTTTCTTCGCCTCCTGTAGCCGCATCGCCGACAGAAATTTTCCCGGCGACAACCCGGTGACCCGCTGAAAGATCCGGGAGAAATGAAACTTGCTGAACATCGCGGTACGGGCGAGGTCATCGATCGTGAGCGGTTCGCCGAGGCTCTCCCTCATGGACCTGATCACTCGGTAGACCGCTTGCTCGACTGCCTTGTCCATATCGCCTCCCCGGTTCCCAAGGATCACTCTCGGGGTAGCGTGCTACACCGCAGCATCCGCACATGAGCGCAAACACGAATCGGGCTCGCAGGGCCTGGGAAGGGGCCGTCGCCACCTGGTGGCGAACTCCCACGGCCGCCTGCCACCCACCCAGTGAAGTCTGTAATCCGACTGACCCGGGCGCATCTCTACGATTGCCCTCACGCGCGGTGCGGTCGCCTGTCCGCCCCCTTCCGGATGGCGATGATAGGCACGTGCGGGTGGACGGCTGAATCTCCGGCACAGGGGCGGAACGGGCGCATGTGTCGGCAGCCGTGCGTACCCGGCAGAGGGTGCAAGAATGCCGCGCGGGGACCGCGCGGCATCCAATGGAGCTGGCCGAGTCACGGTGATCGGCTGACCCCCGTGCCTGAACGTCGTTGATGTCAGCTGGTCGCGGCATCGAGGTGGTCGAACTGACCCGGCCGGCGCCCCGACCCGGCCGGTCCGCGGTACGCCTGCGCGATATCCAACCAGGACTCGGCGTCCGGTCCGGTCGCGGTCACGGCGAGGTCGGCGCGGTGCCGGCGGCGGGTGACCAGCAGGCAGAAGTCGACCGCGGGACCGGTGATCAGTTGCGTCGCGTCGGCCGGGCCGAACCGCCAGTGCGCGCCCGACGGCGCCGTCAGGTCGAAGCCGAACTCCACAGCCGGTGGGGTGAGGTCACGGGCGAGGTAACCGAAGTCCCAGACCCGCACCGCGAACGCCACCAGGACACGCAGCCGGTCGGTGTACGTCCGCCGCACACCCAGCGCGTCGGCGATGTCCTGGCCGTGCCCGAACAGTTCCATCATGCCGGCGGCGGCGAGTACGCCCGGCGGCAGTGGCCGGACCAACCACGGCACCGGCTGATCCGGCGGTGCGGCGGCGAGCGCCTTCTCGGCGGCGGCCCGCACGGTGCGCCACTGCCCCAGCAGAACCTCGGGCGGGTCGTCGAGGAAACGCTGCATCGCACCCCGCACGTTGGCGTCGAAGTCCGGCGTGAGCTTCGCGGCGATCTTGGCGAAGCTCGTCGGGTCGGCCGCGGCGGTACCAGCCAGATGGAACGTAGCCGTGAGGTGGGCGATCTGGTGCGTGATGGTCCAGCCCTCGGCGGGGGTGGGCAGCGCCCACTGGTCCGGCGTCAGATCTGCCACCAGACGGTCGACATCGTCGCCGTCGGCAACCAATGCGGAGATGATTTGCTCATGCTCGGGCAAGAAACTGTCCTCCCTGGATAGTTAGCGCGTCCGGCTTCGCAAATAAGTGCGAACCATGACTGAGCGCGGCCTCTATCAGCATGACCGGGCATCGTCGGCGTTCATCTCCGTCCGTGCGCACGTCATCCGCCACGGTTGGGCGTGAAGTTTTCCGCTTCCGCAATTCGCCGCCATTGCGCATTCCCGGAGGCGCTCTCGTCGGCCGGCCCGGCCCATGCTGAGGACATGGCCAACCCTCCGCTTCCTCGATTGGAACCGCCACTCCCGACCCCGCCCTGGTGCCTCACCGCACCACGGTCGTGAGACCAGGTCATGGTTGCCAGGCGGGTCATCTCCTCCGTACTCCAGCGGCAGGTCAGGTACATCGACCCGGTGCCGCCCACGGCCGCTACCGGCCTTGTCGCCGAGGTCTACGCGCAGGCCGCCGACGAGATGCGGGTGGTGATCCCGCCGATCCTCGCGCAGTCCCCGTCGCCGCCGTCGATGGCCGCCTACTGGATGCTCACCCGCGAGACGCTCAGCGCGGCCGGTCGGGTCGACCGCGCCCGCAAGGAGGCGGTCGCGGCGGCGGTGTCGGTGGCCAACCTCTGCCCGTACTGCGTCGACATGCACAGCATCGGCCTGTACGACCTGTCCTCGGAACAGATCGCGGAGGCGATCGTCGCCGACCGCGCGGCTGAGGTCGCGGACCCGGGGCTGCGCGCCGTGGCCAGCTGGGCGCGGGTCGCGCACCAACCGGACGACCCGGTCGTGCGTCAGCCGCCGTTCTCCACCGCGGAGCGACCGGAGCTCGTCGGTGTGGCGGTCACGTTTCACTACCTGACCCGGGTGGTGAACGTGTTCCTGCCAGGGTTCCTGGTTCCTCGCAGATTCGGTCCGGCTGCCCAGCGCCGGTTCAAGCGTGGGTTGAGCCAGGTCATGAATCCCCTGTTGCGGGAGTCCCGCCTGTCGGGTCGGGCGCTGACGCTCCTGCACGACGCCCCGCTGCCGGTGGACGCGGCCTGGGCCCAGGGACACCCGGTGGTGGCCGCGGCCGTGGCGCGTTCCTTCGCGGCGTTGGACGGCGTTGGTGCGCGGGCGCTGTCTCCAGCGGTGCGGCATCTGGTGGGCGAGCGCCTGTCGACCTGGCGGGGTGAGGAACCCGGGCACAGCCGGGAGTGGTGCGAGCGGCTGATCGCCGATCTGCCCGAGGCCGACCGTGCCGCCGGCCGGCTCGCGCTGCTGACCGTCTTCGCGTCCTACCAGGTCGACGAGAACGTGGTCGCCGAGTTCCGGGCTCGGGAGCCGAGCGACGCCGCGCTGGTGGAGGTCGTCGCGTGGGCTAGTTACGCGGCTGCCAGGCAGGTGGGCGCGGGGCAGGTGACCACCGGGGACAGCGCATTTCTCAGGTAGAGCTTCCAGACCGAGAACAACAGGCAATGCCGACATGTCGATGTATGGGGGAGAATCGTGCCGACCACGCTCGGATCACTAAAACGGTTGGTGTTGACACCCTCGCTCCGCGAGGTGACTTTCGAACGTCGCGGTTTCCCGGGCGCGTCGTCGTCGGCGCCGAGCCCTCTCGAAGCGATCCCGCAGGCGGTGATCTGCGGCTTCGAGTGGGGGATCGACGCCCACGACCAGTGGGAGGTGGAGCGGCGGCTCAGCCTTGTCGAGCCGGAGCACCGTGGGTTCGCCTACGAGGGCGCCACCATGGCGTTCACGGTCCTCGACGCGATGCGAGGGGGACGTGGGCACCGCACCCGTGACCTGCTCCTCGGACCGGGCCAGCCGCACATCTTCCTGGCCTACATCGGTATCGGCTTCGCGATGGCGAAGCTCCCGCGGATGCTGTGGAAGGGGATCGTCCCGGACCTCAGTGGGACGCCGTACCACCCGACGATGAGCTGGCTCGCGGTCGACGGCTACGGCTTCGACCTGGCCTTCTTCAAGACCGGCCGGTGGGTCGACGAGCAGCGGGTGCCCGCGCCATATCCGTTCCAGGGAAGTCCGGACTACTTCACCCGCGCCGTCGACCAGGGCATCGGCCGGGCGTTGTGGTTCATCCACAACGGACGCGTGACCGACGTGGCCACCGCGGTGGAGCGCTTCGCCACCCAGCGGCAGGCCGATCTGTGGAGCGGAGTCGGGCTGGCGGCGACGTTCGCCGGCGGTTGCGCTCCGAGCGACCTGGCCACGCTGCGGCGTCTCGCGGGCCCGCTGTGGACAGAGGTGGCACAGGGCTCGGTCTTCGCCGCCAAGGCGCGCCACTACTCGGGTACGGTGCCGCCGCACAGCGAGACCGCGATCGCGGCGCTGGCCGGTCTCACCGTCGAGAAGGCCGCTGTGCTCGCCGACGACGTCGCCGTGGTCGAACACGACGCGGACGCCGGACCCGCGTACGAGCAGTGGCGTCAGCGGATCCGCACCGCCGTCGCGGCATCGAGCCCGCACGGCGCGCGCTGAGGCTGCTTGTCGCCGCCGGCGGCGGATGTGCCCCGCGACGGAAGGTCATGGTACGGATCCGCTGAACGGGGCACCGGGATTTGGCACCGCATCGCCGAAGGTGTGTGCGTGTCACCGACGCCGCAAAATTGAGAAGCAGGGGCTGGGCGCGGTCGATCGAATTGACGACGACCGCGTTCGGCCCCACCATTCCAGACCGGCTCTGCCGAAGTCTCCCCGAGACATGAGCGAAGGCCCCTGAACGGTACGGGGCGTTACCGCACGAGCCGAATCGCCATCATCGGTATGGCGTCTCGAACCCCGATGGCACATCTTCCGGGAGCCTTGGATAAACGCACCGGCAGTCGTAGCGGTGCGTCTGCCCGAGGGTGACGGATGCGATGCTCAAGGCACGACGGCGGTCAACAAGAGGCGAAGCGATCGACCGGTGCCGGCCAGTCGCCGGCACCGGTCGTGTGGAGCGGTCGTCGCCTCAGGCGGCTGCTCAGGGAAGGCTGACCTGCGTCGCGATGAATTCGGCCAGCTCGGGCACGATAGGGCCGGCCGGCTGAGGCATCGGCAGCTCCACCACCTGGTAGGCGTCTCGGTTGAGGCCCTTGACCTCGACTGTCGAGGGGGAGTCGGACAGCACCGTCACCGCCGCCCGACCGAGGGCGCCCTCGATGGACGTGTCGTTGCGGCACGCCAGCAGGAAGGCGAGCCAGCCGCGGTACCACACGATCAGATCCGAGAAGGCTCCCATCGTGCCACCGAGGTCCCGGTTGGCCGCCAGCGCGGTCACCTCATCACGGAAGACCTGCTCCATCGCGGCGACGACCGTCGAAGGGTCCCCGTCCAGGTCCGGGCACGAGCGGGTGGCCGGGCCGAACTTCGAGAGGTACTCGTCGAACTTCTCCTGGACGAGCTCGTCGTCGGGCCATCCCGGCTGCACCAGCAGGGCGGTGACCGGACGGCTGGACGCCAACATGTCCGCGACGCGCAGGGAGAGCGCCGAGGAACTGCAGTGGCCGATCACGAACACATGGCCGTTGTCCGCGCCGGACCTCAGGAATTCGTCCACACAGGCCGCGGCCAGCTCCGGCAACGGGATGTAGAGGCGCGTCCCACTGAGAGCGCCGATGGGGTCGATCTGGAAGACCGGCCTGCCCTGAACGTTCTCGCTGAGCATCTCGCTCAGGCGCGGTGCCATGGACAACGCCTGGAAGTCGGCGACCAGGATGGGATTGGCTTCGCCGCCGCTGAGCCGCTGGAGAAACAGTTCGTCGAGGTTTGCACGTGTCATGTCGTCCCTATCCGATCGTGTCACCGCGCGGATACGCCCGGTTGCCGCTCATGGCCATCGTCCCCGCGCCGGCGCGCAGGTTCTTGTCGAACAGTGCGGCCTCGTACAGGCGTCGGCCGCCCCGCATGTCACAGTCGGGCGAGTAGGTCTCTGGTGAAGAGGTCCTCCGGCGAGAGGATGCCCGCCACCACGCTGAAATAGCGTTCGGTGAGCTCCGGCGAGTCCTGGATGGCGCGGAGGAGGGTGAGTAGGTGGGGGTCGGGGTCGAGGCGGGCGGTGACCAGGTTGGTGTGGTAGGTGGGTTTCATGTGTTGGTCTCGGGTGGTGGCGTAACGGCCCAGGGCAGCGCGTTGGCGGACTGGGTCGTTGATCGTGGCTGTCGGGTCGTCACCGTTGTTGAGTTCGGCGGCGAGAAGTTCTGACTGGTGGAACGCGTCGGTGATGCCGTGCGCGTTGATGGAGTCTTTGTGGTGGCCGGCGTCGCCGACGAGTGCCCAACCGGGGCCGTGAGCCTGCCGGAAGAAGTTACGTTGGTCGCCGGTCCCGTAGAGGCGGTCTTCCATGGTCGCTTCGGTGAGTCGCTGCCACAGCGGAGGTGCGGTGGCTTCGATGTTGGCCAGGTAGGCGGCCTTCGGATCGCGTCGTACCTGGGCGAACTGGGCCTGGGGTAGGTAGGCGGCGATCAGGGTGAGGTTGTCGTGCGTGCCTACCGCGGCGACCCAGCCGCCGGGACGTTCGTAGATCTCGAAGTCGGCTGGTATGCCTGACCAGTAGGTGTAGTAGACGCAGGTGAGGTTCGGGTGTTCCGCGTAGAGGGGTGCGTCGACGAGTTTGGCGACGGTGGACCGCATGCCGTCGGCGCCGATGACGAGGTTGGTGCGTTCGGTCGTCTCGGTGCCGTTCGTGGTGCGCAGGCGGACGCCGGTCACTCGGCCGTTCTCGGTGGTGAGACCGGTGACCAATGCGTTGTCGCGGACCTCGACGCCGGCCGCCCCGGCGGCCTCGGCGAGGATGGTGTCGAGGATGTATCGACGGGGAGCGTAGGACCCGACCACTCCCGGCAGCGTCGGCGCCGGCCCGCGCAGGTAGATGTCGGCGACGCGGTAGCTGACGGTCTGTAGCGGGGGACAGCCGGACCGCTGGACGTGGTCGAGCAGGCCCCAACGGGCGAGTCGTTCGACCCCGGATTGGTGGATGTACAGGGTGGACAGGGTGTCGCAGGGGAACTTGGTGCGGTCCAGCAGGAGCACCCGGTGCCCCGCTCGGGCGAGCAGGAGCGCCGTTGTGGCACCCGCGCACCGCGCCCCCACCACAATCGCGTCGTAGGTCACCACTCCATCGTCAGGCCGTTCATCAGCCCGACCAACTTTGCCCGTGCCGACCCGTGGCGGGCTGGTCGCCTCGGTCCCCGGTCGGAGGGGCCGCGCCGCGTCCGACGCCGGCACGTCGACATGGCGGAGGAGACCCGCTGGCACCGCGTGTCGGTTGCGTTCGTTCTCGTATTCGGCGGCAGCCGCCCTGCCGGACAGTTGCGGGTGGCGGAGAGGGAGCTTCCGGGGCTGATCCCGGCAACTTGTCGAAAGGTACGGCAGAAGTGGAACGTGGCTCGCTGCGCCTTTGGCAAATCAACGTCGCGGGGACGCAAGTTGCCGTTCCGCTATCTCGTCGCACCTCCCAGAATGCTCGCTGCCACCGGCCAAAACGGGCGCCGAGCACGCCCGGAGATGCGCCGCCGGAAACAGAATGCGACGCTGGGGCATCGACCAGTGTGAGCGAGCGATTTCCGCTGCCTGGTTCTCGGCAAAACGAGATCCGACGCAGCTTGCCTCGAGTACGCAGAAGAGCATTGGACCGACATGTGACTCGACAGCCTAATCAAAACCGAGCGTGGGTGAGTGGAGCAGCCGTGACAACGCGCGTCAGTGACCAGGTAACGCCGGATTCTTCTGCTCCCGCCGAGGAGCTCTTGGGTGAGTTGTTCGCGGCGCAGGCAGCCCGGACCCCTACCGCGATCGCGGTGGTGTCCGGGGACGCGTCGCTGTCGTACGCGGAGCTGGACGCGAGGTCGAACCGGTTGGCCCGGTACCTCGTCACGCGCGGTGCCGGGCCGGGGCGGCTGGTCGCCGTGGCGACGGAACGGTCCGCGGAAATGATCGTCGCCGTCCTGGGGGTGCTCAAGGCCGGCGCGGCGTACCTGCCGATCGACCCGGCCAACCCCGCCGACCGGATCGCGTTCATGCTCGCCGACGCCAATCCCGCCGCCATCCTCACCTCACGCGCCCTGGCCGGGACCGCTGTGGGCGCGGCGTCGGACGGTGCGCGCCCGGGCGTGCGCGGCGAGCCGATGATCATGCTGGACGACCCGGCGGTCCGAGCCGCCGTGGCCGCTCTGCCCGACACCCGACTGTCGGACGCGGACCGGCTCGCACCGCTGCTACCCGGGCACCCGGCGTACGTGATCTACACGTCGGGGTCCACGGGCCGGCCCAAGGGTGTCACGGTGGAGCACCACTCGGCGGCGTGGTTCGTGTCGTGGGCGGCCTCGACCTTCGCGGACCGCTTCGGTCGGGTGCTGGCGTCGACGTCGTTGAGTTTCGACGTGTCGGTGTTCGAGCTGTTCGGACCGCTGGCCTGCGGTGGGTGCGTGGAGGTTGTGCAGGATGTGCTGGTGCTCGCGGGGGGCGGATGGTCGGGAAGTCTGATCAGCACCGCGCCCTCGGCGATGGCGGGGGTGCTGGCCGCCGCGGAGACGTCCGCCACCGCGCAGACGGTCGTGCTGGCGGGCGAGGCGCTGACCGGGCCGGTGCTGCGGGCCGTGCGGGAGGCGGTGCCCGGCGCCCAGGTGATCAACGCGTACGGGCCGACCGAGGCCACGGTGTACGCCACCGCCGGTGACGTGGGGGCCGGGCCCGATCTGGACGACGGCCCGGTCCCGATCGGTCGGCCGCTGCCGGGCGCCCAGGTGTACGTACTCGACGACGGGTTGCGACCGGTCCCGGTGGGGGTGACCGGCGAGCTGTACCTCGCGGGCGCGGGGCTGGCGCGGGGATATCTGAATCGGCCGGCGTTGACCGCGGACCGGTTCGTGGCGTGCCCGTTCGGCGCGGGGGAGCGGATGTACCGCACCGGGGATCTGGTGCGGTGGGCCGGCGATGGCCAGCTGGAGTTCCTGGGACGCGCCGACGACCAGGTGAAGATCCGGGGACTGCGGATCGAGCCGGGTGAGATCGAGGCGGTGCTGGCCGCGCAGCCGGGTGTGGGGCGCGCGGTGGTGGTGGTGCGGGAGGACCGTCCCAGCGACCCGCGCCTGGTCGGCTATGTGGTGCCCAGGCCCGGCGACCAGGTGGATCCGGCGGCGCTCCGCAAGGAGGCCGCCCGGACGCTGCCGGGATACATGGTGCCGGCCGCGGTGCTGGTGATGGACGCGCTGCCGCTGACGGTGAGCGGGAAGCTGGACCGGCTGGCGCTGCCAGCGCCGGACTTCGGCGCCGCGGCTGGCTCCCAGGAACCCGCAACTCCGCAGGAGGCCGTGCTGTGTGAGCTGTTCGCGCAGGTCCTGGGCATCGATCGGGTCGGGGTCGAGGACAACTTCTTCGACCTGGGCGGCCATTCGCTGATGGCGACGCGACTGATCAGTCGGGTGCGGTCGGCGCTTGGTGTGGAGCTGGACATCCGGGTGGTGTTCGAGAACCCGACGGTCCAGTCGCTGGCACGGTCGCTGATGGAGGCGGGCAGCGCGCGTACGCCGTTGACGCGGGTGGCGGATCGGCCGGAGCGGCTGCCGTTGTCGTTCTCTCAGCAGCGGTTGTGGTTCATGAACGAGTACGACGGCCCGAGCCCGCTGTTCAACGTGCCGTTCGCGTGGCGGCTGCGTGGCGGGCTGGACGCGGAGGTGCTGGCGGCAGCGCTGCGGGATGTGGTGGGCCGGCACGAGGCACTGCGTACCGTGTTCGCGGTCGCGGACGGCCAGCCGTACCAGCGGGTGTTGGACGCCGCGGTCGCGGTGCCGCAGGTGACGATGGCGGCGGCTGATCAGGCGAGCCTGCCGGGCCTGCTGGAGCAGGCCGTGCGGTACGTCTTCGACCTGGCCGGCGAGCTGCCGGTGCGCGCGTGGCTGTTCCGGATGGGGCCCGCCGAGCACGTGCTGGTGCTGGTGATGCATCACACCGCCAGCGACGGCTGGTCGGCCGGGGTGCTGGTACGGGACCTGAGCGAGGCGTACCGGGCGCGGCTGGACGGGCGGGCGCCGGAGTGGGCGCCGCTTCCGGTGCAGTACGCCGACTACACGCTGTGGCAGCGTCGGCTGCTGGGCGAGGACCGCGACGGAGACGGCGTGCTGGCTCGGCAGCTGGAGTTCTGGCGTTCCGCGCTGGCGGGGCTGCCCGATCAGTTGGACCTGCCGGCCGACCGGCTGCGGCCGCCGCAGCCGTCGCATCGTGGCGGCCTGGTCGAGCTGGAGCTGGACGCCGGGTTGCACCGCAGTCTCGAGGAGCTGGCCCGCACCCACCGGGCGACGGTGTTCATGGTGTTGCAGGCAGGGCTTGCCATGTTGCTGTCGCGTTCCGGGGCCGGCACCGACATCCCCATCGGCACGATGGTGGCCGGCCGCACCGACGAGGCGCTCCACGACCTTGTCGGGTTCTTCGGTAACACCGTGGTGCTGCGGGTCGACCTGTCCGGCGACCCGGGCTTCGGCGAGCTGCTCGGCCGGGTGCGGGAGCTGGACCTGACGGCCTTCGCCAATCAGGACGTGCCGTTCGAGCGCCTCGTGGAGGAGCTCAACCCGGTCCGGTCCGCCTCGCGGCACCCGCTGTTCCAGGTGATGCTCACCTCGGACGACGACACCAGCAGGCAGTGGCAGGTGCCGGGCCTGCAGGCGCAGACCGAGTCGCTGGTGGGCGAGACGGCCAAGTTCGACCTCAGCATGTTCTTCCGCCCGGAGTACGCCGCCGACGGCTCGCCGGCCGGGATCCGGTGCTCGTTCGAATATGCCCGGGACCTGTTCGACGAGTCGACCGCGAACGCCCTCGGCGGCCGGTTGGAGCGACTGCTGAGCCAGGCCGCCGCCGACCCGGGTCGCCGCATCAGCGAGCTGGAGATGCTGACGCCGGCTGAGCGGGAGCTGGTGGTACACCGGTGGAACGACACCGCCCTCGAGGTGGCCCCGGCGACGGTGCCCGGGGTGTTCGCGGCGCAGGTGGCCCGGACCCCGGACGCGGTCGCCGTCGTCGACAGCCAGACGAGCCTGACCTTCCGGGAGCTGGACGAGCGGTCCAGCCGCCTGGCGGCGATGCTGGTGGACGCGGGCGTCACCGCGGAGTCGCGGGTCCTCGTCGTGATGCGGCGGTCGACGCAGCTGTGGGTGGCGCTGCTGGCCGTCCTGAAGTCCGGTGGCGTGTACGTGCCCGTCAACGTCAGCTGGCCGGTGTCGCGGATCGCGTTCGTGGCCGGCGATGTGGGCGCCGTGGCGGTGCTGTGTGACGAGGAGATGGTGGACCTCGCCGAGCAGGTGCGCCCCGACGGCGCGCCGATCCTGTTGGCGACGGCGGCGGACGCCGCCACCGGGGCGCCGGAGGGCTTCACGGACGCGGACATCCACCCGAACCGGCTGGCGTACGTGATCTTCACGTCCGGATCGACCGGGGTGCCGAAGGGTGTCGCGGTGACGCATCAGGACGTCGTGGACATGGTGCTGGATCCGGCGTGGCCGGAGGGCGTGCACGAACGGATGCTCGTGCACTCGCCGCACTCGTATGACATCTCGACGTACGAGCTGTGGATAGCGCTGCTGCGCGGGGGCACGCACGTGGCCGCGCCGCCGGAGGAGATGAGCATCGCCCGCCTGGCGGAGGTGATCGCCTGGGCGGCCCCGACGGCCATGTGGCTCACGTCGGCGCTGTTCGACGCGGTGGCGGCGGAGCAGCCGTCGGCGCTCGCCGGGTTGCGGATGGTGGTGGTCGGCGGGGACGCCGTGTCCGGCGCCGCGGTGCGGCGGGTGGTCGAGCGGTGCCCGGGCGTGCTGATGGTGAACGGGTACGGGCCGAGCGAGTCGACGACCTTCACGACGTTGCACGCGATGACCGACTTCTCGGAGGAGCAGGCGGCGCAGCCGGTGCCGATCGGCGGCCCGATGGCCAACATGCGGCTGTACGTGCTCGACAGCGCCCTGCGGCTGGTGCCGGTGGGCGTGACGGGCGAGCTGTACATCGCCGGCGCGGGCATGGCGCGGGGGTACATGAACCGGCCCGGGCTGACCGCCGAGCGGTTTGTGGCGTGCCCCTTCGGTACGGGCGAGCGGATGTACCGCACCGGCGACCTGGTCCGGTGGAATGCCGATGGCCTGCTGGTGTTCGTGGGGCGCGTCGACCTGCAGGTGAAGATCCGGGGCTTCCGGGTCGAGCCTGGCGAGATCGAGGCGGCGCTGGTCGCGCAGCCGGAGGTGGGCCAGGCCGCGGTGATCGCCCGGGAGGACCGTCCCGGCGACCGGCGGCTCGTGGCGTACGTGGTGCCGGTGCCCGGCGGCCGGGTGGATCCGGCCGCGGCACGGCAGGAGATCGCGCGGACGCTGCCGGAGTTCATGGTGCCGTCGGCGGTGGTGGTGATGGATGCGCTGCCGCTGACGGTGAACGGGAAGTTGGACCGGCGGGCGTTGCCGGTGCCGGACTACAGCGCCGTGGCCACCGGCCAGGAACCGGCAACGGCGCGCGAGTCGGTGCTGTGTGACCTGTTCGCCCAGGCACTGGGCGTCGACCGGGTGGGTGTCGACGACAACTTCTTCGACCTGGGCGGCCATTCCCTGCTCGCCGCCCTCCTCCTGGCCCGGCTGGAGGACCAGCTCGGCATCAAGATCGGGCTGAAGACCTTCCTCGCCAACCCCTCGGTCAACGGCGTCACCAGCTACGTGTCACTGTCCAGCACAGAGCAGCGCAGCGCGAGCGCCAACGCGTAAAAGCTCGAAGCGCACTGGGTCTGGTGGAGTTTCCACCAGACCCAGTGCGCTTCAACCGTCCACCATCGTGGTGCGGACAATGGGGACTTACGTCAGCCCGCACTGAGGTAGCTGTAGAGACGGTCGACGCCCTCGGCGACGGTGTCCTCGCCCTTTGCGAACGCGATCCGGATCTGCGGCGGGCCCGTCCGAGCCGATCCGTAGAAGCACTGGCCGGGCACCACGCCGACGCCGGCTTCCAGCAGCAGGCGTTGGACCAGCTGCGCTTCCCCTTCCCCGGGGCGGGCGAACGAGGTGGCGTCACACATGACGTAGTAGGCGCCGGCCGGCCGCTGGAACTCGATATTGCATTTCTCCAGCCCGGTGACGAGGATGTCCCGGCGTTTCCCGTAGACCTCTCTCAGCTCCTCGAAGTAACTCGTCGGCAGGGAGAGCGCCGCGGCACCGGCCGCCTGGAACGGCGTCGGCGCCGCGATCGTGAGGAAATCATGCACGCGGGCCACGCGTTCCATGAGGTTCTGCGGCCCGGTCACCCAGCCGACCCGCCAACCGGTCACGGAGAACATCTTCGACAGCGCGTTTATCGTGATCGACTGCTGATCCATACCGGGGATGTCGGAAATCCTGGCCGGTCGATCATTCGTGAAGTACAGCTCGTCGTAGATCGCGTCGTGGATGACGATGATGCCCAGCCGCAGGCACACGTCGGCAAGACCCTGGATCTCCTCGCGAGTGAGGACGCGCCCGGTCGGGTTGTGCGGTGAGTTGATGATGACCGCACGTGTGTTCTGGTCGGCAGTGGCGGCGACCTCCGCCGGATCGAGCACCCAATCGGGACCCTTCAGTTGCACATACCTGGCTTCCACGTCGATGAGTCGCAGATTGACCGTGTACGACTCGTAGGCCGGCTCGACGATGATGACGTTGGAGCCCTTCTCCGCCACGGCGAGCAGCGCGGCCAGCATGCCCTCGGTCGCTCCACACGTGACGCAGATCTGCGTTTCCGGGTCGTAGGGCGCGGGCATGTCCCAGCGCCGCTGCTCGAATTCGCTGATGGCCTCGAGGAACTGCGTGCTGCCGCGGGGTGACGTGTACTGGTTGTCGTTCGACCGGATGGCCGCCACGGCGGCCTCCTGAAGGGCAAGCGGAAGCGGATAGTTCGGTATGCCCTGGGCCAAGTTGACGGCGTTCGCCGCTTGGCAGGCGCGGGTCATACCGCGGATCACCGACTCGCCAACCGGAATGTTCGCCGGCGATCTGAATATGTTTTCCAGGTCTGGTGTTACCGACATGAGCTGATTCCTTCCAGGGTGTGCCGTGGTGTTTGGGTCGGGCTCATCTCGCCGGCTGCTGTTCGCGGGGCGAGCCCGGGCGTGGTGTGGTTCGGCGCGTGCCCGAGGCCCGACGAGGAGGCGAGCGCGCGTCCGCCTTTCCACAGGGCGAACGCGCGCCCGCCCTCCCGCAGGGCGAGCGCGCGTCCGCCTTCCCGCAGGGCGAATGTGCCCCCGCGGGAGGCGCAGGAGTGACGGGGTGGGCCGATCGCGGGCGGGACGCCGGGGCCGGGGTGCCGTGCGAGCGGATGGTCATGCCGTGGATGCGGGTCGCGGGCCTGGCCGCGCGGCGGGTCTGGCCGCGAGCTGGGCCGTCCATGGGGCTAGCCCAGGGCGACGACGCAGCTCGCGGGCCATCTCGACAGGAGGGTGCGGCACCGGGGACTAGTCGAGCTGGGCGCAGATCTCATCGAGGAGGCGGTATTCGGCCGCCTCGTCCTCGTCTCGACCGCCCAGCATGTAGTAGCCGAACTTCATATGCTCCATCGGGCCGTTGATCTGGAGGATCCCGTTCCTGAGGTCGGTGATCGCGGCTTCCACGTCCTCGAGCTCGACCTCGGTGTTCTCACGGATGTAGAGGGCCGTCATGCGCCTCGCGGGAAGGATCTCCCCGTGCCAGGCACGGACCTGGGCAGAGGAGTTGTAGCTGTCCCAGTACATGCGCGAGCCGGGGATGATCCCGGGCGCCGCGACGGAGATGCTGGTGATCAGGTCGCGGTAGGTTTCGGCCATCGACAGCCAGCTGTTCACCTCGGTCTTGAGGTTCTTCAGCGTCGTACCCGGTAGGCCCATGATCCCCGACGCGTAGAGCTTGTAGTCGAGGTTCCGCGCGAGCTCCAGCGCCTCCTCGATCCGCTCCGGCCCCTTGTTGATTCCCTTGGAGTCCGCCTTGAGCAGCTTGGGGTCGAATGCCTCGAGACCCACGTTCCACGTGCGCACGAAACCCTTGCACAGCTCCGCCGACTCGAGGAACTCGTAGACCAGGCCGTAGGCCAGCATGAACCGGTGCTTCTGCAGGATGGGGGACTTGGCGCAGGCGTCGGCCATATCGTCGAGGTAGGAGATGTTCCCCTCCCACTGCTCGCGCGAGAAGCCGAGAGTCGAGTCGCCGGTGGCGTAAACGTTCGCGCCGAGTTCTCCGACGATGTTCTCCAGCACCGGAATCGCCGACTCGACGTCCGTCGTCTTGGGGGTCAGGCCCTGAATCGAGCAGTGCTTGCACCGGCGGCCCGGCCGCTTTCCCCAGGTGCACCCACCGTCCAGCGGCACCGTGACCATTCGCTTGAGGTCGTAGTGCTGGGAGTACCAGACGTTGAACGCGCGGTCATAGTGCTTCTCGAGCTGGTCGAGGATCAGTCGGTAGTCGGGCAGGATCCGGCGGTCCAGCGGGAACGTGCCGGCATCCTGATTGACGACCTCACCATCCGTTCCCCGGTAGGCCAGGGACGGGATCCGGCTCAGGTCCAGCCCGCCCTGCAGGTGGGTCAGCAGGCCCATCATGGTGAACGGGCCATTGTTGCCGGTGCTGATGAAGTCCACCAGACGGCTGCCGTATTTGCCGGTCAGCGTCTCCTGGTAGAGGATCCCGGCGTGGTCGTTGCCGAAGACCACGACGGCCTTGGGGTTGACGCGCTTGATCTCCGCCGCCACGATCATGGCCCACAGGGTGGTGGCCGTGTAGACCGTGAAGGCGGCAACGTCCGGCGGGTCCTCGTTGATGGCGGTCCTGACCTGCTGCCAGTCCAGGTGGCTCATGTCGACGTAGCGCCAGGCGATGTCCGGGAAGCACCTGGCCTGATAGGTGATCATCTCGACCAGGCTGGCGTGCGGGTAGACGGAACCCTCGTTGAGGTGGCGCTCTTCCTCGGATCTCCCGTCGAGCATGGCGTTGCCGGCATCGTGGGCATCGCGATGCGCGGAGGTGAGCGGCAGACCGAAATACCACACGGATCGGATGTTCTTCGATGGCTTCGACGCCGTTGAGCCAGGATAATCCCAGCGGTAGCGAGGATCGGCCCCTATGATTTCCTGATTGGGCTTGAGACTCATCTTCATGGCCAGCACCTCCGACTATCCACAGGTCCTGCGGCCCTGTACCGAATATTTTGTTGAAAAGCGTCACAGATCCTGGCGAGCGACCGCGGGTCCGCCATAACTCTGTGATTTCGCCACGCGGCTCTTGTGTATCGGATCCACGGTGACGGAAATTTTGGTCTTCCGGCATGCGATGGCGCTACGCGGAAGCGGGTTTTGACGGCGGCGCGGATGGTCCGTGAGAGTGAGACCTCCGTACTGCTCGCCGTCCAGCGGCGTCGTGTCATGGCCGTGGAACCCGTCGCAGGGCATCGCTACTCCCTTGGCCGCGAGTCGCGGATCACGCGACGCGGTTCTGTCAGGCCAAACGCATTCAAGGCCAAATTTTATTGGCGACGAGGGAGGGGTGGCATCTCGCGGCTTGCTGTGGTGCACGCGCCCCGGAGCATGGTCGTCGTTCTTGCCCCGGTCGAGTCCGCAATGACAAAGACGCCCATCCACGCCGGTAGCGCCGAAGATGGCTCTGACACCCAGTCGGCCCCGCCGGGCTCACGGAGCGGGCAGCGCCGTCGCTCGCCCGCCACCGCGGTTGACCGCTCGGGGGAAGGCACACGTTTCTGGTCCGCAGAGGAGGAAGATCGCGATGCCTGAACAGCCTGTCGGTCGCGCGGTGGTGCTTGGCGGTAGCTTGGCTGGCCTGCTCGCCGCCAATGTGCTCGCCGAGGTGTATCCCGAGGTTCTTGTCGTGGACCGCGACGAACTGGCCGGGGTGGCGGCGTACCGGAAGGGCGTCCCGCACGGTCGGCACGCCCACGGTCTGGTCGCCCGTGGGCAACAGATCCTGGAAAAGCAGTTTCCCGGTCTGACGGCGGACATGGAAGCCGCCGGTGTCCGGCCCGGTGATTTCAGCGGTGCGATTCGCTGGTACTTCAACGGCATGCCGCTTCGTCAGGCGGTCACGGGTCTGCTCTCGGTGCCGTGCACCCGGCCGGTCATCGAGCACCAGGTGCGCAACCGGGTGGAGAAGGTCAGCAACATCCGCTTCCTGGAGGGGTACGACATCGTCGGGCTGGAGGCGACGCCCGACAAGAGTCGCATCATCGGCGCGCTCGTGCAGCGTCGCGACGGTGGTTCGGGCCCCGAAGCCCTCCGTGCCGACCTGGTGATCGACGCTACCGGCCGGGGGTCACGGACGCCGGCCTGGCTGGAGGAGTTCGGCTACTCCCGGCCCGAGGAGGACCGGGTGAAGGTGGACCTCGCCTACACCACCCGCCATTACCGGGTCCCTGCCGACCCGTTCGGCAGCGACATCGCCATCATCGCGGCGGCGACACCCACGCATCCGCGTGGCGCCTTCTACTACCGGCTTCCCGGCGAGGGCGGACGGGTCGAGCTGTCGCTCACCGGCGTTCTCGGCGACCACCCCCCGACCGACCCGGAGGGATTCCTCGAGTACGTCCGGTCGCTGCCGGTGCCGGAGATCTACGAGTCCATTCGCGATGCTGAGCCGATCAACGACCCGGTGATGTTCCGCTTCCCGGCGAGCGTTCGCCGCCGCTTCGAGCGGCTCACGCGGTTTCCGGAAGGGTTTCTGGTCATCGGCGACGCGGTGTGCAGTTTCAATCCCGTGTACGCCCAGGGCATGGCCATCGCCGCCGTCGAGTCCCGCGTCCTGGCGGACAAGCTCCGTAAGACGCCCGTGCCCGACGCGCACGAGTTCTTCCAGGAGATCTCCCGCCAGATCGACTCGCCGTGGGAGTTCGCCGCGATCGCGGACCTCGGATACGCGGG
This sequence comes from Micromonospora sp. NPDC049645, assembly GCF_040675155.1. Classification (NCBI taxonomy): domain Bacteria; kingdom Bacillati; phylum Actinomycetota; class Actinomycetes; order Micromonosporales; family Micromonosporaceae; genus Micromonospora; species Micromonospora sp. NPDC049645. The sequence goes on from NZ_JBFAOI010000002.1 coordinate 341,057, forward strand.
TGTGGAAGGCCGGCGGACCGTCAAGACCCGCATCATCAACGCCTACGTGGCGAGGCTCCAGCGCGCAGCGGTGCACGACGCGAGCCTCACCAATGCCTTCATGCGGGTGGCGGGTCTCATCGACGAGCCGACGGCCCTTCTTTCGCCGGGCAGGATTCTCCGGGTGTTGCGGCAGGCCGGTCGCCGGCCGAGCCAGGTCTCGGCACCGGTGCCGCTCCGCGCGGGCCGCGACTAGTACGGGACCTGCCATTGCCCGCCTACTTTCGCGATGAGCATCCCGCGCATCGTCGGAGATAGTCGGCCCACACCTTCCGGGCAGGTCACCTGCTCGGCTCTACTCCCGCGTCGCCCACTGCAAGGTGACGTCCGCACCAGCGGACGTCCGTCTAGGAGGAAGAAATACGATGGTGACTGTCCAAGCGCCGGCCAAGACCGAACTCGTTCACCGCGCGTCCGAGCTCGTCCCGCTCCTGCGGGAGAAGGCTCTCTGGATGGACGAGAACCGGCAGATGCACACCGATGTCATCGACGCGCTGACCAGTGCTGATCTGCTCAAGATGCGGGTTCCGGTCCGCTACGGCGGCTTCGAGTCCGACATGGAAACCGTCGTGGATGTGCTCGCGGAGCTCGGGCGAGGCGACGGTTCGACCTCGTGGACGGCCGCGGTCTGGGCCATCAGCACCTGGATGCTGGGGCTGTTCCCGGACGAGGTGCAGGACGAGGTGTTCGCGACGCCGGACGTGCGGATCAGCGGAATCCTCAGCCCGGGCGCCGTGGCCGTGCCGACGGACGGCGGCTACATCGTCAACGGCAAGTGGTCGTTCAACACCGGCGCGCAGCAGAGCACGTGGAACACGAACGCGGCGGTCACGCCGACCGAGGACGGCGGCTTCGCGCCGGTCATGACCCTCATCCCGATCGCCGACCTGCACGTCATCGACGACTGGCACACCTCGGGCATGCGCGGCTCGGGCAGCGTCACCACCATCGCGAAGGACCTCTTCGTCCCGGCGGAGCGGGTGTTGCAGATGGGGCCCGTGCTGCAGGGCCAGCACCTGTCCAAGCTGAACGCGAGCGCGCCGATCTTCAATGCGCCCTTCATGCCCACCGCGTGCGCGACGATCAGCGCGCCCGCGCTCGGCCTCGCGATGGGCGCCAAGGACGCGTTTCTTGAGCGGCTGCCCGGCCGGAAGATCACCTACACCAGCTACGAGAACCAGAGCGAGGCGCCGATCACCCATCTGGAGATCGCCGAGGCGATCACCAGGATCGACGAGGTTGGGTTCCACGCCCACCGCGCGGCCCGCATGATCGACGCCAAGGGACTGGCGGGGGAGCAGTGGACGCTCGAGGAGCGGGCCCGCGTCCGGCTCGACCTGGGCGCCGCATGCCAGCGGTCCAAGGAGGCGGTCGACGTCCTCGCCGGCGCCAGTGGCGGTTCCTCGATCTACCGTGACGTGCCGATCCAGCGCATTCAGCGGGACGTGCAGACGCTCAACCTGCACGCCATCCTGCACCCGAACACCAACCTGGAACTCTATGGCCGGATCCTCTGCGGTCTGGGCCCGAACACGCCCTACATCTGATCGGCGCGCGTTCACCGGCCGCCGAGGAGATCCAGTGGATCGCGCTCGGGCGGGCCCCCACGATCTGAGCCCTGCGCCGCTTCAGGCGGCTCGCGACTGACACAGGGAGGTTGCTAGATGCGTCCGTTCCGCATCGAAGTTCCGCAGTCCGATCTCGACGATCTGCACCAGCGGATCGACAACACGCGCTGGCCAAACGAGATTCCGGGCGTGGGCTGGGACCGCGGCGTGCCGCTGGACTATCTCAGGGAGCTGGCCGACTACTGGCGTGACGGTTACGACTGGCGGGCGGCCGAGGCGAGCCTGAACGCGTACCCGCAGTTCGTCACCGAGATCGACGGCGTGAACGTGCATTTCCTGCACGTCCGCTCGCCCGAGGAGGGCGCGCTGCCGTTGATCCTGACCCACGGCTGGCCGGGCACGGTGGCCGAGTTTCTGGACGTCATCGGGCCGCTGAGTGATCCGGTCGCGCACGGCGGCGACCCTGCCGATGCCTTCCACCTGGTGATCCCGTCGATTCCCGGATACGCGTTCTCGGGCCCGACAGGCCAGGTGGGCTGGGACACCGGTCGGGTGGCCGGCGCGTGGAAGGAACTGATGAGCCGCCTGGGCTACGACAGGTACGCGGTGCAGGGCGGCGACTGGGGGATGCCGATCTCACTGCGGTTGGGCCTGGCCGATCCCGAGCACGTCGTCGGCATTCACCTCAACATGTTCGCGGCGTTCCCGCCGCCGGACCCCGCGGCCATGGCCGGCCTGGGCGAGACCGATCTGGCCCGCTTGGAGTTCACCGCCAAGTTCATGCAGGACGGGACCGGTTGGCAGCGGATCCAGTCCACCCGGCCGCAGACGCTGTCCTACGCACTGACCGACTCGCCGGTGGGTCAGCTGGCCTGGATCGCCGAGAAGTACAAGGAGTGGACCGACTCGGCGAAGGTGCCGGAGGACGCCGTGAGCCGTGACCACATCCTCACGGCGGTCTCCATCTACTGGTTGACGGCGACGGCCGGGTCCAGCGCCCAGCTCTACTACGAGTCCAGCAACATGGACGCCGACTTCATCCGGACCTGGGCCGGGCCGTGGCCGCTGACGATGCCGGTGGGCGTCGCGTCGTTCCCCAAGGACGCGGTGCGGCCGGTGCGCCGGTTCGCCGAACAGCTCCTGCCGACTCTCAGCCAGTGGACCGAGTTCGACCGGGGGGGCCACTTCGCGGCTCTGGAACAGCCCCAGCTCCTGGTCGGCGACATCCGCAAGTTCGCCCGTTCGCTGGCGCGCTGACCGTACGGGTGTCGTAGCCCGCGTGGGCCGGAGGCCGTTTGCGCCTCACCAGGCCCACGCGGGTCGTTCCGTCGCGGGAACGGCCCGAAGACCTCCCTCGGCACAAGGCGAGCGATGGCCTGGCGGCGCGGTGGTCGGGGTCGGTCTGCGCGGTCGACCCGGCCGGCGTCCTGTTCCAGCGCGGCGGGTACGCCGCACAAACGATTCGCTGATAACCCAACACAATTATCTCGGCCGTCTTCGACGGCGCACTATGGAACGTGGGCGGAGCCGACGCCCGCAACCTCCAAGATGTGACGTCCATGCCTGAGACTGCATCGTAGGCGTACGAGCCTAATGCGCTTGGCCAAACACGCCAAGCTGGCCGAGATGCGGAAGGAAGATCTGCGCGTGACCGTTGACATCGCCAAAACGCAAGGGCCATACGAGCGGACACTGGCAGCAGAGTCTCCCTTTTTTCCGCCCAGCCCCTACGATTCCACAATTGTCGGGGTGGGCACTGCCTCGTCCTCCACGTCCTTTTCCCAGCAGGATCTGCTGGACACCTTCGCGATCTCGGATCCGAAGATCCGATCCGTCTTCCTCAACAGCGCGATCCGCCGACGCTTCCTCGAACTGCCGCTTCCGGCGGACGACGGCACCCCGTCTGCGGAGACGCAGGCAGACCTGCTCGACCGGCACAAGAGGTTGGCCGTGGACATGGGCATGCGCGCCCTGCAAGCGTGCCTGGACGACGCTGGTGCGACGGTCGCCGACATACGTCACCTGTGCTGCGTGACCTCCACCGGATTCCTCACGCCGGGGCTCAGCGCGCTCCTCATTCGGGAGCTGGGCATCGACCGGCACTGTAGCCGGACCGACATCGTGGGAATGGGGTGTAACGCGGGGCTCAACGCCCTGAACGTGGTGTCGAGCTGGTCCGTGGCCAACGCGGGGGAGCTTGCCGTGGTGCTGTGCACGGAGGCTTGTTCTGCCGCGTACGTACTGGACTCGACCATGCGCACGGCGGTCGTGAACAGTCTGTTCGGCGACGGTGCCGCGGCGCTTGCCGTGGTCGGGCGCCCCGCCGGCGACTCCCTGGGCGTCGCTGGACACCCTCGCATCCTCAAATTCGCCAGTTGCATCATTCCCGAGGCGATCGACGCCATGCGCTACGACTGGGACAGCGTCCAGAACCGGTTCAGTTTCTTCCTCGACCCGCAGATCCCGTACGTCGTCGGCGCTCACGCGGAAATTGTCGCTGACCGTCTGCTGGCGAACACCGGCCTGCGTCGGAGCGATATCGCGCACTGGCTCGTGCACGCCGGGGGCAAGAAGGTCATCGACGCGGTGACGGTCAATCTCGGATTGAACCGCCACGACGTGCGGCATACCACCAGCGTCCTTCGTGACTACGGCAACGTTTCAAGCGGTTCGTTCATCTTCTCGTACGAACGCCTCCTGCAGGAGAGCGTGACCACCCCGGGCGATTATGGAGTGCTGATGACCATGGGTCCTGGTTCCACGATCGAGACAGCGCTGATCCAGTGGTGAGCGCGGCAACCGTCCGGACAGGCCGGGGTGAGCGCTACGCCCCCGGTGGCGCACAAGGCGACGTCGAGCTTCGCATCGACGGCTCGAAACCTCTGACGATGGAGTCCGTCGCCGCGGTGGAAGCCGCCTGCGCGGCGGCCGAGTCGAACAACGGCACAGCCATGCTGACGGTGCAGGTGACCGGCACACCCGGAAAGGACTGGACGCACGGCCTGAACGTGGCGCTGGTCAGCAAGTGGGAGCGGTCGTTGCGCCGGATCGAGCGTCTCAGCGTCACGACTGTCGCGGTCGCTTCCGGCGAGTGCGGGGGCCTCGCCCTGGACGTCCTGCTGGCAACGGACTACCGCATCGCCACGCCCGACATCCGACTGTCCCTGCTCGTCGACGGGGAAGCCACCTGGCCCGGAATGGCGATCTTCCGACTCGCGCAGCAGTCCGGCGGGAGCCGTCTGCGCCGGGCGATCCTCTTCGGTGCCCACCTGGACGCACGTGAGTGTGTCGACCTGGGCCTCGTGGACGAGTTGACCGATCACCCGGACCTGGCGCTGACCGCCGCGGCCGAGATGGTGAGCGGTCTGTCCGGCAGAGAGTTGGCCGTCCGCCGGCAACTCATGTTCGAGGCCCCGGCCACCAGCTTCGAGGACGCCCTCGGCCGCCACCTCGCGGCCTGCGACAGAGCCCTGCGGCGGTCGGCCGCCACCGGAACGCAATAGCGGATCCACCACGCGGAAGGGGAGGGTTCGGGTGCGCCGGGCCCACCGGCCAACCCTTCCGGTCCGGTCGTGGGCAGAGTTACCTGCTCTCCGGGGAGCGCGCACCGCACTCTACGAGAATTGCCGACCCGTTCTGCGGTCTACAGTGGTCATGCCCGGGTGGAGAGGCGATTCCTGCGAAATCCGTGCGCGTCTGGCATCACCGAAACGGGGCTACGTTCCATTAGTTGGCTCGGGCCAATGTCTGAACGCGCGCCCATTCCCGCAACAAGGGGGAATTGTGCATCGAAGAATCGCGAAGGGCCTCGCTGTCGTCGTCGCCGCGGCGACGGTGGCGGTCACACCTGCCGTCACCGGCGCCTCGGCGTCGCCCGGAGCGGAGACGGCAACCGCCGCGAGGATCACCTGGGCGCCCTGCGGGACGACCGACCCGCAGGGGGTCCGCGCCGAGTGCGGCCTGCTCGACGTGCCGCTGGACTACAGCAGACCGAACGGCAGGAAGATCCAGATCGCTGTCTCGCGGATCAGGTCGACGGCGCCCGCCAAGGACTACCAGGGCGTCATCTTGGCCCTTCCGGGTGGCCCCGGCAACTCCGGGCTCTGCACGTCGGCGGATTGCGTCCCCGCGAGCGTCGGGGACGCCTACGACTGGATCGGCTTCGACCCGCGTGGCGTCGGCTCCAGTGTGCCCGCGCTGTCCTGCGACAAGGACTACCTCAACGGGCCGCGCCCGGAGTACGTCCCGTGGAGCCGGAGCATCGAGCAGACCTGGCTCGACCGCTCGAAGAGCTACGCCGACGCCTGCCGGGTGGCCGGCGGCGCGCTACTGGACCACATGACCACGCTTGACACGGTCAAGGACGTGGAGTCGATCCGCAAGGCTCTCGGCGTCGGCCGGGTCAACCTGTACGGCATCTCCTACGGCACCTACCTCGGCCAGGTGTACGGCACGCTGTACCCGAAGACGGTGCGCCGCATGGTGCTCGACAGCAACATCGACCCGCGCAGGGTCTGGTACCAGGCCGCCCTGGACCAGGACGTGAACCTCGAACGCAACCTGCGCATGTGGTTCGAGTGGGTGGCGAAACACGACGACGTCTACCACCTCGGCAAGACCACCAACCAGGTCAGACAGCGCTGGTACGCGAAGCAGAACAACCTTCGTACGGCGCCGGCCGGCGGCGTCGTCGGCCCGGCCGAGTTCACCGACATCTTCATCATCGCCGGCTACTTCCAGTTCATCTGGCCGACCCTGGCCGAGTTGTTCGCCAGCTCCGTCACCGACCCGGAGGCCGAGCTGTTGGTCGCGGCGTACGAGAGCTCCTTCCGCCCCGCCAACGACAACACGTTCGCGGCTTTCAACGCGGTGCAGTGCACCGACACCCGGTGGCCGCGCAGCTGGAACACCTGGCGGCGCGACAACTGGCGGACGTTCGGCAGCGCGCCGTTCGCTACCTGGTACAACGTCTGGTACAACGCGCCGTGTCTCTTCTGGCCCGGCAAGGTCTCGAAGCCGGTCGAGGTCGACGGGTCGAAGGTCGAGAGCGTGCTGTTCGTCAGTGGCACCTTGGACGCGCTCACGCCGTTCGAGGGCAGCCTCGAGGCGCGGCGTCGCTTCCCGAACGGCTCGCTGCTGGCGGAGATCGGCCAGACCACCCACGTCAACTCGTTCAACGGCAGCCCGTGCATCACCAGCGCCATCGCCGACTATCTCGCGACGGGTGAGCTGCCGCGGCGCAAACCCGGCAACCAACCTGACGCGACGTGTGACGCCCCGCCGCAGCCCGACCCGACCCCATCGTCGCCGCAGGCGTCGTCGCCGGGAGTCGGCGATGCGGCGGTGCTCGCACCGCTGCACGCGGTGCGCCGCTGAGGTCCGCCCGTCAACGCTGCGTGGCTCTGCACGCCACGACGCCGGCGGTAGGCACCCACCGACAGTCGCGTCAGCGGCGGACGCGCAGCACGACGGCCCGGTCGCGATGCGGCCGGGCCGTCGGTGCTTGTCTGGCTTATCCCACACAGTTGGCGGGAGGGGCGGGGCGTCCGCCGAGCCCCGACGCCGTCGCTCAGTGCCCGCGTTGCTCCTGCTGCATTGGCGCGCGATCGAGCAGCTCCGCGTACGCCACATCGAACGCTGCGGCGGCCGGCACGGCGAGATCGGGTTCGATGCCGGTGCCCTCCCAGTTGCCGCCCGTGATCGGATTGATCGAGTAGGCGTGCGGCACCGCGATCTCCATCGTCGGCGTCAGCGCGAAGACGGTGGCGAGGTTCGCTCCGCCCCGCGTCTTCTCACCGACCAACCGGGCCCGGCCGCGCACCTTCAGGTTCAGGCAGAGTTCCTCGCCGCCGGAAAAAGTCCGGTCGCTCGTCAACACGGACAACGGGCGGTCGAGGTATCGCGCGCCGGGCAGCCACGCCAGGCTCCAGAACTGCCGGGTCTGGCCGGTGACCCGGTCGTGGATGCTGTTGAGGTGCGTCGGTTCGGCCGGAAGGAAGTAGCTGCTCCACAGCGCGACGCCGTCCGGTGAGCCGCCTTCGTTTCCACGTAGATCGAGGATGAGCGCGTCGGTGCGCGACACCAGATCCATCGCGCTGACGATCGCCCGGCCGCCGTCCGTGGAACCGCTGATGCGGCGCACGTCCAGGTACCCGATGTTGCCGTCGAGGATCTCCACCCGGCGGATGCTGGCTTTGGCGGAAGCACGGCGCTCGTCACGCACCCGGACCCACAGGTGCGCGTCGGGGCACACGTCGAGCAGATCCTCGGTGAGGCGTTCGGCAAGCGTCGACTCGTCCAGACCGTCGTACGCGCCGGCGGCCAGCCGCTGCCGGAGTGTCGTGGCGGCGGCCTCGGCGCGCTCCGGGAGGACGTACCTGTCCCGCAGCAGCTCGATCGCCCGCTCGACCAGGTGCACGCTCACCGTGCCGGTGTGGGTGACGCTCATGCGCGCTCACATTCGTCGAGGTGAGTGGCCGCCGGCACGGTGTGCCGACGCCGCGGCCGGCCGACCCGAGCCGTCGGCCGGGCAGTTCGCAACAGTGTGCGGCTGACACCCGCGATCGCCGACAGACGCCCCGCGTTAGGCGTGCCGGGCGTCGGCCTGCGTCGCGCCGAAACGCAGTCTCGCGTGGTGCTCCTGGGCCATCCGTCGCAACGCCGACAGCGCCACGTCGAGCAGGACCCCCCGCACCACCACGGCGGCCCGGTCGGCGCCCACGCCGTCGGCGGGCAGCAGGTCCAGGTCCTGTATCGCGAGCCTCTCGGCCGCCGCCGCGTAGGGGGTGAAATAGTCCATCCCGCACTCGCAGCCCAGCCGTTGCAGGGTGAGGACCACGAGCGCGAGCCGGTCCCGGCTGGGCGCATCCATGTCCAGGGACCAACCGAGTTCGTCGACGAAACGGTCGACGTCGGTGCGTACCTGCTTCGCACCATCCACGCTGTGCAGAGCCGGCTCCTGCGGAAACAGCGCGCGGTCGACGAGCGCGTACAGCGCGGGGAGCGGGACCTTGTCGTTTTCGATCGCGGTCAGCAGCTCCCGCACCGAGGTGAGTTCGAGCTGACCGATATTGGTGAGTGCCCGGATGAGTCGCAGCCGCCGCAGATGGGCTTCGCCATACACCGCCTGGTTACGGCCGGTCGGGGTGCCCGGGGGGAGCAGACGCTCCCGGAGGTAGAACTTTATCGTTGCGATTGGGATGCCGGTCTGCCTACTAAGATCCGAGATACGCATCAGGCTCCCCGCTGTCGACAGCACCGACCAAATCAGTGTACGGGTCGGGGCACACGTTCGTCACCTTCGATGTTGCAGTTCGTGCAACCCCTCGCGCGCGGGAGGCACCGGTTCCCGCGGGCGGCGTCGCATCGCGGCGGCCAGCCCCGCGCCGGCAAACAACACGCCGGCGACCACCGCGAGTGCCGGCCGGCTGGCCGTGGCGAAGCCGTCGCGGAACGCGGCGCGGTGCGTGGGGTCGGGCAGGCGGTTCTGCAGCACAGCGCCGATCAGCGCGGCACCCAACGCGGCGCCGGCCTGGCGTGCGGTGTTGAGCAGGCCGGAGGCCGCACCCGCGCGTTGCGGGGTGATGCCGCGCATCGCCTCGGTGGTGGTGGGCGCGATGGACAGGCCCATGCCGACGCCGATCGCGACGAGCGGCCCGGCGAAGGTGTGCCACGACGACGAGGGTCCGGGCAGTACCGCGACTCCGAGCACCCCGACGGCCTGCACCGCGAGGCCGGCCATGAGGAGGATCCGACCGCCCACCCGGTCGGCGAGCCGGCCGGCGACCGGTGCGACGGCGCTGAGCGTGATCGTCCACGGCAGCGCGGCGAGACCGGAGGCGAGCGGGCTCATGCCGAGCATGTTCTGGGTTTCCAGCACGAAGACGAACAGGAAACCGTACAGGGCGAAGGAGCTGATGACCGTCAGTGCCGTTGCGACGGTGAAGTTCCGGTCACCGAAGAGGTCGAGCGGCAGCAGCGGCTCGGCGGCCCGCCGTTCCCACCAGACGAACAGCGCGAGCAGTGCCACCCCGGCGACGAGGATGTGCGGGACTCCGACCGGACCCAGCACCGGGCCCCACGCGTAGCGCTGCCCTTCGACGAGGCCGAACACGATGGCCAGCAGACCTCCGGTGGCGAGCGCCACGCCCAACGCGTCGAACCGGTGCGCGCGGGCCGGTCGCACGCGGGGCAGGTAACGTGCCGCAAGCAGCAGTCCGGCCAGACCCACCGGCACGTTGAGGTAGAAGATCGACCGCCAGCCGGCCGCCGTGACGAGCAGGCCGCCGAGGGTGGGACCGCTGACCGCGGCGACGCCGGCCACCGCGGTGAAGATGCCGAAGGCGGCGCCGCGGCGGTGGGCGGGGAAGACGGCCGAGATCAGGACCAGGGCCTGCGGCAGCAACGCCGCGGCACCGATTCCCTGCAGTACGCGGGCGGCGACCAACTCGCCCGTGCTGTGGGACAGCGCGCACCAGATCGACGCGACGCTGAACACGGCGAGCCCGGCGACGAAGACTCGGCGTGGCCCGACCCGGTCGCCCAGCCGCCCGAACGTGATCAGCAGCGAGGCGAACGCCAGCAGGTAGCCGTTGAGCACCCACAGTGCGCCAGCCACCGGCGTGTTCAGTGCCGCCATGATGTGCGGCGCCGCGGTGTTGACGATCGTCGTGTCCAGCAGGATGAGGAAGTTCGCCAGACACAGCACGGCAAGCACGGACCACGGACTGCGATGGGCAGGTCGGCGGGGCATGTCACTCCTCGGATCGATTCCCGGCCACGGTGCCGAGGCGTTGCCAGTCATCGATGCGTTGTGCGGCCGCGAGTGCGGCCCGGGCGACGGTTTCGACCAGCGTCCGGTCGTCCGGGTACCAGCGCTGGTACTCCTCGACGGGCCGAGGCTCTGGCCTGGTGGGAGGCGAGCGCGGTGAGCGGCGCGAGGCGCTCGACGGCCTGGTCCGCCGGACCGGGCGCCGCGAGATCACGGTCCTTCCGGAGACATCCGGACCCACCGCCACGGCGTCCAACCGGACGGACGACTACCGCACCCCGCCGGGGATGATGCTGTCCGCTAACGCCCCAAGCGTCATCGTCCGCTCATGCTCGGGTCGTCGGGTGTGTCACGGCGTCGCCTCCTGTCGGCGGGGATCAGGCAATCGCTGTTCAATCGTCTGGGAGGCCCCGGGTCAGGTGCACCTTCGTGGTTGCTTCCTACCGACCACAGTGGACATGAGCGGACCCGTGTTCGTCGTGCTGTGGTGCCTGGTGCGCAGACGTTCGCGCGCTGCGCGTGAGGAGCGAGACTCTGGGCGTACGGGCGCTTCACCGAAGTCGGCGAGCGCACCGTGCGACCGGCCGCGGCATGAGTCGTGGCGTGCCACGATCCGGTCGCACCTCTGGTCGTTCGTGGTCAGCCCGCCTACGGGGGTCGGCGCGGGACCATCGACCTTGTCCGGTCGGTGTCAGGTCGAAGCCAGGTCGGGCCGCTCACGCGGCCGGGCGGCCCGACGTGGCCCCGGCACGGATCGCCGACACCGCGCCCACCCGCTCCTCGGCGGCCCGGGCCAGCGCGAGCTTGCGCTGGTCGAGCAGCGCCAGCAGCACCGGGGGATCCATCGCGCGGACCGGCTGCAGGTCGACGTCCGTGTGCACGACGCCATCCGCCCGCATGTGCAGGGGCCCGCAGGTGGCGACGCAGACGGTCTGGTCGCTGTCGCCGGCGTCCACGTCGGCGTCCAGTTTCCCGTTGACCGACTGGGCGAGGACGAACCAGTTACCTGGCGGCACGTAGTCGAGCTGGAACGGACCCGGGCGCGGCAGGATCGTGCAACGAACCGGCAGCCCTTCGGGAATGCGGTCCTGGAACAGGCCCAGGAAGACGGGGCTGTCGGCATGCGATTCGGGTGCCCAGGCGCGGCCGTGTACGCGAGCGTTGTGCGGGTGCCCCATTCGGTAGTCGGGGTCGGTCTCGATCTGCGGGGCGAAGCCGGCGAGCCGGCGGTACGTCGTGGGTGGCATCCCCACGCTCCGGGTGAATCGGGAGCTGAAAGTCCCGACGCTGTTGTATCCCACCCGCATGCTGATATCCGCGACCTTTAGCGAGGTGGAGACGAGCAGGCGCTTGGCGCGCTGTAGGCGCAGGGCGGACAGGAAACGGCCCGGCGTCACGCCGGTGGCTTGCTGGAAGACCCTCGTGAAGTGAAACTTGCTGAACATGGCAGCGCGGGCCATGTCGTCGACCGTGAGCTGCTCTCCGAGCTTCTCGTGCATGGCGGCGATGGCCCGCTGCACAGCCCTCTCGATTGGATCGTCCACAGCGATTCCCCCAATGACCGGCAAAGGTCGTCATGTTAACACTGCATAGCGGACGGCCCTTGTGAGTCCGGTCTGCTAGGTGTGTCGGTAGATTGGCGGCTGTCATGGCCGTTTTAATTCATGAGAATGGCCTCTTCCCACCTCCTGGGACGGGCGGGTATTACTGGCGTCGAGGCTAGCCGAGCCATCGGAGGATGGCAACACTCTCAATCACGGGTCCATCACGGGGAGCAATCGCGGAGTGGCTCACGTAAAAGTGCCGTCTTCGCACGTCAGCGCGGTATTGGCGGGTGGTGGCGGGGCGGATAGTGGCACAACCCACTGCTGATAGTACGAATGTCCAGTCGCCAGAATTCGGCAGGTCCCTTTTCCCCGAAGCGCCGCACTTGGTGCCACCTTGCGGTAGTGCGGATGTTCGGAAATTGTCGGATCTGTCCGGCACGGCAGACGAGCCTGCCGCAGGCCGGTCGGCGGCTTCCCGCGCAGGTCATCCCGTGATTGCGGTGGTCATCGGGTAGGCAAGTTTGAAGATGACGGTCCACCGACCGCTGCGTAGATTTGCGGAAAGTTCATTTCGGGATAGGTCGCAATGGATGGCTGGTATCTCCAGAGCCACCGCGCGCATCCACTGTCCCTCCGCTTCGTCGGAATCCACGGCACGCTTCTTTGCAGAGGCCCGGACGTCGCTTCCGGATCGGGGCCGTAGCCAGCCATCGTGGTATCGGGCGGCCCTCCGCGTCCATCTCCCGCGTCGCATCGTTCGGCGAAAAATGGTGACTCCCACTCTCCACTTTCCATTTTTCCGATGCCCGGGGGCCGATTTTCCAGCGAATCGGTGACGCGATCATCGAGGCGATTCCGAACGACCGCAATGCAGGAGAACTTTCTGCCCATGGATGCGTAAGAATGATGCCTCAGTGGGCAGACCGGAGAAGACGATGACTGCATGGAACAAGCTTCGACGCCGCATTATGACCCCCGATGTGGGGCAGACGAAACTCAGTACACGTGGATTTCACCTCAAGGACGAACAGGCCCGCGACCGCCTCGAAACGGTCGGCAGTTCGTTCCTGCACGGATTCGCGGCCGCCGCCGAGGCGGACGATCCGCCGCGGGCGGCGCCCGCGGTCGAGTCGACGCCGGCCGCGTACCGGGGCTTCGCCTACGAGGGCGCGGCGATGGCCTTCGCGATCCGCGACGCCCTGCCCGGGCGGTCGCGGCACGTAGCCCGGTTCCTCGCCGACCATGACGAGCACGTCTACATGGCGTACGTCGGGGTGGGCTGGGCGATGGCCCGTCTGCCGCGTCCGCTGTGGTCGCGACTGCACGCCCCGGACGCCCTGCTGCGTTGGCTCGTCCTCGACGGGTACGGGTTCCACCAGGCCTACTTCAAGACCGACCGGTACGTTCGCCGGCGGGAGGCACCGTCAGCCTTCCCCTGGCCGGCCGACGGTCCGCGCGACTACTCCAGGGACTACTCCCTGCGGGCGATCGACCAGGGCATCGGACGGGCCTGCTGGTTCGTGGCCGGAACGGACGTCGGGCAACTCGTCCGCCTCCTCGACGCGTTCCCCGCGCACCGTCGCGCCGACCTGTACGCCGGCGCCGGGCTCGCCGTCTGCTACGCCGGTGGCGCGAGTGAGCGAGAACTGACCTGGCTCGCCCAGACCGTGGGGGAGTACCGGCTGGAACTCGCGCAGGGCGCGGCGTTCGGTGCCGCGGCCCGCCAACGTGCCGGTCTGGTGATGCCGCACAACGAGCTGGCCACCGGCGTCCTCTGCGGGATGCCGGTGGACGAGGCGACGCGGGTGACCGACGACGCGCGGGCCGGGCTGCCCGACGACGACGTCCTGCCCGCCTACGAGATCTGGCGCCAGCGCATCAAGAGCGCCTTCGTTCCTTTGGTAGCGACACGAAAGCCGAGTGAGCAATGACCAGTATTGCCGTGGTCGGGATGGCGTGCCACTACCCCGACGCGCGTTCACCGCAGGAGCTGTGGGAGAACGCCATCGCGGGTCGCCGGGCGTTTCGGCGGCTCCCCGACGTCCGGATGAACCATGACGACTACTGGGACGCGGACCCTTCCGCCCCCGACCGCTTCTACGCACGCAACGCAGCCGTCCTCGAGGGCTACGAGTTCGACCGGGTCGCCTACAAGGTCGCCGGCAGCACCTACCGGTCCACCGATCTGGCGCACTGGCTGGCCCTGGACACCGCCGCGACGGCGCTGGCCGACGCCGGGTTCCCGATGGGTGAGGGCCTGCCGCAGGAACGCACCGGCGTGATCGTCGGCAACACCCTGACCGGTGAGTTCTCCCGCGCCAACCAGATGCGGCTGCGCTGGCCCTACGTGCGACGGACGGTGGCCGCCGCGCTGCGGGCGGAGGGCTGGGACGACGAGAAGCTGTCCGACTTCCTGGCCACCTACGAGGCGGCCTACAAGAGCCCGTTCCCGCCGTTGGACGAGGACACCCTGGCCGGTGCGCTGTCCAACACGATCGCCGGACGGATCTGCAACTACTTCGACCTCAAGGGCGGCGGCTACACCGTCGACGGCGCCTGCTCGTCGTCGCTGCTGTCGGTGGTGACCGCGTGCCGGGCGCTGCTCGACGGCGACCTGGACGTCGCGATCGCCGGCGGCGTCGACCTGTCCATCGACCCGTTCGAGGTCATCGGCTTCGCCAAGACCGGTGCCCTGGCCACTGGCGAGATGCGGGTCTACGACCGTGCCTCCAACGGGTTCTGGCCCGGCGAGGGCTGCGGCATGGTGGTCCTGATGCGCACCGACCGGGCCGTCGAGGCCGGTCACCGGATCTATGCATCGGTGGCCGGGTGGGGAGTCTCCTCCGACGGCCACGGTGGCATCACCAGGCCCGAGGTCGACGGTTACCGGCTCGCGTTGCGCCGGGCGTACACCCGGGCCGGCTACGGCATCGACACCGTCGGGCTCTTCGAGGGCCACGGCACCGGCACCAAGGTCGGCGACGCCACCGAGCTGAAGGCGCTCTCCGGCGCCCGGGAGACGGCGAATCCCGAGGCGCCGCCGGCCGTGATCGGTTCGGTCAAGGGAATGATCGGGCACACCAAGGCCGCCGCCGGGGTCGCCGGGTTCATCCGCGCCGCGCTGGCCGTACACCACGAGGTGCTGCCCCCGAGCGTCGGCTCGGTCGACCCGCACGAGATCCTCACCGCCGACGGGGCACGGCTGCGCACGCTGCGCAAGGCCGAACCGTGGCCGGCCGCGACGGAGGTGCGGGCCGGTGTCACCGCGATGGGCTTCGGCGGCATCAACACGCACATCGTGCTCGAACGCCACGGACCGCGCCGGTCGGTGCCGAACCGCCGGATGGGTGCCATCGCCGCCTCGGCGCAGGACGCCGAGCTGCTGCTGGTGGACGCCGCCTCGACCGAGGACCTCGCCGCCCGGCTCGCCGAGCTGAGCGCCTTCGTGCCCGCGCTGTCGTACGCGCAGCTCGGCGACCTGGCCGCGACGTTGCACCGCGACCTCAGGGGCCGGCCCTTCCGGGCCGCGATCATCGCCTCGTCACCCGAGGAGGCCGAGCGGCTGCTGGTCGCCGCCCGCGAGGCCGTCGAGTCCGGCGAGGCGAACCTGATCCGCCCCGACGGCCGGTTCCTCCTGGGACACGTCAGTGGCCCGGCCCGGATCAGCTTCCTCTTCCCCGGACAGGGTTCCGGACGTGGCGTCAGCGGCGGCGCGCTGCGGCGGCGGTTCACCGAGGTCGAGGACGTCTACCTGCGTGCCGCGCTGCCGACCGGAAGCGACGTCGTCGCGACCGAGGTCGCACAGCCGCGCATCGTCACCGGGTCCGTCGCCGGTCAGCGCGCCCTGGCACTGCTCGGCATCGAGGCGTCGACCGCCATCGGGCACAGCCTCGGTGAGATCGTGGCCCTGCAATGGGCCGGCGCCATGGACGAGGACACGCTGCTGCGGGTCGCCGGTCTGCGAGGCCGGACCATGGCCGGGCACAGCCAGGCCGGCACGATGGCCGACATCGGGGCGCACCCCGAGGCGCTCGACGCGATCATCGCGGGTCTCCCGGTGGTGGTGTCCGCCTACAACGGGCCTCAGCACACCGTCATCTCCGGATCGGTCGACGCGGTCGAGGCGGTCTGCCACAACGCGCGGGCCGCCGGGCTGAGCGCCACGCGGCTCCGGGTATCGCACGCCTTCCACTCCCCGCTGGTCGCTCCGGCCGCGGACGCCTTCGCCGACGCCCTCGCGGACGAGACCTTCCACCGTGTCGGCGCGCGGGTCATCTCCACCGTCACCGGTGACGTGCTGCCGGCCGGCACCGACGTGCGGGACCTGCTCCGCCGTCAGATCATCGACCCCGTCCTGTTCAACCAGGCCGTCGCGCTGGCCGCCAAGAACACCGACCTGTTCGTCGAGGTCGGGCCCGGCCACGTCCTCACCGGGCTCGCCGGCACGGTGACGGACGTACCGGTGGTCGCCGTGGACACCGACAGCGAATCGCTGGCGAGTCTGCTCCGGGTCGCCGGCGCCGCGTACGTCACCGGCGCCGCGCCCGCCCCGGCGGCGCTGTTCGACGGGCGGTTCGTGCGTCCGCTCGAGGTGGGCGCGACCTTCTCCTTCCTCACCAGCCCCTGTGAGCAGGCACCCGAGCTGAGCCCGGCGATCGAGCGTGGCCCGGCCCTGGCGCCGCCGCCCGTCGCCGTCGAGTCCGGCGGGTCGGCGCAGGAGTCCACCGAGGACCT
Organism: Micromonospora sp. NPDC049645; assembly: GCF_040675155.1. Taxonomy (NCBI): domain Bacteria; kingdom Bacillati; phylum Actinomycetota; class Actinomycetes; order Micromonosporales; family Micromonosporaceae; genus Micromonospora; species Micromonospora sp. NPDC049645. The sequence goes on from NZ_JBFAOI010000002.1 coordinate 357,715, forward strand.
GCTGCGGCGGCTCACCGCCGAGCGTGCCGAACTGCCGCTCGACCTGGTCGGGTCGGACAGTCGGCTCCTCGACGACCTGCACCTCAGCTCGATCACCGTCGGCCAGGTGGTGAACCAGCTCGCACGACACCTGGACGTACCGCCGGCCCAGATGCCGATCAACTTCGCCACCGCCACCGTCCGCGAACTCGCCGAGACGATGGAGACCCTGGCGCGTACGGCCCGCGACAGCGACGCCGCGGTCACGCCGACGGTCGCTGGTGTGGCCGCCTGGGCCCGACCCTGGCGGGTCGACCTGGACGAGGTGCCGCTGCCGGCGGTCACCGCCGACACCCCTGCCGGCAACGGTCGGTGGCACCTGCACGCCGACGCGGACCACCCGTTCGCCGCCCCGCTGGCGAGCGCGCTCGAACAGGCCGGGCTCGGTGGCGGGGTGCTGGTCTGCCTGCCCCCGGACTGCACGCGGGAGCAGTTGGAGCCGGCCCTGCGCGGCGCCCAGCGGGCCCTCGCCGCCGGCAGCACCCGCTTCGTACTGGTCGGGCACGGCCGTGGCGCGGCGGCGATCGCCCGGACGTTGCACCTCGAGGCGCCGTCCGTGCTGGTCACCGTCGTGCACGTGCCCGCCGCCGTCGACGGCCTCGTCGAGCTGGTGGTGAAGGAGGTCGCCGCGACCACGTCCTTCAGCGAGGTGCACTACGACGACGGGGTCCGACGGGTCCCGACACTGCGGGCGATGCCGGTGCGTGCCGGCACCTCGGTGGCCCCGCTCGGCGCGGACGACGTGCTGCTGGTCACCGGCGGGGGCAAGGGCATCACCGCCGAGTGCGCGCTCGCCCTGGCCACCGACAGCGGCGCCGGGCTGGCGGTGCTGGGCCGTTCCGACCCCGCCGAGGACGGCGAGCTGGCGGCCAACCTGGCCCGGATCGCGGCAGCCGGTATCACCGTGCGGTACGCCCGTGCCGACGTCACCGATCCCGCCGCGGTGCAACGGGCGGTGCGGGAGCTGTCCGCCGAGCTGGGACCGGTCACCGCGGTTCTGCACGGCGCGGGCCGCAACGAACCGGCCGGTCTGGCGAGCCTGGGCCCGGACGCGTTCCGCGACGCGCTGGCGCCGAAGGTCGACGGTCTACGGGCGGTGCTCGACGCGATCGACCCGTCCCGGCTGCGGTTGCTCGTGACGCTCGGCAGCATCATCGGCCGGGCGGGGCTGCGCGGCGAGGCGCACTACGCCATCGCCAACGACTGGCTGGCCGACGAGACCACCGCGTTCGCCCGGGCGTACCCCGAATGCCGCACCCTCTGTCTGGAGTGGTCGGTCTGGGCGGGCGTCGGCATGGGCGAACGTCTGTCGGTCGTCGAGTCGCTCAGCCGCGAGGGCGTCACGCCCCTCACCGCCAGTCAGGGCATCGCGATCCTGCGACGGCTGGTCGCGGACACCGCGGCGCCGGTCGTCGTGGTGATCAGCGGTCGTACCGAGAGCGTCCACACGGTTCGGTACCACCAGCCGTCGTTGCCGTTGCTGCGGTTCGTCGACCGGGTGCTGATCCGCTACCACCAGGTCGAGATGGTGGTGGAGACGGAGCTGAAGGTCGGCACCGACCGCTACCTCGCCGACCACGATCTCGACGGCAACCTGCTGTTCCCCGCGGTGTTCGGGATGGAGGCCATGGCGCAGGTGGCCGCGGCCGTCTCGGGCGCGGACGTGGTGCCGGTCATCGAACAGGCGGAGTTCCTGCGGCCGGTCATCGTCTCGCCACACGGGCAGACGAGGATCCAGGTGGCTGCTCTGGTGACCGACGACGACACCATCGAGGTCGCGATACGCAGCGAGGAGACCGGCTTCGCCGCCGACCACTTCACCGCGCGGCTGCGACTGGGCGGCGACACCGTGCCGGAGGGCCCCCCGGACCAGGCGCCGGAGGGGCTGCCCCCGGCCCCCATCGCGCCGCTCGACGACCTGTACGGGGAGATCCTGTTCCAGGGCGCCAGGTTCCAGCGGCTCCGGCGGTACCACCGAGCCGCCGCCCGGCACGTGGACGCGATCGTGGCGGCCGACGAATCGACCACCTGGTTCGCCCCGTACGTCTCCCCGACGCTGTTGCTGGGCGACCCGGGCGTGCGCGACGCGCTGATGCACGGCAACCAGGTGTGTGTGCCGGACGCCACGCTGCTCCCGGCCGGCGTGCAGCGGATCCACCCCGGCGGGGAGAAGCTCTCCTCCGCCCGCGAGCTGCGCTACTGCGCCACGGAGCGCGAGCGCGACGGCGACACGTACGTCTACGACATCGCCCTGCGCACCGAGGCCGGCGTGACCGTGGAGCGCTGGGAGGGGCTACGACTGCGCGCGGTCCGGAAACAGGACGGCACCGGCCCGTGGGTGGCTCCGCTGCTCGGCCCCTTCCTGGAGCGAGGGCTCGGTGACCTGGGGCTCACCGACGTCGCGGTCGCGATCGAGCCCGCCGCGCCGGCGCCGCCGGACCCGGCGGAGCGTACCGCCGCGCGGCGCCGGATCAGCGCGGTCGCCGCCGGCCACGCGCTCGGCCAACCGGTCGAGATCACCTACGGGCCCGACGGTAAACCCGAGGTTCCCGGTGCGCGCGGCGTCTCGATCGCCCACGGCGGGGGGATCACGCTGGCCGTCGCCGCGGAGGGCGTCCTCGGCTGCGACGTCGAGAGCGTGGCGCCGCGCAGCCCCGAGGAGTGGCAGGGACTGCTCGGCCCGCACGCCGGCCTGGCGGAGCTGCTGGCCGGCGAGCCGGGCGAAACCCTCGACACCGCCGCGACCCGGGTCTGGACCGCCGTGGAGGCGATGCAGAAGGCCGGCGTGCCGATGCACGGCCCGCTCGTCCTGGCCGGCACCGAGCGTCCCGGCTGGGTGCTCTTCGGCGCCGGCGATGCCCGGGCCGCCTCCTTCGTCACCAGTCTGCGCGGCGGCGAGGGGCACGTCGTGATCACTGTTCTGGCCGGTGCGAAGGGATGAGCATGGAGAGCTACTACGAGCTGCGGCACACCGTCGGGTTCGAGGAGACGAACATGGTCGGCAACGTCTACTACGTCAACTACCTGCGGTGGCAGGGCCGCTGCCGGGAGATGTTCCTGAAGGACCGGGCGCCGGCCGTCCTCGCCGACCTCCAGGCCGACCTCAAGCTGTTCACGCTCAAGGTCGAGTGCGAGTTCTTCGCCGAACTCACCGCGTTCGACGAGATCGCCGTCCGGATGCGGCTCATCGAGCTGGCGCAGACGCAACTCGAGTTCGGCTTCGACTACGTGCGTGTCGGCCCGGGCGGCGAGAACCTCGTCGCCCGGGGCACCCAGCGCGTCGCCTGCATGCGGGGGCCGAACAACCGGACCGTGCCCACCAGGGTTCCGGAGGCGCTCGAAAGTGCCCTCGAACCGTACGCCGTCGCCGGGGTCCGGCGATGACGACCTTCGACACCGAAGAGGTGACCGACTCGGCGCACATGCGTCGTGTCTGCGGGGCCTTCGCCACCGGCGTCACGGTGGTCAGCGTCGGCGGGGACGAGCCGCACGCGATGACCGCGAACTCGTTCAGCACCGTGTCGCTCGACCCACCGCTGATCCTGGTGTGCGTCGACCGGGGTGCCCTCATGCACCAGGTGCTCAGCCGTGCCGGCACCTTCGGCATCTCGGTGCTGGCCTCCGACCAGGAGGCCGTGGCGCGCTACTACGCCGACCGGCGTCGCCCGCTGGGACAGGAGCAGTTCGAGTTCGCCGACTGGCGGCCGGGCGCGAGGACGGACGCGCCGCTGCTCGCCGGCGCCGTCGCGCACATCGAGTGCGAGGTGTGGCGGGCGTACGACGGGGGAGACCACACGATCTTCCTGGGCCGCCCGCGCGGCATGCGCCGGTACGGAGACGAAGACGCTCTCGTGTTCCTCGGTGGCCAGTTCCGCCGGCTCGACCTGGCGCCGGCCGCCGTGGTGACGTCGTGACCGCGGCCGTCCACCCCTCGCAGTTGCAGGGGCCGTCGCGCGCCGCCGCCGTCAACATGCTGATCATGATGGGCCGTGACCGCCTCGGCATGATGACCTCCGCGGCGGCCCGCTACGGCGACGCTTCCCGGCTGCCGGTCGGGCCGAAGAGTCTCTACTTCTTCAACCACCCCAACCACGCCAAGCACGTGCTCGCCGACAACGCGGCCAACTACCACAAGGGCATCGGTCTGGTGCACGCCCGCCGGGCACTCGGCGACGGGCTGCTCACCAGCGAGGGCGAGCTGTGGCGCAAGCAGCGCAAGGTGGTGCAGCCGGCGTTCCAGAGCCGACGCATCGCCGAGCAGGCCGGGATCGTCGCCGAGGAGTCGGCCGCCCTCGTCGAGCGGCTGCGCACGCTCGGCCGGGACGGCCCGGTGGACGTGCTCCACGAGATGACGGGCCTCACGCTCGGCGTGCTCGGGCGCACCCTGCTCGACACCGACCTCAGCCGGTTCCCGTCGATCGGCCGTGACTTCGCCATGGTGCAGGACCAGGCCATGTTCGAGCTCGCGTCGTTGAGCGCCGTGCCGCCCTGGGTGCCGCTGCCGCGTCAGCTGCGGTTCCGGCGGGCCCGCCGTCGCCTGCAGACGATCGTCGACCAACTCGTCGACGAGCGTGGGGCGCACTCCGATGGCCGCGACGACGTGCTGTCGCGGCTCATCGTGTCCGCCCGGGCCGAATCCGACCCCCGGGTCGGCCGGCAGCGGCTGCGCGACGAACTCGTGACGCTGCTGCTCGCCGGGCACGAGACCACCGCCAGCACGCTGAGCTGGGCCCTCTACCTGATCGACAAGCATCCCGAGGTGCGCGACCGGCTGCGCGAGGAGGCGATCGAGGTGCTCGGCGACCGCCTGCCGACCTTCGACGACCTGGGCCGGCTGCGGTACACCGCGATGGTCATCGACGAGGTGGTGCGGCTGTACCCGCCGGTGTGGATCCTGCCGCGCAAGGCGCTCGCCGACGACGACGTCGGCGGGTACCACGTGCCGGCGGGCGCGGACGTGCTGATCTGCCCCTACACGCTGCACCGGCACCCCGACTTCTGGGAACGCCCGGAGCACTTCGACCCGGAGCGCTTCGACCCGGTCCGGGCCACCGCCCGCCCGCGCTACGCCTACATCCCGTTCGGCGCGGGACCGCGGTTCTGCGTCGGCAACCATCTCGGCCTGATGGAGGCCGCGTTCGTCCTCGCCATGCTGGCCCGGGACCTGACGCTCACGAAGGTCGCCACCCACGAGGTCGTGCCGGAACCGATGTTGTCGCTGCGCATGCGCGGTGGCATGCCGATGACCGTGAGCTCGGCCGATCGAAGGACACCGCCGGGTTGACGGACCGCCGTCACCCGTGACCGCACCACCCGAACGCCCGTCCTGGTCGGGACGGGCACCACCCGAGGGGGACCGTTGCCACCGAAACAAGTGGGTCCGCTGCGCCGGCTCATTCCCGTCGTCTTCGTCCTGGTACTCGTCGCCGGGCTGTTCACGGTGTCGCGACTGCCGTCGGCATCCGCCGAGGACCGGCGGGCGATGGCCTCGCGGTTCGCGTTCACCGAACTGCCCATCGCGCTTCCGCCAGGACTGCCGCAGCACACGATCCGCACCGTGAACCCGAAGTACCAGCACATCCGCTCCTGGATCTCGTCGGTCGGCGCCGGCGTGGCGCTCAACGACCTCGACGGGCAGGGCGGCGCCAACGACCTGTGCCTCGTCGACCCGCGCAGTGACGAAGTCATCGTCACCCCCGCGCCGGGCGGCGGGGCCAGCTACGCGCCGTTCGTGCTGGACCCGGCACCGCTGCCGATGGGTCCGGCGATCGCGCCGATGGGGTGCACCCCGGGCGACTTCAACGTCGACGGCCGGATGGACGTGTTGGTCATCTACTGGGGACGGACGCCGGTCGTGTTCCTGCAGAAGGGCGACGCGCAGGGTCTGAGCCTGGCGTCGTACCACCCGGTCGAGCTGATCCCGCAGCAGCAGACCACCGACGGCCGATACCGGGGGCCGCTCTGGAACACCAACGCGACGGCGGTCGCCGACTTCGACGGTGACGGTCGGCCCGACATCGGCATCTTCAACTACTTCCCGGACTCCCAGGTGCTCGACCCGCAGGGCCTGCCCAACGTGCAGATGAACCACTCCATGTCCCGCGCGCAGAACGCGGGCGGGGCGCACATCCTGCGCTGGACCGGCGCCACCGGCGGCGCGACGCCGAACGTCACCTACGAGGTGCAGAACGCGATCGACCCCCGGTTCGCCACCGGGTGGACGCTCGCCTCGGCCTCCGCCGACCTCGACGGTGACCTGCTGCCCGAGCTGTACCTCGCCAACGACTTCGGCAACGACCGTTTCTTCCACAACGTGTCCCAGCCGGGCCGTATCAAGTTCACCCTCGCCGAGGGCCGCCGCGGCCCACTGGACCCCAAGTCGCTGGTCATGGGGCACGACTCGTTCAAGGGCATGTCCGTCGACTTCGCCGACCTGGGCGGCACCGGCCGCTTCGACGCCTTCGTCAGCAACATCACCGAGTCGTGGGGCCTGGAGGAGAGCAACTTCGTCTGGCAGAACACCGCCAAGACCCCGCAGGACGCGCGGAACCGGCTCGTCAAGGGAATCGCCCCGTTCGAGAACAAGGCCTCGGCGAAGAACCTCGCCTGGGTCGGCTGGGGCTGGGACGCGAAGATGGCCGACTTCGACAACAGCGGCCGGCTCGTCGTCGTGCAGTCCTGCGGCTTCGTCAAGGGCACGATCAACCGGTTCAACTGGCTCCAGGAGTTGGCCGCCAGCAACGACCTGATGCTGCGCGAGCCGGACATGTGGCCCAACGCGCAGCCGGGCGACGACATCGCCGGCTCCAACGCGCTGGCGTTCTGGGCGCCGGAGGGCAACGGCCGCTACGTCGACCTGAGCCCACAACTCGGGCTCGACGACCGGACCCCGACGCGCGGAGTCGCCGTGGGCGACACCGACGGCGACGGCCGTCAGGACTTCGCGGTGGCGCGGCAGTGGGGGCAACCGGCCTTCTACAAGAACACCAAGACCGAGGTCGGCGAATTCCTGGGGTTGCGGCTGCACCGGCCCGCGCTCGGCGCCGACCAGACGAACGGCACCGGCACCCCGGCGTACGGCGCACAGGCGCGCGTGACCACGGCGGACGGCCGGACCCAGCTCGCCCAGCTCGACGGGGGTGGCGGGCACTCGGGTAAGCGCAGCTTCGACGTGTTCTTCGGGCTCGGCGCCCAGGGCGCCGCACCCGTCAGCGTCCAGCTGAGCTGGCGCGATCTCACCGGCACCCCGCACGAGCAGACCCTGTCTCTCGCCGCCGGGTGGCACGACCTCATGCTCACCGACCGAGCCCAGGAGCTGACCAAGCCATGACGGACGTCAAACGCGCCCCGGAAGGCGCGACCACCACGGTCGGGGCCGCCGACGCGGCCCGCATCGGCGCCGGCCCGGACCGGGCACTCGTCGGCGTCGACTCACGACCGCCCGTACCCCGGGTGGACAAACGGGACCCCCGCTACCTCGCCCTGCGGAACTTCGCCATCTCCATGTCCATCCTCAACATCCTCGGCTACACGATCCTCGGGTTCGAGCAGCCCTGGACCTGGCCGCTGTTCGCCCTGGCCATCGGTTACACGGCCGAGTTGGCGATCGAGGCGGTCGCGGCCCGTTCCCTCGGCCGCCGGCCGGCGTACAGCGGTAACGGCGCGTGGGGTGTCTACACGTTCCTGCTGCCGACCCACATCACCGCGCTCGCCGCGAACATGCTGCTCTACGCCAACGACATGTTCTGGCCGATCGCCTTCGCCGTGGTGGTGGCCGTCGGGCAGAAGGCCGTCCTGCAGGCCCCGATCAACGGGCGCATGCGGCACTTCATGAACCCGTCGAACTTCGGCATCACGGTCGCGCTGGTCACGTTCTCGTGGGTCAACGTGGCGCCGCCGTACCACTTCACGGAGAACGTGCCCGACGTGTTCCGGATGTTCATCCCGATGGTGGTCCTCACCGCGGGCACCATCCTCAACGCGATGCTCACCAAGAAGGTCGCGCTGATCGTGGGCTGGGTCGGCGGGTTCGTCATCCAGGCGCTGATCCGGCACTTCGTCTGGGACGTGCAGCTCTGGTCGGCGCTGAGCATCATGACCGGTGTGGCGTTCGTGCTGTTCACCAACTACATGATCACCGATCCGGGCACCACACCCGCCAAGCCACGCAACCAGTTCATGTTCGGTTCGATGGTGGCCATGGTGTACGGCGCACTGATGTTGTTCAATGTGGTCTACACGCTGTTCTTCGCGGTCACCATCGTATGCCTGGCCCGGGGCCTGTTCTGGTGGGTCAAGTGGCTGGGCGAGCGGCGCGGCGAGCGTACGGCGGTGCGGCCGGTGCCGCCACCCGCGGCGGTCGAACTGCCGATCGCCCGCTGACCCCCATCCCCGCCGCGAACCGGCCGGCCCGTCTTCCCACCCAGCGGAGAACCGCGATCGGGAAGGCGGTCCGGCCGGTTCCCGTCGCGACGCCCACCTACCCGTACCCGTACCCGCCCGAAAGTGAGACTGTCATGACCACTACGCACCGACCCGTCGTGCGCGACCCGCAGGCCCCGGCCCGCTCCGGCCGGGCCGGTCGGCTGATCGCCGGCAGCGTCCTCGCCGGCATCGCGCTGGCCGTGCTCTGGTCGTACGAGTTCGTCGACAAGACCATCGGCGACAACGTCGCCAACACCCTGCTGGGCCACGACGCCAAGGCAACCGCGATCGGCGGCACCGCGGCCGGGCTGCTGTTCGCCTTCATCTCCGGCCTCGCGGGCACGTTCACGGCCTGCAACATCGCCATGGCCGCCTCGATCGGGCCGATGACCCACGCCGGCGCCGCGGGCACCCCGGCCGCGGGTCTGCGCTTCATGCTCCGGCCCCTGGGCCTGCTCACCCTGGGGATGGTCGTCGTCGCCGCCGTCTACGGGTTCGTGGGCGTCCTGCTCGGCGACTCGCTGCCGCAGCTCTCGACGGCGACGACGGCCGGGGGCATGCCGGTACGACTGACCCAGTCCGTCGTTGTCTTCGGCGTGATCGGTCTCGCGTTCGTCTATCTCGGGCTCGCCGCGCTCGGCACGGTGCGGGACCCCTTCGCCCGTCACCCGTTCGCCCGGGTGTTCGTGCTCGGCATGCTGGTCGGCGGGTTCCTGATCGGCCGTCCGTACCCGCTGTTCCACAAGCTCTTCCAGTGGGCCGCCGAGAACGGTAACCCGTTCTACGGCGCCGGTGCCTTCGTGTTGCAGTCGCTGGGCAACATCGCCATCGTGGCCGTCCTGTTCGCTCTGGTCGTCCTCGTCACCCGCGGCGGCCTGATCCGCTGGCTGTCCGCGCGACCGGCACGCACCCTCGCCGTCACCGGCTCGCTGCTGCTTGCCCTGGGGGTATTCACGGTTGTCTACTGGACAGTCCGGGTGCCCGCCATGTTCGGCTACGGCTGGTTCCCGACGATGCCCTACAACTGATCGGATGGGCCGACATGGACGTGTCGAGCCGGCAATGGGAGGCGATCCGTCGCGACGTGGCCACCGCCGGTGAGCGGTTCGCCGCCCTGGTCGAGGCCGCCGCGGCGGACCGGCGGGCGACCAAGCACTGGTCGGTCGCCGACACCGCGGCGCACGTGGCCACGCTGACCGATGTCGACGTCGTCATCACCAGGGCCTATCCCGAGCCGGCGTTCTCGCTCCCCGAGGTGCACGAGCAGTGGCGGCGTACGACGGTCGACCGGGTCGACCTGCTCAACGACGCGGTGATGCGGTCGTTTCCGGAACGGAACCCGGGCACCCTGGCGGCCCGGATCCGGGCGGACTGCGCGGCGATGCTCGACGCCACGCGGTCCGTCGACCCGTCGTCGCCGCTGCCGTGGCTGGGCAGCTCGACGCTGACGATGGCGGGCCTGTTCGCCCACATCGTCAACGAGTTCCACATCCACGGTCGGGACATCGCCCGAGCCGCCGGGCTCCCGCACGCCATCCCGCCCGCCGAGGCGGCGCCGTTCTTCGAGGTCTTCTTCGTGGGGCTGGTGCGCGACGGGTACGGACACCTGCTCGACACCCCGAAACCACTGCCCGACGTGCGGGTGACGGTCGCCTTCGAGTCGCGGCACACGCGTCCGGTGGCCCTGCTGCTGGCCGACAACGTCGTCCGCGTCGCCGAGCCCGGGACGCGTCCGGACGCCCGGGTCACCTACGATCCGGTCGTCTTCAATCTCATGCTCTTCGGCCGGGTCTCGCCGGTGCGGGCGGCGCTCACCGGCGGCATCCGCGTCGGCGGCCCCCGGCCGTGGCTGTTGCCCGCCTTCATGCGCAAGGTGCGCTGCCCGAAGTGACGGGGCACGCGCCGCGGATCAGCGTCCGGCGGCGCCGGCTCAGCGCCGGGGTCCGCGCAGCACCCGGCGGACGACCGCGGGGCGGAGCAGCCGGGTCGGCGGGTCCACGAGGTTGAGCACGCGCAGGAAGGCGGCGCCCAGCGTGGCGTCGTAGCGGGCGGCCGCATGGAGGCGGTGCACGTACCAGTTGACCAGCCGCACCCGCGCCGAGCGCGGCCCGGGGACCTGCGGAAAGCGCAGGTCGGTGCCGACCGCGATGGACCACGGGCCGTCGATCAGCCGACCCGCGCCCCGGAAGAAGCGGCGAGCCAGCCGGTCCGGGCCGCCGGGCAGGACCGAGCGGAGCAGCAGGCCCTCACCGGCGGCGACCGTCATGCCCTGGCCGTACACGGGGTTGAAGCTGCACACCGCGTCGCCGACCACCAGGTAGCCGAGCGGGAAGCGGCGCAACCGCTCGTAGCGTCGGCGCACGCTCGCCGGATAGCGCATCTGGGCCGGACCGCCCACCGGGACGGCGTCGCGCACGAGCCGGCTGATCACCGGCATGCCCAACGACTCGGCGTACCGGGTGAAGCCGTCGTGGTCCGTCGGCGGCTGCTCGCCGAGCATGCCACTGAGCGCCACCGCGAAGCGCCCGTCCTCCTGGGCGGCGACGATGCCGGTGCGGGGGCGACCCGGCACGGCGTTGGTGAGCGCCCCGAGCAGACCGTCGAGATGACGGGACTCGCGCTCGTAGATGCGGGTGACGTAGGTGACGTCCACCGGGACCCGCTCCTCCGACGGCGCCGGGTAGCCGAGTTCGGCCAGCCAGACCGGGCTGCGGGACGCCCGGCCGCAGGCGTCGACCACGAGGTCGGCGTGGATCTGGTACTCGGCGCCCGTGCGCGGCGTCACGAGGACACCGGTGATCCGGCTGCGGTCCTCGGTGCTCAGCAGCGCGGTCGCCTCGGCCGGCGGGCAGAAACGGACGTTGGCCAGTTTCCGTACCCGCGCACGCACCGTGCCTTCCAGCAGCGGGCGGCTGACCCCGACGCCGACCAGGTCCGACGCGGCTCGACGCATCGGGTAGCCGTCGTTGCACCAGTGCACCTGATCGTGCAGATCGACCAGCGGGGCGCCGGCGGCGCTCAGCTCGTCGCTGAGGCCCTCGAAGAGCTCGTCGAGCGCTCGGCGACCCTGGGCCAACAGCACGTGCAGTTGGCGGGACTGCGGAACACCACGCCGTGCCGCCGACACCTCGGGCAACGTGTCGCGGTCGACGATCGTGACGGTGTCGTACGCGTCGCTCAGCACCCGGGCGGTTATCAGGCCGGCCATGCTGGCGCCGAGCACGACCGCGTTACCTGCGGAGACCATAGCCGTGATGCTAGGCCGGCCGGCCCGACCGGGTGTCTTCCGACGTGCGCACCCGGGCGCCAGCGGGCTCCACAGTCGACAGACTCGTCGGGTGTCTCGGCGTGTCTAGGTGTCGGCCCAATCAGCACGCATGGATATAGCGGTGCGTGTCGACGGGGTAGCACAATGGAGCGTCGCGTGTTCGTCGCACCGGGAGGCGCAGTGTCAGTGTCCAACCTTGTCGATTCATCGCCGGACACCAGAACCGGCCGACCGTGGGGGCTCAACGGTCGCCATCACCGGGCCGCGCTCGCGGTGTTCATGGTCATCGTCCTGGCGCACTGGGCCGAGCACCTCACCCAGGCCTACCAGATCTGGGTGCTGGGCTGGAAACCGCCGGAGGCACGCGGTGTGCTCGGCATGCCGTTCCCGTGGCTCATCAGCTCGGAATGGCTGCACTACGGGTACGCCATCGTGATGTTGGTCTTCCTGTTCCTGCTGCGCCCCGGGTTCGTCGGTCGTAGCCGCACCTGGTGGACCGTCGCCCTCGCCATCCAGTTCTGGCACCACATCGAGCACCTGTTGCTGCTGATCCAGTCGCAGAGCGGGCACTTCATCGCCGGCCGTGCGGTGCCGACCAGCATCCTGCAACTGGTGCTGCCCCGCGTCGAGCTGCATCTGTTCTACAACACGGTGGTGTTCCTGCCGATGGTCATCGCCATGTACCTGCATCTGCGGCCCTCCCGGGCCGAATCGCTCGCCATGTCGTGCAGCTGCCGTCCGCTGCCAGCATGATCTCCCTGTCACCGACCCGGCGTCGCCTGCTCCTCGGCGGCGCCGGCGTCGGTTTGGCGCTGCTGGTGGTCTACCTCGTCTTCGGCGTGTCGGCGCCGGCCCGTCTGGAGGCGGTCGAGCCCGCCGACGGCGCGTCGGTCACCGTCGCGCCCCCCGAGGTGACGCTGCGGTTCAGCGCGGCCCCGCACCCGCGTGTCCTGCACCTCACGGTCGTCGGCCCCGCCGGGAAGGACGTCACCCTCGCCGATCCGGTCGTAAACGGAGCGGTGATCAGCGTCGCGGTGGCGGCCGGCCAAGCCGGGCCGTACCGGGTGGGCTACCACCTGGATCTCGACGACGGCACGCCCGTCTCCGGGCTCGCCACCTTCACGGTCGGATCGGGGGCGGCGTCCACCTCGGTTCCGGTCGAGGCCGCCGGCCCGGCGCACGGCGGGCACCACCTGGAGCGGGACGCGAGCACCCTGGTGCTGGTCCTGATCGACCTGGCCCTGGTCGTCGGCCTGGTGTGGATCCTGGCGCGTCGCCCACGGGTGCGCTGACCCGCGGGCCGGTCGCGACAGCAGTGCGCCACGACCGGCGTGACGGTGAGAGGTGGCATTGACACGTGCCGCTACCTATTCCATGGTCGGTGGATTCACCCGTCCATGGAAGGGGCGCAGGATGGTCGAGAACGAGCACAGGTATGTCATCGTCGGGGCCGGGCCAGCAGGGGTGCAGCTGAGCTACTACCTACAGAAGCACGGTGCCGACTACCTGACGCTCGAACGTGACGACGAGCCGGGCGGGTTCTTCCGGCGGTTTCCGCGTCACCGCCGGCTCATCTCCCTGAACAAGGTGCACACCGACAGCACCGATCCCGAGATTCGCCTGCGTTGGGACTGGAACTCGCTGCTCAACGACTCCCCGGATCTGCTGTTTCCGAGGTTCAGCGAGGAATATCTGCCGGCGGCCGACGACCTGGTGCGCTACCTCGCCGAGTTCCAACGGGTCCACCAGCTCAACATCCGTTACGGCACGACGGTCGAGCGGATCACCCGGACCGGCGACGGTTTCACCGTACGCACCGGCCAGGGCGAGATCCGCGCACGCTGCCTGATCGTCGCGACCGGCTGGGGCCGGCCGTTCGTGCCGGCCATCAAGGGCATCGAACATGCCATCGGGTACGAGGACATGGTCATCGATCCCACGGCGTACGACGGTCAGCGGGTGCTGATCATCGGTAAGGGCAACTCGGCCTTCGAGACGGCGTCGGCCATCCTCGGTCGGGCGTCGATGGTGCATCTCGCCAGCCGGCAACCGCTGCGGCTCGCGTGGAACACCAAGCATCCCGGGGACGTCCGTGGCCAGTACGGGGCGATCCTCGACAGCTACCAGTTCAAGACCCTGCACTCGGTGCTCGACTGCACCATCGACGAGATCCGGCCCGTCGACGGGCGGTTCCAGGTGTCGATCACCTACACCCACGCCGAGGGTGAGACCGCTGTGCTCGACTACCACACGGTGCTCCGCTGCACCGGGTTCCGGATGGACACCACGCTGTTCGACGAGTCGGTCCGTCCCGACATGGTGCGCGACGGCCGGATGCCCGGGCTGCGCCCCGACTGGCAGTCGAGCAACATCGACGACCTGTACTTCGCCGGCACCATCGCCCAGGCCCGGGACGTCAAGCACGCGTCGTCCCCGTTCATCGACGGCTTCCGCTACAACCTCCGCACGTTCACCCGCATCCTGCGGGAGCGCTACGACGACGTGCCGCTGTCGTACGCGACGACGCCGGCCGACGCGGCGTCGCTCACCAAGCTGATGCTCGACCGGGTCAACTGGTCGTCGGCGCTGTGGACCCAGTTCGAATACCTCTGCGACGTCTTCGTCCGCGACGACGCCACCGGCGACTTCCACCACTACGAGGACCTGCCGGAGGACTACGCCGTCGAACGCTTCGCGACCGCCACCCACTGGTACACGCTCGCCCTGCGGTGGGGCCGCGACGACTACGGCGACGTGTTCGCCATCGACCGGCACCCGACTCCGGACCGGGCCCGGGAGAGCGCCTTCATCCACCCGGTGATCCGGCGCTACCGTGGCGCGGAGCTGCTCGCCGAGCAGCACCTGCTGGAGGATCTGCTGGCCGAGTGGCGACGCCCGGACCGGCACGTCGAGCCGCTGGTCGAGTTCCTCACCGCGGATCTCACCAGCGGACCATGACCTCGTCGAGGGGCTTACGGGCCAGGTCGGGCACCAGGGCGTCCGGCGCGGGATGCCCGACGGGCATCACCACGTACGGGCGCTCGTGCGACGGCCGTTCACACACCTCGTTCAGGAACCGCATCGGGTTGGGTGTGTGGGTCAGCGTGACCAGGCCGGCGTGGTGCAGGGCGGTGATCAGCAGGCCGACCGCGATGCCGACGGACTCCTTGACGTAGTACGGCTTCGGGCTGTCCGGCCCCTGGTGTACCTCGAACACGACGATGACGGCCGGTGCGGTCTCCAGGAACGGCTTACGCCAGTCGGTGCCGAGCCCGGAGATCGCACCCAACCACTCCGGCGAGGCACGGTGGTCGTAGAACGCGCGCTCCTCGGCCTCGGCCGCCTCGCGTAGCCGGCGCTTGCGGGCCGGGTCGGTCAGCACGACGAACCGCCACGGCTGCACGTTGGCGCCGCTGGGCGCGGTCGAGGCGGCCCGGACCGCCGCCTCGATCACCCCGTCCGGCAGCGGGTCGGTGGCGAAGTCCCGCACCGAGCGGCGCTGCGCCATCCGCTGCGCGAACGCCTCCGCGTCGCGCACCATGTCCGTCGGCGACCGACGATCGTGCTTGATCGGAACCTTGGGTAGCAGCTCTGCTCCGGTCACCTGTGGCCTCCCCTGATCAGGTGTGCCGGTCACCGCGGGAGGGTCTGCCTGCCGTCGACGCCCGGTCCCTCCAGCATTTCGGGACCGGGGCGATTCGTCGTTACGCCGATGTGCTTTGTTGCCGCCCCGTCAGGTCCGGCGCGGTGCGGTCGGCGATGTCGTCGACCACGTCGGTCAGGCGTCCGCGCCGTGCCGCGGCGGCCCGCTGGCGGGTCGCCCCGTCGCCGCCCGTGGCCAGCCACTTCAGCCAGGACTCCACCCGCTCGTGGTCGCCCGCCTCGTCGAGTGCGGGTCGGGCACGCTCGACCAGCCGTTCGGCGAGGGCCGCCGCGGGCAGCAGCCGGCCCGTGACGACGTCGACGCCGTCGCCGCCCATCCCGTCGCGGGCCGCCCTCCAGTAGGCGAGCCGCATCAGCTCGGGGACCAGTCGCGGCCCCTCATCGCCCCGGTCGACAGCCTCCCCGGCGACGACCACCAGAGCGCGTACCAGGGCGGCGAGCGCCGCGGACTCGGTGGCGGTGACCGGCACGTCGGCGACCCGTACCTCGAGCGTGGGATGCTTCGTCGACAGGCGGAGATCCCAGAAGATCGTGCCGTGGTCGACCAGCGCGCCCGCGGCGAGCAACGCGTCGACGTGGTCGTCGTACTGCCGGGCGGAGGTCAGGTACGGCGGCGGGCCGGCCACCGGCCAACGCCCCCACGTGACGGTTCGCCAACTCGCGTATCCCGTGTCCCGCTCGGCCCAGTAGGGCGAGTTGGCGGTGAGGGTGAGCAGCACCGGAAGGTGTTGGCGCAGATGGTTGCCGATCAGCACGGCGCGGTCCCGGTCGGGCTCCTCCACGTGGACGTGGACCGCGCAGATCGCGAGCTCGTCGTGCAGCCCACGGAAGGTGGCGGTGCCCCGATCCTGGCGAGGTCCCTCGGTGATCGGCGGCGGCACGGCCCGGCCGAGCACCGGCGAGCCGCTGGCGATCACCCGCAGCCCCGCCGACCGGGCCGCGTTCTGAATCGCGGCCCGACCCTCGGCGAGCTGCGCGTCGAGGTCGTCGACGTTGCGGCACGGGTCCGTACGGGTCTCGACCTGCAACTTGGTGATCTCACCGCCCACCCGGGCGCCGAGGGACGGGCGTGCGCGGTCGACGACGGTGGCCGCCTCCGGTACGACCTCGCCCCGAACGGCGTCGACGACGAGGAACTCCTCCTCGACGCCGAGCAGGGGGGTGGACGATCCCGCTCGTTGTCCCGTAGCCATGCGACGCCGACCCCTCACTGCCGGTCATCTGCCGGCCAGTGAGCACGTTACGGGATCTCGTCGATGGCTCGCAGCCTCGCGGGCTCCATGGTGGACGCGGCCTCGACCAGGCCGGCCAGCAACGCCGTACGCTCCGGCATCCGATCCAGGCAGACGTACTCGTCGGCGCCGTGCGCCCCACCTCCCACCGCGCCCAGGCCGTCGAGGGTCGGCACGCCCAGCGCGGCGGTGAAGTTCCCGTCGGACGCGCCGGCCGCGTGCGCGCCGCCGAGGTTCTCGATGCCGAGCTGGCGGCCGATCGACCGGGCCAGCTTCAGTAACGGCTGGGCGAGTGCCGGGGACATCGGGTAACGATTGATCCCTCCCTGCACGGACAGGGCCGCCTCGGGCAGGTACGGCACCAGCCCACGGATGGCGGTGTCGACGCGTTCGAGCTCGGCCCGGGTCCAGGCCCGGACGTCGACCGCCAGGTTGGCGTGCTCGGGCACCGTGTTCGTCGTGGTACCGGCGGAGAGCAGGGTCGGTGTGACCGAGGTGCCCCCGCTGTCCGACGCGCCGAGCGCCGCCAGCGCGAGGATCTGGTGGGCGACCTCGACCGTGGCGTTGACGCCGCGCTGCGGTTCGACGCCGGCGTGGGCGGCGCGACCGCGGACGGTGAGCCGGTATACCGAGCCGCCCTTCCTGGCCACCTTCACGTGCCCCTCCGCGGTGGCCGCCTCGCAGACGAGGACCGCGCCCGAGCGCCGGGCCTCGCGCTCGATCAGTGGCCGTGACGTCAGCGATCCGCTCTCCTCGTCGCAGGTGAGCAACACGCCGACCGCGGAGGTGTCCTCGATCAGGCGCAGCGCCGTGAACATCTGCACGATGCCGGCCTTCATGTCGCACACGCCGGGTCCGGTCGCGGTGTCGCCGCGGACGGTGAAGGGCCTTGCGCGGACCGTGCCGACCGGGAAGACGGTGTCGAAGTGGCCGAGGAGCAGCACGCGTTGGTCGGCGGCCGACCACAGCAGGTGAGGTAGACCGTCGATCACGACTCGCCGGGCCGGCCGGCCGAGCGACTCCTCACCCCAACGGGCGAGCAGGTCGGCACAGGACCCGAGATGGGGCAACGAGCCCGGTGCCGACTCGAGCGTGACGAGCGTGCCCAACCGGTCGACCATGTCCGCGTGGAGCTTCCTCGCGGCGTCGAGCAGACAGCGTGGGTGGTCCATCGATCCCTCCAACTTCGCGGGTGACGGGCCTGGCCAGGCTTGCCCATCGACCATCGCAGGGGACCGGGGGTGCGCTCACCCTTGTCTGTGCTCAGGAAACGGGAGTGCCGGCCGCTCAGGAGACGGGAGTGCCGGCCGCCGAGCCGTAGCCGAAGTCGACGATCCGGCGTGCGGTCTCGGCGTACGCCTCCTGACCTTCGGGCGCGAAGGTGCCGAGCCCGTCGACGTACCGGTTGAACATGCAGAACGCGGCGGCGATCAGGACGGTGTCGTGGATCTCCAGGTCGGTGGCGCCCGCCGCGCGGGCGTCGGCGACCAGTTCGGTGGTGACGTTACGGCCGCTGATCTGGACCGCGCCGGCGATGCGCAGCAACGCCCGTAGCTTCTCCGAGATCGGTGCGGTGTCGAGGTCCGCGCGTACCTGGTCGACGAGGGTCATGCCCTCGTCGAGCTGTGCCGCGGAGAACGCCGAGTGGGACGCGCAGCAGAAATTGCAGTCATTGCGCCCGGAGACGTACGCGGCGATCAACTCCCGCTCGCCGGCCGGCAGCGAGTGCGGCGCGCGCAGCAGGATCTCGGCCAGTTCGTTGAGTGGCTTCGCCGTCTCCGGGCGATACCGCATCGGACCGCTGATGCCGGGGAACCGCTTCTCGTCGACCCCGAGATCGATGTGCGCCATAGTGGTGAGACCTTCCAGCCGGTGTGTCGTGACCTGCCGGACGACGCCTCTGGCAAGGGGCGCCCTCCGCGCCTGGGCGGCGTGCCCGACGCCGCGCAGCCATGATTTCATCCAGGCCGCCCGGTGCATTCCTCCATTCGTGCTCTGTTCAGGACGGCTGACATCCCTGTCGAGGACGACCGACCGGCTCCCGTCGCCAACTCCGTTGCTGGTCGGGGCGGAACTGCCTAGCTTGTTCATCATGCGGAACAACGGTCGTGGCGCGGACAGGAGTGGCGGGTGAGCGGTGGTCTTCGTGAGATCGCCCGCCAGACGGTTGCGATCGCCGAGTCGGGTCGCTATCGCACCGGCGCCGGTGCCGAGGTCGACATCGGCGAGGGGGTACGCGCCGCGGTCGCCGGCACGCAGCTCCACCTGCCGCACGAGGTGCCCGCGGTGGGAGACGCGGAGCCCGGCGCGGGCAGGGTCGAGGTGACGTCCGAGTCGACGTTGCAGGCGGCCCGTCGGCTGGCACCCGGGGCGGTCTGTCTGGTGTTCGCCTCGGCGAGGAACCCGGGCGGTGGGTTCCTGAGCGGAGCGAGGGCGCAGGAGGAGAGCATCGCCCGCTCGTCGGCGCTGTACCCGTGTCTCCTCGCCGCCCCGGGGTTCTATACGTTTCACCGCGAACAGCGGGACCTGCGGTACAGCGACCACGTCATCTTCTCCCCGGACGTGCCGGTGTTCCGGGATGACAGCGGAAACCTGCTCGACCAGCCGTACCCGGCCTCGTTCCTGGCCGCCGCGGCACCGAACCTGGGTGAGATCCTCCGCAACCAGCCCGAACACGTCGCGGGCGTACCGGCGGTGCTGGCCCGGCGTGCCCGCCGGGTGCTGGAGGTCGCGGCCGCGCACGGACACCGGACGTTGGTGTTGGGCGCCTGGGGATGCGGCGTGTTCCGCAACGATCCCGCTACGGTCGCCGACGCCTTCGCCCACGCGCTGCGGGAGATCGACCGCTTCGACCACGTGGTGTTCGCCATCCACGACAGCCTGCCGGGAACACCGGTGTTCCGTACGTTCGTGCAGCGTTTTCCGGGATCGGCCGAGGCTCCGGCGGTGGGGAGCGAGCGTGGGTGAGCGTCACCACGTCGCCGCGGGGCCGGACGAGTAGAGCCGGGCGGAGGGGATGCCGGACGCTGCTGTGGCACTTGTGCCCGAGCGTCGAAAAGCGAGATCATCACGCATGCTCGACCCCTCGCCCGAGGACGACGGGACCTCACCGACCGTTTCTACGCCCCGGTTCGTGGGGCGTGACCGGGAGCTGGCGGCCCTTCGCGGCGCCCTGGCCCGACCACCGGCGATCGTGCTGGTGGAGGGTGAGGCGGGGATCGGGAAGAGCCGGCTGCTGCGAGAGTGGTTGGCGGCGCCGGACCAGCGCACCGCCCTGGTGTCGGTGTGCCCACCGCTTCGTGAGTCGCTGACGTTGGGGCCGATCGTCGACGCGTTCCGGGGGGTCGACCGCCCGGTGTCACGACTGCCCCTCACCGCGCTCGCGGGTGCGTTACGGCCCCTGTTCCCGGAGTGGTCAGCGGACCTGCCGCCCGCGCTCCAGCCCCTGGACGACGCGAAGGCGGCACGGCATCGCCTGTTCCGCGCCCTGGACGAGTTGCTGCGGGCGCTGTGTGTCGACGTTCTCGTGCTCGAGGACGCCCACTGGGCCGACGAGGTGACCTTGGAGTTCCTGCTCTTCGTCACCTCCCGGCAGCAGACGGACGGTCCGAGCCTCGTGATCTCCTACCGGCCCGAGGAGGTGGACGACGGGTCGCTGTTGCTGCGGCTGACGTCCCGGTTGCCGGCGGGCGTCACCCAGCTGCGGATCGCCCTGGCGCCGATGCGACCGGACGACACGGCGGCGCTGGTGTCCTCGATGCTCGACGGCAACCCGATATCGCAGGAGTTCGCGACGTTCATGCACGAGCGGACCGGCGGCGTTCCGCTGGCGTTGGAGGAGTCGGTTCGCCTCATGTGCGACCGCGCCGACCTCGTCTTCCGCGACGGTCAGTGGGTCCGGCTGAAGCTGCGCGAGCTACGGGTGCCGCCCACGGTGCGCGACTCCACCCGGGAGCGGGTGGGTCGTCTGTCGCCGACGGCGCAGCAGGTGTTGCGCGCCGCGGCCACGTTGGCGGAGCGGTCGTCGGTGGCCACGATCGCGGTGACCGCCGGCCTGCCACCGGCCGCCTGTCGAGGCGCCATCGCGGAGGCGGCCGACGCCGGCGTCCTGGACGCGGACGACCGCGGCCGGTGGCGGTTCCGGCATGTGTTGGCCGCCACGGCCGTCTACGAGGCGATCCCGTTGACCGACCGCAGACACCTGCACCTGCTTGCCGGCCGGGCCCTGGAGCACATCCACCCGCCGCCGGTGGCACGCCTTGCCCACCACTTCCGGGAGGCGGGCGAGACGCGGTCCTGGGCGCGATACGCCGAGCAGGGCGCCGAGCTGGCCATGGCCTCGGGTGACCACACCAAGGCGGTCGACCTGCTGGTCGACCTGCTGTCGTGGGCCGTGCTGCCGCCGGTGGACCGGGCACGGGTCGCCCGCGTCGCCGGAGTTGCCGCGCTGGGCCGTCGGGAACCGGTCGACGAGGTCCACCACCGGGTGATCCGTACCCTGCGCGCGGTGTTGGAGACCCCCGGTCTCACCGCCCGCCAGCAGGCCGAGATCCGCAACCCCCTGGGTCGGCTCCTGATCACCGGGGGTGAGGCGCAGGCCGCACTCGGCGAACTCGAGCAGGCGGTGACCAACCTCGGCCACGACCCGGTCGAGGCGGCCCGGGCGATGACCTACCTCGGCTGGGCCTACGCGGGACCGTGGCCGGCGTCGACCCATCGACGTTGGCTGGACCGCGCCGCCGCGCTCACCACCGAATTCGACTCTCCCGCGGAGCGGCTGAACCTGGCCGGCAACCGAGCCGCGGCACTGCTCATGCTCGGTGAGGAGGAGGCCTGGGACGTCGTCGCTGGCCTGCCCGTCGACGGCGCGACCTCGGCGGAGCGTCTCGACGTGGCCCGCATCCACGCGAACGTCGGGACCGGAGCACTGATCTGGGGCCGGTACGCCGACGCCGACAGACACCTCGCCGTGGCCATGCGCCTTGCCGAGGCCGAGCAGGCGTCCCGGTTGCAGCACAACGTCCGACTCGAACAGGCCAACCTGGCGTGGCTCACCGGCCGGTGGGAGGGCCTCGCGGATCAGAGCGCGGCGCTCGCCGACGCCGACCGGGACCGACCGGCGCACTACCTCGGCAGTGTTCGGCTCGCGGCCCGACTGGCAGCCGCAGCCGGACGGCGGCGCGCCGCGGAGGAGCAGTTCCGCCTGGTCCTCGAGGAGTCCGCCCGTCTCGGCGCAGCCGACGACACGGTGGAGGCCGCCGCCGCGCTGGCCAGACTGTGGCTGGCCGACGGAAACAGCGGCCGGGCGCTACAGATCACCCACGAGCCGATGGACACCGTCCGGAGGAAGGGCATCTGGATCTGGGCTACCGACCTCGTCCCGGCCCGGATCGAGGCGCACCTCGCCGCCGGCGACCTGGGGGCCGCGACACGGCTGGGCGACCAGCTCGCCAGAGGACTGCGCGGCCGGACGGCGCCCGCGCCCCGCGCCGCGCTCGCCGTCTGCCGTGCCCTGCTGCTCGCCGCGGCCGGAGACCACGCCCGCGCGGCGGCGGCATTCGATCGGGCGGCGCGTGCCTGGAGCGCTCTGCCCCGCCCGTACGACGCCATGCTCGCCCGCGAGCGTCAGGCCGAGGCGCTCATCGCGGACGGCCAGCTCGAACACGGTCGAGACCTGCTGGCCGCACAGTACGAGCAACTGTTCAGGCTCGGCGCCCGGGGCGACGCGGACCGTGTCGCACAGCGGCTTCGCGAACACGGCGCCGAGGTTCCGCGGCTGTGGCGCGGTGGCCGACGAGGGTACGGCGACCAGCTCTCACCGCGCGAGCTGGACGTGGTCCAACTGGTCGTCGCGGGTAAGACGAACCGGGAGATCAGCCGGATCCTGACCAAGTCGCCGGCAACGGTGGATCAGCAGCTGCGCGCGGCGATGCGCAAGCTGAAGGTGACGTCCCGGACCGCGCTCGCGGTCAAGGCGGTGGAGGCCGGAGTGTTCGCGGACGAGGACTCCCTCGACGCCCCGTCGTGAAAATTGACGTATCCGCTGGATAGCGACGGCCACTCGGCCCATCGAGCATGTCTCCATGATTCATAGCCATTGGGCAATGCGTGCCTGAGCGACCTGTCGCGCGTGACGGTTCCGCCATCGAGCGCCCGCCACCGCCCGCGCTGCCCCACGAGCCGCGCGTCAGCGCCCCCGACGCCCCCGACGCCCCCGACGCCCTCGTCGCCCTCGTCGCCCGGGACGCCCGGGACGCCGACGGTGCCGACGACCACGAGCGCCACGACCCTTACCAGCCCCTGTAGGCCGAAGGAATCCCCATGAGACTGAGAGCCCTCGCGGCTTCGCTGGCCGCAGCGGTTGGCCTGAGCCTGATCCAGGCACCACCGGCGTCCGCCGCTGAGCCGGATCCCGGCGCTGCCGCCAACAAGATCGCCTCGGACCTGAAGGACCGCTTCCGTACGCAGCCGGCGTCCGACTTCTGGATCACGTTCGACACCGGAGCCGACCTCGGGCCGGCGAAGAAGATCACCGGCTGGACCGCTCGCGGTCGGTTCGTCTACGACGCGCTCACCGGGGCGGCGAAGAACTCCCTGGCATCGGTCTCCACCGAACTCGATCGGGCGGGCGTCAAATACACCTCCTACCCGATCGCCAACGCCGTGCTCGTCAAGGGGGGCAACGAAAAGCTCGCCCTCGACGTCGCGTCGAAGGTGCAGGTCGCCGAGATCCACGCGACGCCGGAGGTCGCGCTGGTCAAGCCCGTCGACGAGAAGAGCCCCGCCGACCAGGCTGCCCGGCCCGCCGCCCCGAAGGCCGCCGCGGAGGGCACCGTCTCCTGGGGTCTGGACGCCATCCACGCCCCCCAGGCGTGGGCCATGGGCGCGACCGGCGCGGGCATCACCGTGTCCAACCTCGACTCGGGCGTCCAGTTCGACCACCCCGCCCTGGCGCACCAGTACCGCGGCACGAAGCCCGACGGCACCGTCGACCACAACTACAACTGGATGGCCACCCGGGGCACGTGCGCGGACGCGCCGTGCGACGACAACGGACACGGCACGCACACCATGGGCACCATGGTCGGCGACGACGGCACCAACCACGTCGGCGTCGCCCCGGACGCGCAGTGGATCGCCACGAACGGCTGCTGCGACAGCACCGGCGTCGAGTCGCTGCTGCGGTCCGGCTGGTGGCTGCTCGCCCCGACCGACGTCCACGGAAGCAACCCCGACCCGTCCAAGCGGCCGCACGTCATCAACAACTCGTGGGGCCAGAACGTCGAGCACAACTTCGACGACTTCTTCCAGGCCATCGACGAGGCATGGAGCGCCGCGGGCATCTTCAGCGTGTGGTCGTCGGGCAACACCGTGCCGTACGCGGCCTGCGACACCGTCTCCTCGCCCGGCTCGGCCCAGAGTGCCTACTCCGTCGGCGCGTACTCATCGGACGGCACGCTCGCGTCGTTCTCCCGCAAGGGTGCGGGTGAGGGTGGCCGGATCAAGCCGGAGATCTCCGCTCCGGGCGACGCGGTGCGTTCGTCCTATCCCAACGACAGCTATGTCGAGATGTCCGGGACGTCGATGGCGGCACCGCACGTCGCCGGCGCCGTCGCGGCGCTGTGGAGCTACGACCCGACCCTGATCGGGCAGGTCGAGGAGACCCGTCGCCTGCTCGGCGAGTCGGCCGTCGACGTCGACGACACCGAGTGCGGTGGCACCGCCGAGGTCAACAACAAGTACGGCGAGGGTCGCCTCGACCTCGTCCGGCTGCTCGAGCTCGCGCCCCGCGAGGGCGGCACCCTCACCGGAGTCGTCACCGCCGACGGCGCCCCGGTCCCCGCCGCCGACGTGACGATCAGCGGTCCGTTCAGCCGGTCGATCGGAACCGACAAGGACGGCAGATTCACCACGAACCTCCCGGTCGGTGACTACCAGCTCAGTACCAAGGTCTTCGGCTACCTGACCGCGACCGCCAACGTCACGATCTCCCTCGGCCAGGACACCTCCGTCAAGCTGCCGCTCACGGCCGCCGCGCGGCACGACATCAGCGGCAGGGTCGTCGACGACAGGAAGCGGCCCGTCCCGAACGCCGACGTCGTCGTCAAGGACACGCCGCTGAAGCCGGTACGCACCGATGCCAACGGCGCGTTCACGATCAGCGCTGTCCCGGAGGGCGGGTACGCGCTGAACGTCAAGCCCAACGCCTGCTTCTCGCCCACCACGCTCCCGCTGACCGTCGGCGCGCAGAACGAGCCGCGCGAGATCCCCGTCGGGCTCGTCGTCGACGAGGGTGGCTACCGCTGCGCCGTCTCCGAGGGTGAATACCTGCGCGGTACCGACCCGGTCGCGTTCACCAGTGGTGTGTGGGCGACGGTGAAGCTGCCGTTCCCGGTCGCGCTCTACAACGGCAGCCACGACAGCCTCGGCGTCAGCCTGCGTGGGGTGATCTCCCCGGACACCACCACCGGGCCCGGCAGCGGTGGTGCGGGCATCTTCCCGTTCTACGTCCAGACCCCCGTCGAGTTCGCGCCCGGTGGGGGAGTCTTCACGGCAGCCACCAAGGTCGATGGCGAGGACGCGTTCGTCGTGGAGTTCCGCGATGCCAAGCTCTGGGCCTATCCGACCCGGTCGGAGTACACGGACCCGGTCAGCTTCTCGGCCACGCTCACCCGGTCCGGCACCGTGATCTTCGGGTACGGCGACGGTGTCGGGACCGCCGACGCGGTGACCGCCGGCGCGCACGCCGTCACCGGCATCCAGGGCTGGGCCGGCGTCGACGGCATCCGGTTCTCCGACAGCGCCCCGGTGCTGCGCGACGGCATGATCGTCAGCTACGACATGCCTGACTTCGGCTACCTCGACGCGACCGTCGTCGACCAGAACGACGGGCTGCCGGTCGCCGGGGCCAAGGTCTCCTTCAGCGACAAGTCCGGGCTCGTCGAGACCGTCACGACCAACGGGACCGGCATCGTGCACCGCCAGCTTCCGGTCGGCGACTACACGATGACGGTCGACGCGCCGAACTACCCGAGCGCGGCGTACCCCTTCTCCCTCGACAGGCTCTACGCGAAGGCGAAGATCGACGCGCGGCTGACCACGGGTGTCGCCGGCCTGAAGGCCGACGGCCTGGACGCCGTGATGGGCACCAACCAGAACGGCGTGGGCTCGCTGACGCTGACCAACAACGGTTCCGCCCCACTCACGTACAACCTGGGCGAGGCCGCCCGCCACCCCGACCTCGACGCCGCCGGCGCCACCGCGCGCACCGGAAAGGGCGCGGCCAGCACGATCGACCTCGCCGGCTGGAAGGCCGGTGCGAGCGGCATGAAGCCGTCGAACGTCGACGGCAGGGCCGCGACGGCGAGCGCCGCGGAGGCACTGGCGGCCGGCAGGGTCGGCCCGACCTCCGGCGGTGACGTCCTCACCCGGATCGCCATCCCCGGCACGATCGCGGAGAAGGAGCCCTCCGGCATCGGGTACGACGGCGACGTGTGGGTCCACGACTACAACGCGCGGACCAACACCGCCTACACGGTGACGGGCAAGCCGACCGGGAAGGTCTTCGACGCGTCGTGGAACCCCACGTACCGGGCGTTCGACATGGCGCTCGACACCAAGACCGGTGACATGTGCCAGATGGAGGACAGCCCGGCCAGCTACATCCACTGCTTCGACCGCAAGACCGGCAAGGAGACCCGGCAGGTCAAGGGTGACTGGTCCACGTTGCAGCTGACCGGCCTCGCCTACAACCCGATCCGGGACGTGTTCTACGTCGGCGGCCGGGCGAACGGCATGATCGGAACCGTCGCCGGGACGTCGCACGACAACCCGGGTGCGCTGCTGTCCTTCTGCGCTCCGCCACTGCCCGAGGTGATGGGCCTGGCCTACAACCAGGCGTCCGACACCATCTGGTACACCGACCTCACCTCGAACCGGCCCACCCGACTGCTCCAGGTCGACCCCGACGACTGCTCGTTGGTGAACGCGTGGTGGTTCCCCGGCCAGAAGGTGGGCCAGGGCGGCGGCCTCGAGACCGACTCGACCGGTGCGCTGTGGGCGGCCGACCAGCTCGCCGACGACGTCGTGCTCGTGGATGTCGAGGACGACCTGCTCACCGACCTGCCGTGGCTGTCGCTCTCCTCGGGCGGCGGCACCCTCGCCCCGGGCCAGTCGACGACCGTCAAGGTGTCGATCTCCTCGAAGGGCGCCAAGCCGGGGGTCCTCGGCGCGAACATCGTGGTCAGGTCCGACTCCGGACGCCAGTCCAAGACCTACGTCCCGGTGACGCTCACGACCACGAAGTACCAGGTCGGCGTCAACGCCGGCGGCTCGTCGTTCACCGACGGCTCCGGCTACACCTGGTCCGGCGACCAGGCGGCCGGCAGGACGGCGTGGGGCTACGAGGGGAAGACGAGGGTCGCCTCCACGAAGGCCGGGATCGCCGGCACGACGGACGACGTCCTGTTCCAGTCGCAGCGCACCACGCCGGACAAGCAGTTGTTCTACCGCTTCCCGGACGCGCCCAAGGGCACCTACGCGATCGATCTCGGGTTCGCCGAGATCGAGAAGGTGGCCAAGGGCAAGCGGGTGTTCGACGTCGTCGTGGACGGGTCGCTGACGGAGTACGCGTACGACCCGGCCGCGGCCGTCGGGCTGAACGCCGCCGACTGGCGCACCGCCGTCGTGACGCACGAGGGCGGGCCGCTGACCGTGGAGCTGCGGGGGTCGAAGGGCCTACAGGCCCCGACCATCGCCGCGCTGCGGGTGACGCTCGACCCGCGTGCCGACGTGGTGGAGCCGGAGCCGGAGCCCGAGCAGCCGGAGCCGGGCCCGGTGCCGGTGGCCCCCGCCGGTCGCTCGTACTCGATGAAGGTGACCGACGGGCTCTACCGCCAGGGCACGCAGGAGTCCGGATGGCACGGCGACGACCTCTGCGGCGTGCTGTGGTTCGACTCCACGTACCTGCAACCGTTCTACGACACGTCCTGGGACGGCGTGTGTGTGACGACGAACGGCGCGCTGACCTTCGACCGCGCCAGCACGATCGGGAACAACACGGCACTGCCGTCGTCGTACCCGATCGACGCGATCTATCCGCTCTGGGACGACCTCGTCGTCGACGACGAGGCGGGCATCTACTTCGGCACGACCGAGGTCGATGGGCTGGCGGCGCAGGTCGTCGAGTGGCGCAACGTCGCCTTCTACAACGACCGGACGGCCCGGGTGAGCTTCTCGGTCACCCTGATCGCGGACGGTCGGGTCCAGATCGGGTACGGCGACGGCGTCGGCGGCGACAACCCCCTCACCCGGGGGTCGTCGGCGACAGTCGGCCTGGAGAGCCTGACGCGCAACCCGGCGAGCCAGTACTCCTTCGACCAGCCCGTCCTGAAGGCCGGCCTGGGGCTGGAGTTCACCCTCCCGGTCGCGGGCACGATCGAGGGCACGGTCACCGACAAGAACGACGGCAAGCCGATCGCGGGCGCGATCGTCACGCTCGGGGGGCCGAGCGGTGAGCGGGTCGTCACCACCGACGAGAAGGGCCGGTGGAAGGCCCAGGCGTTGGTCGGCGAGAACACCGTGCAGGTCGGGGCGCCGAACTACGTCACCGCCAACCACCCGGTGACCATCGCCAAGAAGGATCAGGCCGAGGTGGTCGACACGGCGTTGACCACGGGCGTCGCCACCGTCACCGGGGGCGAGTTCGACTGGCTTCTCGACCGGGGTCAGAAGGCGACGTCGAACGTGACCGTGAAAAACTCCGGCTCCGCCCCGCTCGAGGTGCGGATCAGTGAGCAGAAGCGCACCAGCGACGGCGGGCACGAGACCGGCGACCTTCCGTGGCTGACCCTCACGGGCGCGGCCGCGACCGGCACGGTCACGCTCGCGGCCGGCGAGTCCACCACGGTGACGGCGACGGCCGACAACGCCGACGTCGAGCCCGGCGTGCTCGTCGGGGACGTGCTCGTGGCGTCGAACTCCGGCAAGGGCGAGGCCCAGCTCAAGCCGGTCCGTCTGGCGACCTCGGCCTACTGGAGGGGCGTCGACGTCGGCGGCTCCGGGTACGTCGGCACGGACGGCTTCGGCTGGTCACCCGACCAGGAGCTCGGCTCGCGGTCGTGGGGCTACGTCGGCGGCAGGGCGCGTACCACGAGGGCCGACATCGCCGGCACCGAGGACGACGCGTTGTTCCGCACCCAGCGGACCGGCGAGACGTTCAGCTACGTGTTCAAGAACGCCCCCGCCGGGAAGTACCGGATCGGCCTCGACTTCGCGGAGATCGAGAAGGTCAAGGCCGGCAAGCGTGCCTTCGATGTGCTGGTCGACGGCAAGGTCGTGCTCTACGACCACGACGTGCAGGCGAAGGTGGGTGCGCTGGCCGCGGACACGAACATGGTCAGTGTCGAGCACGCCGGCGGCGATCTGACGGTCGAGCTTCGCCGCGAGAAGGGCGAGGGCGACCCGATCCTCAACGCCCTGAGGGTCCAGCAGGACCCGCGCCTGTGAGATAGCCGAATCTCGTCCGCTCCAACAGTGGTCGGAGTCTCCTCGGAAGGGATCTCCGGGGAGGCTCCGACCACGAGCGGAACACCGACCGTCAGAAGCGCCCTATTCCGCTGCCGGTCGACGGCGGATGACCAGCAGGGCGATGTCGTCGTTGGGGTGCTCCTCGGCGGTGGTGACCATGATGTGGTCGCACAACGCCTCGGCTGGCCCGGACTGTACGGCGTCGGCGAGCCGCTCGATCCCGGTGTCGATGAGTTCGCTGCGGCGTTCGACCAGTCCGTCGGTGTAGAAGACGAGCGCCGCACCCGGCGGTAGGTCCAGGACGGTGGTGCGGCGATTGGCCACCGGTCGGCCCACACCGAGTGGCCGGTCCACCGTCAGGTTGACGAGCTGGGTGGGTTGGCCGGGGACAGCCAGCAGCGGTGGCAGATGGCCGGCGCAGGAGAGGTGCACCGTCGCGCGGTCGGGTGCGATCAGGGCGTACACGGCGGTGGTGAGGGTGCCGGCTTCGAAGTGGTGGATCTTGCGGTCGAGTGAGGTCAGCGCCTGGGCGGGATCGTCGGAGTCGAGGGCGTACGCGCGTAGCGCGCTGCGGATGCGACCCATGACGACGGCGGAGGGCAGCCCGTGCCCGGAGACGTCGCCGATGACGGCGCCCAGCCAGCCCGAGGGCAACGTGAACACGTCGTACCAGTCGCCGCCGATGCCGAGGTCGTGGCCGGGAATGTACCGGGCGGCCAGGTCCAGGCCGGGGATGTCGGGTAGCCGGCCTGGCAGCAGGCTGCGTTGCAGGGCCAGCGCGGCCTGCCGGTCGAGGGCCTGCGCTCGGGCCTGACCCGCGAGGCTGGCACGGTCGGCGACGAGCTGCAACAGCCGCACGTCGTCGGGACCGAACCGCCGCAGGGCCAGGGAGCCGACGTGGAGTACGCCGACGAGGTTGCCGTTGACCAGCATGGGCACGCCCAGCAGGGCACGTATGCCCGTGGCGAGCAGGATGGGGTTGACCACGTCGTCGGGCTTGACGTCGTAGATCGTGACCGGTGCGCGTGTGGCCGCGACCCGCCCGGCGAATCCGCGTCCGACCCGGACGCGGAAGCCGCGGCGTACCTCCTCCTCCAGGCCCTTGGCCGCTGTCGCGACCAGCTCATCGGTGTGTTCTTCCAGCAACAGGATGGTGGCGGTATCGACCTTGAGCAGGTCCCGGACCCGTTCCAGGAGCTCGTCGAGCAACTCGGCGATGTTCAACACCGACAGGGCGGTGTCGGTGATCGCCTCGATGCGACGCAGCCGCTCCTCGTTCGTCATCAGCTCGGCATCGGCCACCCGAGAAGCCTAGACGCTGGCACGTCGCCGACGGTCCGCGAGCAGCGAGATCAACAATGTCGCGCCGTCGGCGCTTGATGAACGTGCCCCTTAGTCCGGGTTTCGTCGTCGTCGACGCTCGCGGACTTGACGGCACCCGCGGGGACGCTCGGGGTAGCGGTGGCCGGACAGACGACCGGACGGCCGCTCGCCAGGCACGGCGAGCGGCCGTCGGTATTCTCGTTCAGCTGCCGCTCAGCAGCGGCCGAGGTCTTCCCACTGCTGGGTCCAGCCCGGCTCGGAGCCCTGCGTCCAGTACCGTGCCCGCCACAGATGCCTGCCGTCGCCTGACGGCGGACCGCTCGGGTCGCCGTACCTGCTCTTCTCGTGCTTCACCGTCTGACCGCCGGTGTAGGCCGTGCCGAAGGCCCACTCCGGCGCGGTCGAACAGTTGGCCGCCGGCGGCGGCGTGGTGGGTGGTGTCGTCGGTGGCGTGGTCGGTGGTGTCGTCGGCGGGTTCGTCGGGTTCGAGCAGCCGCCCGTGGTGGCCACCGTGTCCGCGAACGTGCTGCCCGCCGTCCGGTACGCCGCCGTCTTCGAGGTCACCTGTGCCGGGGTCAGCGCCTGGTTCTTCGCGAACAACACCCAGTCGACCTGCTGTATGTAGGTGCTCAGCCCGCCGGTGTGGGCCGCCGTGTCGATGAACCAGAGGTTCCAGTTGATCGTCATCGTCTGCCGCGGGTAGAACTTGCCCGAGTGGTCGCCCACCTGCACGCCGTCGATGTAGTAGATGACGTGACCGTTCGCGACCGTCGCCACCAGGTCGTGCCAGCCGTTGAGGCTGCTGCGCTGCTCCGAGTGCACGTTGTCCGCGTACCAGGGGTCGTTGCGGTAGGTGTACCAGGTCGTCTGGTAGTTGATCGGCCCGGTCTCACCCCACCCGCCGTTGGGCAGGTACTCGGAGATGTCCAGCTCGCTGTAGGTCGGGTCGAGATCCCCGTTCAGCGGGCTGATCGTGAAGAACGTCTGGTTGACGTGGTCGCCGTCGTTCCCGCCGGTGGGGGTGTCGGTGAAGCGCACCCGGCTGGCGTACGTGCCCTCGAGGTAGCGCTTCTGGGTGCTGTAGAGCTCGGCCTGGTTGGTGCCGGCGCCGGTGCCGTCGGTCGAGGCGGTGAGCTGCATGACCTTCTGGCCGCTGACGGTGGGGAAGGTGATGCTGTTCGGCGACCAGGTCGCCCCGGGTACGCCCGGTCCGCCGGCGTAGCTGCGCGGGGTCCAGCCGTGCGCGGTGAGTGAGCTGTCGCTCGACGACGTGTAGGAGAAGTCGTCGAAGAGGTAGCCGCATTCGGCGGCGGAGGCGCTCGGTGCGCTGCTGAAGACCGCGAGCGTGCCGAGCAGGGTCGCTGTTCCCGCGAACCCCATCAATCTACGTTTGTCGATGGACATGAGTCGGGTCCTCCGATGGGTGGGGGTGGAAAGGGACCTACTTGACCGCGCCGGCGGTCATACCGGCGCGGATGTGCCGTTGGAACGCGACGTACGCGACGAGCACCGGCAGCATGGCGATGGTCAAACCGGCGAACAGGCCGCTCCAGTCGCTGCGATACCCCTGGCTGACCGACAGGGCGGCCAGACCCTGTGCCAGGACGTACCGGTCCGGGTCGGGATTGAGAACCAGTGGCAGCAGGTACTGGTTCCAGAGCCCGAGGAAATTGAAGATGCCGACCGCGACCAGGCCCGGCCGGGCCATCGGCAGCATCACGCGGAAGAACACCCCGCCGTGCGAGCAGCCGTCGATGAATGCCGCCTCCGCCACCTCGCCGGGCAGCGTGCGGAAGAACGCGTGCAGGAAGAAGACCGTGAA
The DNA here is from genome assembly GCF_040675155.1 of Micromonospora sp. NPDC049645. Lineage (NCBI taxonomy): Bacteria > Bacillati > Actinomycetota > Actinomycetes > Micromonosporales > Micromonosporaceae > Micromonospora > Micromonospora sp. NPDC049645. Next base: position 390,014 of record NZ_JBFAOI010000002.1, read on the forward strand.
GGGTACGGCGTACGCCGCGTAGACCAGGATCAGACCGCGGTACGTGCCCAGCAGGCCCAGCTGCTGGACGACGAAGAACAGTGGCACCAGCGCCAGGAACACCGGGAAGAACATCGCCGCGACGAAGGTGTAGTAGATGAACCGGTTGCCGCGAAACTCGTAGCGCGCCAGGGCGTAGGCGACCAGCGAACCCAACAGCATGGTCAGCACGAGCGCGCCACCCACGACGAGGACGCTGTTGAGGAAGTAGCGACCGATGCTGGCCTGGGTCCACGCCCGGGACCAGTTGTCGACCTGTGGCGCGGCGGGCAGGGACCAGGGGTCGTTGAGGATCTCGTCGTCGGTCTTGAAGGAGCTGACCACCGCCCAGAGCAGCGGAAGCGCGGTGACGACGGCCCAGGCCAGCATGGCGAGGTGCACCGGGAAGGCGGCCCCCGGCCGTTGGACACGACGTTCGGTCATGCGGGTCCTCCCTCGGCATGCCCTCCTGGCCCTTGCTGCGCTGCGGTGCAGTCGGTCATGCCAGCTTCTCCCTCGGCATGCCCTCCTGGCCCTTGCTGCGCTGCGGTGCAGTCGGTCATGCCAGCTCCAGCCGTTCCCTGCGGCCCGAGCGCAGCGCCAGCACGGCCAGGGTCAGCGTGGCGAAGAACAGGGCGACTCCCATGGCCGAGGCGTAGCCGAACTTCCCGTACTGGAAGGCGTTGCGGTAGAGCGACAGCCCGATCACCTCGGTCGCGCCGTCCGGCCCGCCGGGCCCGACGGTCATCACCTGGACGACGGCGAAGGCGTCCAGCGCCGCTATGCCCAGGTACACGAACGCGACGTGCACGCTCTCCCGCACCAGCGGAAACGTCACCGTGCGGAAGGTCGCCCAGCCGCCGGCACCGTCGAGCAGCGCCGCTTCGAACAACTCCCGCGGAATGCCGTCGATCGCCGCGCTGAACAGCACCACGTAGAAGCCCACCGACGACCAGACCAGGACCGCCATCACCGCGATCAGCGCCAGCGACGGTGACGCGAGCCAGCTCCGGGTCAACCCGTCCAGGCCGACCGACCGCAGCGCCCCGTTCAGCAGCCCGTTGTTGGGGTTGTAGACGAACCCCCACAGCACCGCGATGACCACCAGGGACAACAACTGCGGAAAGAAATAGACGATCTGGTACGCGCCGGAGCCCGCGATCCCCCGTCGTCCACCGCGGCCACCGAGATGCATCATGCTCGCCAGGAACAGCCCGATGCCGATGGTCACCAGTGGCACCACGACCAGCATCACCGCGTTGTTCCGGACCGCGTGCAGGAACAGCGAGTCGCCGCCGAGGCGGGCGTAGTTGCCCGCCCCGACGAAACGCGCCTGGCCGGCGACGCCGGTCCAGTCGGTCAGCGACAGGTAGAAGGCCTGCGCGTACGGCGACAGCACGAACACGGCGTGCAGCACCAGCGCGGGCACCAGCGCGCCGGCCAGGAACCGCCACCGACCGTGTCTCATCAGCGGGTGTACTTCTTCACCGTGGAGTCCTTGGCCAGCCCGTCGGCCGCCTTCTGGATCCGGTCCGACCACTGCCTGGCGGTGAGCCGCCTGTTCACCAGCTCGCCGGTGGCGTCGTCGACAGCCTTGGCCAGCGGCGCGTACCAGGTGCGGAAGCGGTAGGTGAACGTCTCGGTGCCGGCCGCCCGGACCGCGTCGCGCACCGAGCCGAGGCCGCTGCTCAGCGTGAGGCCGTCGGTGGCCCCGGCCACGGCGGGCAGGGTTCCCGCGGTCTCGGCGAATGCCTTCGCCGACTGCTTGGAGAACAGGATCCGTAGGTACTCCATACCGCCGGCGGGGTTCTTGGCCTTCGCCGGCACCAGGAACGACTCGCTGCTCGCCGCCTGCACCGCCGTCTGCCTCAGGGCGTCCGCCGTCGTGCGTGACGGCACCGGACCCATCACCATGTCGAAGTTCGCCGGCGTGATGCCCTTCTGTTCGCTCTCCAGCCAGGACCCGCAGGGGATGAACGCGGCCTTCCCCTGCGACCAGGCGGCCTGCGCCTCGGTGTGGGACAGCGCCTCCGAGCCGGGCATGAGGTAGCCCTTGCCGGCCAGTTCGGCGAAGGCCTCGGCCGCGCCGATCAGCCCCGGCGCCTTCCACGCGTTCGGTTCGAGGTTGTCCACCGCCTTGATCATCGCCGTTCCGCCGGTCTTGGCGGCCATGCTGAGCAGCGGGTCGTTGATGTACTCCGGGTACTTGCCCTGGTACGTCCAGGGCGCGATGCCGGCCGCCTTGATGGTCGCGCAGAGCGCGAGCATGTCGTCCCAGGTCGTCGGGAAGGTCCAGCCCTTCGCGGCGAAGAGCGGCCTGGAATACCAGAGACCCCAGACGGTGTAGGTGAAGTTGAGCGTCAGCGGCAGCGTGTCGAACGTCCCGTCGTCGACCACGCCGGGCAGCAGCGTCTCGCGCACCGTCCTGCCCGGGTCGTCGTAGGCGGGCGCGTCGAGCAACTGGCTGAGATCGCTGACCTGCTTGGCGCTGACCAGCGTGGCGATGTCGAGGCGGCTGGCGCCGGTGTTGTCCACGACGTCGGGCGGGGTGTTCGCGACGAATCGAGGCTGCAACGCCTCGCCGATCTTCTGGATGCCCTGATGGTCGATCTTCGCGCCCGCGTACCTCTGGGTGTAGAGCGCCTCGGCGCGCTTGGCGTACTCGTCGCCGTACCCGCCCTTGAAGATCACGACCTCGAGCGGCGCGTCCGCCCTGACGCCCAGTGGGTTGTCGGCGCTCTTGGTGCCGGTGTTGCCGGCGGCCGGGTCCTCGTCGTCGCTGCCGCCGGTCACGCAGGCGCTCAGCAGGGGCAGGGTGACAGCGGTGGTCGCCGCCGCGCGCAGCACGGTTCGTCTGGTGGGGTACGGTCCGGACAGGGGTGAACGGTTCATCAGCTGGGCCTTTTCCCTATGCGGTACGCCGGATGCGCCCGGCGTACCGCGCTTCGATGAGTTTGTTGTGCTCCCGCCCGCCCGGCACGTTGTCGGACAGATAGACCGGCGGGGTGACATTGAGCGCCAGCAGCCGTGCCACCACCTCGGTGACGATCTGCTGGGCCAGCAGGGCCGCGGTGATCGACGAGACCGCCCCGACCGCGCCGCCGCCGTAGTCGAGGGACGCGTCGCCGTACGGAGCGCCGTTGTCGAGCACGATGTCGGCGAGGTCGGCGAGCTTGAGCCCGCTGTCGTGCCGCGACTCGACCCGGGCGGAGTGCTCGACCGAGGTGATCGCGATAAGCGCGTGTCCGCGCTGCTTCACCAGGTGCGCCATCTCCACCACGGCGCCGTTGACGCCGGAGTTCGAGGCGATGACGAACGCGTCGTCGGGCTTGATCGGGGCGAGTGCGTAGAGGCGGTGCGCGACGTCGGGCGTGCGTTCGAGTTGCGGGTCGCTGAGGACGCTGGTGGGCTCGCCGCCGTACAGGACGATGTCGCGTAGGGCGATCCTGTTGGTGGGCACGAGACCGCCCGCCCGCCCGGCGATCTCCATGGCGAGTGCCTCGGAGTGTCCGCAGCCGAACGCCTGGATCACCCCGCCGGCCTGCAGCGTCGCGGTCAGCAGATCGGCGGCCTGTGCCACCCGGTCGCCCTGGGTGGTGCCGACGCGTTCGATGGCCCTGGTGATGACCTCGACATAGTCCGCGCTTGTGATCGTCACAGCGGCTTTTCCTTCCGTGCTCGCTTACGGTTCGCGTTGGTGTCCGGCATCCGGTGTGCGTCGACGGCCCGCACGGTGAGTTCGAGAGCTTCGGCGGTCCGCTCGTAGGTGCGCTGGGCGACGGCGACGTAGATCAGGTCGAGGATCAGCAGCTGCGAGTGCAGCGCGGAGAGGGCCGCGAGCCGGAACGTGGTCTCGTGCACCGAGGTGGTGAAGACGACGTCGGCGACCTCGGCCAGTGGTGAGCGGGCGTACGAAGTGACCGCCACGGTCAGGGCGCCGTGATCGGCGGCCTCGGCGAGCATTTCGATCGCCTCCCGGGTGCGACCGGAGTGCGACAGGCTGATCGCGACGTCGCCGGGCCCGAGGAGCGCGGCGTTGGTGAGGGCGGTGTGCGTGTCGGCGCGGTACCGCACCGGGATGCGGATGCGCTCAAGTCGAAAGGCCATCTCACTGCCCGCGGTGCCGCTGCTGCCCAGCCCGAAGATCTCCACTCGACCGGCGGCGGCGATCGCGGCCGCCACCCGTTCGATCGCGGCCGTGTCCAGGCCGGACGCGGTCGCCTGGATGGCCCGGGTGTCCGCCGCCGTGATCACGTCGAGGACGCTGACGATCGGGTCCTCCGGCGCGATGTCCCCGGAGATGTCGGTCTCCCAGCGTGCCTGCTCGGCGCGACCGGTCTCGGTCGCCACCGCCACGCGCAGGTTGGCGTACCCCTTGAAGCCGAGGGCCCGGCTGAAGCGGGTGACCGTCGCGGTGGAGGTCCCCGATCGTTCGGCCAGGTCGACGATGCTGGCGTGCGCCGCAGTCTCCGGATCGTCGAGGATCGCCTCGGCGATCTTCGCCAGGGCCTCCGGCATGGTCGGCCCTTCCATGCGGAGCCGCACCAGCAGCCCGCCACTCTCACCCGTCACCAGTGATCGTCCTTTTCATCGAGTAGCTATGAAGATGAAAATTACGACCACATCGCCGCCTAGTCAACAACAACTTTCTATGCTTCGATCTGCGGCATGGTGCTCGTACTGGGTGTTGACGCCGGTGGCACGGCGTCCCGGGCGGTCGTGGCGACCCGGGACGGCACCGTGGTGGGCCGCGGATCAGCCGGCCCGGGAAACCCGACGGTGGCGGGGCGGGCCGCCGCCCGGTCCATCGGGACGGCGGTGCGCGACGCCCTGGCCGCGCACGACCCCGCGTCGGTGCGCAGCGGCGTCGCGGGCATCGCCGGCGCGGGCGTCATGGCGGACCCGGAGATCACGGCGGCCTTCGGGCACGAGTGGGCCCAACGGGGTCTGACCTGCCCGGTGACCATGGTCGGCGACGCCGTGACGGCCTTCGCGGCGGGCACACCGGCGCCCTCGGGAGCAGTGCTCATCGCCGGCACCGGCGCGGTCGCCGCCCGGATCGACGACTGGCGCGTCCGTCGCACCGCCGACGGCCTGGGCTGGCTGCTCGGCGACGAGGGCTCCGGCCTGTGGCTCGGTCTACAGGCGGTCCGGTCGGTCGCGCGGGCCTGGTCGGGACCCACCGCGCACGGCGAACTGGCCGCCGCCATCGCGGCGCAGGCGGGCGTGACCAGCTGCGACGAACTCGTGCACTGGGCCGGCCGCCAGCAACCGGCGGCCTTCGCCGCGCTGGCACCCCTGGTGTGCGCGTACGCCACGGCCGGCGATGCCCTCGCCGAACGGCTGACCACCGAGGCCGCCGCCCGACTGGTCGCCACGCTCGGCGAGTTGGGCCCACCGGACGGCCCCGTCGTGCTCGCCGGCAGCCTCCTGACCAACACCACGCCCGTGCGAACGGCAGTCCTGGCCACCCTTGCCGGCCCGGCGGCGACCGCCCGGGACCCGGCGATCGGGGCCGCCTGGCTCGCACTACGTCAGCTCACCGACCAGGAGGAGGCGGCGCGCCTGCACCAACGCATGCTGCGACCCGATGGCGGGGCCACCGAGGCCGGACACTGAGCCTTCGTGAGCCGGGGGAGACCAACAACCGTCACCGGTCACCGGCGATCACCACACCGGCCTCATAGGCCAGCACGACGAGTTGCGCGCGGTCACGGACGTGCAGCTTCGCCATCGCGCGGTTGACGTGGGTCTTGGCGGTCACCGCGCTGATCACCATCCGTTCGGCGATCTCGCCGTTGGACAGGCCCTGCGCGACCAGAGCGACGGCCTCGCGTTCACGGACGGTCAGCTGCGCCAGCGCACCGGTGTCGAAGCGCGGCGGTGGCTGGGCCACGTACCGGGCGATGAGCCTGCGCGTGATCGCTGGTGCGAGCAGCGCGTCACCGCGTGCGGCCACCCGGACGGAGTGCAGGAAGTCCTCCGGCAGAATGTCCTTGACCAGGAACCCGGCCGCGCCGGCCCGCAGGGCGTCGAAGACGTACTCGTCCAGTCCGTAGTTGGTCAGGATGACCACGTGTACCCCCGCCAGGGCCGGGTCGGCGGCGATGCGTCGGGTCGTCTCGATACCGTTGACGACGGGCATCTGGACGTCGACGAGCGCGACATCGGGCAGGTGCCGCTGGGCGAGCGCCACCGCGTCGCGGCCGTCGGCGGCCTCGGCCACCACCACGATGTCGTCCTCGGCGTCGAGCAGCGCGCGGAACCCGCTGCGGATCAGCGGCTGGTCGTCGACCAGCAGGACACGGATCACGACGCACCAGGCACCGGAAGCTCGGCATGCACGGTGAAACCGCCCTCACTGCGAGCCTCGGCGCTCAGTCGTCCGCCGAGGGCGCCCACCCGTTCACGCATGCCGAGCAGCCCGACACCGGGCTCCGCCGCGGACGCCGGCCGGGCCGTGCCATCGTCTTCGATCTGGACGATGATCGCGTCGGGACGGTACTCGACCCGGACCGAGGCCGAGGCGGCCCCGGCATGTCGGGTGACGTTGGTCAGCGACTCCTGCACGATCCGGTACGCGGTCCGCTCCACCGCGGCCGGCAGCCCCATCCGGTGCCCCTCGATCGTCAACGTCGCGTCGAGGCCGTTCACCCGTGCCCGCCGCACCAGCTCCGCGACCTGGTCGAGACCGCTCGCCGTCGCGCTGCCGTCGTCCCGGAGCGCCTCCAGGGTGACGCGCAGCTCGCGGGACGCCTCGCGACCGGCGTCGAGGATCGCCAGAAGCGCCTGCGGCACCGGCTCGCCACGCTTGCGGGCCAGGTGCACGGCGGCCTCGGCCTGCACCTTGATCACCGAGATCTGGTGGGTGAGCGAGTCGTGCAGCTCCCGCGCGATGTGCAGCCGTTCCTCGTCGGCGCGGCGCAGCGCGCTCTCCTCGCGGGTGCGCTCGGCCTCGTCGGCCCGACGCTCGGCTTGGCGCAGCGCCTCACCGGCCGCGCCGGCGGCGATCAGCCAGGCCAGTTCGAGAACACCCCTGGCCTGGGCGAACGCCTCGCCCACGGGCAGGCCCGAGGCTATCGCCGCCACGGGTAGGGCCGCCAACATCACCACGCTCGTCACGGCGGTGGCGGTACGGTGTCCGGCCCGCATCGCCGCGTACACGGCGACCAGATAGGCGACCGCGAACACGTCGAAACCCACGGCCTGGTAGCCCAGGGCGCACACACCGGTGACCAGCAGCACGACGACCGGAACGCGTCGCCGCGCGGCCAGTGCCAGGCCGCCCACCCCGAGCAACGCGAAGCCGAGCGGATCGGCTCCGGTGGTCGCGTGGTCACCCGACAGTCCGGTGAGCAGCAGAACCGCCGCCACACCGAGCGCGATCGACCAGTCCCGGACGCCGATCCGTGCGCTGCTCATGCGCGCACCATAGCCCGCGGTCGGCTCCCGGCGAGTCGTGCTGGCGACGGTCCAGCCCCTACCGCGTACGCGGTACCGCCGGGCCTCGCCACCCACACCCGCAGCAGTCGGCTGCCGCACCGGCGGCAGCGTGAATGTCCACGTCCGCACGACGTCACGCGGTCGGCGAACGGACAGGATCAGCGGCATCCGACAGAGAAGACGAAGGAGACCTTCATGCCCATCAGTGAGCTGCTCGCCGCGTCCACCGTCGACGCGTACACCCTGACCGGTGATCGTGTCGTGGCCAGCGTCGCCGCCTTCGTGGCGCTGGTTGGCGCGCTCATCGGCGCTCTGGCACTGGCCCGCCCCACCGACCGCCATCCGAGGTGGCAGGCAGCGGTGGCCCTCGCGGCGGGAGGCATCGGGATCGTCGCCGGCACGCTGGTGGTGGTCACCGCCGACGGAGGGCCGGGAACCGGCAACGGCATCGTCGGTGGCTACGCGGCCCTCGTGCTCGGGCTGACCGCCGCGCTGCTCGGCGGGGTCGCGCTCGCCCGCCGCCGCCGTACCGCCTGAGATTGGGCGACCGGTCCGCGTGCCACGACGGTCTACCATTCGGCTGTGTCCGGAGACACCACAGGAAGCCGCACCGCGGAGCCGGCACGGCAGCGGTTCGTGGTCTGCGGGGACGGCGCGGTGGCTCGTCGTCTGGTCACCGAGCTGACGGACCGCTACGGCGTTCCGGTCACCGTGGTCCTACCGTCGACGAGCGGGCACCACGTACCCGACTCCGCCGACCTCGCGTCGGACTTCACGGTCGCGGAGAGACCGCCGGAGATCATCACCGCGCGGCGCCTGACCGGGGAGGTGCTCGATCAGGCCGGGGTCCGCGACGCCGCGGCCGTGGCGTTCGTCGGTGTCGACGACGTGACCAACGTGGACGCCGCCATGATCACCAGGGAACTTGCGCCGGACGTCCGGCTGGTGGTCAGACTGTTCAACCCGGTGCTCGGCGAGGGCGTGGCGTCGATGCTCGGTGACTGCGCCGTACTCTCCGGATCCGAGATCGCCGCACCGGCGTTCGTCGCGGCCACGCTCGGGGACGCCACGCCGACGTACCTGCGACTGCCCGACGATGAGCTGCTGCGTACCGCGATGCGCAGCGCCGTTGACCCGGCCGGGGTGGATGTCGTCTGCGGTCTGGCCGACACGACCGGCTCGGAGCCGGTCGTCCTTCCAGCGGACCAGGATTCGGCGGACCTGGTGCTCGTGCGCGCCTACGGACGGCGCCGGATGGACCCGCCGCGCCGACGGCCACGGCTGCTTCGGGCCCTCGGGTTGGTGTTCAGCCGCAATCTGCGACTGGCGTTGGCCGGCACGGCCGCGTTACTCGCCGCGGCCAGCGTCCTGCTGGCGTACACCCGCGGTGTGAACCTCGCGGAGGCGTTCTACCTGACGCTGCTGACGGCGATGGGAGGCGCCGAGGCCGACTCCGCCGCACCGCTCACCGAAAAGGTGACCGCGGTGGTGCTGGTGACCACCGGGGTGGCGCTGCTGCCCACGGTCACCGCCCTGGTGGTGGACTCGCTGGTGCGCGCCCGGCTGGCGGTCGCCGCCGGCGGCATGACCGAGCCGATCGACAACCACGTCGTACTGGTGGGGCTGGGCAACATCGGCACCCGGGTGCTTGAGGAACTGCACTCCCTCGGCATCTCCGTGGTCGCCGTCGACCGCGCCGAGTCGGCGCGCGGCATCGGTGTCGCCCGTGAGCTGGGTCTGCCGGTGATTGTCGGCGACGCGACCCGCCCCGAGACACTGCGAGCCGCGTCCGTGCACACCTGCCGAGCAGTGGTGGCGTTGACCGACGACGACGTCACCAACCTGGAGACAGCCCTGTCCGGGCGTTCCGCGCACGAGGCGGAACGCGCCCGCTCGGCAGCGACCAGGCCGCCGTTGCGGATGGTGTTACGGCTCTTCGACGACGGCTTCGCGCAACGCACGCAGCGCATCCTGGGCATCGACGAGTCACGCAGCGTCTCATCCCTGGCTGCGCCGGCGTTCGCGGCCGCCATGATGGGTCAGCAGGTCATCGACACCATCTCGGTCGGCCGCCGGGTCCTGCTGGTGGCCGAGTTCCCGGTCGGCGCCGGGTCCGAGATCGAGGGCCGGTACTGCCGAGACGTCAACCAGCCGGGCGCGGTGTGGGTGATCGCGGTGCGGACCGGACGGGCGGGACAGACCATCTGGTCGTTGCCGGAACGTCGGCCACTGGTCCGCACCGACCGGCTGATCGTGCTGGCCACCCGCGCCGGTCTCGCCGCGCTGCTGCCGCGCACCGTACCCAGCCCCGATGCCAAACCGCTGGCCGACGTCGCGCCCCTGCGGCTGCTCGCACCGACGCCTCGCCACGGTGCGTGAACGGGTCCTTCCAGCCCCGGCACGGGGTGGACAGCCCGTCGGGCCGCCCACCCCTGACACCGGGTCAGTAGCGACCGAGGATGCGCTTGTCCGCGTCCAGGCGGCGGTCGAGTTTGATCACGATGAACTCGTTGTTGTCCGCCTGTCCGGGCGTGCGGCCGGTCGACGACGGGAAGTTGTTGTCGTTGAGGACGGCGAGCGTGCGGTCGTCGAGGATCACCACGTCCTCGATCGTCTGGAACGGGAACGTGAACGTCTCGCCGAAGCCGCCGACGTGCCGTGGGTTCGCGATGTCCATCAGGTCCGCGACCAGCGTCTTGTCGAGCAGGCCGTCGCGGTTCCGATCACGCTTGTCGGCGAGATAGATCTTCTTGACCTTCGCCGTCTCACCCTGGCCGTTGTCCCGCTCGATGATCAGGAAGCGGTCGCGGTCGACCATGATGGCGTCACCGATCGCGTGCGCGGGCGAGTCGAGCGCGTAGGCCCAGCGCCGGCCGGTGTAGGCGTTGGTCCTGGTGTCGAACTCGTTGAGCCGAAGAGTGCCCGCCGGATCACCGGCGACCGTGCCTTCGAGCAGCGGGTAGAGCGTACGACCGTCCGGCGACTGGGCCATGCCCTCGAAGCCCTTGCTGCTGGCGAGGTTGGCCGGGGTCGCACCGCGGCCGGGGTTCTCCGGGGCGAACACGCCCGGCAGCGGCACCGGCGCCTGTAGGAGGCGACCCGCGCGGTCGAAGTGCAGCAGGTACGGGCCGAACTCGTCACCGATCCAGTACGTGCCGTCCGCCGTCCGGGTGATCGACTCGACGTCGAAATCGGCCCCGGTGAGCACGCGGTCGGCACGAGTGAGCGGGAATGGCACCTTGCCGTTCGGGTCGGTCAGGTTGATGCCACCGACCACGTCCACGGCGCCACTGGCGAAGTCGGGCGCGATCCGCTGCACCCGCAGCACGAAGTCGGCGCTGTTGGCCTTGTTGCCGAAGCCGTTGTCGGACAACACGTCGAAGGTGCCGTCGGAGTTGCGCAGGACGCCGCTGAAACCCTGAATCGGTTGGTCGGCGAACGGCGGGATGATCCCGTTGATGGGCGCGGTGCCGAGCGACGAGCCCGACGGTTCGCTGCCGGGAACGAAGCTCATCGCCGGCAACGCGGCGAACGACAGCAACTCGGCCCGGTGTGACGTGCTCCGCCCGGCCTGGTCTGACGTGCTCCGCCCGGCCGCGGAAGCGGCACCGGGCAGGGTCAGGGTCAGGGCGACCACCGCGGCGCCCAGGCCCACCCGCTTGCTTACTGCCATCGATCCTCATTTCGTCGGGACGAGCAGGACCTGCTCGGTCGTGATCCGATGGCACGCTAGGCCGACGTGGTGAATTCGAACTGGCCGCAGGGGAATGGGCGCTCTAACCGTGGGCTCACGTCTCGGCGACCTCGACGCCCCGGCTGCGGCTTCACCCCGACGTGATCTCCGTCCTTCGGTGGCGGCCGGGGCGGTGCCGGCGGTGGTGTTGGACGCCGAGGCGGTGGCCGCGCTGCTCGGCTGAGGCGTTCCGCCGGGATCACCGCAGGGACGCCGCCGCCGGCTACCCGGTCCCGGCGGTCTATGCCGACGGGACCGCAGCCTGCACTCGCAGAACATGCTGACCTCACGCGGCCCGGTCGTCATCGACTGGCGCACCGCGGCCGAGGGCCGGCGACCTGGACGTGGCCTTCCACGAACGCGAACGCCTGTCCCTGGACCGTCGACGCCGCCGAGGGGCCGGCGTCGGCGCGTCAGCCGGCCGGCAGCAGCCGCTGGGCCGACAGCCAGACGGTGTAGGGGTTGATGCGGTCCGGGTAGCGTTCGATCAATGTGAAGAACCACTCCTCGCGGGACGGGCCGCCGGCGAGCAGTTCGGCTGCGACGTCGAGATACTCCCGCGTCCGACCGATGTTCGCGACGTCGTCGTCCCGGGTCGGGTCCCGGTGCCCGGCGACGACGTGCGCGGGATCGAGTGCCGCGACGGTGTCGAGGGCTGCCCGCCAGCCATCCAACGTGCCGTCGGGTGATTCGGCGAGATACTGGTGCACGTTGTTGTAGACGACGTCGCCGGCGGCCACCAGCCCGATCGACGGCACGTGCAGGACCGTCGAGTCGTCGGTGTCGCTGTGTCCGGCCTCGACGCTGACGAGTTGCTGGCCATCGACGGTGAAGCCGTCGGACGGCACCGCAACGATGGGGGTCTCGATCGGGAAGTCGCCGAGCTGGCCCGGGAACAGGCTGGGCCAGGGTGCCCCCGGCACGCCGTCAGGCGTGCTGCGCATGATCCGCTCGACCGTCCGGGGGCTGGCGTACGCCATGACACCGGGGAATCGCCGCACCAGTCGCCCAGTGCCGAGCCAGTGGTCGGCGTGCCAGTGAGTGATGTAGATGTAGCTGAGCCGCTTGTCGAAGGACTCGATCCAGTCGGCCAGGGCATCCGTTTGCGCCACGGTGATCGGTGGATCCACGATGGCGGCTTCACGGGCGCCGTGGATCAGCGTGTGGGCCAGCGGGGACCAGTACGGTCGTCCACCGTTCGGCATGGCGGGACCCTGCACCGGCGCGAGGTCGGAGACGAGTACGTCGAAGCGCAGTGTGGTGTCGCCGGGCATGACGAATCCTCAATTCCCGTCAGCGGTGGCGAAGTAGTCGGCGTAGGGAGTTCCCTTGAAATGCTCACCCATGAGCCGGGAGAAGAGCAGCACCGCCGGTAGCGGCCGGTGGTTCATGACCAGGTGCTGGACCTTGCCCTGGTCATTGCGGTAGAGCACGGCGATGTTGGCGATGGGCTGACCCTGTATCCGCGAGGAGTAGTCCTCGATGTAGCCGTTGGTGTCGTACTCGCCGGTGAAGACGAACTCCTGGTATTCGTAGAGCGTCCGGGCGTGGGACAGCAGTGTCAGCACGGCGTCGGCGCCTCGCACGGTGCCGTTGAGCACCGCGCCCTCCATCGTCACGTCCTCGGCCAGTTCGTTGATCCAGGAAGGGTTGTAGTCGGTCCGCCGCCGCGACGGATCGCCACTTCCGAGGTAGGTCATAGTTGAACCCTAAAACCCCCTTTCGCTTCCTCGTGGGGCATTCGGTCAACTGGGCGGTCCGGCTGTCGTACGCTTCGCGGCGTGACGCCGCCGGGCCCACGTCGCCGGGAGGCCGGCTGACGGTGGCCCGGCGCCGCCCCGTCAGCGGCCCTGTAGGCGCTTCACGTTGTCGCCGAACGTCCATCCCTTCGACCCGTCCCAGTTCGCCGACCAGGTCATCAGGCCCTTGAGGCCGGGCACCGAGTTCCATGCCTGCGTGACCAACGAGGTCGACATGTAGCCACCGCCCGCCCCGGTCTGCGCGGGCAGGCCGGGGACCTGCTTGTCGTACGGCACGCGGATGGTGGTGCCCTGGATGGTCAGGCCGTTGTTCAGGCACTGCGTCTGCACCGTGAAGCCCTGCACCGTGCCCGCCGGGTACGAGTCGCCGGCGCAGCCGTACATGCTGCCGTTGTAGTACTGCATGTTCAGCCACCACAGCCGGCCGTTGTCCACGTACTTCTTGATGATCGGCAGGTACGAACCCCAGATCGAGCCGTAGACCACACTGCCGCCGGTGACGTAGGCCGTCTCCGGCGCCATCGTCAGGCCGAAGTTCGACGGCATCCGGGCCAGCACGCCGTCAATGATCCGGATCAGGTTGGCCTGCGACGTCGACAGGGTGTTGATGTTGCCGCTGCCGGTGAGGCCGGTCTCGATGTCGATGTCGATGCCGTCAAAATGGTAGGCCGTCAGGATCGGCACGATGGTGGCGATGAACCGGTCGGCGACCGCGGAGGAGCTGAGGTCGATGCCCGCGGCGGCTCCGCCGATCGACATCAGGATGGTGGCGCCGGCAGCCTTGGCCTGGCACATCTCGGCCGGAGTGGCGACCTTCACGCCAGCGTCCATGCCGTTCTCCCAGAGGACCGTGCCGTCCGAGCGGATCACCGGGAACGCCGCGTTGATCACGTTGTAGCCGTGCTGGTTGAGTCGGCTGTCGGTGATCGGGATCCAGCCGAGGCCGGGGTGCACGCCGTTGGAGGCGCCGTCCCAGTTCTCCCAGTAGCCCTGCAAGACCTTGCCGGTGGGCCGCGACTTCACCGCGCAGGTGCCCCCGGTCGGTGGTGGCGTGGTGGGGGGAGGTGTGGTCGGTGGCGGTGTGGTGGGCGGCGGGGTCGTCGGTGGCGGGGTCGTCGGTGGTGGCGTGGTGGGCGGCGGCGTACTTCCCGAGCACGCGCCGAGGTCACGCCACAACGACGGGGTCGCGGCGGGGTTCCAGCCGGCGCCGGGGTGCGCGGTGTGGGTGACCAGGGCCTGGTAGAGCCGGCCGGCGTAGGTGACCTGGGCGCCCGCCTGGTAGGTGGCGCCCTCGGCCCAGCCCGGAGCGGTGCAGGCGACCATCGGCACGGCGTTGGCCGACGACACGGCCGCCAGGCTGCTGGGAACGAAGGCGACGGCGGCCGTGACGGTCATCGCCGCCCCGGCCAGCACTGCGAAGATCCGACGGCTTCTCATGGCTCACTCCCCAGGCTTGGACGACCCGCGACCTCCACATATTGACGGCCGTGAAGTTTAATATCAAGGGTTGTTTACAGATTCCGGGAAGTCGGGTGCGGAGGTCTGGTGGGACTCCCGGCGTGGATCCGCCATTCAAGCTCCGGGTCTCGTCGCCGACGGCGCTGCCGACGCCAGGGCGCGCGCCGCGCAGCGGGAAGCCCGGACAACCTAACCTCCTAGGATGCTGTACGGGTTGTGACCCGTATCGACCGCGACGCTGTGAAGGCGGCCGCACACAGACCGGAAGCGTCGAGTCAACCGAATGGCCCGGGCGGAAAATTCGCGCCGAAGTCGGTAACCAAATCGGTGGCCCAGCCCGTCAGGGAGGTGACGGATCGCCACGGCGGCGGTCAGCCGAGGGAAGGGACACGGGACATGGGTGACGTCCGTGAGCGTTTCCGGGACGATTTGGCCCGCCACCCCGCCCCGCCGTTGGGTGATCTGATCCAGCAGTCGGTGGTGCGGGGCCGGCGACTGCGCCGCCGGCGCCGCCTGGCGCAGTTCGGCGCCGGCGGATCGGCGTTGGCGATGCTGCTCGTGATCGGCCTGGCCGCCGGGCCGCTCGGCGTCGGTGCTGAGGACGCCGGTCAGCGCGGCGGGCTGAACCTGGGTTCGTCGGGTGGGCCGGTCGGCACCGTCACGCCGCCCCCGGCCGAGTCACCCGATGCGGCACCGGGCGGGTCCGGAAAGGGCGCCGACGGGGGGAGGGAAGGAGGGCCCGCCGGGTTGGTGTCGCCGACCCCCTCGGCCACGGTGATCGAGAGGGTGAGGATCGGGGCGGGGCCGGGCGGCGAGCTGCTGACCACCACACCGCAGGCTGCCCTGGAACTGCTGACCCGGCTGTTGCCCAGCGGGAAGACCAGCGGTTACGCGAGTCTGCGGAGCGGCGGGGCGGGCGCCGGCATGCCGTACATCCAGCTCTACCTGGATCGAGGCGCTGGACCGGGCATGCTCCGGCTCGCCATCTACCAGGACGACCTGGGCGGCGAGCCGGCCCCGGGGACGGTGGAGCTGACCGAGGTACCCGACAACTGCGTACAGAACAAGATCGTCACCGTGCACCATGGCGGTGGCGTCCAGATCGATTTGATGATCGCCACCTGCCTGGCCTGGGAGGGCAAGGGACAGTCGCCGGCCCGGCCCGTCCTCACCGTGCGAGAGGCGACCGAGATCGCCGCCAACCCGATCTGGGGGACGAAGGTGCCGGCCGAGTTCGTCGTCGCCGGTAACAAGAGGTTCTCGACGCTGGCCGAGATCAATGGCTGACGAAGACTTCGTGCAGTTCGCCGAGGCGGTCGCTGGCCGTCTGCGTGACGCCGCGTTCCTGATGTGCCGCGACTGGCATCTCGCCCAGGACCTCACCCAGACGACGTTGGCCAAGGTGTACGCCAACTGGAGGCGGGTCCGCCGGGCCGACGACCCGCACGCGTACGCCCGCAAGATACTGCTGCGCTGCTTGCTCGATCATCAGCGGCGTCGCTCCAGCCGGGAGTTGGCGATGTCGGCGCCGCCGGATCGGGGCGAGGAACATCCGGCGGAGCTGCGCATGACGTTGCTGGACGCGGTGGCCACCCTACCGTTGCGGGACCGGGCGATCATCGTCCTGCGCTACTGGGACGACCTGAGTGTGGAGGCGGTCGCCGAGGTTGTGGGTGTCTCGACCGCGGTCGTCAAGAGCCAGAGCATGCGCTCCCTCAACCGTTTGCGCGAGTTGCTCGGCGAGACCCGTTCCGAGTTGTTCGCCGAGGAACGCCATTGACCGGTCCGGGCCGCGACCGGGCGCCGCGGATTTCGGTGGTGTCGGGCCGCCGAGCGGCCGTTGCCGCGCCCGTGGTGCGGGCGGCAAGGAACGTGCCACCACGCGTCGCCTCGAGCGCGGCCTGCGGTGGCAGATATCTGTGGTTGGGGAGGTCCATGGTGTACGTGTCGAGCGGCAGGACGCGCCGGGGCCGGATGCGCGGCAGCGGTCGAGGCTCGGTCGCCGTCGCGTCGGCGGTCCTGTCGGCGTTGGTGGTGTTCACCGCCGGGTGTCATCGGGGGGAGCCGGGCGTCGTCGCCGACGAGTCACACGCGGACGCGGAACGCGGCGATGCGAGCGTCCTGCTGGGGGCGGGTGATCTGGGTTCGGCCTGGCGTGAGGACGACGCCCGAACCGGTCTGCCGCCGTGGCCGTGGGAGCAGCGAAGTTGCCCCCGCTATCAGAGCGGCGACTACACGGCGAAGTCGCATCGACGCGCCGCCGTGCAGCGTTACTACCGGCCGTCTGACGGCTCGTCGTCCGCTCACCACGTCGTGGAGACGTACGAGCCCGGGTGGGCCGAGCGGAATGTCGAAGACGTCCGCCGCGTCCTGCTGCGGTGCGCGAGCTACCTGGTCCTCGGGTCGCAGGTCTCGTTCGACGTCGTCGATCCGCATTACCTCAGGGGCGCCGGCATGCTCATTCGAGGTCGCATCGCGCATCCCGGCAGTCCGCCCACCGTCACGTACTTCGTGCTGGTGAGGCGAGGCGAGACGGTCTCGACGGTCAGCCTGCCCGACCCGGGCAGCCAGGCCGCGGTGGACTCGGTCGCGGCGAGGGTGGTGGCCCGTCTTGGCTGAGCGTGCAGATCGGCGGCTGCCCCGCCGCTGGATCATCTCCGCGGTCACCGTGTCGCTCGCCGGCGTCGCGACGGCCGCCCTCGGTGCCACGCGTGGCGGTGACCACGACGAAACCGGCCCGGCGCCCAGCCCTTCCCCGGCCAGTCCGATCCCCACGACGCCGGCCGTCGACCGGATCGACCAGGCGAGAACGCGCATCAAGGCATACCTGCAACGGTACGACGGCCACCTGGCGGTGGCGGCGCTGGACCGGCAGGGAGCGGCTGCGGTGGCGGTCGGCAGCAGACGGTTCGAGACCGCCAGCATCGTCAAGGTCAACATCCTCGCGGCGCTGCTGCTGCGTCAGCAACCGCCGGGCAAGGCCCTGGGTTCGGAGACCCGGCGGTTGGCCGAGGCCATGATCGTCTCCAGTGACAACGATGCCGCGGTGGCCCTGTGGCAGAAGATCCAGGGCTTCCGCGGCCTCACCGCCGCGAACCGTACGCTCGGTCTGCGGGAGACCACGGCGAACTCGCACTGGGGACTCACCACGACCACGGCCGCCGACCAGCTCCGTCTGCTGTCGGCGCTGACCTCACCGACGGGACCGCTGACCCCGCAGGACCGCACCTTCATCATGGGCCTGATGAAGAAGGTCATCCCCGAGCAACGATGGGGAGTCACCGCCGCGCGGGTGCCGGCCAACAGTTCCGTCTACGTCAAGAACGGCTGGGACACCGTCGATGCCGACGGAGGTCGCTGGCTGGTCAACAGCATCGGACGGGTCGTCGAGCCCGGTCATGACTGGCTGATCGCCGTGCTCTCCGACCATCACGCGAACCAGCAGGAGGGGATCCGCGCCGTCGAGAGGGCTGCCACGTTCGTGCTCAAGGAACTGCGGGCGGCCACCGCCGGTGACGGACCCTCGCAGAGTTAGGCCGACCGTCGGGCAACTGCCCAACTGCCCGACGCCCGTGAACGGCAGGGTGACGGCAGGTCGACGTCCGTGTCGCCGCTGGCCGGCACCCCGGCCGTCGGCATTGGCGGGCGGTCGGGCCGGCGGGCGTCGACAATGGCAAGGGTGGCGCCCGCCTTCGTCCTGCACCATCACCGCAAACCGCGACCGCACTTCGACCTGCGGCTCGAGGAGGACGGTGTGCTGCGCTCCTGGGCAGTGCCTCGCGGCCTGCCGGACAGTCCCGGCCAGAACCGGCTCGCGATCGCCGTGCCCGACCACCACCTCGATCACCTCACCTACGAGGACGCGGACAAGTCGATCGCGGACATCGGCACGTGGGAGGAGCACGACCGCACCGACCGACGAATGCTCTTCACGTTGCACGGCCGTACCGGCCCCCGGCGATACGCGCTCATTCGCACCACCGAGGGGTGGCTGCTCCACCTGACGAAGGAGCAGCCACCACACGAGCGCGGCTAGCGATTTCGGGGTCCGATCGGGTCTCCGGGGAGCTGCCCGATGCGGGATCATCGTCGGTATGGCAGACATCCCGCTCCAGGTCCGCGCCCGGGTCCGCCATGAGCCGGACCGCTCCTACGCGGTCCTGGTCGAAGGCCCGGAGGGGGAGGTGCTGGTCGGAGTCACCCGCAGCCTCCGGCAGGTGCGCGGGGTGGCACGCGAGGGTTCGGCTCGCCTGTACGGCGTGCCCATGGACCGAATCGCGGCGGAGTGCGTAGACGTGGTGATCCCGCAGCCGCCCTACGGGCGCGACGGGCAGTGGGTGCGAATCGTCTCCACCGGGGACTCCGCCAGCGCGGAGGACGTCGTGGACCTCGGCGCCGCTGGACAGGCGCACTGGTTCGGCCACGAGGGCGCCTGGTTCGTCACGGTTGCCGGGTCCGGTACGGGCATCCATCCCAGCGAGCACCTCGACTTCGCCCCCGTCCTCACCGACGTGGAGGTCACCGAGCTGCGACGTTATCTCGCGCGAGCGGACCACCGTCGGTGACCGCGTCGGCGAGATTCGCCGCGACGGCCGGGGGCCGGATGGTGCGTTCGCCGAGAGCCAGCACCAGCGCCACGGCGCCGAGCAGCGTGCCGATCAGCACTGTGGCGCGCACACCGTGGCTCGGCAGGGCGAGGCCGCCGACGAACGCGCCAGCGGTGATGCCCACGTTGACCGCGGCGGAGACCGTGGCGGCGGCGAGGTCGGAGCGGCCGGGCGCCACCTGCAGGACGAGGCCGCCGAGCGCCGCGGTGAACGCGGCGAACGCCAGGCCGGCAAGCGCGATCAGGCCGACGGCCACCGACGGCCGTTGACCGAGGACGTACAGCCCGAGCAGGGCCGCCGACTGCAGTGCGACGGTCGTGACCAGGGCGAGCCACGGGTTGCGGTCCAGTAGCGCGCCGATGGTGAGGATGCCGAGCACGCTGGCGATGCCGCGTGCCAACAGGATGGCCCCGACTGACGAGGCGGAGAATCCGCTGACTTCGGTGACGAAAAGAGCGACATAGGTGTAGGCCGTGATGGCGCCGGCGGTCGCCAGGATGGCCACGGCCACCAACAACCAGAAGCGTCGGGCGTCGGGCGTCGCACCGCGCGCGGCGTGTCCCTCGTCCGGCCGGGTCGAGGGCAACAGCGTGGCCACCATGACGAGCACGAGCGCGCCGAGCCCGGCCACCGCCAGGAACGAGGCCCGCCATCCGGCGCGCTCGCCGAGCCAGGTGCCGGCGGGCACCCCCAGGGCCAACGCGACGGTGCCGCCGGCGAAGACGACCGCGACCACCCGCCCGCGTTGTGCGGGTCGGAACAGCTCGGCCGCGGCCGGCACCACCACGGCCCAGAACAGCGCATGGGTCGCCGCGGTGACCATCCTGGCCGCCAGCAGCAGCGCGAAGGTGTCGGCGAGCACCGTGATGGCGTTGCTGACGACGAAGCCGGCCAGGAGTGTCGACAGTAACCGTCGGCGCGGGACCCGGCGGACCAGCGCGGTCAGCGGGACCGAGGCGACCATCACCACCGCGCCGTACGCGGTGACGAGCATGCCCACCTGCGGTGGCGAGACGGCCAGGTCTCCCGCCATCGGGAGCAGCAGCCCGACCGGCAGTGCCTCGGCGGTGGTGTAGAGGAAGGTCCCGCCCGACAAGCCGATCAGCGCTCCCACTGCCCGCCCGCGTCTCATCAGACCTCCCGTCGTTGCCGGTGAAATCGGTTATGATGGAAACATGCTAGTGGCGTCCTTCGATGCGGGTCAACTGGTAAAGTGAGTTTCGATGGAAACGCTTGCGGGCGTGACGCGGATGCGACTGGTGGGCGGCAACCTCGCCCTGGACTTCACCAACACCCGTGCCGGGCCACCCGTCGGGTCCCCGGACGACGACGTGCTGACCGGCTACCCCGAGTTGGTCGCCTGGGGTGTGTACGCGGGCGCGCTCAGCGAGCCGGAGGCGGAGGTGTCACGCCGGCTGTCCCGCGATGACCCGGACGGCGCTCACGCCGCCTTCACGCGATCGCTGCGCATCCGAGACGATCTCGACGAGGTGTTCCGGGCGGTGGCCGCCGGCCAGAGCCCGAGCGGGTCCGTGCTGGCCCGGCTGCGAGACGACGAAGCGGACGCGCTCGGTCACGCCCGGCTCGATCGAGCAAGCACGTTCGAATGGACCTGGCGAGACGACCAGACGCTTGCCCGGCCGCTGCGGCCGGTGGTGCACGCGGCCGTCCAGCTTCTCACCACCGGCGCGTTGCACCGGATCAAGGGTTGCCGAGGCTGTCGCTTCCTCTTCCACGACGAGAGCAAGAACCGCAGTCGCCGCTGGTGCAGCATGGACGACTGTGGAACGTCCGAGAAGATCCGCCGCTACGTCGCCGCGCGACGCACCCGCGCGACGAGCTGAGCCCAGGCCGCTCGTCCCGCTGGGCTCGCGTCGGTCTGAGAGTGGCGCCGCGCCCCCGGCGACCCGGCGCCACCTCAATCTCGTTGGCGGCACTGTCTAGGTACGCGTGCTCCACTGTTGGTTGGCGCCGCCGTGACAGGCCCAGAGGTGCAGCAGCGTCCCGTTGGCCGTGCCGGAACCGACCGCGTCCAGGCAGAGGCCCGATTGGGCGCCGGTGACGGTGCCGTTGGAGTTCAGGTTCCACTGCTGGTTGGCCTGGCCGTTGCAGTCCCAGATGATGACGGCGGTGCCGTTGCCGCTGCCCGCCCCGCTGGCGTCCAGGCACTTGTTGCCGTAGACGGTCAGGGTGCGGTTGGCGGTGTGGGTCCAGCGCTGGTTGGTGCCGCCGTGGCAGTCCCACAGTTGCGCACGGGCACCGTTGGCCGTGCTCGAGTTGGAGATGTCGATGCAGCGGCCGGACTGGCCACCCGCGATCAGCACGTTCTGCTGGCCGGGCGGCGGGGTCGACGGCGGGGGAGTGGTGGGCGGCACGTCAGACCCGAACTGGGTGAAGAACCGCCACACCTCCTGCTTGACCCAGCTTCGCGCGCCGCTCTCACAACCGGCGCAACCGTCCACCGGACCCTGCTGGTGGCCGCCGTCGAACGCGGCCCAGACCACCGGATATCCGGGCTGGCAGGAGTAGGCGGTGGTGATGTGGGTACGGCTGCCCGCCGCCGGCTCGGGCGGATTCTGCGCGGCGCAACCGTTGTTCCGGACGAACCTGTCGCGCAGCGACCGTCCGCTCGGGATGTTGTCGTTGATGCCGTGAATCCCCAGGTACGCCACGGGCTGGGTGCCGCCGCTGCATCCGCTGATCGCCCCCGGGGCCGCGATCGCCGCGACCGCACGGAACACCGTCGGCCGGGAACACGCCAACGAGTAGCTCATCGCGCCGCCGTAGCTGAACCCGACCGAGAAGAGCTGGGTCGTGTCGACACAGAGGGCGTTCTCGATCACGCGGATCATGTCGTCGGTGAAGGTCACGTCCTCGCCGTTGGAGTTGCCCCAGCCGTTGTTGAGGCCCTGCGGGGCGACGAAGATCGTGGTGTTGTTCGCCTGCGAGAGCATGCCGTAGTAGGCCCACGCGGCTCCGTCGGTTCCACCGGACGCGACCTGACCGGCGGTGCCGCCCAGCCAGTGGTACCCGAAGGCCAGCCGGTGGGCGTAGGTGTTGTTGTAGCTGTCGGGCAGCCGAAGGATGAAGCTGCGGCTCTTCCCGCCGCTCTGGATGGTGTGGGTGCCGCTGTTGAGTCCGGGCGCCTTGCCGCAGCCGGCAGTGGTGGCCGCGGCCGCCGGCGCCACGGTCGTGACGACGTACATGCCGACGGCGATCAGAACCAGGACCGCCACGGCTGCCCCCAGCCAGGGGGCGGACAGTTTGCGAAGTGGCACAGCTGGGCCTCCTTGTGCGTGGATGGCTTGTGTGTGGATGGAGAGCCGGGCCTGCCGTTGCCCTCCCGGGAGCGTCGGCGGGCTCAACTTCGGCTCCATCGTTGGTTGGCCGCGCCGGTGCAGTCCCAGATCTGGATGCGCGTGCCGTTCGCCGTGCCGTTGCCGACGGTGTCCAGGCACCGGCCCGAGCCAACTCCGGTGATCGAGCCGTCGGTGTTGAGCCGCCACTTCTGGTTGGACTGGCCGTTGCAGTCCCAGATGATCACCGAGCTGCCGTTCGCGGTGCCGGCGCCGTTGACGTCGAGGCACTTGCCGCCGAAGACGCGCAGCTCCTGAGCGGCGGTCGAGGTCCAGCTCTGGTTGCTCTGACCGTGGCAGTCCCAGATGATCGCTGCCGCGCCGTTCGTCTGCGCGGCGCCGTTGACGTCCAGGCAGCGTCCGGAGGACGTGTTGCGCAGGGCCGACGTGCCGCTCGGTGGCGGGGTGGTCGGTGGTGGCGTCGTGGGATCGGTGCCACCGAACTGGGTGAAGAATTTCCACACCTCGCCCTTGGTCCAGGTCCTGGCCCCGCTGTCCCCGCCGCCGTCCACCGGGCCGGGGGTGTGACCGCCGTCGAAGGCGGCCCAGACCACCGGATAGCCGGATCGGCAGCCGGAGTAGGTGGTGGTGATGTGGGTCAGGCTGCCCGCCCTCGGTTCGGGTGGGCTCTGGGCGGTGCACCCGTTGTTCCGTACGAACGTGTCCCGCAGGGACCGTCCGGCGGAGACGTTGAGCACCGGGTCCCCGATGCCGTGGATTCCCATGTACGCGACCGGCTGGGTACCGCCGCTGCACCCGCTGAGCTGACCGCCCGAGTAGACCGCGACAGCGCGGAAGACACTCGGCCGGGAACAGGCCAGCGAGTAGCTCATACCGCCGCCGTAGCTGAAGCCGAGCGCGAAGCGCTGCGTGGTGTCGACACAGAGGTCGGCCTCGATCACCCTGATCATGTCGTCGACGAACGTGACGTCCTGACCGCCGGGGTTGGCCCAGCCGTTGCCGTTGCCCTGGGGTGCGACGAAAATGGTGCTGTTGTTGGCCTGCTGCCGCAGCCCGTAGTAGGACCAGGCCGCCCCGTCGGCCCCACCGCCGTCGACGTCGTTGGCGGTGCCGCCGTTCCAGTGGAATCCGAAGATCAACCGGTACGGGTGGCTCCTGTCGTAGTTGTCCGGGATCCTCAGGATGAAGCTGCGGCTCTGACCACTGCTCTGGATGGATCGTTGACCACTGGTCAACGTGGGCGCCTTGCCGCACCCGGCGGTCGCCGCGGCCGTTCCGATGTCCGCGGCCGAGGCGGTGGTGCTCAGGCCACCGGCCAGTGCCGCCGCGCTCACGGTCACGACGACGGCCGCCGTCGTCGCAAGAAGTCCAAGGATGGATCTACGTCTTGTCATGAAGGGGCTCCCGCCACTCGGCACGAACTGATTGGAGAAGGGGTCCACGGCAACCCGCGCACCGCCACGACACCGCCGGTCACCCGCGCCGACCACGTTCGGTCGCGGAGCGACCCCAGCGGGCGCGACGTGTCCACGGGGCCCGGCCGGCTCATCGACACAGGTTTCCGGCACTGGTCCCGCCGCCCACGCAGGACCAGTCGGTCGTCGAATCGATGGTGGCCACACCGTTCGCCCGAACGCCACGCGACCGATCGCCGGACGGTGCCGGAGCACCCGGCTCGGCGTCGAATCGATTCGCCCCGACGCTAGATCCGACAGTGAAAGATGTCAATGCCGTGTCCGGCAGGTTGCGACCCGGTCAGGCGCTCGTGAGATCCGCCGCGCCGAAGGAGACCGCGAATCGCTTGCACCAGATGGAGACGCTCCGGAAGTCGCGTGGATCGACCGACGCCGGTAGCTCGTACACCTGGTTGCCCTTGTTGCCCTTGAGTTTCGCCAGCTCGATCCATTCGCCGTCGTCGAACACCCGCCAGCCGGCCGTGCCTCGGATCACCGGTTGGTCGGTCAGCCACACCCGCAGGTCCGGGCCGTTCGACGTGTTCAGGTTGCGAAGGACGAGCTGATGGCGGCCGTCGGCGAGCCGGTGGACCTCGGCACTGCCGGTCGTCCGGTGCTCATGGGTGACGAATTCGCCGACGGTCAGGATCTCGGTCGCCGCCGGTGTGGCCGCCGAGGCCGCAGGGGCCGAGGTCGGGGTGGCCGCGGTCGGGGTGGCCGGTGTCGCCGCCACCCGGGGAAGCGCCTCGTCGACGTAGGTGTCGGTGAACAGCTTCCACGGCTGGAACCAGTAGAGGGCCAGAAGCGCCACGACGACAGTCGCGGCGAGGCCGGCCCGGCCCACCGGCGACCGGAGCACCCGTCTTCCCATCCCCGCAGCGTACGGCCGCGGATGTCGTCGAACGGGTCGCGAACTATTTCGAAACCCTTACGACGGCGTGCCGGCCAGAGCCTGGCCGCAGGGGCAGGCCCCCTGGTCCGTCGGCAAGGCTTGCACCGCGTCGCCGAGCAGGAGACGCAGGCGACCGATGTTCTGCGCGAAGACGGTGAACACCTCCTGCTGGGTCACGCCGTGGCCCACCTCGACACCCGAGTCGAGGTCGGTCACCAGTGACAACGCGGTGTAACACAGCGCCAGTTCGCGTGCCAGCACCGCTTCGGGGTGGCCGGTCATGCCGACGATCGACCAGCCCATCCGGCCGTACCACTGCGATTCGGCCCGGGTGGAGAACCGAGGCCCTTGGATGACGACCATGGCGCCGCCGTCGACCGGTTGCCAGCCCGCGGACCGGGCGGCGTCGAGGACCGTGGCCCGTCCCACCGGACAGTAGGGGTCGGCGAAGGGCACATGGACGACCCCGGGAAGTCGCCCGTCCGTGGAGGACTGCCCGTCGTGGTAGGTCTGCTCGCGACCGCTGGTCCGGTCGACCAGTTGGTCCGGTACGACGAGGGTCCCGGGGCCCAGCTCCGGGCGTAGGCCGCCCACGGCGCCCGGTGCGAGTACCTGGCGGACGCCGAGCGCTCGCAGCGCCCACAGGTTGGCGCGGTAGTTGATGCGGTGTGGCGGAAGGGCGTGCCGGCGTCCGTGCCGGGGCAGGAACACCACCGGTCGCCCGGCGAGATCGCCGACGGACAGCGCGTCGCTCGGCGGCCCGTACGGTGTGTCGACGGTGACCTCGGTGACGTCGTCGAGAAACTCGTAGAAACCGGAGCCGCCGATCACGCCGACCGGCGCGCGACCGGTCGTGCTGATCTCTCCTGCTGACATGGGTAACCCTCCTGGACGACGAGTGGAGAACGCGCGGGGCGGACTCACCGACTGTCGGTGCGCCGCTCGACCGCCGTGGCCACGACCAGCACGACCACGATCACGGCCCAGACGACGACTAACCCGACGGCGAGCCCCAGCGGGTAGTTGCGGTCCGGTAGCCCCGGGTTCGGAGGTGCCGAGGGCGGTCGCCACAGCAGGGGCACCGCGATCAGCAGCGACGTGGCGCTGGCCAGCAGGCCCGCGACGATCCAGGCCCGGCGCATCCGGTTCGTCAGCAGCCGGCCCAGCACCAGCCCGACCAGCCCGACCAGCGGTGCCACCAGGACGTCGTGCAGCACCGGGCCGCCGATCAGCCACGGCAGGGTGGTGCCGAGTTGGGGGAGCAGCAGCCAACCGCCGTACCCCGTGGCCGCGGCACCGACCACCAGCAGGAGCAGCCGGACGGCTCTCACCGCAGTACCTCCAGTCGGGCCACCCACTTGGTCTGGAGGACTCCCGGCCGGCTCGGGGCGATGAGTCGGCAGGGGTAGCCGTGGTCGGGGGAGAGTTGCTCGCCGTTGATCCGCAGGGCGAGCAGGGTCAGCGGATCGCGGGCATGGGCCGCCGGGAGTGTGCTCGCCGCGTACAGGCCGTCGGTCTCCAGTGACGTGATCCGAACCGGTCGACCGGTCGGTGCGCCGGCCCGTCGGAGCAGCTCGACGACGGGCACACCGGTCCAGTGGGCCGAGGCGCTCCAGCCCTCGACGCAGGCGATCGGCAGCTCTGCCGTGCGTTGTGGCAGGGCCGCCAACTCGGCCAGGGACAGGGTGTTCCGCCCGTCCGGCCACACGATCTCCAGTCGCCAGTCCGGCGGAACGACGATGTGCGCGGCGGCCGCCGTACGGTTGATCGGTATGCCCTGCGGCCCGGAGGCGGAACGCCACGCCAGCGGCGACACCCGACGGAGCCACGGCACGGTGACCCCGGCGGTGGCCAGCACCGCGAGGCCGGCGACGCCCGCCGAGGTACGCAGGAACGCGCGTCGCTCGAGCGAGTCGCGATCGTCGCTCCCCGGGGCCGTGGCCCGCACCGCTGTTCCGCGTCGCAGTGGTGTGTTCAGCGCCGCGCGGGCGACCGGTAGCTTCACCGCGATGTGCAGCAGTATCGCGCCGGCCACCAGCCACGCGACCGCATAGTGCGCCGTCGGGAAGAAGAACCCCCACGGGTACGACTGGGCGACGTTGAACAGGCCCGTGACCAGCTCGAAGAACGCGGCGCAGACCAGTACCAGGACGGAGATCCGTTCCAGGGCGTGGGCGGACAACCGGATCGGCTGGCGCAGGGGCGGCCGGACGAACAGTCGGGGGTAGACGCTCCACAGTTTGGCCAGTAGCAACGGGACCGCCGCGACACCGGAGAGCACGTGGACGCCCTGGGTGATCCGGTAGAGGTCGACCGGTCGGGTCGGCCAGGTGAACCAGCCGGGCGGGTGTTGGATGTAGTGGCTGAGCAGTCCGGTGCCGAAACACAGCCCGAACGCCACCCCGAGCCAGAGGCCGAGCCGGGCGGCGACCAGCGGTGAGTGCGACGGCGCGGTGAAGTCCTCGGGGGCGGGGACACGTGGTCGGCGGATCATGAGCGCGCCAACTCGGCGAACCAGCGTGGACCGAACCGCAGGTGGGCGGTGACCCGCAGGCCGGCAGCCGCGGCGGTACGGGCCACCGCCTCCGCCCCGACCCGCGCCCAACGAAACGCCGGTCCCCGCGGGGCCTCCGCGCCTGACGAGCCGGACAGGACGTACGCCTGTCCCTGCCACAGCCCGGCTCCCGGGGGTTCCACCTCGACCACCAGCGTTCCGTCGGCGGCGATCAGGGCGCCGCACCGGCGCAGCAGTCGGACCGGGTCGCCACCGATGCCGATGTTGCCGTCAATGAGCAGGGCGTGTGCCCACCTCCCCTCGCCGGGAAGGGGTTCGAAGACGTCGCGTCGCAGGGCGACCACGCCCCGGTCCTGGGTCAGCCGCACCGCCTCGGCGGAGATGTCCACCCCCAGCGCGACGAGTCCACGCTGGGCGAGTGCCCGGGTCAGCCGGCCGGGGCCGCAGCCGAGGTCGATGGTGGGCCCGGTGCAGTGGGCGGCGACGGACTCGATCGCCGGCTCGGGCGGGCCGTGCCAGCGTCGTACCGGCAGCGGGTCACGTCGCCCGTCGGTGTGCACCAGCCACCCGTCGGGCGGGGCCTGAGGCGGTGGGGCGGCCGGCGTACCGCAGGCGTCCTGGTCGGCGGACCAGCCGCCGAGTCTGCCCAGCACCACGTCGAAGCCGGCGAGGCCGATCGCCGACGTCACCGGGGGTGTCCGTTCACCAGCTGGCCGTCCACCGACGCGACGGCATCCGCGAACCGGGTGCCGGGTAGGTCGGCGGCGACCGCCAGCGCTGTCGGCCAGTCGTCGACATCCCGCTGGACGGGCAGGATCGCCGGGCGTACGCCGTGCTGGCGCAGCGCGGCGAGGGTACGGCGACCGGTGTCGCCGGTCGACATGGTCACCTGGCGCAACGCGCCCGCGTACGACGGGTCGCGTAACCCGAGTGCCCACCAGCCGCCGTCGAGCGCCGGCCCGAACACCGCCCCGTGTTCGGCGAGCAACCCCAGCGCGGTGCCGAGCAGGGCCGGCCGGAGCTGCGGCGTGTCCATGCCGATCTGTAGCACCGGTCGGCCCGGAAACGCCACGGCGGTGTCGGCGTGGGCGTTGGCGAGGCGCTCGGCGAGCGTGCTGCCCCGCTGCGGAAGCAGGTGCCAACCCGCCAGCGCGGCGGTCAGTTCCGCGCCGTACTCGGCATCGGCGAACCGGCCGGTGTGGGCCAGCACGGGAATGCTCGCCGTGGTGGCGCGCACCGCCGCGATGGTGTCCAACAGCGCCGCCGCCGCGACCCGGGCCGCCTGGGTGGGATCAGCGGGCGGGCAGAGGCGCGTCTTGGCCAGCCCCGGGACCGGTGCCTTCGCGACCAGCAGGAGGACGTTCACCGGCCACCACCGACGTCGGCACGCAGCGCTCCCGCGAAGTCCCGGGTCGCCCGCAACGTGCCCCGGACCGACCCGGAGACCTTCGAGCTGGTGCCGGCGGCCCGAGGCGCGTACGTGACGTCCAACTCGAGAATCCGCCAGCCCGCCGCGGCCGCCCGGAGCAGCAGTTCCAGGGGATAGCCGAACGCGCGGTCGTTGACACCGAGTCCCAGTAGCGCCGCCCGGTTGGCCACCCGGACCGGGCTGATGTCGTGCACCGGCACACCGCGACGGCGCAGCAGCGCGGCGACCAGCGCGTTCCCGGTGCGGGCGTGCCACGGCCAGGCATCCGCCGAGACCGGGCGACGCCGCCCGACGGCGAGATCAGCCCGACCGTCGCGCACCGCCGCGACGAGCCCGGACAGTTGGGCTGGATCGAACGAGCCGTCCGCGTCGAGTACGCAGACCAGTTCCGCGTCAGCCGCCAGCAGGCCGGCGTGCACGGCCGCGCCGTACCCGCGTCTCGGCTCGTGCACGACCCGGGCCCCGCACTCGGCCGCGATGGTCGGCGAGCCGTCCGTGGAACCGTTGTCGACCACGATGGCGCGGTAACCGGGCGGCAACCCGGTCAGTACGGCAGGTAGCGCGGCCGCCTCGTCCAGACATGGCAGCACCACGTCGATCGTTGTGTGCATACCGGTGACGCTAGGCCCGCCACGGGCCGTCCAGACCGCTGTGGCTCCTTACGAATCGCTTACCCGGCAACGGATCTTACGACTCCCTGACGTCTTCCCGAATGACCGTCGAATCCCTGGTCGAAGCTCGTATCGTCGGCCGTCACCATGACCATGATGACCCGGCCGGGACGACCCCGGTCCGCCGACCTGATCGTCCTCGGCGCCGAGGTGGCGCTACTGGCCACCGCCGTCGCCGTCGGCGCACTGCTCAACCACCAGGGCGTGCGACTGCATGCGGACGCGGCGCCGCTCTACGCCAGTTGGCAGCCCCATCTGGGCCCCGGCACCCCCGCGGCGCTTCTCGTCGCGGCGCTGTTCGTCTGGCGGGGCACGCGCTGGGGAACCGACACGTCGTGGCCGCGGCTGCTGGTCGTCGGCTATCTCGCCGCGGTGCTGTGGACGCTGTCGCTGGCCCTGGTGGACGGCTGGTCCGCAGGGTTGACCGAGCGGCTCACCGTGCAGGCCGAGTACCTGCACGAGGTACCCCGGGTGACGGATGTCGGCAGCATGGTGTCCGGCTTCGCCGACCGCATCCTCGACTTCCAGCCCGAATCGTGGTCCACCCACACCGCCGGTCATCCACCGGGAGCGTTGCTGCTCTTCGTCTGGTTGGAGCGGATCGGTCTGGGCGGCGGAGCCGCCGCCGGGCTCGCCTGTGTGTTGCTCGGAGCGACGGTCTCGGTGTCGGTTCCGGCGACGTTGCGGGCGCTCGGCGCCGAGGACGCGGCCCGCGCGGTGTGGCCGTTCCTGGTGCTCTTCCCGGGGGCGGTCTGGGTGGGCGCGTCCGCGGACGGCATCTTCGCCGCGGTGGTCGCGGCCGGACTGGCGCTGCTGGTGGTGGGTGGCCGACCCTCGGCCGCGCTCGGCGGACTGCTGCTCGGCTTCGCGCTCTACCTGTCGTACGGGTTCGTCCTGGTCGGGTTGCTCGCGCTGACCGTGGCGTTGCTCCGGGCGCGGGACCGCCTCGGCGTGCTCCTGGTCGCGGCGGCGGCAGTCGCGGTCGTCGTCACCGCGTTCACCCTCGCCGGCTTCTGGTGGCTCGACGGCTATCACCTGGTGGCGCGTCGTTACTACCAGGGCTGGGCGGCGGAACGTCCGTACGGGTACTGGGTCTGGGCGAATCTCGGTGCCCTGCTGCTCTCGGCCGGCCCGGTGGTCGGGCCGGCGCTGCGCCGGGCGGCGTCCGCCGTACCGATCCGAGCACCGCACCCCCCGCTCGCGACCACCCTCCGACAGCGGATCGCCAGCGCCGGACCGACCGTGTGGCTGCCCGCCGCGGCGACGGCGGTCGTGCTCGTGGCGGATCTCTCCGGGCTCAGCAAGGCCGAGGTGGAGCGGATCTGGCTACCGTTCGCCGGCTGGCTGCTGGTCGCCACCGCGCACCTGCCCACCGGTCACCGACGCTGGTGGCTGGCGGCCCAGGCCGCGACGGCTCTCACCGTCAACCACCTACTGTGGACGGTGTCGTGACCGCTGCCGGATCCCGCATCACCGCCGTGGTGAAGTCGGCGATGCCAGCCGCGAAGCCGACCTGGGCGGTGAACCCCAGCAGTCGGGCGGCGCGGGCCGGGTCGGCCACCACGTGCCGGACATCCGCCGTCCGCCCACCCCCGACCGTGACCGGTGCCGGCCCGCCCATCGCCGACGCCAGCTCGTGAGCCAACTCGCCGACGGTGTGTGGCTCACCCGAGCAGACGTTGACCGGGACCAGAGGGTCCGGTGCCGGTGTGGCGAGGGCCAGCAGGTTGGCCGTGGCCACGTCCGTCACGTGCACGAAGTCGCGCCGCTGGCGGCCGTCCTCCAGCACCCGGGGTGGTCGCCCGGCGGCCAGGGCCGACCGGAAGATCGACGCGACACCCGAATACGGGGTGTCGCGGGGCATTCGCGGACCGTAGACGTTGTGGTAGCGCAGGGCCCAGACCGAGCCGCCGGTCTGCCGGGCCCAGGCGCCGGCCAGGTGTTCCTGGGCCAGCTTCGTGGCGGCGTACGTGCTGTGCGGCTCCAACGGCGCGTCCTCGGGCACGAGACCGGGGGAGAGCGCCTGGTCGCAGCGGGGACAGGTCGGCTCGTACCGGCCCTGCGCCAGGTCGGCGGCCCGGCGGCCGGCAGGCCGGACGATTCCGTGGTTGGGGCAGTGATAGCGGCCTTCGCCGTAGACCACCATCGAACTCGCCAGCACCAGCCGGCGTACCCCGGTGGCGTGCATCGCCGCGAGGAGGGTGGCCGTGCCGAGGTCGTTGTGCGCGGCGTACCGGGGGGCGTCGGCCGGGTCGATGCCGTGGCCGACCATCGCTGCCTGATGGCAGACCGCGTCGACCCCGGCCAGTAGCCGGGTCAACAGCTCGCCGTCGCGTACGTCGCCGACCACGAGGCGGTGCCGCTCGGTCCAGGGCGGTGCTGTCGCACCGTGCGCCTCGGGCAGCAGCGCGTCCACCGCCACCACCTCGTGCCCGTGTTCGGTGAGCAGGTCGGCGACGTGCGAGCCGATGAATCCGGCCGCACCGGTGACAAGTATCCGCATTCCGGTCACCGTATGACCTCGCGTACGTCCGGGCGGGCTTCCGCGCCGAGCCGTAAGAACCCCACAAGATTTGCCGGCGCGGGCGCCTCCCGGTACGTGGCTACGCTGGGCCGATGGACATCTGGGGGAGACGTTGACGGGGCGGGACGGGGAGAGGTCGTGACGCAGCGCGTGCTGGTGGTCGACGACGATCAGACCGTGAGCGACGTCATCCGCCGTTACCTCGAGAACGACGGCTTCCAGGTGAGCCTCGCGGCGGACGGCGTGGAAGCACTGGCGGCGGTGCAGCGCCAGGCACCGCACCTGGTCGTGCTCGACGTGATGCTGCCCCGGATCAGCGGCCTCGAGGTGTGCCGGGCGCTGCGGGTGCGGCCGGACGGCGTACCGATCGTCATGTTGACCGCGCGCGGTGACGAGTCCGACCGGATCCTCGGGCTGCAGCTCGGCGCGGACGACTACCTGACCAAACCCTTCTCGCCCCGGGAACTGGTGCTGCGGGTCCGTTCGGTGCTCCGGCGCGCCGGCGGTGCGACGCCCCCCGAGCGACCGGAGGCGCTCACCGACGGCGATCTGGTGGTGCACACGGCCTCCCGCACCGCCCGCCTCGCCGGTGCCGACCTGGCGCTGACGCTGCGCGAATTCGACCTGCTCGTCCACCTCATGCGGCATCCGTCCCGGGTGTTCGGCCGGGCCGAGCTTCTCGAACAGGTCTGGGGCTGGAACTTCGGGGACCACTCGACCGTGACCGTGCACGTACGCCGGCTGCGGGAGAAGATCGAGACCGACCCGGCCGATCCGCAGCGGATCGTGACCGTCTGGGGCGTCGGCTACCGCTACGAGCCGGCCGATGCGTGACGTACTGCTGATCTTCGCGATCGCCCTCGGCGCGGCACTCGGCATCGGGCTCGCCGGCGCGGCGCTGCTCCGCGCGCTTCGACGCAGCTCGATCACGGTGCACCTCAACGTGCTGCTCACCACCACCGTGGTCGCCGTCGCGGTCGGGGTGATGGCGGTCGCGGAGGCGATGTTCCTCTCCGCACACGACCTTGAGGTGGTCCTGATCACCGTCGCGGCGGCGGCGGTGGTCAGTCTCGCCGTCGCCGGGCACTTCGGCCGTCGGCTGGCCCGCGCCGCGGTCTGGCGCGACCAGGCCCGGGAGCGGGAACGGCAACTGGAGAAGGGTCGGCGCGACCTGGTCGCCTGGGTCTCCCACGACCTGCGTACCCCGCTGGCCGGACTGCGCGCGATGGCGGAGGCGCTGGAGGAGCGGGTGGTTCGTGATCCGGACACGGTCGACGAGTACCACCGACGGATCCGGCTGGAGACCGACCGGATGACCCGGCTCGTCGACGACCTGTTCGAGCTGTCCCGGATCAACGCCGGGGCGCTGCGGTTGTCGTTGACGGCGGTACCACTCGGTGAGGTGGTCTCGGACGCGCTGGCCAGTGCTACCCCGTTGGCCGACGCCCGCCGGATCAAGTTGATTGCCAGCGAGTCGGGGTGGCCGACGGTTGCCGCGAGCGAACCGGAGCTGGCCCGGGTCGTGGCCAACCTGCTGCTCAACGCGGTCCGCTACACCCCGGCCGACGGCACGGTACGCATCGAAGCCGGCCGGGCGGAGGACCACGCCTGGCTGTCGGTCGCCGACACCTGTGGTGGCATCCCCCCGGCCGACCTGCCCCGGCTGTTCGACATCGCGTTCCGTGGTGAACCGGCGCGCACCCCGGGCCCCGGCGGCGGTGGGTCCTCGGGAGGGCTCGGCTTGGCCATCGTTCATGGCCTGGTGGAGGCGCATGGTGGTCGGGTCGAGGTGCGCAACACCCCCGACGGCTGCCAGTTCATGGTCCGGCTGGCCACCGCCTGACCCCACGAACGCTCCGGGTGTCGGTCGGCGCGTCGGAGTCCTCGGGGAGCGACTGCGGTCGATCCCTTGACACGTGCGGATGCGATCGCTAACACTTGTCCGCAACGCGAATGTAACCAGCCGAACACATTGCGCCGGCAGCTGCGTGACGCGCCGCAGGCGTCCTGCGTGGGCGGGCAACCCGTTATCGAGAGCCATCGAAGCCCGAGTCTGATCACGATCGCTTGTTAACGCTCACAGCTGCGGGGAGGGGCGCGGATCGTGATGGCACGGCGTACCACAGCGGTTTCCCCGCCGGGAGCATCGACGATGCGCCTACCTGCCCTCCTCGTGATCTCCGCCGTGGTCGCCGCGGCCCTCCTGGTGGTGACCGACGGATCGGCACATGCCGCCACGCTGCCAACCGGCGCCGTTTCGTTGGAGGCGGTCAACCAACCCGGACGGTACGTACGGCACATCGACTATCTCGGTCAGCTCGATCCGGTGACCTCCGGCAGCACCAACCAGACCAAGCTGGATGCCACCTTCACCGTGGTCAACGGTCTGGCTTCGCCGTCCTGCCACTCGTTCCAGACCAAGACAGGCATGTTCCTGCGGCACCGCGACTACCGGCTCCGGGTCGACCCCAACACCGGCGACGCGACGTTCCGGGCCGACGCCACCTTCTGTGCGGTGGCCGGTTCGGTCAGCGGATCAGTGGCGCTCGCCTCGTACAACTACCCGAACCGGCGCATCCGGCATCGCGACTTCGCCCTCTGGCTCGACACCTACCAGGACACCGCCGGATTCCGAGCGGACAGCGCCTTCCGCCTCGTGGCACCCTGGGCGCCCAGGACCACCGTGGGCCCGGTGATCCCGGGCCTCTTCGCCGACCCGCACATCGCCGTCTTCAACGGCCGCTACTACCTCTACCCGACCACCGACGGCTACGCGAGCTGGGCCGGCACCTACTACAAGGCGTTCTCCTCCACCGACCTGCTCACCTGGACCGACCACGGCGTGATCCTGGACCACGGCCCGGACGTGTCCTGGGCGGACAACTCGGCCTGGGCGCCGGCGGTGGCCAGCGCCAACGGCCGCTACTACCTGTATTTCAGCGGCGGGGCGGCCAGCGGCAACACGGCCAAACAACTGGGTGTGGCGGTGGCCGACAGCCCCACCGGGCCGTTCCGCGACGCGCTGGGCCGACCGCTCATCCGCAGCGACCAGTTCGCGGGCGGGCAGGCGATCGACCCCATGGTGTTCACCGACGACGACGGAAAGTCCTACCTGTACTGGGGGCAGGGCGTCGCACGCTCGGTGCGGCTCAACACCGACATGGTCTCCTTCGACCCGGCGCAGGTGCGGGTCAGCACGCCCGCCGGCTACAACGAGGCGCCGTTCGTGTTCAAGCGCAACGGTCTGTACTACTTCATGTGGTCGGAGAACGACACGCGCAGCGAGGACTACCGGGTCGCCTACGCCACCGGCCCGTCGCCCCTCGGCCCGTGGACCGGTCGTGGCGTCGTGCTGCAGAAGCGGCTCGAGGTCGGCATCAGGGGCACCGGCCACCACTCCGTGGTCCGGGCCCCCGGCACCGACACCTGGTACATCGCCTACCACCGGTTCGCCGTGCCCGCCGGCAACGGCACCAACCGGGAGACCGCCATCGACCGGATGGAGTTCAACGCCGACGGCACCATCCGCCCGGTCGTACCGACCCTCTAGCTGACTGGTCAGCCCCTGCGCGAAGGAGAGAGACGCATGTCGAGAGTCCTCGCCCGGCTCTGCGCGGTTGCGGTCGCCGCGTGCCTGCTGTTCACCACCTGGTCGGCGGCGACACCGAGGGAGGCCGCAGCGCTCGACCCGACCGTCGGCTACCTGATGGCGCACTTCACCGGTGAGTCGTCGACCGACCAGCAGATCTACCTCGCCCACAGCACCGACGGTCTGCGCTGGACGGACCTCAACAACGGTGGGCTGGTGTTGCGTTCCACCATCGGCACCCGGGGCGTACGCGACCCCGCCCTGGTGCGCTCACCCGCCGGCGACCAGTACTGGATCATCGCCACGGACCTGTGCATCGGCTGCGGTCAGGACTGGTCGACCGCGATCAACAACGGTAGCCGCAACCTCGTCGTGTGGGAGTCCACCGACCTGGTCAACTGGTCGACGCCGTGGCTGCTGAACGTCGCCGGCGCCATCCCCGACGGGCGCAACGCCTGGGCTCCGGAGGCGATCTGGAACCCGGCCACCGGCGACTACGTCCTCTACTGGGCCACGAACGTCCCGCTCAACGGTGCGACGAAACACCACATCTACTACGCGCGCACGGCGAACTTCCGCAGCATCAGCACACCGCAGGTCTACCTCAGCCGCCCCGGCAGCCAGGAGATCATCGACACCCAGATCGTCGAGGTGCCGACCGGTGTCGGCGCCTACCGCTACGTCCGGGCGTCCCGCGACGGTCAGATCACCATCGAGGGCAGCAATTCCATCCTCGGCACCTGGACGAACCTGGGGAACCTGTCCGGCCTCGGGCTGACCGGGGCGCAGGTCGAGGGCCCGATGTGGATGAGGTTCAACTCCCGCAACGAGTGGGTCCTCTACCTCGACCAGTACTCCAGCGGGCGCGGCTACCTGCCCGTCCTGACCACCAACCCGTCGAGCCCGGGCGCCTACCGGCTGCCGGCGTCCGGCTCGTACGCCATGGGTGGCACCAAGAAACGGCACGGCTCGATCCTCAACCTGACCGCGGCCGAACAGAGCCGCGTGCTCGCCCGCTGGCCCAACACCGCGATCAACCGGATCCAGTCGTACAACTTCCCGGACCGGTACGTGCGGCACGCCGACCACGACGCCCGCATCGACGCGAACGTCAGCCCCGCCCAGGACGGTCAGTGGCGGCTGGTGCCCGGCCTGGTGGGCTCCGGCACGGTCTCCATCCAGTCGGTCAACTACCCGGGCCACTACCTGCGCCACTACGGGTTCGACTTCCGGCTGGAAGCCAACGACGGCACCGCCACCTTCGCCGCCGACGCCACCTTCCGGCAGGTCGCCGGCCTGGCCAACTCCTCGTGGACCTCGTTGCAGTCCTACAGCCATCCGGACCGCTACATCCGGCACTAC
This sequence comes from Micromonospora sp. NPDC049645, assembly GCF_040675155.1. Classification (NCBI taxonomy): domain Bacteria; kingdom Bacillati; phylum Actinomycetota; class Actinomycetes; order Micromonosporales; family Micromonosporaceae; genus Micromonospora; species Micromonospora sp. NPDC049645. Next base: position 426,786 of record NZ_JBFAOI010000002.1, read on the forward strand.
AACTACCTGCTCCGGCTCGACCCGGTCTCCGATGCGCAGAGCCGCGCCGATGCCACCTTCCGCGTGACCAGCTGAAGCTGGTTCCTGTCCAAGGAGTTCTGACTGTGGCACCACATCGACGGGTGTTGTCCGCCCTGGCGGCCGCGCTGACCGTGTTGGTCGGTGTCGTCGTCGTCACGTCGTCGCCGGCCACTGCCGCCACCAACCAGTTCAGAGGCATGAACTGGGCCGTGTTGGGTGACAACTTCAGCACCGGTCCGCTCGTCGTGCAGGGCCTGAGCGCGTCGGACAGCAACGCGACGGTGCGGGCCAAGGCCAATGCCCTGTACGACGACATGGCGTCCACCATGGGAGTCAACACCGTGCGGCTGCCCATCAACACGCACACGGTGGGGACGGCGTGGTGGGAGGCATACCGCGGCGCCATCGACGCCGCCACCGCCCGCGGCTTCAAGGTCATCCTCGCCTACTGGGAGGACGGCGCGGCCTCCGGCGGCAGAATCACGAACCTCACCGCGTGGAACGCGATGTGGTCCACGGTGACCAACACGTACGGCTCGAACACCAACGTCTACTTCGAGCCGATGAACGAGCCGCACGGTTACAGCTCAGCGGAGTGGCGCAACGTGGCGGCGAACTGGCTCAGCTACCACTACTCGGCGGTCCCCGGCCGGGTGCTCATCGGTGGCACCGGCTTCAGCCAGGACCTGCGGGACATCTGTAACGACGCCCGCTTCAACTCGACGCTGTTGTCCTTCCACTACTACGCCTTCTTCTACGGCGCGATGACCTACGACGCCTTCCGCAGCCACATCCAGACCCGGCTGGGTAACTGCGCCTCCCGCGCTGTGGCCACCGAGTTCGGTGCGCCCATGAACGACGGCCGAAACTACGCCGACGCCAGCAGCACCGACAACTTCGTGCGCTACATCCGCGCCATGGCCCAGGTGATGCGCGACAACCAGATGGGCGGCACCTACTGGCCCGCCCTCGGCGGCAAGCCGGGCACCATCGGATACGACTGGTACTCGATGTTCTCCCTCAGCGGCGGCGGCACCGACCTCAACCTGACCGTCCGCAACACCTCCGGCGCCGACCGGATCCGGTACGCGTGGGGCGACACCGTCGAGGGCGGCCCCACGACCCCTCCGCCAGGGACGGGAACCTTCTACCGGATCACCGTCCGACACAGTGGCAAGGCCATGGACGTCCAGTCTCCGAACACCGACAACGGTGCCCGCGTGGGCCAGTACACCTACGGCGGCAACGCGTGGCAGCAGTGGCAGTTCCAGGACGCCGGCGGCGGCTACTGGCGCATCGTCAGCCGGCACAGCGGAAAGTGCCTCGATGTGGTGAGCGCCTCGACCGCCGATGGCGCCGAACTCGTCCAGTACACCTGCGGCACCGGCACCAACCAGCAGTTCCAGATGGTCACCAACGGCAGCTACTTCCAGCTCCGGGCACGGCACAGCAGCAAGTGCGTGGACGTACCGGCCGCATCGACCGCGGACGGCGTGATCCTCAAGCAGTATCCGTGCAACACCGGCGCCAACCAGCAGTGGTCGCGCACGGCCGTCTGACGACCCGCCGAGGGACGGGAGGGCCCGGCAAGCGCTACCCGAGCGCGGCGTCGCCGGGAGGCGTACGCCGGTGGCGGATCTCGTGCCGGTGCCGTTCCCCGGCGACGAACCCGGCGTCGCGCAGCACCGACAGGTGCTCGGACACCGTTCCGGCAGCCAGCGCGTGCCGGTGGGCCAGCACCGTCGGTCCCGGGTCCGAACATTCGGCACTGGCCGAATTACTGGCGGCTACGGTATCAGGACTCGCAGAGTGTCTCCCGGCCCTGAACCCGACCACGAGGAGAAGCTTGATGAACCCGAACGTCGACTGGGAACAGCGCAGCGCGGACCTGTGGGCGGCCTTCAACGCGGCACCGGAGGACTGGGACGAGGACGAGTTCCGCACGCGGGTGGGTGACCTCGCCGACGAGTTGGGGCCGCAGCATCCGGTCGCGGCGTTCGAACGGGCCTGCGCCTGGGACTCGACCGGTCACTCGGACCGGGCGGTGCCGCTCTACCGCAGGTCGCTGGAGCTGGGCATCGACGGCATCCGCCGACGCCGCGCGGTGATCCAGCTGTCCAGCTCACTGCGCAACATCGGGCAGGCCGAGGAGAGCGTCCGGCTGCTGACCGAGGAGCGCGAGCGCGGCTCCGACGAACTCGACGACGCGCTCAGCGCGACCCTCGCATTGGCGCTGACCAGCGTCGGCCGGGAGCGGGAGGCGGTCTCGACCGCCGTCGGGGCGCTCGCCAAGCACCTGCCGCGCTACCAGCGGTCCATGGCGAACTACGCCCGACTGCTGGTGGAGCCGCACTGAGCCGCCCGGGTGGCCGCCCCGCCGGGTGCCCGACCGGGGATCAGCTGGCCGTCAACCGACCCGCTGGGCCAGCACCTGACCGGGCCAGGACCCGGACCGGAAGGTCTCGGTGGACGTGAACCCGTGGCGCTCGTAGAAGGCGACCAACTCGCCACCGCCGCCCGCCCAGCAGTCGACCCGTAACAGGCGTACACCGGCTCGCCGGGTCTCCCGCACGGCGTGTGCCAGCAGGGCCGACCCGAGGTGCCGGCCGGCGAATCGCCGGTCGGAGACCAGGAGGCGGACGTAGCGCTCCGGTTCTCCCGCAGGTGTGATCGGTGCCCTCGGATCGGGGCCGGAGTCCAGGACCAGGGCCGCGGCCGGCGTCCCATCGAACTCCGCGATGTACGGGAGGTTCTCGGTCAGGTAACGATCGACCAGCTCGGGCCCTCCGGGCTTCTCGGAGAACGGCGTCGTGCCCCACTGCTCGGTGTTGCCGCGATCGTTCATCCAGCGCACCGCGGAGTCGAGCATGGCCAGCACGGCGGGCGCGTCGGCCAAGCTGCCGCCCCTGATGCGTACGCCGCGGGTGGTGTCCTCCATGCCGGAACCCTAATCCTTGAGAGGCCGTATCCGACCACGCCGGACGCTCACGTCCGTCGTTGCCGTCCTGCTTGGTCGATCGGCCGTGGTACATCGACGTGTCGGCACCGTTCCCGTGCGGCTCACTGTCACTCCTCGGCCTCATGGGGCTGGTGGGCGAACTCTGCCGTGCGGAAGGCGCGTGCGGCAGAGGACGAGATGGCAGCCAGGTGGGGACGGGGCGGCAACCAGACGGTCGGCACGCCGAGTTGCTCGTTCATCGCGGCGAGCTGGTACTCGTAGCGAAGATCCGCGGTGGTGCGCACGCCGCGGACGATGACCGTGGCACCGCGGCGTGCGCAGTAGGCAGTGGTCAGGCCGGTCCAGGTGTCCACCTCAACGTTGCCCCAGTCAGCCGGGAGGGCGTCGCGCACTCGTGCGGCCCTGGCCGTGGCCTCGGCGGTTGGTCGCTTGTCGGCGTTGACCGCCAGCAACACGATGACCCGATCGAACATCACCCGAGCACGGGCCACCAGATCGCGGTGCCCGAGGGTGAACGGATCGAACGTACCGGGGTAGACCGCCAACGAACCGTGTACCGAGAGCATTCCGCGAGCCGACGTAGCCGTCACCGTGCCTCCAACCGCATGCCGCAATCATCCCAGGCTCGTACCGGCACCGACCCTGTTGTGATCCTGGCCGCGCGTCCTGAGTCTGCTGCCACAGCACGGACGGTGATGGTTGAGCCGCCACCGCTCCGTACGGCTGATCTTGGTGCCGGAGTGCCGTTACCATCCTCGGCATGGCGACGCGGCTTGTGCAGGTCAACATGAAGGCTCGGGACGACTCCGCGCTTGGTGGTTTCTGGGCGGAGGCGCTCGGCTGGGGGATGTCCAGCGAGGGGCCCGGCGTGACCAACCTCGAACCTGTGGGTTTCGTCTACCCCGACCCCGTCGCTGTCTGTCTTGACCTCGTCATCTCTTCGGAACCCAAGACGGTGAAGAACCGGGTGCACCTCGACCTCGCCACCACCTCGGCTGCCCATCAGGCGGAAGTGGTCGCGCGCCTCATGGATCTTGGCGCGGCGCCCGCGGACGTGGGTCAGGGCGACGTGCCGTGGACGGTGATGGCCGACCCGGAGGGTAACGAGTTCTGCGTGCTGGAACCCCGACCGTTGTATCGGGACACCGGGCCGATCGCTGCGGTTGTCGTCGACTGCGCGGATCCACGAGTCATGGCCCGCTTCTGGGGCGAGGCCATGGACTGGGCCGTGCACGAGGTGACCGACCGAGGGGCGGTGCTGCGCTCCGCCAAGGGCGTCGGCCCCTATCTGGAGTTCATCCGCACCCCCGACGTGAAGAGCGGGTGGAACCGCGTCCACCTCGACGTTCGCCCGTACCCGGGTGACGACCTGGAGCACGAGGCGACCAGGCTGCGGGCTCTCGGGGCCACCGCCGTCGACCTGGGCCGCAGTGATATCCCGTGGAGGGTCCTCGCCGACCCGGAAGGCAACGAGTTCTGCCTGCTCACCCCAAGCTGACCTGCGCCCTGCCGGAGGGCCGGTCAGCGCAGCGCGGCGATCACGGGTGCCCCTCGGGTTCTGCATCACGGGCGGTGAGGGTCCGAGTCATCGCCGTCAGGAGCCGTTCGAGCGTTCGGCGGTCTCTGTCGGTGAGGCCGCGAAGAATGGCCGCCTCGTTGGCCAGGTGTTCTTCGATGAGCCGGTCGGTCAACGCCACTCCGGCGGGAGTCAGCCCGACCACCCTGCCCCGCGCGTCGGCTTCGGAGACCGAGCGTGACACGAGGCCGCGGGCGATCAGCCGGTCCACCCGCTTGGTCACCGCTCCGGTGGTCACCAGCATCCGGTGGCTCAACTGGCCCGCCGTGAGTGTGTACGGCTCTCCCTCTCGGCGCAGCGCCGCGAGGACGTCGAAGTCGCCGTTGCCGAGGTCCGCCGCCGCGAACGGCGGCCGCAGGGTGGCATCGAGTACGGCCGCGATCTGCTGGATGCGGCCGATGATCAGCAGCGGACTGGGGTCGAGGTCTGGTCGCTCACGTCGCCACTGCCCGACGATGTCGGCGATCCGGTCGTCATCCACGGTTGCATCTTACCTTCCAAGGAAGGTAATTTGTCTTCCATGGAAGGCAACTTCTCACGGACCTCGACTCCGGTCGTCACGGCGTACGTGGATCCGTCCTGTCCCTTCGCCTGGATCACCTCCCGCTGGCTCATGGAGGTGGCGCGGATGCGACCGCTCGCGCTGCGCTTCGAGGTGATGAGCCTCGCCGTGATCAACGAGCATCGCGACCTGGAGCCGTGGTACCGCGAGTTCAACGACCGGGCATGGGGGCCGGCCAGGGTGTGCGTGGCAGCCGCCGCACAACACGGGCCCGACGCCCTCGCACGTCTCTACCCGGCGCTCGGCCGCCGGATCCACGACGACGGCGACAAGGACTTCGGCGCCGTCGTCCCACTGGCCCTCGCCGAGGCCGGCCTCCCCGCCGACCTGGCGGACGTAGCTCATCGAGACGACGTCGACCCGCAGATGCGGGCGAGTACCACCCACGCCCAGCAGCTCGTGGGCGAGGACCTCGGCACCCCGACGGTCGTCATCGACGACGTGGCCTTCTTCGGCCCCGTGCTGACCTCGATCCCGCGCGGGGAGGAGGCCCTGCGCGTCTTCGACGGCGTTCGCCTACTCGCCACCTGCCGGTCCTTCACCGAGCTCAAACGCGCCCGGTCCGACGCCCTCAGCTTCGCGTAACCTTCGTCGAGGCAGCCGGGGACACGCTTCCTCTGCGGCGGTCGGCCGAGATCCCCCGACGGCCACACCGGCCGCCGACCACTGACAGGAGGTGCGTGTCGATGGCTCGTACCACGTTGTACCTGGTCCGTCACGGCGAGCAGGATTCGGCCCTCGGGCACGCCTCGGACGGCGGCCTGTCGCCCCTCGGCCGCGAGCAGGCAGATCAGCTGGGTGAGCGGCTGCGCGCGGTGTCCTTCTCGGCTATCCACCACAGCCCGGTCACCCGGGCGGCCCAGACCGCCGACATTGTCGCCGGCCACCTTGCCGAGGTGCCACGACACGCCTGCGACTTCGTGACGGACCGCACGCCGGTGCCCTCCGCCGAGCGACGCGGCCGGTACCCGGACCGGTGGCTCTCCTGGCTGGACGGCGTGCCCGGGAACGAGAGGACGAGGATGCGGTCGCGCTGCGAGCCGCTGTCGATCATTTCGGTGTGACCGGCGAGCAGGACCGGAACGAGCTGCTGATCACCCACAACTTCGTGATCGGCTGGTTCGTCCGCCACGTCCTCGACGCGCCGGAATGGCGTTGGATCGGTCTCCACCAGGCCAACTGCGCGATCACCGTCGTGCGGTGGGACTCCGATCGTCCGCCGACCCTGGTCAGCTTCAACGACACCGAGCACCTGTAACAACGTCTCGCCGTCGCGCCCGCGGGCCTTTGTCGGCTCCGAAGCGAGGTCCGGCGCACCAGCCACACGGCTGTCGATCCTCTGTTCCCCGGGTGTTCGGCGTGGTGTCGACTTCGATCGATAAGGTGCGGTGACCGCCACCGTCGGCGGTTCGTGCGAAGGGAAGTCGATGCCTGACACACTGCACTGGCCGGCCCGAGCCCTGGGCGCTTTCGCGGCTGCCGTCGCGCTGGTGGCGGCCCTGCTGCCGGCAACCCCGGCGGTAGCGGCGACGGTGGCCTTCAAGGCGGCGACGCTGAACATCTACAACGGACTGAGCCAGGCGGACTTCGCCTACGATCTGAATCTGATCGCCTCCAAGACCGACCTCGTCGGTCTGAACGAGGTCGGCAACCGCAAGGCGTTCCTGGAGAGCTGGGCCGCCGACAACGGCTGGTGGTTGTACGCGCCGGGCGGCACCAACCAGGCTGGCGAGGCGCTGATCGCCAAGAAGAGCATGTTCGACGTACTCGACAAGGGTTCGATCTTCGTCTGTGACACCAACGGTCCGGGCGAGGTGCCGCCCGCCCGGTACAACAACTGGGTCAAGTACCGGCACAAGGCCAGCGGCCGCAACGTGACGCACATCAACGCCCATGCGGTGGCCAGCATCGAAACCGCCGGCCGACCGGAGGACCTGCCACGCACCAGATGCGCCGAGGCGCAGTTCCAGGGCCTCAAGGATCTCGCGGTCGCCAAGCAGAGCGAGGGGCAGGTCATCGTGAGCGGTGACCTCAACGTCGACTTCAGCGCCGACCGGAGCTACGGGTACGCGAAGTTTCCGTGGCAGGTCTTCGAGGCCAACGACCTGCCGAACCTGCGCTCCAACTACAACCTCTACGGCGAGAAGGGCACCGGGACGCACGGCAACCGGCACATCGACTACGTCTACTTCTGGAAGCGGCTGCCGGAATACCAGCTGATGTGGATGACCGACTACGACATCGTCGGCGGCACCAGGTCCGACCACAACGGTGTCGTCGCGACGTTCTCCATCCAGAACTGACCACCCGTCCGCCCTTCCACCTCCACCAACCGCGCGACTAGCGGCTGAGGACAGCCACCGTCGAAGAGACCGCCGCCTCGAAAACCGCCTCGTCCAACGGCTCCGCGACGGCGCTCAACTGCACCAGGACGAGGTTGTGGCCGACCCGGACCAGGCCGAACAGGGTCGTACCGGTGATCCTCGTCGAACCACTGCCGAGCGAGAGGTCGTACCGCACCCGCCAGGACTCCTCTCCCACCTGAGGAGCCGCCTGGGCGCGCACCGTGAACCGCACCGGTGAGCCACCGGGGACGGTGGCGGTGAACCGGGAGCACGCGGCGCGGGCGGCCTCGGCCTCGTCGACAAGCGTGTCGGGCACGGGGTGGGCGTACGAGGTGACGATCACGATGACTGTCGACTGCCTGATGCTGTTCGGCGACTTCCTGGTGGCGAAGCCGCGAATCTCGTCGACCCGTTTGTCCGACTCGATCCCGCGCAGGTAGTCGTCCCGGGCCAACCGCCGGCAGGCCGGCGGCGCGACGACGGTGTCGGACTCCCCGGTTTCCCGCTCCTGCGGCTCCGGCTTCCAGAAGGCCGGCAGTTTGGCCCGGACCGCGCCGGCGGCGGCGCCGGCCTGCGCGACGGTGAGGATCCGGCCGGGATCAGCACCGGTCCGCCCACCCGGTGAGGCGCTGACGCTCGGCCCGACGGTGGTCGGGGACGGCGTCGCCACGACCGGCGGACCGGTGGCGGTCGGCGCCGCTGTCGGCAACAGCACCGGTCCACCGGGCAGCCCGATGACCGCCGCCGCCGCGACCAGGAGCGCCGCCGTCGCCGGGCCCACCACCGGCCACACCCGTCGCGGCGTGTCGGGGTGGTGGGTTGGCCGCCCGATCAGACCGGGTCGTCGTCCGAGCCGTCCGGTAAGAGCGGAGAGCCCGAGCAGGATGGGCATCGTGAGCACCGCGAGGTAGAGCCACCAGATCACCGGTACGCCGACGTAGAGCCGGAGCAGGGTCGCATCCCAGGTACGACCGGAGAGCACCTCATGCACGAACTGCGACGTGCCGGTCAGCCCCGCGACACCCGCCCCGGCACCAAGGGCCCTCCCCATACCGAGGTCACCGCGCCCGGTGGCGAGCACCACGAGTGTCGCCCACCCGGCCAGGGCGCATATCCATTCTCTCTGTTGCAGGAGGGAGAGCGCTGCGTCCAGCGTGGCCGGCGGGTTCCGCAGCGCCTGTGCCGATGCGAGGCCCGCACCGATCAGCCCGGTCACCGCCATGACGGACAGGACGGCACGGGTGGCGAACCGACGCCAGCCGATCAGGGCCACGACCGCCGTCGGCAGGGCCAGAGCCAGCCACGGCCACGGCGCGTCGGGCAGCGCGTAGACCAGCCAGGCGCGGGTCGGCACCGGTCGTTCCAGACCGACGACCAGGAACTGCAACGGCCAGCAGACGGCCGTGACGGTCGCGGAGGCCGCCAGGTAGGTGAGCCCTCGCCGGAGTCGGGTGAACCGGTCCGGGCCGCGGCGGGCCGCCAGCCCGGCCAGCAGGGTGCAGGCGGTGCCGGCGACCACGCCGGCCAGTGCGACCACGATCGCGAACCGCAGGCTGACGCTGAGGCTGGCCGTGCCGGTGGGAAACGACGCACCGCCACCGGAGGTTCCGCTGGGGAAGAGGAACCCGCCCACGGCGAGACCGGCAGCCGCCGCGACGACCGGGAGCCAACGCCGCGACGGCGCACCACTGAGCGCCCTGCGATGCAGCGCGGGGGTCAACCCGAACCCGAACAGCACACCGACCAGGCCGGCCGTCAGCACGGAGAGATCCCGGTCGTACGCGAACAGGATCCCCGCCTGGGATGCCGCGCCCGCGACGATCCCCGTCACCGCCCCGGTCACCGCGGCCTGCATGGGGCCGTCAACCGACACCGGCTGCCTGCCACGCAGCGCGGCGGCCCGCCGCTGCGGTGTCGGGTGCCGGGCGAAGAGCTGGCGCAGCCGCCCGGGGGCGTGCGGTCGGGTTGCGGCAGCGGCGTCCAACAGCCGGACCAGCGCGGACGGGTCGCCGGTGCGGCTGACCTGCTGATCCGCCTCGTGTTCGCGCAGTCGCAGCACCAGCGCCCGCAGCAGGGCGCTCAACAGCACCAGCACCAGCGCCCGGCCGACCGTGACGACCGGGATCTCGGTCAGCCCTACCCTGCGGATCTCCGCGGCGCCGGCCACCACCACGGCCGGTACGACCAGCCACAGCAGACCACGCACGGCGGAGACCCACCGGACGTCGCGACCCTGCACGTGCGCCAACTCGTGCTGGACGACCGGGTCGAACCGCGCCGGATCCCGGTAACCCACCGCCACCGCGGCCGGCAGCACCACGAGTGGCCGACCGCCGGGCCGGACGGTGGTGAACGCCTGCCGCACCGACGGTCCCGCCACGAACAACCGGGGCCGGTGCCGACCGTACAGCCCTTGCCGATCGCAGAGTTCGGCAAACCGCTGCTCGGCACCGGCGACGACGCCCGGGAGCCGGTGGCGGCGCAGCCGCCACCGATCGACCACCGGGGTCAGTGCGACGATCAGGGCGAGCCCGACCACCAGCAGGACGCCGCCGGTGAGCATCACCAACCCGCGTACCCGGGCCGGATCGGACATGCAGGTCAGGAACTGCGTTGTCCGGGTGGCATCGAACTCGCCGGGAATGCTCGGGTCGACGTCGTAGGTCCGGGAACAGCGGACCATCGCCTGCGCGTAGGGCTGCGCCAGTGGACGGTGACCGAAGAAGAACATGCTGCCGGCCGCGACACCGACGCCAGCCACCACTCCGGTGACCTGCAGATAGAGCCAGAGCAGCGGGGTGGGCGGAGGCCCACCCGGCCTCCGGGTCAGCGCAGCGGTTGACGGCGACGTGCCGCGCGTGTCGGCCATACCACCTCCGGCGAGTAGGCATCAGGATACGCAGTGTCCACCAGCCTCATCCGTCACGAAGGTGACTGAGCCGCGTCCGGTCGGCCGTCGGCGCGGAGGATCCGGCGAAGCCCGCTCGATCGACCCGCTGGGACGCACCCGGCCAACCGGTTCAGATCCACCGGAGGCTTCGGCGGCTTCCACGGGTACGGTTTCGGTGATCGACATGGATGGGCGTCGGCGGCACGTCGCCGGGGCGGCAACCCCGCGCCCGACGGCGACGGACCGTGCGGAAGGGAGCGACGGTGACGCAGCGGAGAGCACTGGTGGTTCGAGGCGGATGGGAGGGGCACCGGCCGGTCGAGGCGACCGAGCTGTTCATACCCTTCCTCGAACGCAACGGCTATGCCGTGCGGGTCGAGGAGTCGACCGAGGTCTACGCCGATGCCGCCGAGATGGCCGAGACCGACCTCGTCGTGCAGTGCATGACGATGTCGCAGATCACGGCGGACCAGGTGGCGGGCCTCAGCGCGGCGGTCATCGCCGGTACGGGCTTCACCGGCTGGCACGGCGGCATCGTGGACTCGTTCCGTGCGTCATCCGAGTACCTGCATCTGGTGGGCGGTCAGTTCGCGACCCATCCGGGCCGGGAGCCGGGTGAGCGCCACGGTGGTCCGGAGGACAACTTCCTGCCGCACTCGGTGCGCATCACCGACCTCGGCCGAGAACATCCGATCACCGCGGATATCGAGGACTTCGACCTGGTCACCGAGCAGTACTGGGTGCTGCACGACGACCTGGTCGACGTACTGGCCGTCACCACCCACCCCACCCAGGCGTGGCATCCGTGGCACCGTCCGGTCACCTCGCCGGCGATCTGGACCCGCCTCTGGGGTGCCGGGCGCATCGTCGTGACGACCCCGGGGCACGACCTCGACGTGCTGAGGCACGCGAGCGTTCGTACCGTCATCGAGAGGGGGATGGTGTGGGCGACCCGCACCGCGTCGGCATCGTAGGGCTCGGGGTCATCTCCCGCGCCTACCTGGACACACTCGCGAACCATCCCGCGCTGAGCATCGCCGCGGTCGCCGACCTCGACGCGTCCCGGTCGGCCGAGGTCGCGGCGACGATCCCCGGCGCCGAGGCGTCGAGCGTCGAGCGGCTGCTCGCCCGCCCAGACGTACAGACGGTGCTCAACCTCACCACCCCCGCCGCGCACGCCGACATCTCACTCGGCGCCATCGACGCGGGTAAGAACGTCTACGTCGAGAAGCCACTCGCCGTGACGTTCCCGGACGGCCGCTCGATCCTCGAACGGGCCGCATCCGCGGGCGTCCGCGTGGGGTGCGCGCCGGACACCGTCCTGGGCACGGGTACGCAGACCGCGCGGGCGGCGATCGACGGCGGCCTCGTCGGACGCCCGATCTCCGCGTCGGCCGTCATGGTCACTGCGGGGCACGAACGCTGGCATCCCCAGCCCGACTTCTACTACGCCCCCGGCGGCGGCCCGTTGCTGGACATGGGGCCGTACTACATCTCGGCCCTCATTCAACTGCTCGGCCCGGTCCACGCGGTGAGTGGCGTCGCCAGCCGCCTGCGCGCCGAGCGGGTCATCGGCTCGGGCCCGCGCGCCGGCCAGCGGATCCCGGTGCAGGTGGACACCCACGTGACCGGCGTGCTGGAGCACACCAACGGTGTTCTCTCCACCATCACGACGAGCTTCGACGGAGTCGCCACGACGGCCGCGCCGATCGAGGTACACGGGGAGACCGGCACACTCGCCGTACCCGATCCGAACAACTTCGACGGCGAGGTCCGCCTCTTCGCGCTCGGCGGCACCGAATGGCGCGTTCTCGAACCGCAGGCGGGTTACGCCGGGGCTTCCCGAGGCATCGGTCTGATCGACCTGGTCCGGGCCGACGATCACCGTACGCCGCGCGCCAGCGGCGACCTCGCGTTGCACGTACTCGACACGATGACCACCCTGCTCCGGTCGGCGGCGGAGGGCAGGCGGATCGAGTTGACGACGGTGGTGCAGCGGCCCGCGCCGGTTCCGCTCACCTCGGTCGCGGACTGGAAGGCGTAGGCCCTCGTGGTGAATCCCCTTCGCCAGCTCACGATCGAGCAGCTCCGACAGCGGACGAGCCTCAAATGGCGGGAGTACCCCGACGACGTGCTGCCGCTCTGGGTGGCGGAGATGGACGTGCCGCTGGCCGAGCCGATCGTCCGGGCGATCACCGAGGCCGTCGCGCGTGGCGACACCGGCTACTCCGCCGGCACGGCGTATCCGCAGGCATTGGCGGAGTTCGCCCGGCGGCGGTGGGGTTGGGACGGGCTGGCCGTGGAACGCACGGCGCTGGTGCCCGACGTGATGCACGGGGTCGTCGAGGCGCTGCGACTGGTCACCGAACGGGGCGACGCGGTGGTGGTGAGTTGCCCGGTCTACCCGCCGTTCTACGAGTTCGTGGCGCACGCCGGCCGCCGGATCGTGGAGGCGCCGCTCGGCGAGGATCTGCGGATCGACCTGGGCGCGCTGGAGGATGCGTTCCGCCAGGCGCGGGCCGGCGGACGGCCGGCGGCGTACCTGCTGTGCAGCCCACACAACCCGACCGGTGTCGTGCACACGGCGGCCGAGTTGACCACCGTCGCCGCTCTGGCCGAGCGGCACGGGGTGCGGGTGATCGCCGACGAGATCCACGCCCCGGTGATGGCCGGCGGCGCGCGCTTCGTGCCGTACCTCTCGGTGCCCGGCGCGGAGAACGGCCTGTCACTGATGTCCGCCTCGAAGGGGTGGAATCTGGCTGGCCTGCGCGGTGGGCTCCTGGTCGCCGGCCCGGCGGCGGCCGGGGACCTCGCTCGCGTCCCGTTCGAGGTCAGCGTCAGCACCAGCCACCTCGGCGTGATCGCGCACACCGCGGCCTTCCGCGACGGCGGCGAGTGGCTCGACGCCCTGTCGACCGGCCTGGACGACAACCGTCGGCTCCTCGCCGCACTGCTCGCCGAGCACCTGCCAGCCGTCCGCTACCAACCCGGCCAGGCCACCTATCTCGCCTGGCTCGACTGCCGCGCCCTGGGCCTCCGCGCCGACCCCGCCACCGTGTTCCTCGACCGTGGCCGGGTCGCGCTCAACTCGGGTCCGACGTTCGGCACCGGCGGTGCGGGCCACGTCCGGCTCAATCTGGCCACCGCGCCTGAGTTGATCACCGAGGCGGTCCGCCGGATGGCCACCGCGGTCGGCTGAGCGGCCGCCGCGCCGCCCGGCACCGCTGCGATCCTTTCCCGCCCCGGAGCCAGCCCGGGGCGACTGCAAGGACGGACCTCTACCGACAGGCGACCGGGGGATGCTATCCGTGCCGTCGATCGCTGGGCCGCCGGCCTCGCACCGCCCGGTCCCGTCGATTCACCCGTTCTGGTCAGCTCTGCGCTGACGGGCGGACGGCGGACAGGATGTAGCCGATGACCTGCTCATCGTCGTAGAGGCTGGAGTGCGCGAGCCCGCTGCGGGTGACGGAGGTGCGCGGCTCGAGCTGGACCAGCGTCGCCGTGCCCGGCGGGGCGGCCTCGGCCGAGCAGGACGCGACCAGACCGGCGAACGGGCCATCAATGCCGAACACCACCGCCGACCCGGCCATCGCCGCCACCACCGCCACCATCGCCAGGCCGGGCGCGGTGAAGCCGTAGAGCAGCAGGTTGATGGCGAAACGTCCACCGTGGCCGGTGACGGCGGACACCACGACCGCGAGCTGCGGTAGCCCGATGAGGAGCGTCCAGAACCACAGACTGGTCAGCAGCCGGGTCGCCGCCGCGCTCAGCCAACCGACGAACTGACCGGCCGCGAGCAGCCCCGAAGCCTCGTCCCCGGCGGCCCGGATGACAACGACCTCGTCAGGTCGGGCAGTGGGTGCGTGGATGGCGCCGATGAGTCGGCTCCGCCAGCCCGGCCGCAGGGATCGCCGATGCAGGAACGCGCCGACGGCGCACAGGGCCAGGATGGCCGCGAACACGCCACCACCGACGACCAGCGCCACGTCGGCGGCCGAACGCGGGCCGGCCACGGCGGTCACCGAAGCCGACCCGACCAGCAACGCGCTGAACAGCACGATGATGAACAGCGGCCAACCGGTGATGCGCCGAGAACGCGCGTGCAGGAACGGCGTCGCGAGAGCCACCGTGGTAACCCGCGATGCCCCGCCCCGCGCGGCCCGCAAGCGGTCGGCGGCGTGTAGCGCGACGTTCCCGCCGTGGCTGTGCGCGATCACCCAGTGCCGGGCGCGAGGATGGTCGGCGAGTTGCCTCCGCAGGTGCTCGACGAGACCCTGCGCCGCATCCGATCGGGCCCGATGAGAGTTTCGACCGGACCACGCGAACTGGGTCACCTGGCAGCCGGCCCGCCGCAGCGACGTGCTCAGCGCGCTGTCCGATCGCGTCCACGGGGCATCGCGCGCGAACGTGCCGTGGACCAGCGTGATCACGCAGGCGCGGTCGCCGGTCATCGGTCGGGTCGAGCGCTTACCCATCGACGTACCGTACTGGCCGTGCCGGCCGCCGCGTGGTCCAGGACTCGTTGGCATCAGCGGAATACCCCTCTATGGTGGGAGCATGCTGCCGGTGCCCTTCCGCTCGCCCGCCGCCGAGGTGGGGACGGTCGGTGCTGTCCGCGTGCCGATGGCGACACGTCTGGTGGCTGACCTGCGGGTGCCCGTTGTCCGCGCACTGCACGTCGCGCCCACGCGCACCGTGTCGGACCCGACGCGACCCGGCCGAGGCCCACCCGCGGAATCGTTGCATCTCAGAACGACCGCCAGGGCGAAGCTATCCAAGCTTCGGCCCTTTTTCTTTTTGCCGATACTCCCCTCCGAAAGGCGAACCATGAGCGTCGATCATCGTCCTTCTCTCGACCAGACCTGGCTGGCTGACATGCGAGCGTCCCTGGCGGACGACTTCGCCACCCAGACGGCCCGGCTACGGGAACTGACCGAACTCAACGCGGACACCGGCGACCCCGGCGAGGCCCACACCCAGGCCGCGCTGCTGGTGGCCGCCCGACAGAACATCGAGCAGATCACCGGCGCGCTGAGCCGGATCGGCGACGGCAGCTACGGCGCCTGCCAGAGGTGCCGCCAGAGCATCCCGGCCGAGCGGCTCGAAGTCCTCCCACACGCGCGCTTCTGCGTGCCGTGCCAGGAGAAGCAGAGCAGGTGACGCCAGATGTGGCTGCCGCGCGGTGCGCGGCAGCCACATCGGCACGTGCGGGAGCGCCCAGCCGGTCACTCGGTGCAGGCGCCGATTCCCGCCAACTCAGCGCAGGGCCGCCGCGGTGACCACCGGGGCCGGACGCCGCAGGTACCACTCGGCGACGGCGAGGTTGATCAGCCAGCCGGCGACCACCAGCGCCGCTCGGAGGTTCCCATCCGGCTGTTCACCGGTCGCGAGGAGGTACGGCGCGTGCGTGAACGCCTGGGTGCCCGCGCCGAGACCGATCGCGTAGCCGCGCGTCATCCACCGGCGGTGCCGGGCGAAGTCCCGGCGCAGCACGGCGGCGAGACCGAGCAGGATCGCGCCGGCCATGGCCGAGCCGAAGACGAGCCGCATGCCGGCGAGCACGTCGTTGTCATGGGCCGGCAGGTCGTACGCGAAGGCCATCCACAGGCCGGAGAGCGCGACCGTCAGCCCGCAGGGGACCAGTATTCGGCCGGCTCGGCGGTGCCAGCTGTGGCGGCGCAGGCGCGGGACGAACTGGAACGCGCCGAGGATCGTGTAGACCACCGCACCGACGATGTGCAGCACCACGGGCAGCGGATCGGCGACGAAGCGGGCGTTCGCCGGAGTGACCTCCGGTCCGGTGCCCAACTCGGTGAGCCGTCCCGCGCCGGCGAGCATCGGTATGAGGCCCAGCAGGATCAACGCGGCCGGTAGCCGCCACTCGCGCATCGTCATGCCGTCGATGGTGGACGCCGCACCCGGCCCGGCTCATCGGCAGATGGGCCGCGATCGGGCCGGCCCATGGTCGTACGCGGTCGTCGTACTTAGGGCCGGCTGCGGTTGGTCTCGTACGCCCACATCGCCACCTCGACCCGGTTACGCACACCCAACTTCGTCATGAGGCTGGTGAGGTGCGACTTGACCGTGCTCAACGTGATGTAGAGCTCGTCGGCGATCTCCTTGTTGGTGCGCCCCCGCGCGACGGCGACCAGCACCTGCTCCTCCCGGTCGGTGAGCGCCTCGATGGGCTGTCGGCGCGGCGCGGCGGGACCCGCGTCGGCGAAGACCTTCAGCAGCCTGGTGGTGACGCTTGGCGCGATCAGCGCGTCACCGTTGGCGGCGGCGTGCACGGCCTGGCGCAGCAGGTCCGGTCCGGCCTCCTTGAGCAGGAAGCCGCGGGCGCCGGCGCGCAGTGCCGCGTACACGTACTCGTCGAGGTCGAAGGTCGTGATGACGACCACCGCGAGCGGCTCCGCAACCGACGGCCCGGCGAGCGCCCGGGTGGCCTCGATGCCGTCCATCACCGGCATGCGAATGTCGAAGAGACACACGTCGGGCCGGAGCCTCCGGGCCAGCTCGACCGCCTGCCGGCCGTCGCCAGCCCCACCGACGACCTCGATGCCGGGCTGCGTGTTCAGGATGATGGTGAGGCCGGTACGGACGATCTCCTGGTCGTCCGCCACCAGTACGCGAACCGTCACGCGCCGACCCCCTCGCGCGGGAGCACGGCGGTGACGGTCCACCCACGGTCGGGATTGGGACCGGCCTCGCAGGTGCCGCCGAGCAGGTCCGCGCGCTCCATCATGCCCACCAACCCGAAACCGGAGGCGCCGGACGGTCGGGCGGAACCGGACTCGCCGTCGTCGCTGACCCGCAGGCGCACGGACGTGTCGTCGGCCGCGACACTGACCTCGATGCGGGTGGCGTGACGTGCGTGGCGGCGGGCGTTGGTGACCGACTCCTGCGCCAGGCGGTAGAGCGCGGAGCCGACCGTGGGCGGCAGGTCGCCGAGGTCACCGTGTAGGTCCACATCGACGGTCGGCCCGGTGCGGAAGTGACCGGCGAGCCGTTCGATGTCGGCGACCTGCGGGTTGGGCCCCAGGTCGGCGGGCTGGTCGCGGCGCAGGACGCGGACCATCGCGCGCATCTCGGCGAGCGCGCGGGATGCCTCCGCCTCGATGGTGCGCAGCGCCTCGACCGCGGCGTCCGGCTGACTCGCCGAGGCGGCGATGCCGGCCTGGGCGCGGATCGCCATCGCCGACACGTGGTGGGCCACCGTGTCGTGCAGGTCGCGGGCGAGCCGTTCACGCTCCAACAGCTTCACCTGGTCCAGCTCACGCAGCCGGGCGGCGGCCCGGAAGCGGATCGCGACACCCAGGGTGGCGGCGGCGAACATCACCGCGAAGCCGGCTACCAGTTCGCCGCCGTCGACCGAACCGACCAGGCCGGCGGTGGTCACCTTGGCCACCACGAACAACGAACCGAGCGCGGCGTCCCGGCCGGAACCCCAGCGGAACAGCGCGTAGACCAGGAGGACCAGGAAACTCGCGGTGAACAGCTGGCAGGCGTCCCCGGGCAGCACGAGCGGACCGACCGTCGCGCAGCCGAACGCGATCACCACCATCGCGAGCGGTGCCGTACGCCGCCACAGGAGCGTGGGCAGCAGCGCGAGCGCGACGACGACACAGCCCACCCGCCACGGCAGATCGGGCCGCAACGCCCCCTCCAGCAGGATCGCCGGGGCGAGGACGGCGATCACCGCCCAGTCGCGCCACACCCGGACGGGGACGGGGGAGACCCGCGGCTCGGCCAACACCGCGTGCAGGCGAGGGTGCATAGGACTCATCGTACGAACGGTGGTGCGACTCCAGATCGTCCCAAAGTACGACTCGGGTGGCCGGGTTGCCGGTCGATCACGTCGGGTGGAGCCGGGCGCGGACGGCGGCGGCGTCCGGGTGCTTCAGGGCCGTGAAGATGTCCAGTGCCCGCTGCCAGTCGACCCGGGCGGAGGTGGGGTCGCCGAGGGCGTCGCGGGTGTCGCCGAGTCGGCTGAGGGTGTCCGCCTCGCCCCAGAGGTCGCCGAGGTCGCGGGTCAGCTCAAGCGTGCGCTCGTAGCACTCCACGGCCCGGTCGTACTGGCCGAGGTGGTGGTGTGCGAAGCCGAGGCTGTCCCAGGTGGCGGCCTCGCCGGCACGGTCGCCGAGCTGTTGGAGAAGGTCGAGCGCCTGCTCGCAGTACGCCAACGCCGCCAGGTGCTCGCCGAGTTGGGCATGGCACCAGCCGACCGCGTTGAGCGCGTCGGCCTGGGCCCTGCGGTGACCGGCGGCCCGGGCCAGCACGAGGGTTCGTCTCGAGTGCTCCAGGGCCTTACCCGGCTCTCCCCGCCGGTCCCACAGCGAGGCGAGGTTCTGGTGCGTACGCGCCTCACCCTCGGTGTCCGCGCTGCGGACGTACAGGTCGAGGGCGCGTTCGAGGTGGCCCTGCGCGTCGGCGTACCGGCTGACGACGGTGTGCGCTCCGGCGAGGAAGCGGTGGGCGACCGCCTGCGCCACCGGGTCGCCGAGCCGCTCGGCGGCGTGCAGGGCCGCTCGGCAGGTCTCCACGCGGTCGTGCCAGTGCCCCTGCCGGTCCAGGAACGTGTCGAGGGCCCGCCCCAGCCGCCACACGTGTGCGTCGAAGCCGGCGTCGGCGGCGTGCCGGACGGCGGCGAGCAGGACCGGGTGCTCGGCGGTCAGCCAGGCCATCGCCTCCGCGTGGGTGGTGGGCCGCTCCGGCGTCACGCCGGCCGCGGGTGGGGTCATCAGGTGGTCCGCCGGGTCGCTGTGTGGGCGCAGCAGCGCGTCGGCGGCGTGGGTGGTGTGCGTGTAGTGGTCGAGGAGCCGGGTGGTGGCGGCCCGTCGATCCGGCTCCGGATCGGTGTCCACGCTGAGTTCGGCGGCGTACGCCCGCAACAGGTCGTGGGCGGTGAACCGGCCGGGCCGGTACTCGGTGAGCAGGTTCGCGCGGGTCAGCTCGGTCAGCGACCGGCGGGTCGCGTCCGCTGCGAGACCCGCCAGGCTGGCCGCTGCGGGCACCGTGATGTCCGGGCCGGGGTGCAGGCCCAGCAGCCGGAACAGCCCGGCCGCCGGCGCGGTGAGCGCCGTGTACGACCAGGAGAACACCGCGCGCACCTCGCCGACCGCGTCACCTGCGTCCAGTACGCCGAACCGCTGGCCGGCTGTCCCCAGCTCGGTGGCGAGGGCGGCCAGCGGGAAGCCGGACTGCTGGGCTCTGGCGGCGGCGATGCTCAGGGCCAGCGGTAGCCGGGCGCACGCGGCGATGATCGCCTCGGCGGCGTCCGGCTCGGCGGTCACCCGCTCGACGCCGAGCCGGTTGGTGAGCAGGTGACCGGCCGCGTCGCGGGTGAGCAGGCCGATGGGAAGCGGATGCGCGCTGTCGAGGCCGACCAGGGAGGTGAGTTGGTTGCGGCTGGTCACCAGGACCATGGTGGTGGGCGTGCCGGGCAACAGCGGGCGGACCTGTTCGGCGTCACGGGCGTTGTCCAGCACGATGAGGATCCGCTTGCCGGCGAGCGCGCTGCGGTACAGGGCGGCCTGGGCGTCGAGGTCGGCGGGCACCCTGACGGCCGGCACGCCGAGCGCGTCCAGGAAGCCGCGCAGTGCCGTGGCGGCGCTCAGCGCCTGCCCACCCGGGTCGAAGCCGCGCAGGTTCACGTAGAGCTGACCGTCGTCGAACCGGTCGGCGACGCGGTGGGCCCAGTGCACGGCGAGCGCGGTCTTGCCCACCCCGGCGGTGCCCGAGATCGCGGCGACCACCACGGCGCTGGGCGCGGCGACGAGTTTGTCGAGACGGGCCAACTCGTCGTCCCGCCCGGCGAGGTTGGCCACGTCGGCGGGCAGTTGCCGGGGCACCATCCGGTCCGGGGCGCGCGCCGTGCGACGGCGGTTCTCCTCGATCCGGTCCCGGGCGGTCGCCAGCGCACCCTGCTCGACCGGCGTGGCACCGAGCAACCGGGCCAGGACGTCCAGCCGGTCGGTGGGCGGCAGCGTCTTGCCGGTGAGGTATTCCGCGATCGCCGTGTGCGACCAGCCGGTGCGGGCGGCCAGCTCCCGGTACGTCAGCTCACCGTCGCCCCGTTGGCGTGCGTGCCTGCGTCGCAACGCCCGCAACAGTCGAGCCAGGTCGTCGGTCGTCTGCGCTCCGGCGGTGTCCAGTGCCCTGCCCCCCACCGTCGGCAATAGACGTTCGTCAGTGTACGGCGGTGTACGGAATCCCGGCCAGAGATCCGACCGGTCGGCGATCCTGCTCGGGTGCAGAGCGCACTGATCGATTCCCGATGGAGGTCATGTGTCCGTACATCTCAAGCCTCTGGTCCTGGCCCTGACCGTGCTCGCGGCGACGCTCACCGTCCCGGCGGCGGCCGCGTCGGCGGCGCCCGACGCGGCCATCTGCACGACGAAGGCGTCCTGCGCCGACGGCGTCCTGCGCGCGACGTCGTCGCGCAGCTCGGCCCGCACCACCGGTGACATCACGACCAACGCGATCCCGGTGCCCACGCCGCCCGCGTTCCCGCCGGGCACCCCCTGCTATCGCGAGGAGGTCTCCGAACAGGTCTACGAGACCGCTACCTACACCACCATCTACGAGATGTACTTCCAGGCGAGCGTCTGTCTGTTCGCCAACGAGATCGTGCTGTACGGCCTGGACACGTCCCTCTCCTTCCCCAACGACGTGCAGGACCCCCGACTGACCTCGATGCAGTTCGTGGTGCGCGACGAGATCGTCCACCTCAGCCCGACCGAGAAGGACGGGTACTCCGAGCTGTGGCTGACCTTCTGCACCGACCCCGCGCAGCCGAGCACCTGCCAGCGGTACCTGCACCGGCTGGGCCTCATCTTCAACCCCGCCTGGGTCTACCCGTTCTCCGTGTTCCAGCGGCTGAGCTGACGGTGCGCGTGGCGTCGCTCCTCCCGTGACTGATCAGGGCGTCTCCCCGATGGCTCGTGGGCGCCCTGATCACCCATGGCGGCATCGGTTGCCAGCGGATCTCCACGGCGTTACGTTGAGGTCCCATAGACGACTGTCTACTTCGCAGGGTTACGGGGGCCGCATGTCCACGTCTGTCACTCGTCGCACCGTGCTGGCCGGTGGGGCTGGCGCCGCGATCGGCCTGGCCCTGCCCGGCCCGGCCGCCCACGCCGGAGGTCACCATCCGACCAGCGTGAGTTTCACCCTCGACGCCAGAACGCTCGACGGCGGCGAGCAGGTCACCTCGGTCACCCTCGACACCGGTCGGCTCGGGCCGATCGACCCCGCCGGGCTCACCCCCGGCGCCTTCACCGTGCATGCCAAGGCCACCAGCCCGATCCCGATCGCGCCCGGCGACCTGATCTTCAGCGAGTACGACCTGGACCGCACGGTGACCGCGGCCCGGCTCGACCGGCACGGGAACATCGTGCTGGAGCTGGACCACGCCGAAGGCCAACTCGGTGGTGGCACCCTCGGCTACATCCTGAGCAGGGGCCGCAACGTCCGGCTGGACCTCGTCTACACCATCACCCAGAACACCCCGCTCGCCCGACGCCACGGCTCGCCGCTCACCATCACGCGCTTCGTGCAGGGGCGGCTGTCGAACCCCGAGGTGGACGCCTTCAGCCACCACGTCTCGGGCTCCGGGCTGAAGTACCGGCTGTACTCTCCCGACCACTCACCCCGGCACGGGCGGCGACCGTTGGTCGTCTGGCTGCACGGCGGCGGCGAGGGCGCCTCCCTGCCCGACGACTACTACGACAACGAGACCACACTGCGCGCCAACCGGGGCGCGCTCGGTTTCGCCACCCCGCAGGCTCAACGGATCTTCTCCGGCGCGTACGTTGTCGCCCCGCAGAGCACGTCCTACTGGATGGAGGACGGTCCCCGGTTCGTCCCGCTGATCCGCGAGATCGTCCAGGACCTGGTACGCCGCAAGCGTGTCGACCCCGATCGCATCTATGTGGTCGGTTGCAGCAACGGCGGCTACATGTCCCTGGAGATGACCGTCGCCTATCCCGACCTGTTCGCCGCGTCGGTGCCGATCTGCGGCGTCGTCGAACCGCTCGGCGGGGAGGGCCCGCCGCTGATCACCGACGCGGAGCTGGCGGGCATCCACACCCCGACCTGGCTGGTCACCTCGCGCGACGACGACACCGTGCCACCCGCGGCCAACACGATCCACGCCCACGACCTCATCCCCGGATCGCTGATCACCCTGTACGACCATGTCGTCTGGAACGGCTACCAGTTCCCCGGCCACTGGTCCTGGATCTACGTGGCCCGCAACGACCCGAGCGTCAACGGCACCCACATCTGGCAGTGGATGGCCCGCCGCCGTCGTCGGTGACCGGCGGCGGTCTCGGGGGCATCGAGGCGGGAGCGGGGCTCCGGGCCGGCCGTGAAGGGCCGACCCGGAGCGTCGTCGTGGACGGTCAGCTGACCTGGACCAGGCGCCAGTTGTTCCTGGTGCTGCCGTTGTCGGCGTACTGGACGGCCTGGGCGCCCCAGGTGCTGGAGCCGTTGAGGATGGCCAGCACCTTGCCGCTGTTGACGTTACGGATCCGGTAGGAGCCGTCGCTGTTGGCCACCAGTGTCCAGCGGTGGTCGGCGGTGCCGTTGTCGCTCCACTGCAGGACGCGGGCGTTGTCGGCGGTCGACATGTTCTCGACGCCGAGGACCTTGCCACTGTTGACGTTGCGGAACCGGAACCCGTCGCCGTCGGTGACCCTGACCCAGTTGTGGTCGGCGGTGCCGCTGTCACCCCACACCACAGCCAGACCGCCATCGGCGGTGGACATGTTCTGTACGCCGAGAACCAGGCCGGTGTCGACGTTGGTCAACTTGTACGTGTTTCCGGGGTTGGTGCCGCTCACGCTGGTCACGAAGGTCATCACGCTTCGGGCGGGCAGCGTGACGGTGAGCGAACCGTTCGACATGCTCAGCGCGCCCTGCGGCGCGACGGTCCTGCTCGCGTCGGTCAGCCAGTTGGCGACACTGCCGGACGCGGTGGCGTTCGACAGGGTGAACTGCTGGCTCACCGACGAGGTGTTCTTGTTGACGGCGACGATCACCACGGTGTCGCCGCCCCGGTACGCCGAGACGTAGACGTTCGACGCCGGGTTCGCCGTGGCGTCGATCCGCACGTATCCGGGGCGGACGAACCTGGCGAAGTGCGCCATCATGGCGCCGCGCTTGCTGATCTGGCCGTCCTCCCGCATGGGGCCGTAGCTGCGCCGCAGGTACCACCAGACGTATGCCTGGAACTCGGCGTCGACCATGGCGCGGTGGATGTGTTCGCCCACGTCGAGCGCCTCGGGCCAGGCGTCGCCCGAATTCGTGTTGCTGTTCGGGTAGTAGACCTCGGTCATCCAGAGTTCCTTGCCCGCGCCCTTTTGCTTGAACAGGGGATAGGGGAAGTTCGCGTACGAGGTGCCGTAGAGGTGGGCACCGATGATGTCCACGTTGGCGAGCGCCGTGGAGTCGTTGAGGATCGGGTCCGACACGGACTTCACGTACTGGAAGGACTCCGGCGCGATGACCCTGGTGCTGATCGCGCCGGCGTTCTCCCGCAGGAACCGGAGCATCTCCGCAGACGTCCACCACGTCCATTCCGCCGCGTAGTCCGGTTCGTTCTGCACCGAGATGCCGTACAGGTTCACCCCGTTGGCGCGCAGGTACGCGGTGAAGTCGTTCAGGTGTGTGGCGTAGGCCGCGTAGGAGCTGTACCTCAGACGCCTGGCATTGGTCTGGCTGCCGCGGGTGAAGGTCTCGACCATGCTGGCCGGGGGATTCCACGGCGACGCGAAGACGGTGGCGCCGA
The DNA here is from genome assembly GCF_040675155.1 of Micromonospora sp. NPDC049645. Classification (NCBI taxonomy): domain Bacteria; kingdom Bacillati; phylum Actinomycetota; class Actinomycetes; order Micromonosporales; family Micromonosporaceae; genus Micromonospora; species Micromonospora sp. NPDC049645. Next base: position 450,931 of record NZ_JBFAOI010000002.1, read on the forward strand.
GCGCGACCGCGCGCTGCGCCGTCGCCAGATCCCGGCTCCAGTCCGCCTGGTTCTCGTTGACGGGGATCCGCAGCAGGGAGAACCCCAGCCGGCCCTCGCCGGTGCCGAAGGCGGTGTCCCGCTGGGCTGCGGTCAGGTCGCCGATCCAGGCGGCATGGGCCATGGCGCCGAAGCCCCGGATGGTCTGCCGCGGTGCGGACGGGTTGATGTTCGCCGGTGCGGCCGCGGCCGCCGTGGCTCCCGCGAGGGTCGCGGTCGCCGCGACCGGCACGGCCCCGATGGTGGTCAGGACGGTTCGTCGGCTCAGCAGTCTTCGTTCGCCGCGCACCGGCTCCTGGTGATCGTGCGTCATGTCTCGTCTCCTTGCAGGTGGTGGTGGTTCGCGCCTTCTCGGTCCCGTCGGCCCGGTCGGCACCGGTCTGCTGCGCTGGCACGTGATTGGCCGTATAGCTGACGATCGCTTCGGGCTCCGATCGACCGTCGTGACTGTTAACGCTAACAGACAAGGGGCGCGCCACGTCTGCCGCATCGACTGACGTGGATCAGTTCTTGCGGCGTAGTTCCCGGAACACGCCGTGTCGGCGCAGGGCCCACGCGAGACGCCGGACGCCCGGATGCCAGACGAGCAGCACGGCTGCCCGGCGGATCAGCCCGAACCGGTTGTCGCTCATCTGGTTCTCGATCGCCTGCCAGATCAGCTCCCGTACCGTGGCGTTGGCCAGCACCGCCCGCAGCTCGCGGCGCACCGCAGGATCCTCGGCCGCCGAGGCGATGGCGGCAGCCTGCCCCGGCCGATCGGCAAGCGGCTCCACCGCCGCCGCGACGAGCGGCTTGCGTACCTCGTCCTGCTCCAGCAGCAGCAACACCGCTTCCCGGATCTCGACCGTGTCCAGTGCGGACCGCAGCAGGTTGAGCAGGCTGCGCTCCACCTCGTGATCGTGGTCCGGGAGGGACAACGTGGCCAGCAGCCCGGCGACCTCCTCGAGATCGACGAGGTGCCGTACGCCCGCGCGGAACTCCGGCAGCCCCCACGCGACCTGCAGCGCCTTGACGAGATTGCGATTCATGGGCCAACCGCTACCCGCAAGCGCCGGCCGGCGAAACCCGGGGGCCCGGGGCATCACCCTGACCCCCGGGGTGACCTTCGCGGGCACATCGACCCGCTGGGCGCTACTCCAGGTGGAAGGTGGCCGAGGCGCGGTCGGCGCTCGAACTGACCGCCTCCACGTAGAGCAGTCCGTCACGGTGACGGACGTATCGGCCCGGGAAGTTCTGCGACTCCAGGGAGACTCCGGCGCTGTCGGCCAGGCCGGACTGACGACGGAAGCTCGCATCGGCGCCGAACAGCGCCGAGCCGTCGCTCTTCTCCACGTACAGGGCGAAGCCCCGGTGGCGCAGGTAGTACCCGGGAAAGTTGGTCGACTCCAGCGACACCGATCCGCCGCCGGCGAGGCCGGTGACGATGCGGAACTGGGAGTCGGCCAGGTTGGTCACGTTCGGCTCCATTCGGGCCCGGTAGTCGTAGTGCCGGATGTAGCTGCTGGCCTGATCATGTGACCGCAGCCGGACCGGTGTGACCCCGTCGGGCACCGGGATGCCGAAGTTCGGGGTGCCGTCGGCGTTCCAGTACACCTTCTGCAGCCGGGTGCGTCGGTTCGGGTCGTTGAGCGGGTCGCCGCTGATGTCGCGGTAGTTCCGGTCGTGGTAGACGAGGATGTCGCTCTGCCCGTCCTCCGAGACAGTGAACGAGTTGTGGCCCGGCCCGTACTGACCGGTGGCCGCGTTGCTGGCGAACACCGGGCTGGGGCTCTTGCTCCAGGAGGCGGCGTCGAGCAGGTTCGCGCTGGCCGAGGCGCTCAGCATCCCGAGGCAGTAGTTGGCGTCGGTGGCGCTGGCCGAGTAGGTCAGGAAGATCCGGCCGTTGCGTTGGACCACCGCCGGTCCCTCGGCGACCCGGTAGCCGCGGGTCTCCCAGTCGTACGTCGGCACGACGAGCCGGGTCACCGTGCCGGTGATCTGCCACGGGTTGGCGCCCATCCGGGCGAGGTACACGTTCGAGTTGTTGGAGATTCCCGGCTCCTGCTGCGCCCAGGTCAGATAGCGCACCCCGTTCGCGACGAAGGTCGAGGCGTCCAGACTGAAGGTGTCCCAGGGTGTGGTGATCCGGCCGCGTTCGGTCCACGAACCGGTCAGCGGACTGGCGCTGGCGTTCTCCAGCACGTACATCCGGATCCGCCACACGTCGTCGGTCCGGCCGGCGGCGAAGTAGACGTACCACCGGTTGTTGATGAAGTGGATCTCCGGCGCCCAGATGTGGGCGCCCATCTCTCCGCTCGTGTGACGGTTCCAGATGGTCGTCTCGGCCGCCGTCGCCAACCCCTGGAGGGTGGTCGCCCGTCGCAGCACGATCCGGTCGTACTGCGGCACGGTCGCGGTCAGGTAGTAGTAGCCGTCGGTGTGCCGGAAGATGTGCGGGTCGGCCCGCTGGTTCACCAACGGGTTGGTGTAGTTGACGGCCGGTGCCGCGTGCGCCGGCCCGGCCACCGGTAGGGCGGCGGCCACGGCGATCAGCACCACCACGGCGGCCAGCACCGACCGCAGATGTCGGGGGCCACCGTGGCCGGCGGGCCCCCGGTGGGCGGCTCGGCCGGTGACCGGGTCGGTGCGACGCGGTGGCAGCGACATCTGTCCTCCACATGGTTGGAAACGGCCATTGACCAACACGGGCAACACCGTCGCGACGCCGCAGCCGATCCGGTCGGCGCTGCTCGGTGGCGTCGGGCTGGGCCGGGAATGAGCGCCAGGGGCTGGCAAATGTGACGGTGGTGTCGCGTCCAGGTGGCGGAGTTCATGTTGGCGTTAACATTGATGCCTGTCAAGGTGCGAACAGCGGCGCCGGGCCTCCTGCGCGAGCTGGGCGGGGCGCTCCGCGTACCGGGAGGTAGTGTCCTCGGCGTGCTGCGGCGGTGGATTCTGGCGACCCTGATGGCAGCGTGTGGAGTGCTGGTGGCGGTGGCCCAACTGGCCGCCGGCCTGCCCGCCGTCGGCGGCGTCGAGTTGTTGGTCTTCCTGCTGCTGGCGCTGCTGCTGTCGCCGTGGGCCTTTCCCCGCTCGGTGGGTGCCGCGGAAGCGCGGCGAGCCAGCGCGGCGGACGGCCGGCCGATCGTGTATTGGCGGCCCGGCTGTCGCTACTGCCTCCAACTCCGGTTCTCTCTCGGCCGGCTCGCCCGGCGGGCGCACTGGGTGGACATCTGGAAGGATCCGGCAGCCGCTGCCGCCGTGCGGGGGATAGCCGGCGGCAACGAGACCGTGCCGACCGTCGTGCTCGGAGATCAGGCCGTCGTGAACCCCGACCGGGCCTGGTTCCGCGAGCAGCTGCGCTCGCTCTGACCACACCCGTCGCGGTGGCGTTTTCGCCATCCTTCCCTGGGGATACCGACGTCCGACTTTGTCGCGCTGTACGGCTGACGACAGGAGGACCGTGATGGCGCTGGCCAACCCGGCACCCGACTACTTCGCGCCCGAGGACGGCATGTTCCTCGCAACCCTGCTGATCGTTCGCGATCTGGCGCGGTCCCGGGAGTACTACGAGCGGGTGTTCGGGGCGACCTGCGTCCACGAGAGCAGCCCACTGATCATGAAATTCTTCAACAGCTACATCATCATCAACGTCGAGGGCGGTCCGACGGACGACAAGCCGACCGTGCAGGCCAAGGCGCCGACCGACTCCAACACCCTGAGCTGCGCGATGAACCTCCGGGTCCGTGACGTTCGGAAACTCCACGAGGAGTGGAAGTCCCGAGGCGCGGACTTTCTCACCGAGCCGAAGGACCACGGCACGGAGATCCGCTGCTACCTGCGCGACCCCGACGGATACCTGGTCGAGGTGGGCCAGGGGCTCTGATCAGACCGCCCAGACCGGCGGGGCACCGATCCTGCCGTGCTCGAAATCGGTGGGGCTCATGAACGCTCCGATCGTGAGAGGCCGGGCCTGGCGGCGGCGGCCGAGGTGGCGAGGGCGTAGCCGGCGGTGGTGACGGCCATCGACACTCCCCAACAGAGGAACACCAGCAGCGTGGCGGTGACCGCCCATCCGTCCCACACGTCGGACCAGCGCGACCGCCCCGCGATCAGGTCGCCGACGAGTACCGCGATGCTCAGCACGCCGTAGCTGACAAGCGTGAGCGCCACCACGGCGGCCGGGATCACCGCCAGCCGTCGGGGAACCTGTCGACCGTGCAGCCCCGGCACCCAGCGGGGGAACCGTTGCCCCCAACGCTGTACCAGCCCGAGGACGAGCAGGCCGGCGAGCGGCGGGACGAGCGTGATCGCCACCCCCACCGGCGTGGAGAGATTCCTCTGGATGTCATCCAGTTCTCGCTCGGAGATGCCGATCGGAACGCCGAGCACCCACAGCCCGTGGGGCACCGCCCAGCCGACCACGGGCAGCGCAACGGCGACGTACGCCCAGCGGCGCGTCCATTGCGGCACCGGCCGATAGCCGACGGCCACCGGCCGGTGCCGGGGCCCGGATGCGTTCGCGAGCCCGGCGAACAGGACGCCACCGGCCACCAGCGCGAGCCGGGCGCCGAGGTCACGCCAGTCCGAGGGTCGTCCCGCCAACGCCGCCGGGACCTCGAAGATCAGGTGCAGCGGGAACGCGACCACCAGGAGCAGCCCGGCCGCAGCCCAACTGCCGGCGGTCGCCGAGCGTCCCGGAGACCGGACCGCGCCCGCGAGCACCGCCGCGAGGGCGACACCGACTCCGACCGCCCCCCACCCCGACCAGAAGGGCACGTGCACGACCTGGTCCGCACCGCAACCGCCCGTCGGATCGACCAGATCGGTGCGGTCGCAGGCGGTGTAGCCCCACCGGCCACCGGCGATCCAGTAGAGACGCTGAGCCACCGCGCCGACGACGAACACGACGCACGCCAGCGCCCACGCTCTGGTGCGGGTCGGCTTTTCCACGACAGTCATGGACCAACGATCACGGGTCGCCCACCGACCTTCCTCCCCGACAGCAGGGGATGCGCTCCCTCTACCGGGGGACAGGCCGGCTGTCGCCTCAAGGAATGCTCAAATTCGATCGACGCGAGCCACTCCAGGCGCGAACGCACATACGCTCACCGGACCCGGTCCGCCGGCAATCACCCGTCGTAAGCAGAAGGAGGGGGAATGCGGCGTACACCACGGCGCATCGCGCTTTTCGCCCTGTCCACCCTGGTGGGTAGCATCCTCGTGACGACCGGCCCTGCGGGCGCGGAACCCACGGGACCGTCAGCCGCCGCCAGCCGATCCCAGCCTGGGGATCAGGTACGTCTCGTTCACATCAGGCTGACCGGCGCCGACATGCTCGACAAGGTTGCCGCCGCCGGCTTCGACCTCGAACATGGCCTGCGGCGCGTACCGAACGGCATCGAGGGCGAGGCCGTGGTCACCCCCGAGCAGACCGCTGAACTCACCGCGATGGGCGTCGAGGTGCTCGGTGACGGTGCCGGCTTCGCCTGGAGCGACGAGGCGGACGGCGGCATCGGCGTCGGGACCGCCGGCGCGCGGGCGGTTCAGCCGTCGAACCACGAGGCGACGGTACGCGTCGTCCGCGCCGACTGGTTCACCACCAAGGGTCAGGGCTTCCTCTACGTCGAGGCGCGCACCACCGAGGGTCAGCAGGCGGATCCGGTCGTCGGGATGCAGGTGGAGAACGACTCCGGCAAGGGCACGCCGTTCGGCTTCGCGCGGACGATGAGCCGGTTCGTCGACTCCGGGCAGTACATGTTCCACCGGAACCTGTTCAAGCTCGACGCACGCCCCGACAAGATCCGGGTGACCAGTTCCACCGGTGGCGTCACCACCGGTGTGGTCTCCAACTGGCTGGAGGACGCCCCGCCGCCGCTGACGGCGAATCCGTCCTACAAGTCGGACTTCGTGGACGGCTACCGGCACCCGCAGCAGCTCTACAGTCGCGCCAAGGAGATCGCCCGCCAGTACCCGGACATCGCCGAGATCGTCTACCTGCCCAACCAGACGAACGGGTACCAGCGCAAGGCGCAGGCCCAGATCGGCGGGACCGGGCAGGCCGCGGTCGTGGTCAGCTCGGCGGCCTGGGGTCACGAGGGCGGCAACGACATCACGGTGGACTTCGTGGACCGGCCGGATCCGAACCTCCCGCTCGGGGTGGAGGTCGTGGGCAAGGCGGTCCGCGTACTGCTCGCCACGGATGCGTCCGGTGCGCCGGCGAGCACGGCCGTCGAGGTGGCCGAGGCGCTGCGGACCCGCTCGGCGGGCCTCATCGACCGGGCGCACCCGTACCGTGCCAACGAGGGCACCGGGATCGTCGCGCCGACGGGTGCCCCGGTCGCGCTGACCGACTTCCTCGACCAGAAGCGCGTGGGCGCGCCGGCGGGCGAGGTGCCGCGCGGCCCGGCCACGATCCCGGTCCTGCGGATCGGCAAGCACCGCGACGGTAAGAAGCCCGGCGTGCTGATCCAGGCGCAGGACCACGCCCGGGAGTGGGTGCCGGCGACGACGAGCCTGGAGTCCGCCGAACGTCTGGTGCACAACTACCGGTCCGATCGGGAGACGAAGAAGATCGTCGAGAACACCGACGTCTTCTTCATCCTGTCGAACAACCCGGACGGGGCGAACTACAGCTTCTACAACTTCGCCTCCCAGCGCCGGAACATGACCAACCACTGCCCCGACGCGAACGCCGACCCGGGTCGACGTAACTCCTGGGGCGTCGACCTCAACCGGAACTACCGGGTCGGGTCGGGGCACGACGGCTACGCGGGTGCGTCGACCAGCTGCGTCAGCGACACCTACCAGGGGCCGGAGGAGCTGTCCGAGCCCGAGTCGAAGAACATCATCTGGCTGGTCGAGAAGTACAAGAACATCAAGTTCATGATGTCGGTGCACTCCAACGGCGGCCAGCTCTTCTGGCAGCCCGGCGCCTACATCGCGGACGGCCGGATCACCACGCCGCGCCCGCCGTTGGGTGACGAGGCGTTCTACTGGCAGTCGGCGGCCCGGATCCTGTCGCAGGTCAAGGCGCACCGGCAGACCGTCGTCACGCCGGAGAACGTCGGCGGGTCGTCGGATGTCCTCTACTCCTCGGCGGGCAACGTGCGGGAGGACCTTTACCACACCTACGGGATCTACGCGTTCGGCTGGGAGGTCGGCGGCTCCGTCTACAACCCGGCCACCGGCGACTGGCAGGGCGGCTCGTTCCAACCGGAGTGGGTGGGCAACCCCGACCTCGTCAGCGGCCACGCCGAGACGATGGAGTACGCCAACGGGATCATGGAGATGTTCCGGGTCGCGGCGGACTGGGGCAGGGACAACAAGAAGCCGACGTCCCGGCTCATCCCCGGGGCGGGACGCTACTCCGAACCGGTCGACGTGCGCTTCGAGACGAGCGAGCCGGCCACCATCTACTACACGACGGACGGCAGCCGGCCCACCCTCGACTCGCCCCGCTACGCGGCGACCGAGTTCCGGGAGCCGGGGCAGGTGTTCCACGTGACCGAGACGACGACGTTCCACTGGTTCTCGGTCGACAGCGCCGGCAACATCGAGAAGAACTACGACCCGACGAAGAACGACAGGCGCGACAACTACCGTACGGCGACGATCAGGATCGCCGAGAGGTAGCGCCGACCCGGTGACGTTGCCCCGTCGGTGCGGTCATCCGCGCCGGCGGGGCATTCGTCGCTGCTGGCCCAGGTCGTGCCACACGCGACCCCGAGCGCACCGCGGTGCGCCTCGCTCGTGGCGGTCGCGTATCCCCGTTTGGCACGAATGGGTTTCCTGACCCACCTCCATCTGATTGGTCGATCGCCGTGCCGGCAGTCTCGCAGGAGGATGTTGGTTGGCTGTTGGACGACCGACGGCCGCGCGCGACCGCCGTCGAGACCGATCGCGCTCAGGGAAAGGGATCATGCGGTTCGAAGTCCTGGGGCCACTGCGAGCCGTCGACGCGTCCGGAGCGGTGGTTCCGGCCGGCAGACGCCAACACGAGGTGGTGCTGGCCTGCCTCCTCGCGGCCGGCGGACAGACCGTCACCGACGGCACGTTGCGGGAGGCCCTGTGGGGTCACGATCCCAGCGACAGCAAGCGGGTGGCACTACGGGTGCTCGTGCACCATCTCCGCCGTAACCTGGGCACCGCGTCGATCACCCGTACGGCCGGTGGCTACCGGATCGTGCTGGACGGGCACCAGTTCGACGCCGACGAGTTCGTCGCGCTGGTCGACGCCGCTGGTCGCGACGAGGCGCGCGGTCGGCTCACCGAGGCACGCGAGGGTTACCGGGCTGCGCTGCGGCTGTGGCGGGCGACCGACGCCTACCAGGGCGCCGCCGACACCGATCTGGTGAGAGGCGCGGCCGGCCAGCTGGGCGAGCGACGCCTGACCGCGTACGAGAGCTGCGTCGACATCGAACTCAGCCTCGGGCTGCACCGCGAACTCTGCGCCGAGCTGTCGACGGTGGCGTCGGCGAACACGCTGCGTGAGCGCCTTCAGGCGCAACTGATGCTGGCGCTCGTGCGCAGTGACCGTCGGGCGGAGGCGCTGGCCGTCTACGAGCGGACCAGGCGCCTGCTCGCCGACGAGCTTGGTACGGACCCCGGCAGTCGCCTGCAGCAGCTGTACACCGCAATCCTGCGTGGGCCCGAGCCAGCGGCGGCGCCGACCGCCGCTCCGGTCACCGTCCGGCCGGCGCAGTTGCCCGCCCCACCCAGCAACTTCGTCGGTCGCCACGACGAACTCGCGGCGCTCGACGCGGTGAACGCGGATCCGGGAGACGGTCGGCGAGTCAGCGGCTCGGTGGTCGTCACGGGTTCCGGTGGCATGGGTAAGACGGCGCTGGTCACCCAGTGGGCCCACCAACACCGGCAGAGCTTTCCCGACGGGCAGCTGTTTCTCGATCTCGACAACGACGCTCCGGTGTCGGTGACCCTGGCCCGGGCCCTCGTGGATCTCGGCGTCGCGCCCGACGACGTGCCACGACAGGTCGAGGCGCGCGCCGCGCGACTGCGCTCGCTGCTCTCCAGCCGTGCGGTGCTGATGGTCCTGGACAACGTGGGCAGCGCCCAGCAGGCCCGGCCGTTCATCCCCGGCAGCGGCGGCAGCCTCCTGGTGATCATCAGCCGTAGCCGCCTGGACGGTCTCGTGGCCCGCGACGGCACCCAACTGCTGGTGCTCAGGCCGCTGGGCGTCGAGCCGGCCACCCGCCTGCTGCGGGCCGTCGCCGGGATGTCCGGGCCTGCGACCGACGCCCTGCGCGCCCTGGTGGATCTGTGTCACGGGATGCCGCTGGCCATCCGGATCGTGGGAGCACACCTGCGCCTGGGGACCAGTCCGGACGTCCTGGTCGACGCCCTGCACGACGAGCGCACCCGACTCGCCCGGCTGACCACCACGGACGGCGACGTGAACGTCTCCGCCGTGATCGCGGTGTCGTACCGGCGGCTGGCCGCACCGGAACGCCTGCTGCTGCGGCGCCTCGGGCTGTTGGCGGCGCGCGCCGTCGCACCCGGTGCCGCCGCCGCACTCGCCGGCATCTCCTCCGGCACCGTCCTGACCGACCTGATCGGGCGGCTCGCCGCAGCCAACCTCGTCACCCTCGACGCGGACCACCGAATCAGCCTTCACCAGCTCACCCACCTGTTCGCCCGGGAACAGGGGCACGTCGACGACTCCCCGGCCGAGCGTGCCGACGCCGAACGGCAGGCGCTGCGCTGGTACGCGCAGGCGACCGAACTGGCGCAACGCCACATCCGCACGACAGCGGGTGGGGCGGGCCGCAGCACCGCGTCCGACGCGTGTCCACTCTTCCTGCCCGAACTGGCCGACACCGCCGCGGCTGTCGCCTGGGTCGACTCGGAGGCGGACACCATCATCGCGATGATCGCCCAGTTCGGCGGGGCGCATCCCGATCTGGTCTGGCCGCTCGCCGCGAACATCCGGGGGTGGCTGCAACGCCGGGCTCCCCGTGACACCTGGATCACCGTCACCGAGCAGGGCATCCGGGCCGCCGCTCTGGCCGGCAGCAGCATCGGCGAGGCCACGCTGCACGCGAGTCTGGGCGTGGCGCACAGCCTGCTGCTCCAACGCGCCGAGGCGCGCGCCGCCTATCAGCGCGCGAGCACGCTCTTCGGGCAGGGCGGCGACCACGCGGGCCGGGCCGACGTGGAGGCGAGCCTGGGTGCGATGCTGGCCGACAGCGGGGCTCTCGACGAAGCGCTCCCGCCGCTGCTGCGGGCGCGGCAGCTCGCGACCGGGCTGGCCGATCCGGATCTTCTGTTCAAGGTCGAACTCAACCTCGGCTATCTCCATCGTCGGGCCGACCGCCTGCCGGAGGCGCTCGACGCCTACACGTCGGCGTTGACGGCCGCCGCGCGCTCCGACAACCGCGACTGGTTGTCGGCGAGCGTCCACACCAATCTCGGCCGACTGCAACTCCTGCGCGGCGATGTCGACCTGGCCGGCCACCACTACGACACGGCTGTCGGTCTCGCGCGCGGCAGCGGCGACCGGATGCGGGAGGCATGGGCGCTGCACGGCTGCTCGGACGTCGCCGCGGCCCGCCGCGACATCCCGGCCGCCGTCGCCGCCCTGCACGAGGCCGTCACGATTCTTGAGCGCCTCGGCGACCGCCGCCTCGACGAGATGCGGGCCCGGCTCTCGGAACTGCTCTCCGACAACGCCGCCGGATCGGCACCCGACGGACCGGACCCGTCGTAGGCGGGGTGTGTGTCGACCCTCCGGCGGCACCCCGCCACCCGGCGGCGGCACGAGCGTGCTGCGCGGTGCCGGCGGCAAGTGCCTCGACGGGTACGACAACCGCACCGCCAACGGCACCGCGGTCGAAGTCTGGGACTGCAACGGCGGTGACAACCAGAAGTGGCGTACGTCCTGACCACGCCCACCGGCCTCGTTGGCGGGGTCAGCCGCCGACGAGGTCGAACCGCTCCCAGGGGCCGATCGTGGTCCGGTTGGCGATCAGCGGCGCCGCCCCGGCGTTCTCGGCGACCACGTACCGGTCGTTGACGGTGGCGCGCAGGCTCACGCTGCCGTCGCTGTTGCGCACGAGCTGGAACCTCTCCCACAGGCCGATCGCCGTCCGGTTGGCGATCAGCGAGGCCGCACCGGCGTTCTCCGCGGTCACGAACCGGCCGTTGGCTCGGGACCGTAGGGAGACCGTGCCGTCGCCGAGGTCCGCGAGGTCGAACTGCTCGGCCGCACCGATGGCTGTCTGGTTGGCGATCAGGGCGGAGGTGCCACCGGCGCCGGCGCTGACGTAGCGGCTGTTGGCGTGGGCCCGCAGGCTCACCGGCCCGGGGGCCGGCGCCGGGTCGACGGAGGGATCGAACCGGCTGGCCCAGTACCGGGTCCGGTCCAGGTAGGCGGTCTCGGCGGCGACGCCGGTACGGCCGTACGCGCCCGAGTAGGTCAGGTAGCCGTGGCCGGCGGGTGGGCTCGCGCTCGCCGGCTCGATCGTCGAACCCTCGTGCCACTCGTTGAACGAGGTGATGGACACCCAGGACGGCGGGCCGCCGTTGGTCGCGCTCAGGGCGTTGGTCCACTGCTGGTCGTACATCGCGCCGTTGGCCCGCTCCGCCGTCGGCGTGGTGTTGCCGGGGACCGCCCGGTCGTCCAGGTAGCCGGGCGCGACCGAGGGCGCCCAGACCAGGCCGTTGGCCCGGCAGAAGGCACTGGCAGACGCCCAGCCGGGGGCGGTCGCCCCGGCGATCCCGTCGTAGGTGTACATCCCGCCGAAGTTGGCGACCTTGGTGGTGTCGGTGGTCTGGGCGAGCACGATGCTGGTGTCGCGGACCTGTGCCAGCGGCGACCAGTCCGCGATCCGCAGGCTCTCGAAGACGTAGAACGGCGCCCGGTTGCCGTGTGCCGTGTCGCGGTGGAACGCCGGGTGGCTGCCGTACCGGTTGTGGATGTAGGTGATGTCGGCGACGGTCGAGGCCGCGGTCCGGCCGGCGTACGGCTCCAGGTGCCAGGCCACCCGCAGGCCGTACACGGCGGCCGCGTCCAGCACGGTCCGGGTCAGGTTGTCCTCGTAGGAGCCCTGTCCCCACCAGCTGTAGACGAGTACCCCGACTCCGGCGTCCCGGATCCAGGCCATGTGTTGACGCACGGTGGCCGGGTCCCCGGAGTCGTACGCGCCCAGCGTCGGGTAGAAGTTCGCGCCGACGTCCTGCGGTGGGGTGTGACCGCCCTGCGGCCAGTGCCGGTAGCTGCCCGCGACGGTGGGGTTGCCGTACCAGGAGTAGTAGAAGATGTGCACGTTGCTGGCGGTCGCGGCCAGAGGCTGCGCCGACGCGGCCGGGCTGGCGGCGGACGGCGGTGGCGTGGCGCCGGCTCGGGCGAGCGGAGTGGGGGCCGCGGCGAGACCGATCGCCGTGACGAGGGCGGCGGCCACCCGCAGCCAGCGGTTCTTCGGATGCATGACGCTCCTACGGGTCGGGGGGCAGCCGGCGCGACCGGGGGACGCCGGTCGCACCGGCTGCCTGGTGGTGGTCCGCCGTCGTCGGAGGGGGTGGTTCGACGGCGGACCCGATAGGGAATCGGCGCCTCGGTGGGCGAGGCGGGGGAGAGGGGGGTCGGGCACCCCTGTCGGTTCAGCTGCCGTGGACCTCCAACTCCCACAGCGAGTAGCCGTACGCGGGCAGGGCCCGTTGGGTGCCCTGGACACGCAGGTAGCGGCCGGTGGCCGAGATGTTGATGTCATCCACACCGCCGTCGCCGGTGGTCGTGGTGTACACCGGTGACCAGGTGACGTTGTCCGGCGACACCTGGATCTGGTACGCCCGCGCGTACGCCGCCTCCCAGGTGAGCCGGACCCGGTTCAGGGTGCGGGACGCCCCGAGATCCACCGAGATCCACTGCGGGTCGGCGTACGCGCTGCCCCAGCGGGTTGCGGTGTTGCCGTCCACGGCGTTGGCCGCCGCGTGCGGGCTCCCCGGCTCCACGCTGGACGCGGTGACCGGCCGGCCCCGGGAGAGCAGGCTGCTGCCGACGGCGGTGCCGTAGACGTTGAGGTCCCACAGCGAGTAGCCCCACTGGGTGGCGCGCTGGGTGCCGTACACCCGCAGGTACCGGCCGGTGCCGGTGACGGTGAGGTCGTCGACGCCGCCGTCGCCGGTGGTCGTGGTGAACACCGGTGACCAGGTGACGTTGTCCGGCGACACCTGTACCTGGTACGCCCGCGCGTGGGCCGTCTCCCAGGCCAGCCGCACCCGGTTGACCGCGTAGGTGGCCCCCAGGTCGACGGAGATCCACTGCGGGTCGGTGTAGGCGCTGCCCCAGCGGGTGGCGGTGTTGCCGTCCACGGCGTTGGCCGCCAGGTGCGCGCTGCCCGGCTCGACGCTGGACGCCGTCACCGGTCGGCTCCGGGCCAGGTCGGTGGCGGGTGGCTCGCTGGGGTCGTCCGTCTTGATCCGTACGTTGCGGTAGTTGATGTCCATGCCGGCGCCGTCGTTCTGTAGCCCGATGTAGCCGTTGGCGATGGCCCGGCCGCTGACATAGTCGTTGATCTTGACCCCGTTGAGCCAGATCTCGACCCGCTGGCCGTGCACGCCGATCTCGTACGTGTTCCAGGAGCCTGGTGGGTTGAGCGCCGCCGCACGCGCGGCCTGGTTCGGTGCCTGGAAGCTGTAGACGCTGCCGGTGGTGCGGCTCGGGTCGCCGTCGGTGGCGTCGATCTGGATCTCGTGCCCGGCGTCGACCGGACCCCACGGGTCGCCCTGCGGATCGGGGAACCCGATGAAGACGCCACCGTTGTCGTCGCCCGGCATCATCCAGTCGACCTTGAGCGAGTAGTTGCCGAAGGTGCGCACCGGGTACCAGAGCAGCCCCATGCCGCCGTTCGAGGTCAGGGTGCCGTCGGCGAGGGTGAAGCCATCCGGCCCCGCCTGCCGCCACTGCCCCAGGCTGGCCTGGGTGCCGTCGAACAGAGGGGTGTAGCCGGGCTCCGGCCGGCAGTCGGCCGGCACGGCCCCGGCCGCCACCTGGATGCCGCCGAGCAGCATCCGGGTGAAGTTCGGGTCGGCGAAGCTCTGCTCGGTGTGGCCGAGGCCGGTGTACCAGGAGCGCCCGCCGCCGTAGCTGTGGCACCAGGTGATCGGGTGGTCACCGCTCATCGACCCGCCGGTGTACGACGACTCGTCCAGGCTGGCCAGCACCTTGACCGCGGAGCGGGGGTTGGTCCGGTAGTTGTACCACTCGTCGGTGCGGGTCCAGGTCGACGGCAGGTGCGCGGTGGCGGCGTTGGCCCGGTCCTCGACCCGCACCGTCGCCTGTTGGGTGGCCGGGTGCGAGGCGAAGTACGCCCCGACCAGGCCGCCGTACCACGACCAGTCGTACTCGGTGTCGGCGGCGGCGTGCACCCCGACGAAGCCGCCGCCGGCCGCCATGTACGCCTCGAACGCGCTCTGCTGGCCGGCGTCGAGCACGTCGCCGGTGGTGCTGAGGAACACCACCGCCTGGTACTGGGCGAGATTGGCCGTGGTGAAGGTGGCCGCGTCCTCGGTGGCGGTGACGGTGAAGCCGTTCGCCGCGCCGAGTTGTTGGATGGCGGTGATGCCGTTCGGGATGGAGGAGTGCCGGAAGCCGGCGGTCTTGGAGAAGACCAGGACCTTGCCCAGCGGGGCGGCCTCGGCCGGGGTCGAGGTCACCGCCGTGGCGGCGAGGGTGAGGCCGGTGACGACGGCGGCGGCGAGTGTGCTGATGGCGCGTCTGCGCATGAAGGCTCCTTGTGGGAGGTGTGGACGGACGGGGCACGGCAGGACCGGCCGGCGGGCCCGCGCGGGCCCGCCGGCGTCGCGGTCAGAGGGGGATCAGGTCGAACTTCTCCCAGGGGCCGACCGCGTCCCGGTTCGCGATCAGCGCCTCGGCCCCGCCGTTTTCCGCGACCACGTACTTGTTGTTCACCGTCGCCCGCAGGCTGACCGAGCCGTCCGCGTTGCGGACCAGGGCGAAGGTCTCCCAGGACCCGGCGGACGGCCGGTTGGCGATCAGCGGGTTGGCGCCGGCGTTCTCGGCGCAGACGACCTGGTTGTTGACCCGGGCCCGCAGGGCGACGTTGCCTGCGCCGAGATCGATCTGCTCGAACTGCTCCGAGCTGCCCACGCTGGTGGCCGACGCGACCAGGTTGCCGGCGCCGGCGCCGGTGGCGCTGACGTACCGGCCGTTCGCCTGGGCGCGCAGGGCGACCGCGCCGGTCGCCGGTGGGCTGTCGCCGGTGAGGATCCGCAACGCGTCGACCATGCCCACGGAGGTGGTCTTGTTGACGATGCGGATCGTGTGCGAGCCGTTGGCCAGCCCGGTCTTGCGGAACACGACCTGCTGGGCCTGACGGGCGCCGGCGACGTTCAGGTTGACGTTGATCTGGAAGACGTTGTCCAGGTAGACGTCGACGTTGCCCATGTCGCTGAACCGCTCGGACAGGTACTCGACCCCGGTGCCGGTGAAGGTGTAGCTGGCCGCCGAGCCGACGGTGGTGCTGTGGTGGGTGTCGTCGTTGTAGTCGCCGTACCCCCGGGCGGTGGTGTGGTGCCAGTTGGCGTCGTAGGTCAACATCGTGTCGTTGACCAGCCCACCACCGCCGACGCCGCCGAGACCAAGGGTCGAGGCGGTGCCGGAGAGGCTCTTCTCGCCCTGGTTCGCGGTGCCGGTCAACGTCGTGGTCGCGTACGACGACAGGGGCTTGGCCGTGCGCTCCACCAAGTAGACGGTGTTCGCGGCGGTGGCGAAACTGACCTCGGCGGCCGAGGTGGTGGTCAGCACGGCGTTGTCGGAGGTACGACGGACCCGAATCTCCTGGCCACTCCACGGGTTCACCACCCGGGCCGTCTTGCCGTACTGGCTGCGTAGCCCCACGTACTTGATCTCGCCGGCCTCCCGCTCCGAGCTGACCAGGAACCCATCCCTGGCCAGCAGCGTGAACTTCCCGACGAAGCTGGAGTCGGTCGGCACGGCCGGGAAGACCCGGATCTTGTCGTTGTACGACTGCAACAGCGACTCGTTCATCGCGGCCAGGTGGATGCCGAGGTACTCGAAGACGCCGTTGGTGTTGTTGGTCATCCCGTTGGGGTAGTTCTGGTACTTCTGCAACATCGTCCGCATGCCCTGGAACGCCTGGTTGCCGAGGCCGAGGCGGGCGGCGTGCACGTGGTCGTTCGACCAGACGTTGCCGTACGGGTGGGGGCGCACGTTCCAGGTGTTGACCGCCGTCTGCTGGTCCGGGTAGCCGATGCCGGTCTGGTCGTAGGGCCAGACCAGCTCCAGCGCCACGTTCTCGTTGTTGCGGGTCTGCGAGATCGGCGGGTCGTGCGGCAGGTACGCCCCGTTCTGGACCTGGTACGGGGCCAGGTTGTTGACGATGGTCTGCCAGTTGGCCCGCAACCCGGCGTCGAGGCCGAGCTGCTGGCTCACCTGGATGGTGAGCGGGAAGAGCAGCCGCACGGCGGCCAGGTCGGTGATGGCGTTGCGGACGTCCCAGTACGTCTCGTGGGCGTTCGAGTTGGCCATGTACCACCGGCCGGTGGCACTGTCGTAGTCGAGCATGTCCTCGTAGAACTTCACCGCCTCCCGCATGTACGGGTAGGCGGTGTTGCGCAGGTACGTCTCGTCGTTGCTGTACCGGTACTGCAGGTACATGTTGTAGGCGGCCTCGGTGCCGGTCGAGTAGGTGTCGTTGACGTAGTCGCTGTTGATCGTGCCTCGGGCGTTGCCGTCCCAGCCCATCGTCTCCGGCACCCAGAGCCCGTCACTGCCGTAGCGGGTGGTGGTGTACGACTTCAGCGCGGAGAGGTTGCGGCTGTAGAGCCGGTTGAAACCCGCCATCAGGTCGACGTGGTTGCTGGCCAGGAACGAGTTGTAGACGTCGCGCTGGTTCCAGTACCAGTACCCGTTGCTCCACTTCGAGTTGTCCTGGGTGGCTCGGAAGACCCCGTTGATGAAGTGCAGGGGGTAGTTGCCGTAACCGCCCGCCGCGATCATGTAGGTGGCCAGGTAGTAGACGTTCTCCAGGTAGTCGGCGTCGCCGCCGGCGTTGGAGTACTGGACGAACGACTTGGCCCAGAAGTCGTGCCACCAGTTGCGGTAGTTGTTCAACGTGGTCGAGTAGCCGGTGCTCTTGACCGCTGCCAGCTGGTTCTTGGCCTGGGTGACCGAGTTCAGGCCCGGCGAGTTGATCCGGCTGGCCGCGGTGAACCACACGGTGTAGCTCGACGTGGGGGTGATGGTCAGCCGGACCCGCGTGCCGTTGACCACCTGGGAGGAGTACGACGCACCCTCGACCGTCGCCGCGAGGGTGTACCCGAAGTTGTTCGCGTCGGTCTGCCCACGGCTCAACCCGACGCCGCTGGCGTCGGCGAAGGTCGAGACGGTACGCCAGGTGTTGAGGTCCGGGACGTCCGCGATGTTCTGGACGGTGTTCATGTCCCACAGGCTCAGGTCGAGCCCGACGCTGCTCACCCCGGGTCGGGTGTCCTCGACGTGGATGCCCATCACCTCGGAGTTGGGCGCGCCGAGCACGGTGACGGTGCGGTTGTTGTCGTACTTCGTGGTCAGCGTGCCGTCGTACAGCGACAGGCGCTGCTGGAAGGTGGTGTAGCCGGTGTCGAGTTGCGGGTTGCTGTACAGGTTGACCATTCCGGCGGCGTAGGTCGACTGCTGCGCCAGGTCGACACCGGAGACCTGGGCGGTCAGTCCGTTGTTGTTCCAGACCATGGCGCCGGTGCGGCCGTTGCCGACGGTGAGCCCGTGCAGGGGGTTGGTGTTCGGGCGGTTGTAGACGACGTCGTGCTTCGCCAGGTAGGCGGCCCGGTTGACGTTCAACGTCCCGGTGCTGGTGCCGAACGCGGCGTCGGTGGGTGCGGCGGTCGCTGCCCCGGTCGGTCCGACGGCGACGACACCACCGGCGAGCAGGACAGCGAGCACGATTCGTAGCGGCGGCGTCAACTTCATCGACACGATCTCCTCGGATCGTCGTGCGGATGCGGGTCTCGCACCCCGGGAAGAGCCCCGGTGTGCCCACGTCCGCCGAAACGAGGGCGATGTCGAGACGACGTGCAGCGGTGCCACCGCGCCGGTTTCACGGCGATCGGATGAACATCGATCCACATCGTTGATGTGCAGTTAACATCGGACGTCTGTGAGGGTCAATACCTCGGGAATGTCAGGATCGCCTCAGGATCGGTGAGCTGCCACGTTGATGACGTTGCCGTCCGGGGCGCGGACGAAGAACCTGCGCACGCCCCACGGCTCGGTGGTCAGCGGGTGCACGATCTCGTAGCCCAGCCGCTCTGCCTCGGCGTAGGCGTCGTCCACGTCGTCCACCTGCACGCTGATGACCGAGTCCTCGGGTGCGGACGCGTCGCCGGAGACGAGCTGCACGGCCACGTCGGCGTCGGGCGAGGTGAAGCGGGCCACCCACCCCAGGTTGAACTCCTCGGTGCGCAAACCGAGGAAGTCGGTGTAGAAGCCCTTCGCGGCGCTGACGTCAGCCACCGGAAGGTTGGGCAGGATGCGGACGACGCGCATGGGGACCTCCAGCTCGGATGATTCGCTCTTCTGATTATCTGGAATATCGGCGGGACAACGGCCCATGCTTGGTGGATCGTGAGGGAGTGGCCGCCGCCGAGGACCTGCGTGATGCCGAGAACTGGACCGGCGGGTTCTACGAGCTGATCCTGATCCTCGGCGCGGCCGATGGTGACCGTCTCGATCGGGCCGTGGGTGCCCTGTGGCGGGCCGCCGGCGTCCGTGAGTGCCGCGCCGGGGCGGAGCTGGTCGACGTGGTCCCCGGCGCCGATGCCTTCGCCGTGGACGGGCACCTGCGCGGGACGCTCACGCTGCCCTCCGGCGCGCGGGTGGTGTGTGGCAGCTACACGACCAGCTACGAGGGCATCGAGCTCGGCGGGCTCGTCCGGGTGGACGAAAGAATCGGCGGCTACCCCTTCGACCAGCGCAGCGGTGTCGAGTCGCTGGCCTGGCGGGCCCCACTCGACCGTTGGCTGGCCGACATCGCCGTCGCGGTGTACGCCGACGTGCCGTTCACACGCGCCCTCATCGGCTTCGAGGTCGACGAGGATGCCGACAGCACCGCCGGGACGGCATACACCGCCCGCCTGACGCCGGGAACCGACGGCATGGACTACCAGCCGGCGACCAGTTGAGCTGTCGACGGGGCCCGGTCACCGACGAAGCCGGCAGCACCCCGAGCGAAGTCGCCGCGGCTCACCGAGGCGAACCGAGCCGGCGCAGGGCCGTCCCCGCGGTGGCGCTTGATTCGATAAAAGTTCATCAATATATTGAGGGCGGGCGCCGCCGGGGTCCGGGTAACCGGGCCGTCGGCGACTGACAGGTCCACCCCGAGCCGGGCACTTCGGTCGTACGCACGACCGGCCGCTGTGGCGCATCGCCGCGCCGCCTCCAGGGCACGTTGTCGCGCCGCGTCCGTCTTAGGACGCACCGCCGTGCCGCCTCCGCTCAGCTCGATGGCAGAAGGACCCTTTCATGACGATTTTCCGTGCCCGCCGCGCCGTGACCCTGACGGTCGTCGCCGCGCTGGCCGCCGCCGCGACCACCACCGGAGCGGCCCTGCTCGGTGGCCCGGCCGCAGCCGCCCAGGGTTGCCGGGTCGACTACACGCCCAACCAGTGGCCCGGCGGCTTCACCGCCACCGTCAAGGTCTCCCCGGGGGACGCGGCCGTCTCCAGTTGGACCGTCACCTGGACGTACGGCGGGGACGAGCGGGTCACCAGCGGCTGGAACGCCACTGTCAGCCAGTCCGGATCGACGGTGACCGCCCGCAACGCGTCGTACAACGGCAGCATCCCGGCCGGCGGCTCCACCGAGTTCGGGTTGCAGGGCACCTACGGGTCCGGTGGCGGCGCGCCGACCGGGTTCAGCCTGAACGGCGTCCCGTGCAACGGCGCAACCCCGCCGCCGACCACCCCGCCGCCGACGACACCGCCGCCGACCACCCCGCCGCCGACCACGCCGCCCCCGACGACGCCCCCGCCCACCACCCCGCCGCCGACCACGCCTCCGCCGACCGGGTGTGCCGGCGCGGCGCTCTGTGACGGCTTCGAAGGCCAGACCGGTTCGACGCCGTCCGGCGACTGGGCCGTGGTGAGCCCGGACTGTTCCGGCGCCGGCACGGCCACCATCGACACGGCGACCACGCACAGCGGCAGCCGGTCGGTTCGGATCAACGGCGCCGCCGGGTACTGCAACCACGTCTTCGTCAGGTCCACGAAGAACCTCGGCAGCGTGGGCAGCGTCCGGTACGGCCGGGTCTGGGTCCGACACACCACCGCCCAGCCCACCGAACACACCACGATGATGGCGATGACCGACGCCGCCGACGGCAACAGGGACCTGCGGTTGGGTGGCCAGAACGGCGCGTTGCAGTGGAACCGCGCCTCCGACGACGCGACCCTGCCCGAGCAGAGCCCCGCCGGGGTGGCGCAGAGCCTGCCGCTGCCCACCAACCGGTGGACCTGCGTCGAGTTCATGGTGGACGGCGCGGCCGGTCAGTTGCGCACGTGGGTGGACGGTACCGCCGTCCCCGGGCTGACCGCCGACGGCGCACCGACGCACGACATCGACGGCCAGTGGTACAACCGCACCTGGCGGCCGCAGCTCACCGACCTGAAGCTGGGCTGGGAGAGCTACGGCGGCGGAGCCGACACCCTCTGGTACGACGATGTCGCGGTCGGGTCCAGCCGGATCGGCTGCTGACCCTTCGGTCGTCGCCGGGGACGTCAGCGTTCCCGAGGCGGTGATGAGTGCGTCAGGGGTGTGACCCGCAAGCTGGGGTCACACCCCTGACCGCCTCGACGTCGGCGGGTACGCCCGTCGGGGTTCTCACCACGTGGCCGTGGCCTGCGGGACGTTTCCGCGATCACGCCCGGGGGCATCCCGGCGGACGAAGGCAGCCGCCTCTACCCCTGATCGAGGAGAACAACATGTCGGCCCAGGCATTTCTCTACGTCATCGCCGTCATTCTGATCGTGCTCGCTGCCCTGCCGCTGCCGACGAGGGGCGTCTCGCTCGCGCTTCTGGGTGCCGCCTGCGCTCTGCTCGCCTACGCCTGGCCGGTGATCACCGCCTGACCCTTCCGTTTGTCGTAGGTGCGGCCGGTGGCCGGCAGCCAGATCCCCGAACGTGCTGCCGGCGACCGGCCGCGAGTCTGTTGCCCTCACCGGGCCGGCAGAGCGCGGGCGACGGATCGATGCTTGCTGAGTTTCTTTCACGAGCGTAGGAAGAACACCACCGCCGTCGGCCCGTGCATCGATCCGCCGTCCAGTGTCGAAGGAGATGCGTGTGACCACCTCCAGAGGGCTCCGCCTCGCCGTGTCCGTGCTGGTGACCGCGGGCGCCGTCCTGCTCGGCACGGCGGCCCCGGCGGCACCTCCAACGACTCCCGCAGCGGGCAACCCGTCCTGCGACCCGATCGACCCGACCGCCTGCCTGTTGCCGTTCCCGAACGACTTCTTCACCGTGCCGGACCGGAGCAGCCCCACCGGCAAACGGGTGCGGTTCGCCGCCACCGCGATGCCGGCCAATGTGCAGGGGACCCCGATCGACCCGACGGAGTGGAACCGGCAGGACGGGTTCAGCCCCGGCTCACCGATCCTGGTGCGGGTCCCCGGCCTCGACGCCGCGGCCACCGGGATCGCACCGGTCACCGACATCGGCCGCTCGCTCGCGCCGGACGCGCCGATCGTGCTGCTCAACACCCGGACCGGTGCGCGCACGCCGTACTGGGCCGAGTTGGACGCGCACGCCGCCGGCCAGCCGGACCGGCAGTTGCTGATCATCCGGCCGGCCGTGGCCCTGACCGAGGGCACCCGCTACGTCGTCGGGCTGCGCGGCCTCCGTGACGGCACCGACGCGTTGATCCCGGCGCCGAAGGCGTTCTCGGCGTACGCGAGCGGTGCCGGCCTCGGGCGCCGGGACAGCCGGGTGCCACAGCTACGGCGAATCCTCGCCGATCTGACCCGAACCGGCGTCAAGCGGCACACCCTCTACCTGGCCTGGGACTTCACGGTGGCCAGCCGGCACGGGCTGACCGGGCGGATGCTGGCCCTGCGGGACGACGCGTTCGCCGACCTCGGCCGGGCCGCCCCGCCGGTCACCGTCACCCAGGTGACCGACTACGCACCGGAGCAGGATCCGCTGATCGCCCGGCAGGTGACCGGCACCATCGGCGTACCGTCCTATCTGACCGGCGGCGGCGGGCCCGGCTCCCGGCTGCACTACGGGCCGGCCGGCGGCGCGGGGACGCCGCCGACGCCGGACGCCCTGCCCACGCCGTCCGGCGCGACGGTGGCGGCGGACTTCGTCTGCAACATTCCGCGCAGCGCCTCGGCCGCCAGGCCGGCACACCTGTCGCTCTACGGCCACGGACTGCTCGGCCGACCGACCGAGATCAACGCCGGCAACGTCAAGACGATGTCCAACACCCACAACTTCACCTTCTGCGCGACCAGTTGGATCGGCATGGCCGCCGCGGACGTCCCCTACGTGGCCGGCGCGTTCACCGACCTCAGTGCCTTTCCGGCGGTGGCGGACCGGTTGCAGCAGAGCTTCCTGAACTTCCTCTTCCTGGGCCGCGTGATGATCCACCCGGACGGGTTCGCCGCCCACCCGGCGTTCCGGAACGCCAGCGCCCGGCCGCTGATCGACCGCGTCGGCGGGCTGCGCTACGACGGCAACAGCCAGGGCGGCATCAACGGCGGCGCGCTCACCGCCATCGCCCAGGACTGGACCCGGTCGGTGCTCGGCGTACCGGCGATGAACTACTCCACGCTGCTGCAACGAAGCGTGGACTTCGCGCCGTTCCAGACCGTGCTGGACGGCTACTACCCGGACAAGGCCGACCAACAGCTGATCCTTGCGCTGCTACAGATGTTGTGGGACCGGTCCGAGGCCAACGGGTACGCCCAGCACATGACCGACCGGCCACTACCGGGCACCCCGGCGCACCGGGTGCTGATGCACGTGGCCTTCGGCGACCAGCAGGTCTCACCGGTCGCGGCGGAGGTGCAGGCACGCACCATCGGTGCTCGCCTGCACACACCCGCGCTCGACGACGGCTGGTCACTTGACGTGCGGCCGTACTGGGGCATCACGCCGATCCGCCGCTACCCGTACACCGGTTCGGCGATGGTGGTCTGGAACAGCGGTGCGGCCCACGCGCCACCACCGACCAACCTCGCCCCGGCCGGCCCGGAGTACGGCGACGATCCGCACGAGTTCCCCCGGGCGCAGGCCGGAGCCCAGAAACAGAAGGCGGTCTTCCTACTCACCGGCAAGGTCGTCGACGTCTGCGCGCGGACACCCTGCCCGTGACGCGAGACTCGTGACGCCGCGGGGCGCTGGCCGAGCCAGCGCCCCGCTTTCGAAAAACGTCGAGCGTGCCGGGTCAGCAGCGCACCTCGGTCTCCTTCTGCGCCACGTCCGAGATGCCACCGAGAGCCCGGGTGCACACCGACAGCGTGTTCGCGCCCAGGGACCAGACCTCCGGACCGCTGGAACACTGCAGGTCGCGCAGCGTGCTTCCGGTCACGATCGAGGTGCAGACCTGGTACGCGCCGTGGCTGGCCCGGTACTGCTGCCACACGTACGTGTAGGCGTAGTTCTTACCGCAGCCCTTGTACTGCTTGACCGAAGCCGCGGTCTGACCGCCGACGGTGACGTACGCGGTCGCGCCGATCTGCACCGAGCCCGCGCAGCGCGGGTTGGTCTCGGCGTGCGCGGGCCCGGCGAACGCCAGCGTCGCGGGCACGGCCAGACCGGCGGCCGCGAGGATGCGCACGCCACGTCGGGAAAGGCTCTTCATCGGTGACCTCCTTCAATGCACCGGGACTGTCGCACCCGATGTCGTCGATGCACCACATTGATGGCCGCCGCAGCCCGTTCGGTACCCTCTGACACGCTCTGACAACGCCTGACAACGTCGTCTGACATGGGGGAGTGATGAAGGAACAGCGTTCCGCCGCCGAGCCGACTCAGGACAGACAGGCCGCCGAGAGGTTTGCCGAACAGCTACGGACCTTACGGACCAGCGTGGGCGACCCGTCGTTCCGGAAGATGGCCGGCCGCTCGGGCCGGATCTCGCACACCACGCTGCACGAGGCCGCCGCCGGAACCAGGTTCCCCTCCTGGGAAACGGTCCGGGAGTTCGTCCGGGCCTGCGAGGCGGACGAGGCCCAGTGGCGACGTCGATGGGAGGACGCGCAGCGCCTCGGGTCGGTCCACCGCATCGCCGGCGGTGCCGTCGCGCCGGTCGACGCCACTTCCCCGACCGGCGCCGAACCCCCGATCGCCGCCGGTGCACCGAAGCCTGGCCCCGAACCCGACTCCGCGGAGACCCGCGAGCCCGTCGTGTCCGGCGTGCCCGCGCCGTTGCCAGAGGTGCGGGGCGTTCTGCGGGCCACCGGGTACCCGCAGACCGACGAGGAGCTGGTGGGTGCGCGACGGCACCGGATGCCGTGGCTCGCCGCCGCGGCGGTGGTCCTGGTGGTGGCGATGGTCGCCGTCCTGGGTGTCATCGTCCGCGGCCGGTCGTCCCGGAACGACCCCGGCGCCGTGGCGGCGTCGTCCACACCGTCCGTGTCGCCGTCGGCGTCGGCGTTCTCGGACTCGCTGATCCCCGGTGACTCGAGCAAGTTCATCGCCGACGTCACCATCCCCGACGGCACCCGGGTTCGGGTGAACTCCCAGTTCGTCAAGGTGTGGGCGCTCAAGAACGTCGGAAAGGTCGCCTGGCACAACCGTTTCCTGGCGCGGACCAACCCGACCGCCGACGCCGACGGCTGCCAGGTGCCGGATCGGGTGGCGATCGGTGACACACCGCCCGACGAGCAGGTGATGATCAGCGTCGAGGTCACCGCGCCCAGCCGCCCCGGGAAGTGCTGGGTCAGCTGGAAGATGGTCGACGAGAACGGGCAGGAGTACTTTCCCACCCGCCGGCCGGTGTACTTCATGGTCACCGTCACCGCCTGAGCGCGCTTCCGGTCGCCCGGACCGGTGTCAGAGTGCGAACGCTCGATGTCAGCTCCCGGGCGCCACCAAAGCTGACAACACCACATCCATCGAGGTCGCTGCCGCCCTGACGGATCTGACAGCGCGGCAGGGGTACCGAACAGCAGGCCGATTCTCGCAAGGTGATGTTCGTTCCGAACGACTCACCAACTGCGAGGAGGATCGACCTTGCGCCGTCCCTGGTTATCCGTCGGGCTCGCCGCGCTCTGCGTGGCCGTCGCTGTCCCGGCCCACGCGTGGGCCGCGACAACCGGCGCCACCGCGCAGCGAACCGTCACCACGGCCGCGCGGCCAGTCGTGGACATGGAGGCCACCGTCCTGGCCGCCCAGATCGACCCCCGCCGTGCCGACAACACACTGACTCCGGGTGCGAAGAACTCCGTGCTCGCCGTGGAGCAGGCGTTGCAGGAGCAGGGCCTGCTGAACGCGCAGTGGGTCGACGGCTACTTCGGCACGGTGACCATCTCGGCGTACGCGTCGTACCAACGCTCACTCGGCTACACCGGGCTGGCCGCGAACGGGCTGCCCGGCACGACGTCGCTGACGAAGCTCGGGCTCAACCGCTACACCGTCGGCAACACGATCGGGCCGGGCGCGAAGGTCCAGCGCGACGGGTACGTCGTCAACGCCCGTACCCAGGCGATGCTGGCCGAGGCCCAGCGTCTGCTCGGCTACACCCTGGTGCTCGACCAGGGCTCGTACAACCCCGGGGGCGACCCCACCTCGGCCGGTACGCACGACGGCGGGGGCGTGGTGGACATCTCGGTCACCGGCATGACCGCCGCGAAGCGCACCGCCGTCGCCCGGGCCCTGCGCCAGGTCGGCTTCGCCGCCTGGGTCCGCAACCCGAACCAGGGCGACTGGCCGTGGCACATCCACGCCACGGCGATCAACGACACGGACCTGTCCAGTCAGGCGCAGCACCAGGTCGGCGACTACTACCTGGGCATGAACGGCCTGGCCAACCAGGGACCGGACGACGGCCCCCAGATCCCGATCAAGACCTGGGAGCAGTACCAGCGCGGGCAGTGACCCGCATCCCCTCACCGTTCCCGAAAGGACACCATGAACATCCGGAAGAGCCTCGCCGCAGTCGGCGTCGCGCTGGCCGCGACCACCTCGATCCTCAGCGTCGCATCGCCCGCGTCGGCGGCGGCCCGAGACGGGGTCTGCGACAGCGGCGAGTTCTGCTACTACTACAACAGCGACAACGCGGGATCGATCTCGGACTTCACCGGTTCGCTGGACGACTACGGCACCGAGCAGCCCTCGTGCTACGACTTCAAGGGCGCCGGCGCCGGCAAGGGCCTGTGCATCAAGAACGAGGCCGCCTCGGTCTGGAACCGCAGCACCAAGACCGTACGCGTCTACTACAACAGCGGCTACGCCGGTTCCTACCAGGACTTCGCGGCCGGGGCGAAGGGCAACCTCAACGCCACGTTGAAGAACAACAACGCCTCGCACCAGTTCTCGCCGTCGACGCGCACGAACCTGTCGTACGCCCTGTACCAGGCCAGCGGCGGCACGGTCACGTGCGGCTTCGACGGTTACACCACCACGCCCGGCCGGCACGAGGGCATCGACATCGCCCGCAGTGTCGGCTCGGACGTGCGCGCCCTGGTCTCCGGAACGGTCACCTACGTCGCGCAGGGCAGCACCGGCAGCGGCGGCCTGTCCACGATCTCCGTCTACAACTCCTCGCTCAACAAGACGGTGATCTACCTGCACACCGCGCCCAGGTCCGGGGTGAGCGCGGGCGACGCCATCAGCAAGGGCCAGATCATCGCCGATGAGTCGTGGCACGGGGTGTCCTCCAGCTCGGGCGCGCACACCCACGTCGAGGTCCGGGCCGGCCGGCAGACCCACGCGGCCGTCAGCGTCGGCGACTCCACCCTGGACAACGCCGACCCGACCGCGTTCTGGAACTCCCAGGGCTACAACGAGAAGTAGGACGCCGTGAATATCCGCAAGGGCCTCGCCGTCGTCGGCGCCATCCTCGCCATGTCCACCTCCATCCTGAGTGTCGCCTCGCCGGCGGCGGCGGCCGAGCGCGACGGAACCTGCGACAGCGGCGAATTCTGCTACTACTACAACAGCGACCAGGCGGGCTCGGTGTCCGACTTCACCGACTCCCTGGACGACTACGGCACGACCCAACCGACCTGCTACGACTTCAAGGGCGCGGGCAACGGCAAGGGCCTGTGCGTGAAGAACAACGCGGCGTCGGTGTGGAACCGTACCGGCAAGACCGTGCGGGTCTACTTCAACAGCAACTTCGCCGGTGCCACCCAGGACTTCGCGTCCGGGGCGAAGGGCAACCTCAACGCCACGCTGAAGAACAACAACGCCTCGCACGAGCTGCTGAGCGGACCGACGGGCTGTAGCACCGACGGCACCAACAGCAAGCTGCCGAGCACCATCCTCGTCTACCGGGTCAGTCTCGGGCGAGTCGATCGGGTCGACTTCAAGACGTACGTCAAGAACGTCCTCCCGAACGAGTGGATCACGAGCTGGCCGACCGCCTCGCTGGACGCCGGTGCGATGGCCGTGAAGAGCTACGCCTGGTACTGGGCGTTGCACTCGACCCGGAAGACGTCCGGCGGACAGTGCTACGACGTCCGGGACGACACCGGCGACCAGGTCTACCGGCCGTCGTCGGCAGTGTCGTCGACGTCCGCGGCGGTGGACCGGACCTGGTCGGCCCGGATGACCCGCAGCGGCAACATCCTGCGGGCGCACTACTGCGCGACCACCACCGCGTGCGGTGGCTGGGTGGACGGTGACTGGCTGTCGCAGTACGGCTCGCGTGACCTCGCGAACCAGGGCAAGAACTACCAGGCGATCCTGCGCTACTACTACCGCGACATCGCCCTTTCCTGAGATCGGCACCAACCGCGCCGCCCGCCGCAGATCCGCGGCGGGCGGCGCGCTCGTGGTCCCTGACCGTCGGCTACGCGATTGGCTCGATCGCCTCGACGAGAACCTCGAGCACATGCCGGTACGGCTTGCCGGTGGCCCGGCTCATGCCCATCTCGCAGGTGCGGTTGCAGGAGGCGTACGCGTCGTGGTCGCGCTGATTGATCTCGGCGGCCTGCCTCGCGGTGGCGCCGGCGGTGACCTCGGGGTGCAGCAGCCCCCGGTCACCGGCGAAGGCGCAGCACCCCCAGCTGTCCGGCACGGTGACGGTGTCGGCGACCGCCTGGGCCACCGTGCGCAGGTCGTCGACGCCGCCCAGGTGCACGGTGGAGCAGGTGGGGTGCAGGGCCAACGAGCCGAGTCGCCGGGGCTGCGGCAGCGCCGGCAGGAGCTGCTCGGCGGTGAAGGTCACGCTGTCGACGAAGCGCAGCGCCGCGTACCGTGCCTGATCCTCCTCGGCCAGCGCGGCGGTCAGTTGGGTCAGCCCGTGGGTGCAGGACGACGCGTCGCACACGACGGGCAGGCGGCCCTCGTCACTGGCGGCCCAGAGGGCGGCCAGGGTCCGCTCGGCCATCTCGCGGTGGCCGGCGGGGTAGCCCTTGGACTGCCACGGCGTTCCGCAGCAGAGGCCCGCCGTGCCGGTCGGCACGACGAGCGGCACCCCCGCCAGTTCGCAGAGGCGCAGGAACGCCGCAGCCGTTCCGCCGGACGGGCCGCCCTCCGGCGCGAAGAGACTGCCGACGCAGGCCGCGAAGAACACCGCCCGCGCGTCCGGCGTGCTGCGCGGGGTGGGGCGGGGCTTCCCGGCGCGCGGCATGTCGTCGCTCCACGGCGGCATGAGTTCACCGCCGCCGAGCCCACGGATCATCCCGGTGGCGGCACGGGTCACCGGCGTCGGTACCGCGTGTGCGACGGTCAGTCCCACCCGGACGCCCGTCACGGCGGCCTGCCAGTGCCGGGCGGCGGTGCGGGCGGTGCGCTGGGCGCGAGGGCCGTGCCGTTCGGCGCGTAGCCGCTTCATCGCCGCGCCGGTGTCGATGCCGACCGGGCAGGCGGTGACGCAGAGGCTGTCCGCGGCGCAGCTGTCCACCGCGGCGTACGCGTAGTCGGCGGTCAGCTCCCGGCGGCGGTCCTCGTCGCCGGCGGCGGTGGCGAGGGCGATCTGTCGTTGCAGGACGATGCGCTGTCGTGGGGTGGTGGTGACGTCGGCGGTGGGGCAGACCGGTTCGCAGTAGCCACACTCGACGCAGGCGTCCAGCTCGGGGTCGACCGTCGGGACGGCCTTGAGCTGCCGCAGGTGCACGGTCGGGTCGTCGTTGAGCAGCACCCCGGGGTTGAGCAGCCCGCTCGGGTCGCACAACCGCTTCAGTTCGCGCATCACGTCGTACAGCTCGTCGCCGTACTGGCGACGGACGAAGGGTGCCATGGCCCGGCCGGTGCCGTGCTCCGCCTTGAGTGTTCCGCCCTCGGCCAGCACGAGGTCGACCATGTCGTCGGTGAACCGGGCGTAGCGGTCGATCTCGGCCGGGGTGTCGAACGACTGGGTCAGCATGAAGTGCAGGTTGCCGTCCCGGGCGTGTCCGAAGATCACCGCGTCCGGGTAGCCGTGCCGGTCGAACAGGCTGATCAGCCCGTCGCAGGTGCCGGTCAGCCGTGGCATCGGCACCGCGACGTCCTCCAGCAGGGCCGTGGTGCCGGGCGGGCGGGCCCCGGCGACGGCGGTGTAGAGGCCCTTGCGCAGGTGCCAGAGGTTGGCCCGTTCACGCGGGTCGTGGGTCAGCTCGGTGCCGGTGACGGCGGGCAGCCGGTCGAGCACCGGCCGGGCGTCGGCCAGCGTCGCGGCCAGCCGCTCCGCGCTGTCCTCGGCGAACTCCACGAGCAGCGCGGCGTGCCCGGTGACGGTGAGCCCGCGCAGGGCCGGGCTCGCACCCGGGTCGCGCTGACTGACCCGCAGGGCGGCCGCGTCGAGCAGTTCGGCGGTACGGGCGCCCGCGGCGAGCAGGGCCGGCAGCGCGTCGGTGGCGGCGGTGAGGCCGGGCAGGATCAGCAGGCCGGTGGCGGCGTGGTCGTGGATCTCGACGGTACGGAAGACGGCCTCGGCCACGAAGCCGAGGGTGCCCTCGCTGCCGATCATCAGGTGGGCGAGCATGTCGACCGGGCTGCTGTGGTCGAGCAGCGAGTTCAGCCCGTACCCCATGGTGTTCTTCATCGCGAACAGCCGCTCGATGGTGGCGCGCGACTGCGGCGCCGAGCGCACCCGGTCGCGCAGCCGCAGCAGCCCGGCGTGCAGCTCGGGCTCGTCGGCCCGCAGCCGGTCGTCGGCGTCACGGGCGCCGGAGTCGACGACGGTGCCGGACGGGAGGACGAAGCGCAGCGACTCCATGGTGCGGTACGCGTTGTCGGTGGTGCCGCAGGTCATCCCGCTGGAGTTGTTGGCCACCATCCCGCCCACCGTGCAGGCGCTCTCACTGGCCGGGTCCGGGCCGAGCCGGCGTCGGTAGCGGGCCAGCCGGGCGTTGGCCTGGCGGATCGTCAGGCCCGGCTGGAGCCGGATGCGGCGACCGTCGTCGAGGACCTCGGCGTGCCGCCAGTCGGTGCGGACGTCGACCAGCACGCCCGCGCCGCCGGCCTGCCCGGCGAGGCTGGTGCCGCCGCCGCGCAGGGTCAGTGACACACCGGCCTCCCGGGCACCGGCCATCAACGCCCCCACCTCGGCGGCCGAGGCGGCGCGAACCACGGCCTGCGGTTCGAACAGGTACGGCGAGGCGTCGTGCGCCGCCGCCAACCTCCGGGGCAGCTCGGCGCTGGCCCGGGTCGGGTCGTCGAGGCGCGAGCGCAGCAGCTCGGCAACCTCGCGGGCGCGGACGTCGGCCGCGGTCGGCGCGGGCACTCCTACGACGGGTCGCATCGGCGGTTCCTCCCGGGAACGTGGTCAGCCAGTCACCGGTGGCACGGCGGGATCGCCGGCGACCAGCAGTCGGCGGGGAGCGCGGTCGACCGGCGTTGGCAGCCGTAGCGGCTCCCGGCCGGGGGTGATGCTGCCGAGCACGGAGGCGTGCCGCGCGCCGGTGCCCGAGCGCAGCGTGCCGGGCAGCCCGTGCACGGTCAGGTAACCCAGCAGCGCGAAGGCCAGCGCCTCCTTGGCGTCCGACGCGATGCCCAGGTCGTCGCTGGAGGACAGGTCGACACCCGGCAGCTCGTCGGCGAGCATGCGCATCAGCGTCGGGTTGTGCGCGCCGCCACCGGAGACGACGAGCCGGGTGACGCGGTGCTCGCGGCAGGCGTCGGCCACCGTGACCGCCGTCAGCCGGGTGAGCGTGGCCAGCACGTCGCGCGGATCGGGTGTCGGCGCGTCGGCGAGCGCGGCGAGCAGGTAGGGCAGGTGGAACAACTCCTTACCGGTGCTCTTCGGGCCGGGCAGCCGGTAGTACGGCTCGTCCAGCAGCCGCCGTAGCAAATCCGGGTTCACCTGCCCCGCAGCCGCACCGCGCCCGTCCCGGTCGTACTCCTCGGTGCCGCCACTGAAGTGGCGCACGGCGGCGTCGAGCAGCGCGTTGGCCGGCCCGGTGTCGAAGGCGAGCGGGTCCGCGTCCGGCGCGACAACGGTGATGTTGGCGATGCCGCCGAGGTTCAGCGCGGCCGGGAGGCCGGGCAGGCCACCCAGCAGCAGCGCGTCGAAGAGGGCGACCAGGGGAGCGCCCTGGCCGCCGGCGGCCACGTCCCGACTGCGCAGGTCGGAGACGACCGGGAGGCCGGTGGCCTCCGCGATCCAGGCCGGCTGGCCCAGCTGGAGAGTGCCCCGAACCGTGCCAGCCTCGACCCAGTGGTGCATTGTCTGCCCGTGCGAGACGACCAGGTCGGCGTGGCCGTCGCACAGTTCCGCGAGGGCCCGCACGCCGGCCTCGGCGAAGGACTGGCCGATGCCGGTGTCCAGCACGCAGATCGCCTCGGTGGTGGTCGACGCGGGCGGCAGCGCCGCGGCGATCCCGCCGCGCAGCGGCTCGGGGTACGGGTGGCTGAGCCGGCCCAGGGGACGCATCCGCAGGGTGTCGCCGTCGAGGTCGAACTCGGCCGCGGCGGCTTCGATGCCGTCGTAGGAGGTTCCGGACATCAGGCCGATGACGCGCATCGTGTCCTCCTTCAGACCCGGCCGGCGGGCGCCGTCGCGGAATCGTCGTCGACCTCGTCGGTGCGTCCATGGTCGTACGGCGTCTCCGGGGCCGGGTGGAACCGGCTCGACACCGCGCCGACGACCAGGGTGATCAGGACGCCGATCGGCACCAGCCACTGCGCGGCGATGGCGGTGGCGGTGGTGGTGCCGGCGGTCGTCACGTCGATCTTGACGTAGCGGACGATGTAGGTCATCACCGCCACGGTGACGAGGAAGGCGATCACCGCGTCGACCTGGTTGGCCCGCTTGACGAGGCGGCCGAGCAGGAAGGCCCCGAGCAGCGCCCCGTAGGTGTAGCCGGCGATGGTCAGACCGGTCAGGTAGACGTTTCCGGTGCTGGAGCTGAACGCGCAGGCGAAGATCGCCATCAGCACCGCCCAGACCAGGGTCATCACCCGGGCGAGCCGGAGCATCGTGTCGTCGGACGGGACCGTGCGGAAGAAGCTGTGGATGAAGTCGGCGACGGTGGAGTTCGACATCGAGTTCAGCGCCGACGACAGCGAACCCATCGCGGCGCCGAGGATGCCGGCCACCAGCAGACCCGAGATGCCCACCGGCAGGGCGTGCAGGATGAAGCTCGGGTAGAGGTTGTCGCTGCTGGCCAGGCCGAGCTGCGTGAAGGTCTGGCCCTTGTTGTACGACCACAGCAGCGCGCCGACCAGGGAGAACGCGGCGAACTGGATCACCACGAAGATGCCCGAGGAGATCATCGCCTGCTGGCCCTCGCGCAGCGTGCGGGTGGACAGGATGCGCTGGACGATCAGCTGGTCCGACCCGTGGCTGGCCATCGCGAAGATCGCGCCACCGATGATCGCGGTCGGCAGGGCGAACGGGCTGGTGAGCACGTGCGCGAGCGTGAAGTTGGTGTCGAAGAGCTGGAACTTGCCGGCGTCCAGCGCCTGCGAGTAGCCGTCGAAGCCGACGGCGTGGCTGAGCACCGCGATGGCCAGGATCGCCCCGCCCAGGTACAGCCCCATCTGGATGGCGTCGGTCCAGATGACCGCCTTGATGCCACCGAGGTAGGTGTAGACCACCGTGATCAGGGTCAGCACGATGATGATGGCCTGGTAGCCGACATTCAGCCCGAACTCGTCGAGGAGCAGCTTGATGGGGATGGCGGAGGCGAACAGCCGTACGCCCTCGGCGAGCAGGCGGGTGAAGACGAACGTCACCGACGCCAGGCCCTGAAGTTTCAGGCCAAACCGCTCACCGAGGTACTGGTAGGCGCTGACGAAGCCACCCCGCTTGTAGAGCGGGATGAGCACCGCTGCCACGACGACGCGACCGATGACGTAGCCCAGCGCCAGCTCGACGTTTCCGAACCCCTGACCGCTGTAGGCGCCACCGGGAACACTGATCACGGTCAGAACGCTGGTCTCGGTGGCGACCACGGAGAACGAGACGGTCCACCACGGCAGCCGACCCTCGCCCACGAAGTAGTCCTTGGCGGACTTCTGTTTGCCGGACAGGCGTAGTCCCACGAAGGCGATCACCACGAGGTACAGCACGATCACGACCAGGTCGAGTTGACGCACGGCTCGCTCCCAACCAGCAGTTGTCAATAAGTGACGTTGGCCCAGAGTAACGCGAAACTTTTTGCCACCGCCCGTCCGGGCTGGTTACGCTGTGATTTCAGCCTGCTGATACGGGGATCGTTCGCAGCTGCGCCTCGGCCGGGCCGCGGCGGGTCGCGAGGACGCGCTCGACGTCGACCGCACCGGCGGGGCGCCGCCCCGCCGGCCGGCGACGAAGACCAGCGAGAGGAACGAGCACCCCGTGGACCTCAGCACCCTCGGCACCGAGACCCGCAACGACAAGACCAGCGACCTCGACCGGATGTCTCCCACCGAGCTGCTGCTCGCGATGAACGACGAGGACCAGACGGTCGCCCAGGCCGTCCGCCGGGCCGTGCCGGACATCGCGGCCGCCGTCGACGTGATCGTGGCGTCGCTACGCCAGGGCGGACGGCTGATCTACCTCGGCGCCGGCACCAGCGGCCGGATCGGCATGCTCGACGCCGTCGAGATCCCACCCACCTTCGGTACGACGCCCGACCGGGTGGTCGGCCTGCTCGCCGGCGGGGCGCGCGCCTTCGGCGTGGCCGTCGAAGGCGCCGAGGACGACCCGGCCCGCGCCGTGGCCGACCTCGACGCGGTCGGCCTGACCGGCCGGGACACGGTGGTCGGGCTCGCCGCCAGCGGCCGTACCCCGTACGTGGTCGGCGGGCTGGATCACGCCCGCGCACGCGGAGCGGCCACCGTCTCCGTGGCCTGCAACCAGGACGCCGTGATCAGCCGGCACGCCGACGTCGCCATCGAGGTGCCCACCGGCCCCGAGGTGCTCACCGGTTCCACCCGGCTCAAGGCCGGCACCGCCGAGAAGCTCGTCTGCAACATGCTCTCCACCGCCACGATGGCCCGGCTCGGCAAGGTGTACGGCAACCTGATGGTGGACATGAACGCCACCAACGAGAAGCTCGTCGACCGGGCGCGGCGGATCGTCGCCGAGGCCGCCGACACCGATCTCGACAGCGCCGCGCGGGCGCTCGCGGCGGCGCACGGGCACGCCAAGACGGCCATCGTGCTGCTGCTGGCCAACTGCACCGCCGAGGAGGCCGCGGCCCGGTTGCGCGACGCCGACGACGACGTCCGGGCGGCCGTCGCGGCCTGACCCACCGGGGCGGGGCGGAGCTCTGTCGCGTCCGGCCGATCCCGCACGACGAAGCGCCCCGTTCGTTGCGGACGGGGCGCTTCGTGGTGTCAGTTGAGCTGTGTGTCGGGAACCGCGTGGTCCCCGTCCGCGTCGATGCCGGTCGAGCTGGCCAACTCGATCCGGGGGGACCGGTCCGGCGGGAGGTGGGCGAAGTCGGCGATGACGACGACGTCCACCTCCCCGTCGATCATCGTCTGCTCGACGGTTTCCCACGGTGCCCGCATGATTCCTGCGAATCGGTAGGAGTGTCGGCGGAGGTGGCTGAGACACCTCGCGACGGCGGGCTCCGACGGCTCGATGTCGGCGGGGATCCAGATAACGGCGATTTCCATGAACCTCTCCTGATCAACGTCGTGGACGTGACTGGGTGATCAGGAGTCATCGGGGTGGGGGAGGACCCCGCTCCACCGGTCGGCTGGTAGCGCGCCGGTCGACGGCGGTGACGGTGAGCCCTGGCCGCAGTGGCGAGGTGGGCGGCGGAGCTTCGGCTGTCGACGTGGGTGGATCGGCGCCGCCGGTGCCGCCACCGGTCGGCGCGGACGCGAGCGCCAGCACGAAGGCCGGTGTCCCCGGTGCGGGACGGGTCGGCTGGCTGGGCCGTTGTCCGGTGACGGTGGCCACCCTCGCCGCAGCCTGATCCGGTGTCCGGCCAGCGGAGCTGCCGGGGGCGTCGCCCCGGGGGGCCGTCACCGCGACTGACGCCGGCGGTGCTGACGACTGTCGCGAGTCGACGCGTACGGCCGGGGAGGCCGCGGCCGACGCTGCCGGTGTGGCCCGCGGCGGCGGCGTGCGGGCCGGCCGACCCGGTGGAACGACGGAGGGCTTGGCCGGTGACGTCGGCACGGGAACGTCCGACGGCAGCGGCACCGGGTTCGTCGACGGCAGGGGCACCGGGTTCGTCGACGGCAGCGGCAGCGGTTTCGCCGATGGGAGGGGTAGGGGCGGCAGGGGGACGACCGCCGTCGGCAGGGGCAGAGGGACGGTCAACCGCACCTCGACCACGTCGGCCAACGAGACCCGGACGCCTGCCGGTGCGGTGGCGACCTCCACCAGCCCGAGACGCGACCCCGACGCCGGATCGGCGTGGGCGGGGTTGGCACCGAGCAGCGCGCCGAGCGCCATCGCGCCGAGCGCCGTGGGGGGAAGGCTGTGCCTCAGCCGCATCAGACGGAAACTGCCGGCAATGGTCCGGCGCAGGCCGCCGGCATTGGTCTGGTCAGCCCCGCCAGCCCCGACTCACCGGGTCGGTGCCGGCGGCCGGGCAGTTGCCCCTCGCACCCTGCCGCTCCCTCCATGTGCGGGTTCTTGCCCCGGGAAACCGGCGACTACACCTTTCATCGATATCGCGGCGTCCGCCCTACCCCGTTGCGTGGCGTCACACCCGGACGTCGGCGGGTGTCGGCGCGGCGTCGAGCGGCAGGTCGCGTAGCCGGCGGATCGGGGTCGACAGGTAGATGACCGGGGACAGGACGGTGAGCGCCCCGAAGATGAGCAGCGTGGTGCGGGCGCCGATCGGCCCGGCCAGGACGCCGGCGAGCAGGCCGCCCAGCGGGATGGCGCCCCAGGAGACGAACTTGACCGTGGCGATCACCCGGGACAGGAGTTCTGGCGGGCTGGCGAGCATCCGGTACGTGCGGGTGGTCACGCTCAGCACCACTGTGGAGCTGGCGAAGACGAGGTTCCCGACGGCGAAGGCGAGGAACGCGGCGGTGCCGGTGCCCAGCGGGATGATGAGCGCGCCGATCACGCCGACGAAAGCCGAGATGATCAGACCGCGGGCGGTGCCGAACCGGTCGGTGAACCGGGTCGTCACCGCGGCGCCGACGAGTGTGCCGAGACCGTCGGCGGCCAGCAGCAGCCCGACCATGAGCGGCGACGCGTGCAGCTCGCGCACCAGGTAGTAGGGGAAGAGGGCCAGCATCGCGCCGTTGACGAAGTTGGTCGCGGTGGCGTCCCACATGGACGGTCCGATGATCGGGTGTCGGAGCACGTAGTGCCAACCCTCGCGGATCATCGTGACCATCGGTGGTCGGTCGGCCGGCCGCTGCACCCGCCGGGCCGGCAGGGTGCGCAGCAGTACGGCGGAGACGAGGTAGCTGACGGCGTCCACGAACAGCGTCGGCACCGCACCCAGCAGCTGCACCGCGAGGCCGCCCAGGGATGGCCCGCCCAGCGAGGTGGCGGCGTACGTGCCCGAGTTGAGGCTGTTGCGTGCCTGCAACTGCGCCGCCGGCACGATCTCCGGCAGGAAGGTCTGGTTCGCCACGTCGAACAGCACGTTCGCGAAGCTCACGACCAGGGCGACCGCGATCAGGTGGGCCACCGTCAGCGCGTCGAACCACCAGGCCAGGGGGACCGACGCGATGGCGAGGGCCCGAACCAGATCCAGGCCGACCTGCATGCCGCGCAGCGCCACGCGCTGCACGATCACCCCCGCCGGCAGGCTGATCAGGAGGTACGCGAGGTAGCCGGCCGCCGTGATCAGACCCATCTCGAAGGCCGACGCGTCCAGCACGGTCAGCGCGGTCAGCGGCAGGGCCACCCCGCCGACCGCCGACCCGAGGTGACTTGTCGTGCCGGCGGCCCACCAGCGCCAGAAGGTAGTAAGTCTCATAATGGAACTCACTATAGGGGCGCGAGGACCGGGCGGGCGACCCCGTCGACGCGGGCCGGCTCAGGGTGGGAGGTGGTCGGGCGGACCGGACGTTTCACCCTCGCCCAACGGGTTATCCAGGCGTACCGGTGCGACCGGCGGTGAACAGCTTGAGTGAGGGAGCGCCATCATGCCTGATCCACAGCCCACCATCGTTCTCGTGCACGGCGCGTTCGCCGAGTCGGCGAGCTGGAACGGCGTGCTCGAGCGGCTGGGCGCCGCGTACGACTCGGTGGCGGTCGCGAACCCGCTGCGCAGCGTTGCCGGAGACGCCGCCTACCTGCGGGATGTCGTGCGGGGGATCGGTGGTCCGGTCATCCTCGTCGGGCACTCGTACGGCGGCATGGTGATTACGCAGGCCGCTGCCGGCGACACCTCGGTGCGGGCCCTCGTGTACGTCAACGCCTTCGCCCCGGACGCCGGTGAGTCGGCGCTGGCGCTGTCCGCGAAGTTCCCCGGCAGCACCCTTGCCGACACGTTGGTGCAGTACCCGGTGTCGACCGGTGGGAACGAGGTGGCGATCGGCCAGACCCAGTACCACGCACAGTTCTGTGCGGACTCGTCCGACGACGTGGCCGCGCTGATGGCGCGGACCCAGCGGCCGATCACCGAACAGGCCCTGAGCGACAAGCTCACCGGTGACCCCGCCTGGCGATCGCTGCCCAGCTGGTTCGTGTTCGGCGACGCCGACAAGAACATCCCCGCCGCCGCGCACCGCTTCATGGCCGAGCGGGCCAACCCCCGGGGGCAACGCGAGGTCGTCGGCGGCTCGCACGCGATGGCGGTGGCCCGGCCGGGCGAGGTCGCCGAGACGATCATCGAGGCGGTGCGGGCCGTGACCTGACGGCCGGACCGGACAGCTGACGGGTGGGCCGGCGACGTGCGGTCGCCGGCCCCGCCCGCCTGTCGCTACCGGACCCGCGGCTGCCGCCCACCCGCCGCGACGGGTGCGCGCGCCCGGTCGCCGGGGTGGGCCCCCGCCACGGGCGTCACCGGCGCGTCGTCGGGCCGGACCACAGGTGGTCCCGCGCGAAGATCGTGAACAGTTGACCCGCCGTCATTCCGTCGTGCGCGCCCGGGACCTGGGTCGTCGCGGCAGCGTACCCCCGAGCCCGGAAGTTGTCCGCGATGGCGTTCTGCGCGTTGAGGTTGCCCTCGAAGACGCCATTGCCGAGGAACACGAAGAGGTCGTCGGCCCCGACCGCGTTGGCGATGGCGTCGTAGTCCTGCGGGGTGAGCGACGGATTGCCGGAGAAGTGTCCGTAGAACGCGAACGTGGTCGGGTACGTCTTCATGACGACACCGCCCGTCATTCCACCGTAGGAGAACCCGGCGTAGGCACGCCCCGCACGCTCGGTCGAGACGTTGAACCTGCCCTCGATGAGGGGAAGGATCGTCTGGACCAGGTTGTTCGCCGCGTTGGTCTGGTTGTAGGAGGCGAAACCGAGGCTGGTGCCGGTGAAGTGGTTGCCCATGGTGACGACCACCGTGGGCTCGATCTCACCCCTGGCCGTCATGTTGTCCAGGATGTTCGGGACATTCGCGGGGATCATGAAGTCGGTCTCGTCGCCGAAGATGCCGTGGGCGAGGTACGCGACCTTGTAGGGCTCCGCCCGCCTGGGGTTGTAACCGGCCGGCAGGTAGACGCCGAGGTGGTGGCCGCTGTCGCCCAGGATCGTGGTGTACGGGAGGTACTGGACCGTGCCTCGCTTCGACCGGCTGGCCACCGGCAGCTCGTACGCCGCGCGGGCTTTCAGCACCGGATCGTCCTGCTTCTTGGCGTACGGGACGTACACGGCGTCGAGCACGTCGTTGTTCCGGACCCGGAACGAGGACTCACCCGGCGGCCGGGGGTTGGTCGAGGCGGGATCCCAGATGCGCTTGTTCTCCCAACCCTGGGTCGGGTCCCAGACCCGGTACCAGTAGCTGAGGCCGCCGGCGTGCAACGGGACCGACACCGACCAGTTGCCCTTCGAGTCCCTGGTCATGTCCCTGAGGAACTCGGTGCCGCCGGCGTGGTAGCGCCCGGGCTGCCAGGCTTCCGGCTGATACCGCGTGGTGCCGGTGCCGACGTCGAGCAGGGTCAGGTCCCCGGCAAGCCGTACCTGGGTGGCGTGGGGATTGCGGTAGACGAAGGTGACGGTGTATCCGGTGGGCGATGTGCGGTCCGCCTTCACGGTCGCACCCTGCTTGCCGGCGGGCCTGCCGGCGGCGGCAGCCGGTGCGGGCACGACGGCCCCCACCCCGATTGCCATGAACGCGAAAATCGCGATCGTGCGCCTGGTCCGGCGTCTTCCGGTCGTTTCCCTCATGCGCGATGACTCCTCTGTGGTCCCTCGTCGCGGTCTGGTCGGGCACTGGCAGTCGAGGGCGTCGATGGACGCTAAATCGAATTAGCATCGGGAAGTGTGGCTGCGCACTGCTGTCGATGTCAAGGGCGTCCAGGGTCGACGCGGGTGCGCGTCCCGGCCCCGAATCGACGAGCACGCCGCCTGCGGCCTGCGGTTTCCCGTTGTTGGCGGCCGGCCGGGTGGCAGGGTGATGTCCATGAACCGGAGGCACGGGTCGAGCAGCGGAAGGGTCCGGACCGTGCCCTGATCAGCCCGCCGGCAGGACCGCCGTACCGCCTTCCGATGACTCTCCGAGGAGAAGACGATGGCCGAGAAGAAGGAACCCTCCAACGTGCGGAAGATGTTCGGCGACTTCGCGCCCACTCTCGTCGACTACACCGACGACGTGGTGTTCGGGCAGGTCTGGGAACGTGCCGAGCTGGCGAAGCGGGACCGGAGCCTGATCACCGTCGCTGCCCTGGTGAGCATCGGCAACACCGAACAACTCGCCTTCCACCTCGGCTTCGCCAAACGCAACGGTCTCACCGAGGCCGAGTTGATCGAGGCGATCACCCACCTGGCCTTCTACGCCGGCTGGCCGAGGGCGGTCTCCGCGATGACGGTGGCGAAGCAGGTCTTCGCCAACCAGGAGGACTGACCCGCGGGCACACCGCCAACCCGGGCGTTCAGGGGTCGAATCAGCGCGCTTCATCGGCTGGGAGGCCGCCGCGGTGCTCGTCGGCCGGGTGTGCACCGTCACGGAGTTGGGCATGGTCAAGCGGTTGGGGTGCCGCGAGGCGGCTGCTATCGTCAAAATTGTTGCGGCCGCAAATTTATCGGTGACAACTACTTTTGAGGAAGGATGCCTCCGATGACCAAGCTCTCCGTCATCTACTACTCGTCCACCGGGACCCTGCACGCCATGGCCAAGCGCCTCGCGGAGGCTGGCGAGAAGGCCGGCGCCGAGGTGCGGCTGCGGCAGGTTCCGGAGCTTGCCCCGGCGGAGGCCATCGCCTCCAACGCCGCCTGGAGCCAGCACTTCGACGCCACCAAGAACGAGCCGAAGGCGACCGCCGACGACGTCGTCTGGGCGGACGCCGTGCTGTTCGGCACGCCCACCCGGTACGGCAACGTCGCCAGCCAGCTCAAGCAGTTCATCGACACGCTCGGCCCGCAGTGGGCGCAGGGGCTGCTCGCCGACAAGGTTTACGCGGGCTTCACCGCGTCGATGACCGCGCACGGCGGCCAGGAGTCGACCCTGCTCGCGCTCTACAACACCGTCCACCACTTCGGCGGTCTGGTCGTCGCCCCGGGCTACACCGACCCGCTGAAGTTCGCCGACGGCAACCCGTACGGCGTCTCGCACGTCACCGGCGGAAGCAACGACGCCCCGCTGAGCGACACCCAGTTCGCCGCCCTCGACCACATGGCCGAGCGGGTCGTCAAGATCGCCGGCAAGCTCAACGCCTGAGCGCGCCGCCGCCGTACCGAAGTCCGCGTTGACTCGGTGCTCGGCTGATCCGGGGCCGGTCTCCCGCACGGGGAGGCCGGCCCCGTTCGCCCTCACCCGGCGACGGCGGCGAGGGCGGCATGCGGCCGGTGTTGCTCGTCGTCGGGCCGTGGTAGCCGTTCGACCTCCCGGAAACCGGCGTGCGTGAGGCGCTCGGAGAGCGCGTCGAGTGGCCACCGGTACGCGGTCGCGACCTTGTGGTCGAAGGCGCCGACCTCGTCGGCGGTGAAGGCGCCCAGCACCAGCCGTCCGGCCGGGGCCAGCACCCGCCGGAACTCCTTGAGCACGCCGTCAAGCTCCCGGGGCGGCAGATGGATCAACGAATACCAGGCCAGGACGCCGTCGATCGACCCGTCCGCGACGTCGAGGCGTTCGAACGACCCGAGTTGGAACTCGACGTTCGGGTGGGACGCCCGCGCGTGTGCGAGGAACTCGGGGACCAGGTCGATCCCCGCCACGTCGACGCCCAGCGCCCGCAGGTGGGCGGTGAGGTGGCCGGGTCCGCAGCCCAGATCGAGCACCGGACCGGGTCGACCCGTCAGGTGTCGCTCGATGAAGGCGAGGTCGTCCGGGTGCACCTGCTCGCTGCTGCCGAACAAACTGATGTAGAGCTGCGCGACGGACGTGTAAGCCTGCCGCACCGTGGCCGTTTCCATCGCCGCACCATACGGGTCAGCGGAGCATCCGGCGTTTGCCATCTGCGGCTAATGCGGTTAGCTTAAAGCTAATCGCATTAGCTGACCCTGGAGGGCGTCATGACCGAATACCTGGAGCTTGCCGGCAACACCATCGCCTACGAGGTGACCGGGCAGGGGCCGCTGGTCGTCCTGGCGCACGGCATGGGCGACAGCCGACACTCCTACCGCTTCGTCGCCCCGGCCCTGGCCGCGGCCGGGTACCGGGTCGCCAACGTCGACATCCGCGGCTGCGGCGACTCCAGCCTCGGTTGGGACGGCTACGGCCGCACCGACATCGCCGCCGACCTCGTCGCCGTCGTGCGCCACCTCGGCGGTCCGGCCGTGATCATCGGCCAGTCGATCAGCGGCGGCGCGGCGACCATCGCGGCGGCCACCGCGCCCGAGGTGATCGCCGGCGTCATCGAGCTGGCGCCGTTCACCCGCGAACAGTCCGTCGACCTGGCTGGTCTGGTGCGGGTGAAGCGCTTCCGGGCCGGTTACCTGCAACTGGCGCAGGTCCTTGTGCGCGGCCGTCTGGCGAACTGGAAGAAGTACCTGGACGTGGCGTTTCCCAGCAAACCCGCCGACTGGCACAGCGAGCTGGCGCGCATCGAGGCCAAGATGAGTGAGCCCGGCCGGATGAAGGTCCTCCAGGCCATGGCCAAGACCAGCCCGAGCGACGCCGGCCGGCAGCTGCCCAACGTCGCCTGCCCGGTCCTGGTGATCGAGGGCAGCGCCGACCCCGACTGGGCCGACCCACGGGCCGAGGGTGAGCGCATCATCGCCGACCTGTCACCAGGGCTCGGCGAGCTGGCCGTCATCGAGGGCGCGGGCCACTACCCGCACACCCAGACGCCCGACGAGGTCCTCGCCCT
This sequence comes from Micromonospora sp. NPDC049645, assembly GCF_040675155.1. NCBI lineage: Bacteria > Bacillati > Actinomycetota > Actinomycetes > Micromonosporales > Micromonosporaceae > Micromonospora > Micromonospora sp. NPDC049645. Next base: position 493,853 of record NZ_JBFAOI010000002.1, read on the forward strand.
GGCCCTGCCCTTCCTCGCCCGGACGCTGCCCCATGCCTAGGGCCCGGCTCACTCCAGCGTCGGTCACCGAGGCCGCAGCCGCGCTGGTCGACGAGGTCGGCTTCGACAACCTCAGCATGGGCCTGCTCGCCGAACGGCTCGGGATCAAGACCCCTTCGCTCTACAAGCACGTCAGCAGTCAGGCCGATCTGGCGCACCGGGTCGCCATCCTGGCTCTGCACGAGGCCGGCGATGCCATCCGCGACGCCATCCAGGGTCGATCCGGCAGCGACGCACTGGCCGCGGGCGCGCGGGCGATGCGGGCGTACGTGCGCGAACACCCGGGCCGGTACGCGGCCGCCAACGCCGTCCGGCCGGCCGGCCCCGACGACCCGCTCATCCCGGCCAGCGAGCGGGTGCTCGCCTCCTGGGCGGCCATGCTGAGCGGGTACGGGCTGGACCCCGGCCAGGAGATTCACGCCATGCGGACGCTGCGCAGCGTCCTGCACGGGTTCGCGACCCTGGAGGCGGCCGGCGGGTTCCAGATCGACGCGTCCGTCGACGAGAGTTTCACCTGGCTGGTCAGCTTCCTCGATCAGGGCTTCCGCGCCGGCACCACCGTCGGTGCCGTTGGTCCCGCGGCCGGCGAGACTGGGCACTGACTCCACCGTCGACCGGCTGGCACTGGTGCGGTGACGGGTGGCGGCCGGGCGCTCAGGCGTACGCGAGCAGGAAGTCGACGGTGCCGGTGCCGCCGGGTTGCCCGGGTGGGACGGGCAGGCCGGGCTCGCTGTTCAGGACGTAGAAGCCGCCGCTGCCGGTCAGGCGGGGCGTCACGGCCAGGATCTGCGCGGCCATGGTTCCTCCGGTCGGACGCACCACGGTGTCCAGCAGGAGGCGGAAGAGGTTCCCGTTCAGGTTCGCGACGTGCAGCACGCGGTACGAGCGCGGGGCGGGCTGACCCGTGCTCGTCAAGCCCCAGATCGGCACGATCTGGTTGCGCCACCGCGAGGGGTTGTTGGTGATCGCACTGTCGTGGTTGTTCAGTTGCGGCTGGATTCCCGAGTGGATGCCGGCGAGATGGATGTGCAGCTGGTCCTGCTGACGGATCGTCGGGTCGGCCGAGTTGACGCCCAGCCCGACGTGGGGGTAGACGACGTGCCCCGGCTGCCCCGGCTGTGCGTTGTTCCACGCCTCCAGCCAGTAGTCCGGCGCGTTGGCGGTGGTGATGAACGGACACTCGATGCCGCTGATCCGGCAACTGGGCACGAGCAGGTAGTCGTGGTTGGACCCCGATCCTCCATTGAGGATGACGTACGTGGGGGTCGTCCGTAGGCACTGCGGAAACGGAGGTCCGGTCCTGGTGCCCGCGCAGACCTGAACCCGGTCCCACAGGTCGTACCTACCGCCGGTGTCGGTGGGGTAGCCGCACAGGGCCGAGGGTGTGGGGCAGGTGGTGGCGCCGGGGCCGCCGGGGGTCGAAGGCGACGGCTCGGGGGTCGTGCCTCCGTCGGCCAGCGCCCGATCCGCGCCGACCAGACCCAGCAGTCCCGTGGCGCCGGCGGTGCCGGAGAGTCGGACGAACTGACGTCGGGCCATTCCGCTCATCGTCACTCTCCAGGGTTGCCGTACCGAGGCGAACATGAACGTGTCGAGAGTAGGGCGAAAGCGGCATTCGACGCGTCGGCCGGTGAACGGGTCGCCTGATCGTGTCGCCGCCGTGCGAGAGCTTTCCGGCGTGGCCGGATGACGCGGTGACCGGCCGGGACGTGCGCGGTCAGGTCGTGGGGTGGCGGTCACCCTCCGGGCTCGTCGGGAGCGCAGGCGCGTAGCCGAGCTCGTACGAAATCTTGTTGGCGGTCTCCAGGAGCAGCGGAAGGTTGACCTTCAGCTGGTCGAGGCTCGCGATGACCTCGATCGCCGTGATCGAGGCGGCGGCGATGACCTGCCCCCGCGAGTCCCTGATCGGCGCGGCCACGCACATCACGTACGCGTCGTGCTCGCCGTTGTCGGCGGCCCAGCCACGTTCCTGGATGCGGGCCAGCTCGGCTTCGAGGGCGTCGTGGTCGGTGAAGGTGGTGTCGGTGAATCTCTCGAAGACGACGTGGGAGAGCAGCCGGTCGCGTTCCTCGCGGGGAAGGTAGGCCAGGATGGTCTTGCCGACGGCGCTCGCATAGATCGAGACAGCTCGTCCCACTCGCGACGGCAGCTTGACGGAGTCGAACGCCGGGCTGTCCACCTTGTCGATATAGATGATCTCGTCACCGGTCAGTTGCGCCAGGTGTACGGTGTGGCCGGTCTCGCGTTGCAGCGCACGAAGGTGTGCCGCGGCGGGCTGGCGGAGGTCCATCGAGCCGAGCGCGAGCTCGGACAACTCGATCAGGCCGCTGCCGAGCACGTAGGTGCCCGCGCCGGTCCGGCGGACGAAGCGCGCGGACTCCAGTGTTTGCAGGATGCGCAGGGCTGTGGACTTGTGGACGCCGAGCACGTCCGCAGCCTCCGTAAGGGACAGCGGGTGCTCCGCGGATCGACGGATGAGGTCGATCGCGCGGCGAATCGATTGCGCCAAGGCTGTGTCTCCCCTCGCGCGACGGGCAGCGCCGTCGCTGTCATTGCACATTATGCAATATAGATGACGCGATACGCAATCGCCACTTGACTTCGTTGCACATGGCGCTACGATCGTTGCAATTTCATCGGCTTGACGCCAACTCGTAACAGTGGAGTAACGATGGGTAATAAGCGCGCTCATTTCGGCATCGCCCGGGCGACATGTGCCCTCGGCTTGGTCGCCGCTCTCTTGACCGGTTGCGGCTCGGACGGCGACTCCGGCGACGGCGTCACCAAACTGACCTTCGCCGCCTCGACCTTCGGCGACCCGGGCCGCGGGCCCCTGTTGACCAAGTGGCTCGACGAGTTCAACCAGAGCCAGACCAAGATCCAGGTCTCCGCCGCCGCGGTGCCGTACCCGACCTTCGGCCAGACCGTGCTCACGCAGATGGGCAGCGGCAAGGGCCCCGACCTGGTCCGGTTCGACATGCCCGAGTTCGAGGCCGCCTCGGACGCCGGCCTCGTCGCGCCACTGGACAAGGTGATCGACGCCAGCAAGTACGACCTGCTCAAGCAGCCGGACCAGTTCATGGTCCACGACGGTGTCCGGCACGGCGTCATCTTCGAGGCGTCGAACTACGCGATGTTCTACAACGCCGACCTGATCCCGACGCCGCCGACCACCTACGAGCAGTTCACCTCCACCGCGAAGTCGCTGACCAAGGGCGACGTCTTCGGCCTGGCGTTCCGCCAGACCGAGGCCGAGGAGGCCGGTGTCTGGCAGGACATCTTCAACTACGTCTACGGCTTCGGTGGAGCGTGGTCCGACGGGAAGAACCTGACGATCAACTCGCCCGAGAACCTCAAGGGCCTACAGGCATTCAAGGACCTGTACGACGCGAACGTGATCCCGCGCGGCGCGGACGCGGCGACGTTCAGGCGGATGTTCGCCGAGGGCAAGGTCGGGATGGAACTCAACAACGGCGGCTACGTGACCGCCACCCGTGGTCAGAACGCGAAGCTGAACTTCAACGTCGCGCCCATTCCGTTCCCGGTCCGCAAGCAGGGCGCGATCCTCGCGCCAATCGTGATCAACGAGGCGAGTGAGGGCAAGGACGAGGCCGGCACCTTCATCAAGTGGGCGCTGGAGCCGCAGAACCAGGTCAAGCTGCAGGAGATTCTCGGGGCGAGCAGTGTCGCCACCACCACGCAACGCAGCGCCGAGACGCTCAAGGCGACCCCGTTCCTCCCCGTCTTCGACGGGCTCACCGACACCAGCCTGCCGCAGATCGTGCTGGGCTTCGAGGCCAAGACGCCGGACATCCGCAAGGTGGTCGTGCAGAACGTGGTCGCGGCGTTGCAGGGCAAGGCCGACCTGAAGTCGGCGCTGGATCGTGCCCAGCAGCAGGCGACCGAACTGGTCCGCTGACCGCTCGACACGGCGACGCTGCCGGCGCGACGACCCGTGCGCCGGCAGCGTCCTTCCCCCCGAAGGATCAATCCCGATGACTGTGGTCGAGCAGACCGGAGCACCGAAGACAACACCCCCAGCCCGGGGCCGGCGGCGGCCCAGCCCACTGGGCAGCAAGTGGACGCCGTACCTGTTCCTGGCACCCGCCGCCCTCTTCATCCTCGTCTTCCAGGCGGTACCCCTCGTGCAGGAGGTGTACCTCAGCTTCACCAGGACGAGGCTGCTCAACCCCACCCGCAGCGAGTGGGTCGGGCTGGACAACTTCAACCGGATCTTCGGCGACCCCGAGTTCCACCGCACCCTGCTGATCACCTTCGTCTACGTGGTCACCTGCGTCGTCGTCGCGATCGGTGCCGGGCTGGTCGTCGCGCTCCTGCTCAACCGGAAGTTCCGGGGCCGGGGCGTGGCGCGGGCGCTGGTGACCGTCCCCTGGGCCGCCCCCGGAATCGCGGTCGCGCTCATCGCCACCTGGATGCTCAACGCGCAGTACGGCATCGTGAACCGCTTCCTCGACGCCGTGGGCCTCGGGGTGCCCGGCGGCGCCATCCTGGACAGCCCGCGCTACGCGCTCCCGGCGGTGCTCGCTACGACGATCTGGCAGCTGTTCCCGTTCACCTCGGTGGTGCTGCTCTCCGCCCTGCAGTCCGTTCCGCAGGACCTCAACGAGGCCGCGACCGTGGACGGCGCCGGACGGTGGGCCACCTTCCGCGCCGTCACCTGGCAGGTCATCAAGCCAACCGTGGGTCTGCTGGCGTTGCTGATGACGATCTGGTCGCTGCGGCGGTTCGAGCTGATCTGGCTGATGACCAAGGGCGGCCCGGTCGGTGCCACCGAGACGCTCGTCATCGACCTCTACTCGCAGGCGTTCGACTCCAAGGAACTCGGATCGGCGGCGGCCATCGGAATGGTCGGCGTCGTCATCTCGCTCATCGTCATCATCGGCAGCCGCCTGGTCGCCCGTGCCGTGGAGAAGGGGGACGTCCGATGAGGCGCTTCCGTTTCGGTGTCACCGCACGGATCGTCGCCGTGCTCGTCGTGCTGGGTGTCGCGGTGTTCCCGCTGTACTGGATGTTCGTCACGGCGCTGTCCAGCAACAGCGACCTCTTCGCCGACAAGCCCCGGCTCACGCCCGACCTCGGCCAGTTCGGGGTCTTCGTGGACGCGCTCGCCGAGGGCAAGGCGGCCGGATGGCTGCTCAACAGCCTGATCATCGCCGTCGGCACGATGGTCCTCTCCGTCGGCCTGGGCATCCCGCTCGGCTACGCGCTGTCCCGGTTCTCGTTCTGGGGCAAGGCCGTGCTGACCGTCGTGCTGCTGTTCACGCAGATGCTGCCCGAGGCGCTCATGGTCGTCCCGCTGTTCGCGCTGTTCCGCCGGTTCGATCTGCTCGACTCGCTGACCGGCCTCGTCCTGGTGAACTCCGCCTTCGTCCTGCCGATCGTCGCGCTGATCCTCAAGGGCGCCATCGACGGCATCCCGAAGGAACTGGAGGAAGCCGCGCGTGCCGACGGCGCCCGGCCGTTCACCACCCTGACCCGGATCAACGTGCCGCTCATCGCGCCGTCGATCGCGGCCACCGCGGTCATCGCCTTCTTCCACGCCTGGAACGAGTACGTGTTCGCGGTGACGTTCATCTTCGACCCGAACCTGCAACCAGCCTCGGTCGGCATCGCGAACTTCATCGGCGAACTGGGTACACCGATCCAGACGGTGATGGCTGTCGCCTTCCTGTTCACACTGCCTGCCGTCGCCTTCTACCTGTTGGTTCAGAAGTACGTGGTGTCCGGCATGACCGCCGGTGCGGTGAAGGGTTGAGCCGAAAGATGAAGATCGTCTCTGTCGACACACTGGTCGTCGACTTCTACCGCACGAACCTCGTCATCGTGCGGGTCCACACCGACGAGGGGATCGTCGGCCTCGGTGAGGCCACCCTGGAGGGCAAGGAACGCGCCGTCCAGGGCGCCATCGCCGAGCTGGCCGAGGCGGTGGTGGGCCTGGATCCCACCAGCATCTCCAAGATCCTCTACGAGACCGCGCGGGACTGGTACTGGCGCGGCGGGCCGGTCATCATGACGGCGTTGAGCTCGCTGGAGATGGCCCTGTGGGACATCTCGGCGCGCGACCTGGGCGTACCCGTCTCCCGGCTGCTCGGCGGCGCGACCCGGGACCGGGTCCGCGCGTACGCGAATGGTTGGTTCTCCGGCGCCGTCACGCCGGAGGACTACGCCGCCGCCGCGCGCCGGACGGTCGAGTCCGGCTTCCGGGGCCTCAAGTGGGACCCGTTCGAGAACTACGACCTCACCATCAGCACGGCGCAGTTGGACCGGGTGCTCGCCCAGATCGACGCCGTCCGGGGCGCGGTGGGCCGCGAGGTGGAGCTGTTCGTCGAGGGGCACGGCCGCTTCGACGTCCGGCACGCCATCAAGGTCGCCAAGGAGATCGCCCAGTTCGACCCGGTGTGGTTCGAGGAGCCGTGCCCGCCGGACAACCTCGACGCGCTCGTCGACATCCGTCGCGCCTCGCCGGTGCCGATCGCGGCGGGGGAGCGGTGGTACGGCCGGCAGGGGTTCGCGCCGGCGCTGGCCCGTCAGGCGGTCGACTTCGTCCAGCCCGACGTGACGCACGCCGGCGGGATCGCCGAGCTGGCCTTCATCTCGACGCTCGCCGCGACCAGCTACGTGGGCTTCGCGCCGCACAACCCGAGCGGTCCGCTGAGCACGGCCGCGACGCTGCAACTCGGGGCGACCCTGCCCAACTTCCGGTATCTGGAGATCATGGCGACCGACGTGCCCTGGCGGCCCGAGATCACCAACGAGCGGCTGGTGCTGACCGACGACGGTGACATCCTCATCCCGACCGGAGTCGGCCTGGGCATCGAGCTCGATCTCGCCGCGATCGAGCGGCACCCGTTCACACCGCACCCGCTGCGAATGTTCCAGGACGCCGTCTTCGACATCCGTCCCCGCGACGAGCGGTCCTTCTTCAACCTGGAGCGCGACTCATGACGGTGCCACGGCCCCGGGGGCTGGCCGCGGGTGCGGACTGGGTCGGGACCGCCGCCGAGGCGTTGCCGGACGATGCCGACAGCGTCCTCATCGGCCGGATCTGGGATCCGAACGGCGACGGCCCCTCGCCGGTGACCGTGCGCGGCGGCGAGGTCATCGACATCAGCCACCGGTTCCCGACCGTCCGGGACATCTGCGAGCTGCCCGATCCCGCCGCGACGGTGGCCGGGCTCGACGGAACTCCGGTGGGCGACTTCGCGGACATCCTGGCCAACACGGCAGCCACGACCCGGGATCCTGCCCGGCCCTGGCTGCTCGCCCCGGTCGACCTCCAGGCGCTCAAGGCCGCCGGCGTGACCTTCCCCATCTCGATGATCGAACGCGTGATCGAGGAACGGGCGCGGGGCGACCTCGCGCTCGCGGCGGAGATCCGGCACCGCATGCTCGCCGACGTCGGTGTCGACCTGCACAGCCTGCGGGCCGGCTCGGCCGAGGCGGATCGGCTCAAGAGTCTGCTGGTCGCCGAGGGCATCTGGAGTCAGTACCTGGAGGTGGGGATCGGCCCGGACGCCGAGATCTTCACCAAGGGTCAGATCCTCTCCGCCGTCGGCACGGGCGTCCCGGTCGGCGTGCTCGCCGCGTCGACCTGGAACAACCCGGAACCCGAGGTCACCCTCATCGTCCAGTCCAGCGGTCGGATCATCGGCGCCACCCTGGGCAACGACGTGAACCTGCGCGACATCGAGGGCCGCTCCGCGCTCCTGCTTCCCCTTGCGAAGGACAACAACGCCTCCTGTGCCCTCGGCCCCCTGATCCGGCTCTTCGACGACCGGTTCGGCATGGATCGGGTACGCGAACTCGAGGTGCGCCTGGAGGTCGACGGCGTGGACGGCTTCCGCCTGGAGGCGGTCTCGGAGATGACCCGGATGTCGCGCGACCCGGAGGAGTTGGTGCGGCAGCTGATCGGCCCGCACCACCGCTACCCCGACGGCGCGGCCCTGATGCTCGGCACCATGTTCGCGCCCATCCAGGACCGCGACCGCCCCGGCGAGGGCTTCACCCACAAGGTCGACGACGTGGTACGGATCAGCTGTCCGGCGCTCGGCACCCTGGTCAATCGGGTGCGGCATGCGGAGGAGTGCGAGCCCTGGCACTTCGGCGTCCGCGATCTCATGGGCAATCTGGTGAGGAGAGGACTGCTGTGAACGTGGTCAGCACGGTCGATCCGCGCGACGGTAAGCGTCGCGCGACGGATCTCACCGAGACCGACGAGTCTCGGCTGGAGGTGATCGCCGGTCAGGCGTCCCGGGCGGCGCGGTGGCTGGCCGACCGGGGGAGACTCGGCCGCGCGGAGCTGCTGGACGCCATCGCCGCGTCGCTGGAATCCCGGCGGGTGGACCTGGTCGCCGCCGCCGAGGCGGAGACCGGGCTCAGCCACGCGCGCCTCGACGGGGAACTCAACCGGGCCGCCGTCCAGTTCCGGATGTTCGGCGAGGTGCTGCGCGACGGGGCGTACGTCGAGGCGGCCATCGACCACGCCGCCGACACACCGCTCGGGCCCGGCCCGGACGTGCGGCGGATGCTCGTACCCCTCGGACCGGTCGCGGTCTTCGGGGCCAGCAACTTCCCGTTCGCCTTCTCGGTCGCGGGCGGTGACACGGCCGCCGCGCTCGCCGCCGGGTGCCCGACGATCCTGAAGGCCCACCCGTCGCACCCGCTGACCTCGCACGCCTCGGCCGCCGCGATCGAGTCGGCCGTCCGCGACCTCGGCGGGCCCGACGGTGTCGTCGCGATCGTGTACGGGGAGCAGGCGGGCCGCTCGCTGGTACGCCATCCGGCGATCCGCGCCGCCGCCCTGACCGGCTCGGTCAACGCGGCCCGCGCCATCCAGGCGGCCATCGACGAGCGACCCGATCCCATTCCCCTGTACGCCGAACTGAGCAGTGTGAACCCGATCGTCGTCCTGCCTGACGCGGCCGCCGAGCGGGGGGACCAGATCGCCGAGGGACTGTTCGGCTCCTTCACGAACTCGGGCGGTCAGCTATGCACCAAGCCGGGCCTGGCGTTCATCCCGTCGAACCCGGGCGGCGACCACCTCGTCGACGCGCTGCGGGCACGGGTCGCCGCCTCCGGTGGCGCGGTTCTGCTCAACCAGCGCATCCGGGACGCGTACGAGAGCCGGGCCGCGGAGTTCGAGCGGGCCGGCGCCCGTGTCGCGGCGAGGCCGCAGGTCGACCCCGGCGCGGGCTTCACCGTCGCACCGACCCTCCTGGAGGTCGGCCTGCCGGCACTGACCGCCGAGATCGCCGACGAGTGCTTCGGTCCGCTCATGGTCGTGGTCCGCTACGACGACACCACCGACCTCGACGCGGCGCTGGCCGCGGTCCCGCCGTCGCTGACCGGATCGCTCCATCGCGGACCGGGTGACGACGCCGACGGTGTGCGTCGACTGGTCGACGTGCTCGCCGCCCGCGCGGGTCGCATCGTCTTCGACGGCTATCCGACCGGTGTCCGGGTGTCGTGGGCCCAGCACCACGGCGGGCCCTGGCCGTCGACCAACGCCGTGCACACGTCGGTGGGCGCCACGTCGATCCGGCGGTTCCTCCGCCCGCTGGCGTGGCAGGACGCCCCGTCCTGGCTGCTCCCCGAGGAGTTGCGAGACGAGTACGTCGCCATTTCCCGGCGAGTCGACGGGAGGTTGCAGCCGGCGGCGCAATAGCCGCGTCGGCACGTCGGCCACGGGCGCGTTTCCGCACCGGGGCGGCTGGCGCGCGAATTCGTTGGCAAATCGGCCGGACAGAAAATTCGCGCGCCACCCGCTCCGGTGACGCTGAACCCTGCCCAAATTGTTTTCGGTGTAATTCTTTCCGTTGAGGTCGCAAAGCCGTCTTGACCGTCAATGCAATTCATGGTTCTGTTTCCGACAGGTAACGATGTTAGCGCTCGCAAAGCTGCATCGTTCGTCACTGGTATCCCTTCACCTCACCATCGAATGGTCGGTCGACCGCTCGGTGCGGTCTGACCACACACCGAAGAGGGAGCAGGACCATGCCCGTTGCACCACCCCGTCCCCTGACGCCGGCACCGACACGCCGGCTGCTGCTCGCGCTGCTCGCCGCCCTCACCGTCACCGCCGCGACGGTCGCCGCTCCGGCGGCGTCGGCCGCGCCGCCCGCGCCCCTGGGCCCGACCGTCACCCGCACCGACAAGCCCCCGACCGGGTACGCCGTCACCTTCCGGTACCGGGCGCCCGAGGACGTCCAGCAGGTCCACGTCTACGGCGACTGGTTCTACTCCCGACCGGAGAGCATCACCTGCCAGGACTGCGGTGACGCCCGACCGCCGGCCGAGTGGCAGCCCGGCGACGTCGCGGCCACCCCGTGGCACATCCAGGCCATGCGGAAGGGCCCCGACGGGGTGTGGACCTTCACCACGCCGCTGCCGGCGGGCACCTTCCGCTACGCGTTCACCCACGACTGCGCCAACGAGCTCGCCACTGGCTGCGCCCTGCACGACGACCCCGCCAACCGGTGGGAGATCCAACCGCAGTACCCCGGGGCGCCCGGCGCGGTACGCAGCACGATCTACGTCCCGGCCAGCGGGAAGTTCCCCACGTACGACACCGGTTACCAGGCGCCGGTGGCCAAGGTCGGCCGGCTGGAGTCCCGGCGGTACACCTCACCGCTGTCGACCAACCCGGCCGGAGCGCACGACATCGTCGTCTACCTGCCGCACGGCTACGACCCCGACCGGGCCACGCCGTACCCGACGCTCTACCTGAGTCACGGCAGCGGTGACCACTCGACGGCCTGGACGATGCAGGGCGTGGCCCACCTCATCCTGGAGAACGCGATCAAGGACCGTGCGGTGGAGCCCATGGTCATCGTGTCGACCGACTTCAACGGCCTGCCCGGTGGCAACGAGGGCTACGTCGACGAGCTACGCGACAACATCTTCCCGTTCGTCGAGCAGAACTACCACGTCTCGACCCGGGCCCAGGACCGCGCGTTCGCCGGCTTCTCCGCCGGCGGCAGCCGGGCGTACACCATCATGTACAACCACACCGACCTGTTTGGCTACCACGCGGCCTGGAGCGCGGGCGGCCCGGCCGCCACCCCGGCGCAGGTCGAAAGCATGAAGGCGGTGGCCGGCGGCATCATGATCGGCACCGGGCTGCAGGACCGACTGGGCAACATCGCCGAGAACTCGCAGCGCAACGCCGCCGCCCTGCGGGCCGCCGGCGTCGAGCTGGACGAGTACAACGTGCCGGGCGTGCACACCTGGCACGTCTGGCGTCCGCTGCTGAACCACTACCTGCGCACCCTGACGTTCCGGGCCACCACGACCGCCCTCGACGTCAGCACGGCGACGGCGGGCGGGTCACCGCACACGAAGGTCACCGCCACCGCGACGGTCGGCGCGGTCAGCACCAGCACCTCGGCGCCCTCCGGCACCGTCGACTTCTACGCCGGTGACACGCACCTCGGGTCGGCCCCGGTACGCCACGGCGTCGCCCGGTTGACGAAGAACGTCCATGGCGAGTTGGACGCGCCGCTGGTCGCCCGCTACCGGGGCGACAAGCTCTTCAACGATTCCCGGAGCACCCCCGTCGACGTCCGGTAACCCCCGGGCCCGACCCGTACTCCCTGTGGTGGGGAAGCCCCGGCCGCGCGGCCCCTGGTGAAGCCAGGGCGCGCGGCCGGGGTGCGTCGTCAGCCGATCACGGGGTCGTCGCGGTGGCCCGCAGCCGCAGCATCGTCCAGGATGCCGGCGGAAGCGTCAGCTGGACACTGGTGTCGGCGCCGCGTGCCGTGCCGTTGGGACGTGGCTCGGCGTGGTCCGGGCCGTCGGCGGTGTTCTTGGCGTGCAGGTCGCCTCCGCCGACGGTGACGCACTCGATGATGCCGGTGACCTGGGCGCCGGAGACGTCGACGGTCACCTCGGCCGGGGTGGTGGTGGTGCGGTTGACGAGGAACACGGTCATCTCGCCGGTGCTGTCGTCCCAGGTGGAGACCGCGTCGACCGCGTCGACCTCACCGTAGCGGTCGGTGGTCGTGGTGCTGCCCTCGCGGAGCACGTCCAGCACGGCGCCCTGGGCGTGCCGGGCAGTGCGGGCGAAGGGGTGGAAGATGGTCTGCCGCCAGGCCGAACCGCCCGTCTCGGTCATGATCGGCGCGATGACGTTGACCAGTTGGGCCTGGCACGCCGCGGTCACCCGGTCGCTGTGCCGCAGCAGGCTGATGAGCAGGCCACCGACGACGACGGCGTCGGCCACGCTGTAGTGATCCTCCAGCAGTGGCGGTGCGACCGGCCAGTCCTCGCCGCTCGGCGGCGTGGACGGGGCGGCGGACTGGTACCAGACGTTCCACTCGTCGAACGCGATCATGATCTTCTTGGTCGACCTGCGGATCGCCCCGACCGAGTCGGCGATGGCGGTGACGGCGTCGATGTACCGGTCCATGTCCTCGGCCGAGGCGAGGAAGCTGGCCAGGTCGTCGTCGACCGGCTGGTAGTAGGCGTGCAGCGAGATCAGGTCGACGTCGTCGTACGCCTCGGTCAGCACGTCGCGTTCCCAGCTGCCGAAGGTCGGCATGCCGAGGTGCGACGAGCCGCAGGCGACGAGTTCGAGATCGGGGTCGAAGCGGCGCATGGCCTTCGCGGTCTGCGCCGCGAGACGCCCGTACTCGGTCGCGCTCCGCTGGCCCACCTGCCACGGGCCGTCCATCTCGTTGCCCAGGCACCACAGCCTGATGCCGTACGGCTCGGTCGCCCCGTTGTCGCGGCGCTGGTCGGCGAGGTGACTACCGCCGCGGTGATTGGCGTACTCCAGCAGGTCGATGGCCTCGGCGGTGCCCCGGGTGCCGAGGTTGATCGCCATGATCGGGTCGACGCCCGCCTTGCCGACCCAGCGCATGAACTCGTCGAGCCCGAACGCGTTGGTCTCCAGGCTGTGCCAGGCGAGGTCGAGCCGGGCCGGCCGTTGGTCGACCGGACCGACGCCGTCCTCCCAGCGGTAGGACGAGACGAAGTTGCCGCCCGGATAGCGCACGGTGGTGACGCCCAGCTCGCGGACCAGCGCGAGGACGTCGCCCCGGAAGCCGTCCGCGTCGGCCGTCGGGTGTCGCGGCTCGTAGATCCCGTTGTAGACACAGCGGCCCAGGTGCTCCACGAACGAGCCGAAGAGCCGGCGTGGCACCGGTGCGACGCGTCGGCGGGGGTCCAGGGTCAGGCGGGCCTGAAGGTGGGTGTTCAGGGCTGGCTCCCTTCGTGCGAGGTCCGCCGGGGAGATCGCTACCCGGGCGCGGACCGAGGGGTGGTGGGGGCGGTGTGAGCTCTGGACAACGTGATCGTCTTCGATTACGTTCTCGATCTATGTAAACGTTACCGACCGCGTTTCCGCAAGGGAACACGGCCGGGGTGTCGAAGTTCGGCGTTGTGAGCGCTCACAGGCGCGGGGGAATGGTTCCTGACGGAGCGTGCCGTCTCGTTGTCAACGGGGTAGGCCCCGGCCGGGAACGGGCTCGCTTTCGACCGCCGGAAGAGTCGGCCGTCCGCGTTCTCCACGGCGCTGACGGTGCCGAATCACGCCCTTGCGATCATCCAGATAGGACCCGCTTCTTTCCGGGTCGGGTGAGGGTGAAGAGGTCTTGTGTTCGTAATCGTTGTCGGTTACCTTGGCAACATCCTGGAAACGTAACCGATAACGATTGCAGTCCAGAGAGAGCGGCATGATTGAAGTCAATGCCCCGGTCACAATGAGTGATGTCGCCCGGGCCGCCGGCGTTTCCACCGCCACCGTCTCCCGGGTGGTCAACGGGCATTACGGCGTCAGCGCCCGCACCATCGCTCAGGTGCGTTCCGCCATCGAGCAGCTCGGCTACGAGTCGAGCCTGGTGGCCAGCAGCCTCCGGCGCAGCCGCACCAACGTGCTCGGCCTCGTGGCGCACAGCTTCCAGTCGTACACGGCGGAGGTGCTCAAGGGCGTGATGAAGGCGCTGAGCAAGTCGGGCTTCGACCTGATCATCTACGCCAACAGCGACCTCTACGGATCGTATTCGGAGGGTTGGGAGCAGCGGCACCTGACCCGACTGTCCGGCACCCTCACCGATGGGTGCATCGTCGTCACGCCCTGGGGTGAGGTGCGCAGCCGCACGCCGGTCGTGGCCATCGACCCGGTGCGGGGCTCGACGGCGCCCTCGGTGATGGCCGACAACCTCGCCGGCGCCACCACCGCCGTCGAACATCTGCTCGGCCTGGGCCACCGACGCATCGGGTTCATCGCCGGCCGCGACAGCCTGGCCTCGGCCTGGTCGCGGGAGGAGGGATACCGCGCCGCGCTGACCGGTGCCGGCGTCCCGGTCGACCCGACGCTGATCGGCCGAGGGGATTTCAACCCCGAGTCGGCCACCCCGTTGGCGCGCGTCCTGCTGCAACGACCGGATCCGCCGTCGGCGATCTTCGCCGCCAGCGACGGGATGGCCCTCAAGGTGCTGGAGGTCGCCAGGGAGCTGGGGTTCTCCGTGCCGGGGGACCTGTCCGTGGTCGGGTTCGACAACATCCCCGAGTCGGCGTTGACCGAGCCGGGTCTGACCACCGTGGACCAGTCGATGTATCAGCTCGGGTACGAAGCCGCGCGGATGCTCAAGTCACTGGTGACCGGCGAGTGGGACGAGCCAAGCCAGATCGTGCTCCCGACCAGACTCGTGGTCCGCGGCTCGACCGCACCACCGACGAGCGCGGCACGACCATGACATCCGTCCGCGGGCGCCAGCGCTGGTTCGCTTCCGACGAAGCGAACAGGGTTGGTGCACCCGTGGCAAGAGCCTGAAGGAGGTGCACGCAACACGCACGGCGAGATCCACCGATGAGTTGAGCCGGTCAGTCGGGTCGCATCCGCTGCCGGCACAGGAAAGGAGTGGAGCGTGACAACCGGACAGTATCACGGGCGCTTACGCCGTTCCGGCGTACGCCGGCGGCTCTCGGCGGCGTTCACCGCTGGAGTCATCGCCACCGCGGCGGTTCTGCTCGCGCCGCAACCAGCTGCGGCGGACACGCCGTGGCTGAGCGTCTCCCCGGACCGCTACGCCTCGTTCGCCGTTCCGACCGCGTACGTCCAGGAGCACCTGGGCACCGTCTCGCAGGTCGTCGTCGAGGGCAACTTCGGTCCGTCCGCCAGCTGGGCGGAATTCGGGCTGACCCGTCGTGGCGACGTGTGGTCGGGCGTTCTCGGCGCGCTTGAGCCCGGGCTCTACCGGTACCAGCTCACCGCGGACGACACCAAGACCATCAAGGACCCGACGAACGGCGCCGGGGTGGCGTCCGACCCGTTGCTGAGCACCTTCCTCGTCGCGGGCGACTCGGCACGGTGGCTGCTCGACAGCCCGCCCGGCACCGGCGGCACGGTCGAGACGCTGACCTACCGCACCAAAAACGGTCAGCGATCGGCTCTGGTCTGGACGCCGCCGGGCTACGCCGCCAAGGGCGCGAAAGGATACCCGGCGCTCTTCCTCCAGTCGGGTGACGAGGTGGCCGCCACCGACTGGCTCGACCTCGGCCGGTCCAAGCAGATCCTCGACAACCTCTCGGCCGCCGGCGCCATCCGGCCGATGGTGGTGGTGATCAACGATGCGAACGGCTCCGACGACAGGGAACTGAGGGAGCTGCGCAAGACGGTCTCCGACAACTACCGGGTCCTTCGCGACCCGGCGCACCAGGCGATCGCGGGCGTGTCCGACGGCGCGACCGAGGCGGTACGGGCCGCGCTGACCAAGCCGGGTCAGTTCGGTTACGCCGGCTGGTTCTCCGGCACGTCGGCCCCGGCCATCGACCGGAAGGACGCCAAGGCCGTCAACCGGGGCGTCACGATGCTGCGTCTCTACACGGGGAACGCGACCGACCCCGCGTACAACGCCACCTACCGGCTGATGAAGGCGTTGGGTCGGGCCGATGTCCGGTTCGAGTTCGACGGGGTCAACCCGGACGGCGGCGCGAACTGGACCACCTGGCAGGAGAACCTGGTCGACTTTCTGCCCCGACTGTTCGGCCACGTGTCGGACCACGGGCCGAGCCCGGGTCACAAGCCACTGACCAAGGAGTTCGCCGCACCGCCGGCCGGTACCACTCCGACGCCCTTCGTCAGCGACGACGGGTTCGTCACCTTCGAGACCACCACCGAGTTCACGAACGCCCAGCACGTCACGGTGTGGGCGAACGTGGCGCCGGGCGGCAGCTGGTTGCGGCTGCCACTGACCCGCGACGGTGACCGCTGGCGGGCGACCGTGGGCCCGCTGAAGCCCTGGTTCTACTACTACCGGCTGATCGTGGACCGGGTCGCGGTCAAGGACACCTCGAACCCGACGAAGGTCACCTCCGAACCGATGTGGAGCACCTTCCTCGTCCCCGGGCCCGGTGCCCGACTGCTGTCGGACGTGCCGGCCGGTCAGGGCGGAACGGTCGAGAGCATGACCTACCCCAGCACGGTGGCCGGCCAGGACCGCACCGCGCTGGTGTGGACCCCACCGGGCTACGACCCGGGCCGGACGCAGCCGTATCCCGTCCTCTATCTCCAGCACGGCAGCGGCCAGAGCTATACCGACTGGGTGGAGATGGGACGCGCCAAGCAGATCCTCGACCACCAGTTCCTCGACGGCGACCTCACGCCGATGGTCGTGGTGATGGGCAACGGCAACTCGTCGAACTTCAACAGGGAACTGTTGGAGAACATCGTGCCGACGGCCCGCGCCCGCTACCACATCTCCAGCGATCCGTCCCAGCAGGCGCTCGCCGGCCTGTCGATGGGCGGCGGGCAGGCGCTGGGGGTGCTGCGGGCGTACCCGTGTCAGTTCGCCTACGTCGCGGCCCTCTCGGCCGGGTTCGGCAGTGGCACCGGTGTCGACGTGGAGGCGATCAACAACGGCACCAAGATGCTGCGCCTGTACGTCGGTGACCAGACCGACTTCGTGTACCCGAGCTTCATGGCGTCGCTGACCACGTTGAACAACCTCGGTATCCGCTACGAGTTCGACGGGGTCACCCCCGGGCCACACGGCTGGGACGTGTGGCAGAAGAACCTGATCGACCTGGCGCCCCGTCTGTTCAAGCGCTAGGCGCCTTCGCCGGCGACGCCACCGGGTGCAGGGCCTCCTGCCCCGGTGGCGCCCGTCAGCGCATGGATGCTGTGCACCGCCATCGCCGAAGGGAACCATCTCAATGAAGAGAAGACGAATACTCGCCACGGTAGCCATGCTCGCGGCGGGGAGTGGCCTCGTCGCCTGCTCCTCCGACGAGGGCGGCAGCGACGCGAGCAACTGCACGAACACCATCACCAAACAGAACGTGCCGGTCGTGACGATGTGGGGCTGGTACCCCAACACCCAGCTCGTCGTCGACAACTTCAACAAGCAGCACGACGACGTGCAGGTCTGCTGGACCAACGTCGGTCAGGGCGGCGACGAGTACGACAAGTTCCAGACCGCCATCTCGGCGGGCACCGGCGCACCCGACGTGATCATGGTCGAGGCGGACCGGATCCCGACCTTCCAGATCCAGGGCGCGCTCGTCGACATCAAGAAGTACGGCTTCGACGCGGTCAAGGCCAACTACGGCGAGGGCGCCTGGAAGGACGTGTCGGTCGGCGACGCGGTCTACGGCGTCCCGGTCGACGGCGGCCCGATGGGCATGATCTACCGCAAGGACATCTTCGACAAGTACAAGATCACCCCGCCGAAGACCTGGGCCGAGTACGAGCAGGCCGCGCAGAAGGTCAAGGACGCCGGCGGCCCGCTCTTCGGCGACTTCGGCGCGAACGTGCCGGCGGTCCTGATGGCGCTCCAGATCCAGAAGGGCGCCACGCCCTTCACCTCCGATCCGGCGCAGCCGAAGGCTATCGGTGTGAAGCTCAACGACCAGGCGTCCAAGGACGTCCTCGACTACTGGGGTGGCCTGGCCAAGAAGGGCCTGGTTGGCACGCAGAACCAGTTCACCCCGGAGTACATCTCCGGCGTGATCAACGGCAACTACGCGACGTACATCTCGGCGGCGTGGGCCCCCGGCTACCTCACCGGCGCGGGCGTCGGCAAGGGCCAGGACACCGGCAAGTTCGCGGTGGCGCCGCTGCCGCAGTGGGACCCGGCCAACCCGGTGCAGGTGAACTGGGGCGGGTCGGCGTTCTCGGTGACCAAGCAGGCGAAGAAGCCGGAGCTGGCGGCGAAGGTCGCCTACGGGCTCTACGCCGACAAGGAGTCGCTCACCGACGGCTGGACCAACCAGGTCATCTTCCCGCTGAACCTCACGGCGCTCAAGGACCCCGCCTTCGTCGACCTGAAGGTGGCGTTCTTCGGCGGCCAGCAGGCGAACAAGGAGGTCTACCTCCCCGCCGCCGAGGCGTACAAGGGCGTCCAGTACGCCCCCTTCGGCCAGTACTACCTCGACGCCATGGAGAAACAGGTCAGCGAGGTCATCAAGGGCTCCGTCACCGGTTCGCAGGCTGCCGACCGGCTCCAGGAGGACGTGGCGAAGTACGCCAAGGAACAAGGTTTCACCGTTCAGTGACCGGTTGGGTGGGCCGCGCCGGCACAGGCCGGCCGGCCCACCCTCCACCCCCAGCGTCCACGTCCCGGAGACCAAGATGACACTCCTGACCGAGAAGCGCGCACCGCGTCCTCAGCATGAGACGCGCAAGATCCGTGGCAAGGTGCACCTCCGCGAGCACCTGATGGGGTGGCTCTTCGTCGGGCCATTCGGGGTCGTCTTCCTGGCGTTCCTCATCGCGCCGCTGGCGTACGCGCTGTACCTCAGCCTCTTTCAGAAGAAGCTGATCGGTGGCACCAGCTTCGTCCTCTTCGACAACTACGTGAAGGCGTTCACCGACCCGAGCTTCCTGTCCGGGGCGTGGTTCGTCATCCGCTTCTCGCTCGTCTCGATCCCGCTGCAGATCCTCATCGCGCTCGCGATGGCCCTCATTCTGGACGCGGTGACCACCCTCTTCGCCCGCTTCTCCCGGCTCATGATCTTTCTTCCCTACGCGATCCCCACCGTCATCGGGGCGGTGATGTGGGGGTTCCTCTACAGCAAGGGCTTCGGCCCGCTCACCGACATCTTCGGGCTGTTCGGCGCCACCGCGCCCGACTTCCTGAGCAGCGACCTGATCTTCTACGGCCTGCTCAACGTCGTCACCTGGCAGTGGGCCGGCTACTACATGATCATCCTGTACGCGGCGTTGCAGGGCGTCGACCCGACGCTCTACGAGGCGGCCCGGATGGACGGCGCCGGGCGATGGCAGGTCGCGACGCGCATCAAGATCCCGCTGATCGCGCCGGCGCTGATCCTGATCCTGGTCTTCTCGCTCATCGGCACCCTGCAGTTCTTCAACGAACCGCAGATCCTGCGATACCTGGCCGCCGGCACGATCGGGTCGGACTTCACCCCCAACATGTACGCGTACCAGCAGGCGTTCTCACTCGCCAACTTCAACTACGGTTCGGCGATCTCCTTCGCCCTCGGCGGCATCGTCTTCATCTGCGTGTACGCCTTCCTGTTCTTCACCCGCAAGCGGAGGAGCTTCCTCTGATGACCGAGCACACCAGCGTCCGCGCGGGCGCCCGCCGACCGCAGCGCTACCTCCCCCTACAGATCCTCCTCGGCTTCCTGGTGATCTACTTCCTCGTACCGTTCTGGTGGGTCATCGTCAACAGCTCCAAGGACGCGCCGGGCCTGTTCGGCGGTGGCAACACGCTGTGGTTCACCGACCAGATCGACTACCTCGGCAACCTCAGGCAGCTCTTCACCTACGACGGTGGCATCTACCTCAGGTGGATCCTCAACTCCACCCTGTACGCCATCGCCGGCGGAATCGGCGCCACGGTCCTTTCGGTCATGGCCGGCTACGGGTTCGCCAAGTACCGGTTCGCCGCCCGGCGCTTCAGCTTCGCCGTCGTGCTCGGCGCGTTGATGGTGCCCGCCACCGCCCTGGTCATCCCGACCTTCATCATGTTCTCCCGGCTCGGCCTGACCAACACGGTCTGGGCGGTGATCCTCCCGTCTCTGCTCAACCCGTTCGGCGTCTACCTGATGCACGTGTACGCACGCGACGCGGTGCCCGACGAACTCCTGGACGCGGCGCGGGTCGACGGCGCGGGGGAGGTGCGGACGTTCATCCAGATCGCCCTTCCACTGATGCGCCCCGCGGTGGTCACCGTGCTGCTGCTGTCGGCCGTGGCGTCCTGGAACAACTACTTCCTGCCGCTGGCGATGCTCTCCGACAACCGCCTCTTCCCGGTGACCGTCGGCCTCGGCCTCTGGCAGGGGATCGCCTCGGCGAACAACTCGGGAGGCACCTCGCTGTGGAGCCTCATCATCCTGGGCTCGCTGGTGTCGGTGATTCCGCTGGTCATCGCGTTCTTCAGCCTGCAACGGCACTGGCGCGGTGGCTTGTCGGTCGGTGGTCTCCGCTAGGGCCGCGACAGTCCCACTCGCTTTGATCACCGCGGAGGACGCGGCCGGACGGATGACAGGAAGGTGTGCTGATGTCGACGACGAATCGAGCGCCGCGCAGCGGGGAATGGTTCGGTGCGGAGGGCCGCAACGGGTTCATCCACCGGTCGTGGATGCGCAACCAGGGGTTCGCGGACGACGTCTTCGACGGACGCCCGGTGATCGGCATCGCCACCACCTGGTCGGAGCTGACACCCTGCAACGCCCATCTGCGGGACCTGGCCGAGTCGGTGAAGCGGGGCGTGTGGGAGAGCGGGGGCCTGCCGCTGGAGTTCCCGGCGATGAGCCTGGGCGAGCCGCTGATGCGACCCACGACCATGCTCTACCGCAACCTGCTGGCGATGGAGTTGGAGGAGTCGGTCCGCGCCAACCCGCTCGACGGGGTGGTCCTGCTCTCCGGCTGTGACAAGACCACTCCCGGGCTGTTGATGGGGGCGGCGAGCGTCGACCTGCCGACCCTGATGATGACCGGCGGCCCGATGCTCAACGGTAAGTTCCGGGGCCAGGACATCGGCTCGGGTACCGTCGTCTGGCGTTTCACCGAGGAGATGCGGGCCGGCCGGATGACCGCGGCCGACTGCGCCGAGGCGGAGGTCGGCATGTCCCGCAGCCGGGGTCACTGCATGACCATGGGCACGGCCTCCACGATGGCCTGCGTGACCGAGGCGCTGGGTGTGCAACTACCGGGGGCCGCCGCCGTGCCGGCGGTCGACTCCCGGCGGTACGCGCTCGCGCAGGCCGCCGGACGTCGGATCGTCGCCATGGTCGAGCAGGACCAGCGGTTGTCCTCGGTGCTCACCAGGCAGGCGTTCGAGAACGCCATCCGGGTCAACGCGGCGATCGGCGGTTCCACGAACGCGGTCGTCCACCTGCTCGCGATTGCCGGCCGCCTCGGCGTCCCCCTGACGCTGGAGGACTTCGACACCCTCACCGCCGACGTGCCGATGCTCGTCAACCTCATGCCGTCCGGGGCGTACCTGATGGAGGACTTCGCCTACGCGGGTGGCCTGCCGGTGGTGATGAGGGAGCTGGCCCCGCTGTTGCACATGGACCACATCACGGTCAGCGGCAGGAGCGTGGCCGACAACGTCGACGGCGCCCAGTGCTGGAACCGGGAGGTCATCGGCACCCTGGAGGCGCCGTTCCAGCCTGCCGGCTCGGGCACCGTGGTGCTGCGTGGGTCGCTCGCGCCGTCCGGAGCGGTGTTGAAGGTCTCCGCCGCCTCCGCGCACCTGCTCACGCACACCGGCCCGGCGCTGGTCTTCGACCGGATCGAGGACTACGTCGTCGCCGCCGACGACCCGGACCTCGACGTCACCCCCGACACGGTGATCGTGGTCCGGAACGCCGGCCCGCGCGGCTATCCCGGCTTCCCGGAGGTGGGTAACGTGCCCATGCCCCGGCGGTTGCTCGCCGCCGGCATCACGGACATGGTGCGGATCTCCGATGCCCGCATGAGCGGCACCGGGTACGGCACCTGTGTCCTGCACGTGGCGCCGGAGGCGTCCGTGGGTGGCCCTCTCGCGCTGGTACGCACCGGTGACCTGGTCACCGTCGATGTCCCGACGCGCCGCCTGGACCTGCTGGTCGACGAGGCGGAACTCGCCCAACGCCGCGCCGCGTGGCAGCCTCCGAAGCCGGTGGCGGACCGAGGTTGGGTACGGCTGTACAGCGAGCACGTTCTGCAGGCCGACAGTGGGGCGGATCTCGACTTCCTCGTCGGCGGCAGCGGCAGCGCGGTGCCCCGTCACTCACACTGACGGCCGCGACCCGGACGAGCCCCACGAGGAACTGATCCCATGGAAGAACGGACGGCCCGCCAGTGCGAGTTCACACCAAGGCCGCGGTGACGGCGGCCGACCGGCCACCGGTGATGGCCGACGTCGCTCGCCTGGCGGGCGTGTCACACCAGACGGTGTCCCGGGTCATCAACGGGGCGCCCAGCATCAAGCGCGAGACGCGGGAGCGGGTCCTCGAAGCCATTCGACGACTCGACTACCGCCCCAACACGGCCGCCCGTGCGTTGGTCCGGGGGCGCTCCGGAATGATCGGCATCATCGGCACGGCCCGGACACTGTTCGGTCCGACGAGCATCCACCGCAGCGTCGAGGACGCCGCCCGCGCCGCCGGCTACTTCGCCACCTCGGTGAGCCTCTCCGAGGTGACGGTACGGGCGCTCAGCGACGCCACCGAACATCTGATGCGCGTCGGCGTCGAGGGTGTCGTGATGATCGCCGGCAACGACGAGGCGCTCGAGGTGGTGCGGATGACACGCTCGGGAGTCCCCTTCGTCGTCGTGGAGGGCGATCTGTCCCGGGCCAGCGTGACCGTCGGCGTCGATCAGGTACTCGGTGCCCGGATGGCCACCGACCACCTCCTCGACCTCGGGCATCGGGAGATCGTGCATGTCAGCGGCCCGCTCAACTGGGCGGAGGCCCGCGCCCGTCTGGAAGGCTGGCGGCAGGCGATGACCGCTGCGGGTCTGCGCCCGCCCGAGCCGGTCGAGGGCGACTGGAGGGCGCCCAGCGGCTACGCCGCCGGGCTGCGGATCGGCGAGATGCGTGCGGCCACCGCGGTGTTCGCCGCCAACGACCAGATGGCCCTCGGTGTGCTGCGCGCGCTGCACGAGCGCGGGCGGCGGGTGCCACAGGACGTCTCCGTCGTCGGGTTCGACGACGTACCGGAGGCGCCCTACCTCATCCCACCGTTGACGACGATCCAGCAGGACTTCGACGCCGTCGGTCGACGGGCCATCACGGCCGTCACGCAAGCCATCGACGACATCGTGCCGCAGCGCCTCCCGCTGGTCATTCCGCAGCTCGTGGTACGGGAGAGCACCGCGCCGTTGACGGAGGCCAGCGACGCCTGACCGATTCCGTGACTCTTGGTCGAGTGGTCCGTTCGGTCCTCGCTCCGGGTGCCCGCGCCGACGCCGTGACGCTGACCCGCAGCGTGCCCCCAGCCGCGCCCGTGTGCCGCCCCTGGCCGGGGCGACGCGCTGGTGGTCTCAGCGGGCACAGGTACGGCACGCGGCGCGAGTGCGCAGGTGGTAGTCGGTGGACGCGGCGAGGAGGCCGAGCCCCAGGACGAGGTACGCCGATATCGCCACCCACAGGAACGCGTCGGACAGCTCGCTGACCGATCCCGAGATCATCTGCACGATCCCCATGCCGAAGTAGGCCACGATGCCGGTCCCGAGACTGAAGCCGGGCGCCAGCAGCAGCAGACGAGGAATCGTGCGGCCGGCGAGCAGCGGCACCCATCCCGGCCAGACCTCACCCCAGTGGTGCACCAGCGCCAGCGGCAGCAGCACTCCCGCCAGCACCAGGCCGATCTCCAACCCGAAGAGGGCGGCGCTCTGGTCGAGGAGGTCGAATCCCACCACGAACTGGGCCGCGAAGCGGGTCACCAGGCCGGCCACCGCGGCGTACGCGGCCCAGCGCGCCCAACGCGCGGGTGCCGGGCGTCGCGCACCCGGTCGGCCGGTGCGGCAGCAGTCCGGACAGTCGCCCCGGGTGCGCCGCTGATAGCGCGCCGCGGCCAGACCGAGCAGGACCGCTCCGGTGACACAGCCGAGCCGACTGGCGAACGCCACCGGGTCGAAGAACGGGCCGACGGTGAACAGTAGGAAGCCCACCAGCTCCGGCAGCAGGATCGCGGCCGCCGCGACGAGCGCCCCGGCGACCGTCCAGGCGAGCCCCGCGAGCGCCGGACGCCACGTCGGCACCCGGTCCAGGGCGATCGCCAGCACGCCCGCGGCCGCGCACAACGCCACCGACCGCCAGCCGGTGAAACCGAGCAGGTCGAACCCGAGCCGCCCGAACTCCGGAGTCTCGCCGACCGTCCACGCCAGACGCACACCCCCGTATGCCACGGCCCAGCCGAGCACTGCGTACGTCAGGTCGTGACCGGACCGACCAGCGGTCGGTGTCGCTGTCGCCATGCGTTCGATCCTCCCGGCGGCCCGCGGCTGGCGTGCCCCGCTGACAGGGGACCTGACTCCCTCCCGGGAGGGACGGTGTGGCGTGCGTCGTACCGTGCCCGCAGGGGCGACCGGACGACGCTGTCGACACGCCTGCCGACATCGACGCCTTCGCCGGGGTGGGCCGCGAGCGCTGACGCGGTGTCGCGCGGCTCGCCACCGGCAGGGTGTGCGGGCCGAGCTACCGGGCGCCGGACAGGTACTCGCGGCGACGCTGCGGTTCGAACTTCTCGATCGCGTACCGCAGCATCACCCGGGGCATGACCTGGTAGCGGCGGGCGAGGAACTCCTCCTCCGCCGCTCGGTCCCGGTTTCCCACCTCGCGCAGCATCCAGCCCACCGCCTTGCGGACGAGGTCGTGCGGGTCGTGCAGGAGCCGGTCGCCGAGTCGGAAGGTCCAGTCGAAGTCGCCGGCCCTGATGAAGGCGAAGGTCGCCATGATGGCGATGCGCCGGTCCCACACGAGGCTGGAATCGGCCAGCCGTTCCAGCACGCTCCGGTTTCTGTCGATCAGCCAGGGACCGACGATGTACGGCGCGGACGAGTCCACCAGGTCCCAGTTGTTGATGCGGTCGGTGTTGGCCAGGATGGTGTCGAAGACCCGGCCCCGTTCCCGCTCGTCGCCCCTGGTGAACTTCCGGACCAGGATGAGCAGCGAGGTCAGCCTCTCCTCGTGCGCGCCGTCGGTGAGCAGTTTCGTCGTCTCGGCCAGCGAAAGGTCGCGCCAGTACCGGGCGGCCACCTTGCGCTGGTCGGGCACGGAGACACCCAGGGCCCGGTCGCCCTCGCCGTACCCGCCGGCGGTCATCTGGAGAAACCGGCTCGACGCCTCGGCCCGATCGGGATCGGCGAGGCTGGCGAGTTCCCGACACACGTCGACGCTGGTGACCACGACCATCGACGCTACCGGGGGGTCAGCCGGCGCGGAGTAGGCGTCCGAGCATTCCCCATGACGAGTGCGACAGCAGACGGCCCCGATCGAGCTGATCTGCGCAAACGCCGCCCGCCAGTTCGTTCCGGCGGACGCGATCGTCGAGGGCGGCCACCCTACCCGCCCTCGACGGTGCCAAACCAAGCGATCGCCGGCCGAGGTCCGATGAGCAGATCCGGGTGTGGGCGCCGGCCCGGCGGGTAGGGCAGCACCGTGCTGAAGCGAGCGGTGTGGCAGGGACTGGTGGCGGGTCTGGCCGGAGCGGTGGTGATGACGGCCGCGGAGAAGGTCGAACAGCGGGTGACCGGCCGCCCCGACTCCTACGTGCCGGCCCGGGTTCTGGCCCGGCTCACCGGTCTGCCGGAAACCTCCGGGCAGCAGCCCCGGTGGCAGAACCTGACCATGCACTACGGGCAGGGCGCGCTGGTCGGCGTGCTGCGCAGCGTCATGGCGCAGGCCGGGCTGCGCGGCGCCTGGGCTTCGACGATGTTCACCGCGCTGCGCCTGACCAACGACCAGATCCTGGAGAACGCCACCGGCGTCGGGGCGCCGCCGCTCACCTGGCCCCGCTCCGAATTCGCCATCGACGTGGTGCACAAGTCCATCTACGCGTTCGCCACCGGAGCGGTGGCCGACGCGCTCGCCGCCCGTGACGGCGCGGGCCCCGGGCAGCGGCACGCGGCGATGCGCCCCGGTCGCCACACAGATGTCGGTCCGCTGCCCCGGGTGGCAGCGCGTCGGGCCTAGCCGTGCAGAAACTGCCACAGCCGGGAGGCTGCGGGCCGGGCCGCGGGGTGCTTAGCTGCACAGATGATCACACCCGTTCCCCTCGGCACCTGGCCCACGCCGGTGGAGGCCGCGCCCCGGCTCGCCGCCCGGCTGGGGTTGGCCGAGCTCTGGTTCAAGCGTGACGATCTCACCGGCCTCGGCGGCGGCGGCAACAAGATCCGTAAGCTCCGGTACACCTGTGCGCAGGCGATCACCGTTGGCGCCCGCACGGTGATCACCTCGGGTGCGCCGCAGAGCAACCACGCCCGACTCACCGCGGCTGCGGCCGCGCGGCTCGGCCTTGCCTGTGTGCTGGTGCTCGCCGGCCCGGCCCCGTCGAGCCGGCGAGGCAACCTGCTGCTCGACGGGCTTGCCGGCGCGGAGATCGTCTGGGCCGGTGACCGTCCGCTCGCCGAGGTGGTGGTGGCCGAGGCGGAGCGACGGTCGGCGTACGTCATCCCGTTCGGCGGCACCTCACCCGCGTCGATCCAGGGCTATGTGGACTGCGGTCGGGAGCTGCGGGCCCAGCTGCCGAACCTCGACGGGTTCGAGGTCGTGGTGGCACTCGGCTCCGGTGGGACGATGGCCGGTCTGGTGCGGGAGCTGGGCGCGCAGCGGGTGATCGGCGTCGATGTCGGTGCCCTGCCGGACCCCCGGGCGACCGTCGCCGGGCTGCTCGTCGGCGAGGTCGGGCCGGGAGAGCTGCGCATCGACGGCACCCAGGTCGGTGCCGGGTACCGCACGCTGACCGACGGCGCGCGGGCGGCGCTGGAGATCACCGCGCGTACGGAGGGGATCTTCCTGGACCCGACGTACACCGGGCGGGCGATGGCGGCGCTGCTGGCCGGCGGCTTCCCGCGCGGCGACCGGGTCGTCTTCCTGCACAGCGGGGGACTGCCGGGACTGTTCGGTCACCCCGAGCTGTAGGGGCTCACTCGGGCCAGGCGGAGTCCTCGATGACCCGGACGAAGTCGATGTGGCGGTAGCCGGGCACCCGGTGCTCCAGCACGTCGCCGTTGACGGTCCCGAAGGTGGTGTCCGGCCGGTGCCGGAAGCCAGCCGCGAAGGCGTCGACGATGGCCCGCTTGAAGTTCGGGCGCGGGTGGGCCGTGGTGACCGCCGCGACGTCGGCCGGCGACAGTTCGCGGTAGCCGATCCCGAGCACGTCCGTCTCGACACCCGCGGTGACGAGGGCGACCTCGGGTTCCAGACGGTACGGAACCTCGGGCGTGGTGTGCAGGGCGATCGCCTCCCACACCAGCCGGGCCTCGTGTTGGCCGATGCCGTTCGATCGGAGGAAGCGGCGCGCCTCGTCGGCGCCGTCGAGTTCGAAGCGTTGGTCGTCGCGGCGGTAGCGCTCGGTCAGTCCCAGGTCGTGGAACATCGCTCCCACGTAGAGCAGCTCGGGGTCGGCCGTCAGGCCGAGCCGCCGACCCTGCAACGCGCCGAAGAGGAAGACCCGCCGCGAGTGGTGGAACAGCAGGTCGTCGGTGGCCTGGCGGACCAGCTCGGTGGCGTCGGTGGCGAGCCGCGAATCGGGGATCTCGATGCCGGCGATCGTTGTCGTGCCCATCACGTTCCTGTCGGTCCGGGAGCCCGGCCGGGCTCCGATGCGTCAAGCGTCACCCGTCCGAACCGCCGGCCGCCCTGTCCTGTCTGCCATGCTTCCCTCAGATCAGGACAACGTGGGAGGGGTGGCGCGGTGGGCGGCCGGGTGGTGGGAGGGCACCGGGTCACGGCCCTCGTCTTCGACGGGATGACGTTGCTGGACCTCGCCGGACCGTTCGAGGTGTTCGCCGAGGCCGCCAAGTTCGGCGCCCGGTACGAGCTGGAGGTGCGCTCCAGCGATGGTGCCTCCGTCCGCGCGTCGACTGGTCTGCTCGTTCACGTCGATGGCGCGGTCGGCGCGGCGACCGATGTCGGGACCGCCCTCGTGGTCGGCGGCGATGTCCTGGCGGTGCGCCCGATCGGTGCCGACCTCACCGCCGCCGCGGCAGCGCTGTCCCGCCGCGCCGTGCGCACCGCCGCGGTCTGCACCGGAGCGTTCGTCCTGGCCGCCGCAGGTCTGCTGGACGGTCGGCGCGCGACGACGCACTGGCAGCACGCGCGGCTGCTCTCCGCGGCCTTTCCGCAGGTCAGCGTCGAGAGCGACGCGATCTTCGTACGGGACGGGACGTTCTTCACCTCCGCTGGCGTGTCGGCGGGCATCGACCTCGCGCTGGCCCTCGTCGAGCGCGACCACGGTCCGGAGATCGCCCGGTCGGTGGCCCAGTCGCTGGTCGTCTTCCTCCAGCGGCCGGGCGGCCAGTCGCAGTTCTCGCCGTCGCTTGCCCTGCCGCGCCCCCGCACCCCGGTGCTGCGGCAGTTGATCGACGCGGTGGCCGCCGATCCGGCCGACGACCACTCGGTGGCGGCCCTCGCCGCGCGGGCGCATGTCAGCCCCCGTCACCTCTCCCGGATGTTCCGGCAGGAGCTTGGCAGCAGCCCCGGCAAGTACGTGGAGGGTGTGCGGGTCGACGCGGCCATCCGGCTGTTGCACGCGGGCACGTCGGTCACCGCCTGCGCCCAACAGGTCGGCATCGGCAGCCCGGAGACCCTGCGCCGGATGTTTCTCGCCCGGGTGGGGGTGTCGCCCCGCGCCTACCAGCAGCGTTTCCGAACGACCGAGCGGGACTCGACGGCGTTGCCGGACGACGAGGGTCCGCCGCACCGGTGAGGCGCCCGGCGGTGCCCTCCGCCGCCAGCACGCCGGAGGGCGCCGCGCCGAGCTGCGCACCGATCAGACGCCGGCGAAGTGCTCGCGGTGGTCGTGGGCGAACTCGGCGAAGGTCCGTGGCTTCCGGCCGACGATCCGCTCGACATGGTCGTTGGTGAAGTCGCCCCACCCGGAGCCGTAGGCGACCCGGTACTCGGCGAGAACCTCGGCCGACCACTGGTCGAGACCGGCCTGGAGCAGGCCGTCGCGCGCCTGTTCCGGACTCTGCGGTACGTAGCGCACCGGCTGACCGAGCGTACGGGCGATCTCGTCGGCCGCCTGCTCGAGGGTGATGCTCTCCGGACCGGTGGGCGTGTAGATCATGCCCTCGTGCCGGTCCGGCGCGGCGAGGATCGCCGCCCCTGCGGCGGCGATGTCCCGGGCGTCGATCAGGCCGACCCGCGCGGCACCGAAGAGCCCGTAGAGGTGCTCACCGGCCTTGGCGCCGAGCAGGTTCTGCATGAAGTAACTCGGCCGCAGGATCGTCCAGGGGATGCCCGACTCCTGAAGCTCCGCGTCGGAGAGCGCGTGCAGTCGGCCGTTGCGGGTGGGCGCGTCGTGCGCGGCCCCGATCGCGGAGAGCCGGACGATGTGCCGCACCCCGGCCTGCCGGGCCGCCCACACCGCGTTCATGCTCTGGCTCGGCGCGAGCGGGCCCATCGGCATCAGCAGCCACAGCGTCGTCACGCCCTCGAACGCCGAGGTCAGCGTGGAGGGACGGTCCAGGTCGCCGATGACGTACTCGACTCCGTCGAGGCCGGGTGTGCGCGAGGCGTCCCGCACGAGCGCGCGTACCGGCTGCTGGCCGGCGAGTTCCCGCAGCACCTCCCTGGACACGGTGCCGTTGGTGCCGGTTATCAGAATGGTCATGGTCATCCTCTCGGTCGGGCCGACCGGGGTCGAAGCGCCGGTCGCCGCCAGCGACGATATAGTCCATAACTTGTACAGTCCAATGATTGGACCAAAATATGAAGCGCAGCACACTGAAGGAGCGCGACCCCGACCTCGGGATCCTGGCCGTGCAGCTCTCCGCGCGCGTCCAGCGGGAGATCTTCCGACGCTCGGCGGAGCGGGGATTCGACGACGTCCGGCCCCGCCACGGCGCGGTCCTCGCCTACCTGGACGCCGAGGGCACCCGCCCCGGTGAACTGGCCCGGCTGGCCGGGCGCAACAAGCAGACGATGGGCGCGATCCTCGACGAGCTGGAGCGACTGGGCTACGTCCGGCGTACGCCCGACCCGGCCGACCGCCGGGCAAAGTTGATCGTGCCGACGGATCGGGGCCTCAGCTTCATGGCGGCCACCGACGGCTTCGTGCACCTGATCGAGCAGAAACTCGCCGACACCCTCGGCCCCGACCGGTACCGCGACTTCAGGGACGCGTTGGGTCACGCCGTGTCCAGCCTCCCGGCCACCGGCCAGGACACCGAGGGCTGAGCCGCCGTACCCGGGTGCTCGTGGGCGGGCGCGCTCGGCTGCGGACCGCGCCGACCCGGTCGAACGGGCATGCGACGGCGCTTGGCGGGTACGCCGCCGTGGCCCGGGGCCGGCGGGACGCCCAGGTCGGGCCGCCTTCCGCGCAGCCGAGGAGTACCGACATGCCGATCTCAGGGCGGGCCCGACTCTCGCCGGGGGTCTCCCTGGTGCTGCTGGCGTCGATCCTGGTGTCGTTCCTGGCCGCGTCGGCGGCCCCGACCCCGCTCTACGGCATCTACCAGGAACGCTGGCACTTCTCGCCGGTCACCACCACTGTGGTGTTCGCGGTCTACGCGCTCGCGGTGTTGGCGTCGCTGCTCACCGTCGGCAGGCTCTCCGACCACCTCGGTCGACGGCCGGTGCTGGCCGTCGCGATCGCGGTCCAGATGCTCGCGCTGGTCGTCTTCATCTTCGCCAACGGCGTCCCCACGCTGCTGATCGCCCGCCTCGTGCAGGGGCTCGCCGCCGGTGCCGCCACCGGCGCCGTGGGCGCCGCCATGCTCGACATCAACCGTGCCCGGGGCACGCTCGCGAACTCGATCGCCCCCGGAATCGGCACCGGAAGCGGCGCGCTGCTCTCGGCGCTACTCATCCAGTTCCTGCCCGCACCGACGCGACTGGTCTACGTCGTCCTCCTCGTGATCCTGCTGATCCAGGCCATCGGGGTCGCGTCGATGCCGGAAACGGTCACGCCAAGGGCCGGAGCGCGCCGCAGCCTGCGGCCGGACATCACGCTGCCCCGCCCGGTACGCCAGCCGGTCCTCGTCGTCGCCCCCGTGCTCTTCGCGGTCTGGGCGTTGGCCGGGTTCTTCGGCGCGCTCGGCCCGGCGCTCGTCCGCAGTCTCATGAACACGTCGATCGTGCTCGGCGGCCTGGTCCTCTTCGTCTTCGCCGTCTTCGGGTCGATCGCCGTTCTGGTGCAGCGCAACACCGCCGCGCGGACGGTGATTTTGACCGGGATCGTCGCGCTCATCCTGGGCATGCTCGTCACGTTGGTGGCGGTCATGGCGCAGTCCATCCCCGGCTTCTTCGTCGGCCTCGCGCTCGGCGGCGTCGGCTTCGGCAGCGGCTTCCAGGGCAGCCTCAAGACGGTCCTGCCGCTGGTCGAGGCGCACCAACGCGCCGGCGTGCTGTCCGTGCTCTACGTCGTCTGCTACGTCGGGTTCGGCCTTCCCACGGTGATCGCCGGCTTCCTCGTGGTCTACGCGGGCGGCCTGCCGCGGACCGCCGACGAGTACTCCGTCGCCGTCATCCTGCTCGCCCTGATCGCCCTTCTCGGGGTGCGCAGGGCCACCAGGATGGCGCCGGGATGATGCCGCAAAGCCCGCGCCGGGCGGGGAGGCGGGCGATAGCGTGATGATCAGGAAGGGAGCGCCGATGAGCCCGAAGGCTGCCCAGGGCGACGCGAGTGCGACGTCGCGCATCGAGAGCCTCGACGTCAAGCTCGAGGTGATCGTCATCCCGGTCTCGGATGTCGATCGGGCGAAGGCGTTCTACCAACGACTCGGGTGGCGGCTCGACCAGACCCCACCGGGCATCGTCCAGTTGACCCCGCACGGCTCCGCGTGCTCCGTGCAGTTCGGCCCCGGGCTCACGCCCGCGGCACCCGGCTCGGCCATGGCGTACCTGATCGTGTCCGACGTCGAGGCGGCCCGCGACACCCTGGTCGCCGCCGGTGTCGAGGTCGGCGACGTCTTCCACCTCAGCCCGGACGGCCCGGTCGACGGACCGAACCCCGAGCGGCGCAGCTACGTCTCGCGCGCCACGCTGCGCGACCCGGACGGCAACACCTGGCTGATGCAGGAGATCACCACCAGGCTCCCCGGACGCATCGAGGGGGGCCTGACCTCGTTCGGCTCGGCGAGCGATCTGGCGAGCGCGCTGCGCCGGGCGGCCGCCGCGCACGGTGAGCACGAGAAGCGCACCGGGGAGCGGGACGACAACTGGCCCGACTGGTACGCGGCGTACCTGGTGAGTGAGCAGTCGGGCGCGACGCCGCCGCAGTGAACCGACCTGTGCGTGGGCGCCCGCAGGCGATCCTGGCACGCCCGCGAGGCGGACCGCTGGCGGACCGCCGGCTGGTCAGCGCAGCCCGCGGACGAGGTTGTCGACCAGGGTGCGGGCGAAATCCTCGGTGAGCGGCAGGTCGCCGATGAGAAGCCGGTGGTAGCAGGCGCCCCAGAGCTGGTCGACGACGGATTCGGGGTCGACGTCGGCGCGTAGCTGCCCACGGGCCATGGCCCGGGTGAGGGTCTCGACGGCGAGGGCCCGGCGGGGGGCGGAGTAGCGCTCCCGGTAGGCGGCGGCCAGCTCCGGGTCGGTCTGCGCCTGCCCGATGAG
Organism: Micromonospora sp. NPDC049645; assembly: GCF_040675155.1. NCBI lineage: Bacteria > Bacillati > Actinomycetota > Actinomycetes > Micromonosporales > Micromonosporaceae > Micromonospora > Micromonospora sp. NPDC049645. Next base: position 526,600 of record NZ_JBFAOI010000002.1, read on the forward strand.
TTGGCTGATGACCCGCCCGGCGGTGGTGTCCCGCACCAGGTGGACGAAGGCCACGAGTTGGTTGGTCAGGTCCGCGACGATGTCGGCGGTGTCGGCGAAGGCCAGGGTGGGCGCGACGACGGTGAAGTAGCCGTCCAGGGCGAGCGCTCCCTTGGAGGGCCACCACTTGTAGATGGTCATCCGGCTGGCCCCGGCGCGGGCGGCGACCTTCTCGATGGTGAAGCCGGCCATGCCCTCGGCCAGCAGCAGATCACCGGCGGCCGTGAGGATCTCCGCCCGTACCTGCTCGGCGGGGCGACGGCCGCGACCACGCCGCGCCGGCGTGCGGGGATCCGGCGTGAGTTCGACCACTGGTCCTCCCGGTTATATGGACAGGCTGTCTACTCGATGGTTATATGGACACAGCGTACACAGCGGTGCCCCGGACACCATGACGCACCGCGACGACGACCGAAGGGGACGAGGACATGACGGGTCTACGACGGCGACGGTTGGGTGCCTCCGGGCCAGAGGTGTCGATCATCGGGCTCGGCGCGATGGGCATGTCGGACCTGTACGGGCCGGCCGACGAGGCGGAGAGCATCGCGACGCTGCACGCCGCGATCGATGCCGGCGTCAACCTGATCGACACCGGGGACTTCTACGGGTCGGGTCACAACGAGATGCTGATCGGCCGGGTGCTGCGGGAGCGTCGCCGCGACGACGTGGTGCTCAGCGTGAAGTTCGGCGCGCGCAGGGCACCGGACGGCTCCTTCCAGGCGGCACCGTACGACGTGTCGGCGGCGGCGGTGAAGGACCGGCTGGCGTACTCGCTGCGCCGGTTGGGCACCGACCACATCGACATCTACCGGCCGTCCCGGCTGAACCCGCAGGTGCCGATCGAGGAGACCGTGGGCGCGCTGCTCGACATGCAGCAGGCCGGCTACATCCGGCACATCGGGCTCTCCGAGGTGGGCGCGGACAGCATCCGTCGGGCCGCGGCGGTGGCGCCGATCAGCGACGTCCAGATCGAATACTCGCTGCTGTCGCGCGGCCCGGAGGCCACCATCCTGCCGACGCTGCGTGAGCTGGGCATCGGGCTGACCGCCTACGGGGTGCTGTCCCGAGGTCTGCTCAGCGGCCACTGGTCGGCGGAGCGCGAGCTGACCGGCACGGACTTCCGGGCGAACAGCCCACGGTTCCAGGGCGAGAACCTGGCCGCCAACCTGCGCCTCGTGGACGCGCTCGGCCGGGTCGCGCAGCGCCTGGGGGCGACCACCAGCCAGGTGGCGATCGCCTGGGTGGCGGCGCAGGGCGAACACATCGTGCCGCTGGTCGGGGCGCGGCGGCGGGATCGGCTGACCGAGTCGCTGGCCGCTGTCGACGTGGTGCTCGACCAGGCCGCGTTGGACGAGATCGAGCAGGCCGTGCCGGCCGGGTCCGCCTCCGGCCAGCGGTACGCGAGCCCGATGATGGCCCTGCTGGACAGCGAGAGGTAAACCTCAGGAAGCCGCCGCGATCAGCGCCGACTGCGCCCCGCCGCCGATGCGCGCGGTCGCGATCCCGAGATCGGCGTACGTGGGCTCGGGCACCTGGGACTCGTCGGAGTGCACGAACTCGCACTCCACGGCTTCGGCGAGCGGGGTCAGGTCGGTCGGGGCGATCATCGGCCGGTCATCGCCTGGTCCGCTCCCAGGCCCGTACCAACTGCATCCGGTTGTGGATTCCCAGCTTGTGGTAGATGGAGCGGAGTTGGGTGTCGACGGTGTGGAAGGAGACGAAGAGGCTGGTGGCCGCCTCCTTCTTCGTGGCGCCGGCGGCGAGCATCTCGGCCACCCGCTCCTCGGCCGGGGTGAGTGTCTCGATACCCCGGCCCGGCGGCTCGTCGATCGACGGCCGGTGGCGCGGCGTGGTGGCGAGGTCGGCGCAGCGCCGGTCGGCTGTCGCCTGGTCGCCAGGAGCGCCGATCCGGGCGTAGAGGGCCGCCGCCTCGTGCGCGGCGTCCTGGGCTTCCCCGGTTCGCAGCCGGGGGTTGTTCGCCAGGTCGAGCAACGCGTCGGCCAATGCGGGTCGGGCGGCGGTGGTGCGCAGCCGGCCGACCGCCGACCGGAGCGCGTCCGGGTCGCCATCGCGCAGGCCCCTGCTCTGGTCGGCCAGCGCCTGCCACAGCGGCACCGGCGTACGGGTGGCGACCAGCTCGACCAGTTCGGTGACCCGGCCGGCGGCCCGGGTGTCGCCGGCGGCCACCGCCGCGCGTACCAGTCGGGGACCGAAGTGCGGCACCGGCAGGAGGGGTCGGACCGACCGGTGCAGGTCGGTGACGACTCTGGTGAGCAGGCCCGCCGGCACGCTGAGGGCGGGGTCGCGAACCGCGACGCAGCACGCGGGCGTCCACATCGTACGGTCGGGCCACCGATCCTCGTTGAGGCACGCGCGGAGGACGGCACGTGCGTCGTCGTGTTCGCCCCGGCGGTAGCGGACCTCGCCGATCACCGCGACCAGCAGGGCGCGTACCTCCCGACTGATCTCCGCCGAGCCCGAGCTGAGCGTCGTGACCGCCAGCGCGGCCGCCTCGGGCAGCTCTCCCACCGCCACCATCCGCAGGCAGTCCAGCGCGGTCAGCCCGGTGAGTGACACGCCGATCTCGTCGGGCACCTGCCGGGCCGAGGTCCGCGCGTCCTGATGCCGGCCCAGGCCGAGCTGCACGAGGATCCGTTCGGCGCGGATGGACGGGGCGTCGGCCCGCGCCGCCCACGAGTCCGGATCCAGGGCCGCCAGCAGGGCCTGGGCGCCCGGTAGGTCGCCGTGCGCGAGCGAGCGGGCGGCCCGACCGAGGGCGAGGTGGCGAGCCGACGACTGGTCACCCGCTGCGGCGTGCGCGCTGCCCGCGTCTCGGAGCAGGGCGTCGGTGTCCGGGTGTCCCGTGCGGGCCGCGATCGTGGCGACCAGGGCCAGCAGGGTGCTGCGACTGCGGGCGTCGAGTCGGAGGTGCGCTGCCTCCCGCAGACCGGCGAGGGCGATGGTCGGTTGCTCCAGTGCCACGATCTGCGCCAGGCGACCGAGTAGCTGGGCGCGGTGGCGCTCGCCGCTGCGACTGGTGGCGATCTCCGCCGCCAGGATGTGCATCGCTTCCATGCCGCGCCCGGCGAGCCGGAGCTGATCCGCGGTGGCGAACAGTCGGTGCCGCCGTTGCTCGCTGTCGGCGGCGATGTCGTCGGCCGGGAGTGCTCCGGCGTTGAGGGATGACTCGGACAATGGCGTTCTCCCCGGTCGTTACCCGGCGCGTCGAATTGCCGTCCTGCGACCGAGCCTAGCCACGGCGGCAGGTGGGGGCGACCGGTTCGATGAACCGGCGGGATTGCGCGGATTGGTCCACGGCGTCCGGCATCTGACTGCTGGTAATGGCGCGATCACGTGATGCGACGGCCGGTGCTCGCCGTCGATCATCGAATCATGGCCCAGCTCACCGCACTTCCCGGCCTGCGTCGGCTCCGGGTCGTCCTGCTGATGTTCGTCCTCTTCGCCGGCACCGGGGCGGGTGGCCACGCACCCACGTGGACCCGCCTGGTGCTGGTGGCGACCGCGACGGCGATGCCGGTCGCGATCGCGATCCAGCACGGCTGGCCCGGGGTGAGTGCCCTGCTGGGGCTCTCGTCCTGGCTGCGGCTGCGGGACGGGTCCGTTCCCGCGCCCAATCCGATCCAACCCGAGTGAGGAGACAGCGATCATGGCGAACAGCGATCCCCAGCCGCGGCGCGGCGACCAGGGCGCCGCGCCCCTGGCGGGGCGTAACGTCGAGCTGGAACGGCAGAACCCGGACCTTCTGGTGCCGCCGACGACCGACAGCCGGCTGGTGCCCAATCTCAAGTTCTCCTTCTCCCAGGCGCACACCCGGGTGGAGAAGGGCGGCTGGACCCGCGAGGTCACCAGCCGCGACCTGCCGATCGCCAGCCAGCTGTCCGGCGTCCAGTTCGGTCTCGAACCCGGCGCGTATCGAGAGATCCACTGGCACCAGCAGTCGGAGTGGGCGTACATGCTCAGCGGCAGCTGCCGGATCGCCGCCGTCGACCACGAGGGACGCAACTTCATCGAGGACGTCAAGGCCGGCGATCTGTGGTTCTTTCCGCAGGGCGTGCCGCACAACATCCAGGCGCTGGAGGACGGCGCACAGTTCCTGCTGGTCTTCGACGACGGAGCGTTCTCGGAGAACAACACGTTCCTGCTCAGCGACTTCTTCGCGCACACACCTCGGCACGTCCTGGCCAAGAACTTCGGCTGGACGCCGGAACAGATGGAGAACCTGCCCGAACGGGAGAAGTACATCTTCCAGGGCGACGTCCCACCACCCCTGCAACAGGACCGGGTGGTCAGCCCCACCGGCGACATCCCCCGAAGCTTCAAGCACCGGATGCTCGCGCAGACCCCGCAACGTTTCCGTGGCGGAACGGTCCGGATCACCGACTCGACAAACTTCGCCGCCTCCACGACCATCGCCGCAGCCCTGGTCGAGGTCGAGCCGGGTGGGATGCGCGAGTTGCACTGGCACCCCACCACCGACGAGTGGCAGTACTACATCTCCGGCACCGGACGGATGGGTGTCTTCGCGTCGCAGGCCGCCGCCCGCACGTTCGACTTCCAGGCCGGCGACGTGGGTTACGTCCCGTTCGCGTACGGCCACTACATCGAGAACACCGGTGACCAGCCGCTGGTGTTCCTGGAGATGTTCCGCCATCCCCGGTTCGAGGACATCTCGGTGATGCAGTGGATGGCCAACACGCCCCACGAGGTCATCGCGGACACGCTCAACGTGCAGACGTCGATCGTCGACAGCCTGCCGAACACCAAACAGGTCGTGCTCTGAACACGGTGACCGGCCTCGACCCGCCAGGCCGGTCACCGTGCGGTGGTGGGTCAGCCGGTCAGCGCCGGGCCGCCCGTCGACGGAGCGACAGGCCGACCGCCGCCGCGAGCAGGGCGGCCAGCACGGCACCCGCGGCGAGGAGGCCCGCGCGAAGGCCGCCGTCCGCCGTCGCGCCGACGGCGTCCGCCGAGGTGCCGGCGTCGCCGACCGGCGCGGCGCTCCCCATCGGGTCGGCCACCGAGAAGGGGTACGACCCCTGGAGCGGATGCCCGTCGGTGGAGACCACCCGATACGCGACGGTGTACGTCCCGTTCGGCAGCCTGCCGGTCACCGAGATCGTGCTCGTCGTGTCGACCACGACCGGGACGCCCGTGGGAACCCGACGCTTGGCGGCGTCGGTGACCACGACCGTGGCGAACGCCGGGTCCAGCCGCGCCGAGAATTCGAGCGAAACCTCGGTCGGCGCGGCGGGCAGGGCCGCGTCCCGGGCCGGCGACGAGGACCGGAGCGTGTTGTGCGCCCACGCCGGGCCGGCCGGCGCGAGCAGCGCCAGCAGGGCGGCGAACGCCGCGACACCGAGTCGTGCCACGCGGCTCATCCGAGCACCTGCTCGCCGATCCACCCGTCCGGTTGACAGCCGGGCGGGATGGCGAAGACGGCGGACCCGATCGGGGTGGTCCATTCGTTGAGCAGGTCCCGGTCGGCGAGGCGGCGCTGGATCGGCAGGAACTGCCGGGCGATGTCCGCCTGGTACGAGGCGAAGATCAGGCCGCTGTCGGCGTGACCCTCCGCGGTCGGCGCACCGTCGTAGTTGTAGGGCCGGCGCAGGATCCTCTGCCGGTCGTCGCCGACGTGGGCGCGGGTCAGGTGGGAGAAGTCCGGGATGACGGTGAGGCCGTCGGCGTCGGTGGCGGCGAAGTCGGGCTCGTCGTGCTCGGCGGCGCCGGTGAGCGGGGCGCCGGTGTCGAGGCGACGGCCGACGGCGACCTCGCGGTCGGCGCGGCCGAGCAGATCCCAGGTCTCCAGGTTCATGCTGATCCGCCGCAGCACCAGGGTCGTGCTGTCGCGCAGCCACGCCGGCCCGTCCGGCACCCAGACGGCGGTGTCCAGCGGTGTGCCGGGCCGGGGGTTGGCGGTGCCGTCGAGCTGACCGAACAGGTTGCGTTGGGTGCGACCGCCCGGCTCGACGCCGGGACTGCGCCGGAAGCCCCGCTGGACCCACCGAACGGTGGCGAAGGGCCGGCTGTCCTTGATCAGGACCCGTTGGGCGTGCGCCACGGTGATCGCGTCGTCGGCGCAGACCTGGAGCAGCAGGTCGCCGCCGGACCAGGCCGGCTGGAGCCGGTCGATGCGGAACGCGGGTAGCTCGGTGACCGACGCCGGCCGCCGGTCGTCGACCCCGGCGGCACGGTAGAGGCCGGGGCCGAAACCGAAGGTCACGGTCAGCCGGGCCGGCAGCAGACCGAGTTCGGCCTCGGTGTCGGCCAGGGCCGGCTGACCCTGGGTGAGCCGGGCCGCGTCGTCGGTGAGCAGCCGCAGCATCCGACCCAGCGCGGCCCGGTCGGTGCCGGCCCGCAGGGTGAGCGCCACGAACGACCCGTGCGCCTGCGGTTCGGTGGCCACCCCGGCCTGCCTTGCACCGTGGAACGGCTCGACCATGGTGCCGACCTCGGTGGCCAGCGCGGCCTCGGTCAGCCCGCCGTCCCGGTCACGGGTCACGGCCACGCCGGCGAGCACACCCCCGGCGGCGAGGACCCCGCCGGTGAGCAGGCCACGGCGGCGCACCGGGCGAGGTGTCGGTGCCGAGGTCATGCGGCCGGGCTCATGCTCATCCCCGGCGTCGGGCTGGCCCCGTGACCGGGCGCGTAGCTCTCCTGAGCACCGGTGAACGGCTTGGCCACCGCCGAGAAGGTCTGGGTCCGACCGTCGGCGAACGTGAGCGTGAAGGTCAACTCGTCACCGGCCCGTACCGGCTGCTTCACGTTCATCAGCATCAGGTGGTCACCACCGGGCTCCAGCACGTGGGTGCTCTTCGCCTTGACGACCACACCGCCCGGCTTGGCCCGCATGACCATCTTGCCGTTCTCCATCGCCATCTCGTGCAGCTCCATCGGGGACAGCTCGCTGGCAACGCCGGTGATCGTCACGTCGGTGTCCGCGTCGTTGACCAGGGTGGCGAACGCGGCCGTCATGCCATCGTCGGCGGCCTTCACCCACGGATCGCGGATGCCGACCACTCCCGCGGTCGCGCCTGCCGATGCCACCGCCGACGGGCTCGGGGTCGCCGGTGGCGAGTCGTCCGACGACCCGCAGGCCGTGACGACGGCAGCCAACAGCGTGGCGGTGGCGACGACGGCGGCCGAGCGGCGGTACCGGCCGACGAGGGTGGTGCTGAGCATGAACGGTCCCTTCGATCACGGGTGTGGCGTCCGGGTGGTCGGCCACGTCAGCCGAAAAGTTCCGGCGAGGCCGATGCACGACGCCACCGAAGCCGCCCGGCGGACAGCCCGGTCCGATAGCGTTCTCGTGACGACTCGATCACGGAGAGTGTGGATTGTCATGCGGGCTGCGGTGCTGCGGGAGTTCGACGTCCCGCTGACGGTCGAGGAGATCGACCAACCCACTCCCGGTGCGGGGGAGGTGCTGGTGCGCGTCGTCGCCAGCGGGGTCAACCCGCTCGACACGAAGATTCAGGCAGGAAAGGCTGCGCACGCGCGGGTCAAGCCGCCCACGGTGCTCGGTCTGGACCTGGCCGGAGTCGTCGCGGCGGTCGGTGCGGAGGTGACCGGCTTCGCGCCCGGCGACGAGGTGTACGGGCTGTGCGGGGGCGTCGGTGACCTGCAGGGCTCGCTGGCCGGGTACGCCGCCGTGGACGCCCGATTGTTGGCCGTTAAGCCGAGGAGCCTCTCGATGCGGGAGGCCGCCGCGTTGCCACTGGCGGCGATCACCTCCTGGGAGGGGTTGGTCGACCGGGCCGGGGTCCACGCCGGGCAGAAGGTGCTGGTGCACGGCGGCGCCGGCGGTGTCGGCTACGTGGGTGTGCAACTCGCCCAGGCGCGCGGCGCCGAGGCGTACGCCACGGGCGGGCCGGCGAGCCTGCGGGTGATCGAGAGTCTGGGTGCCGTGCCGATCGACTACACCGCGACCGACGTCGAGGAGTACGTCGAGAGGTACACCGGCGGCGAAGGGTTCGACATCGTCGTCGACAACGTCGGTGGCGCGACGCTCGACGCGTCGTTCGCGGCGGTGCGCACCTATTCCGGGCACGTGGTCAGCGCGCTGGGCTGGGGCACACACTCGCTCGCCCCGCTGTCGTTCCGCGGCGCTACCTACTCCGGGGTGTTCACCCTGCTGCCGATGCTCACCGGGCGGGGCCGCGAACACCAGGGCGAGATCCTGCGCGAGATCGCCTCGCTGGCCGACGCCGGCGCGCTGCGCCCCCGACTGGACCGGCGCACGTTCACCCTGGACACGGTCATGGACGCCCACCGCCTGGTCGCCGGCGGCACCGCCGAGGGCAAGGTCGTCGTGGACATCGCCGACTGAGCGGAGCGGTTCGTAAGGGTCGAAGTGGTCAGTCGTTGATACTCCCGGGATAGCTGGCATTCCCTGGCGTCTCGGTTCGCCTAACGCCATGTCTGTGAGCGCTGCGGGTCGATGTGGAGCGGTGCGGGTGAGCCTTCCGGATCGCCGGCAACCTGACCTGGTGTCCCACGGGCAACAGATAGAGCAGCAGCGCCCCACTCATCGCGAGACCGAAGGTGACCAGTTCCAGGACGATCGCGATACCGATATGGAACGCCAGCCCGGCGACCAGTAGTACGCGGCGCAGCCCGGGAGGCAACAGCCGGGCCACGGTCAGAGCGAACTCCAACACCAGCACCGACCAGGTGAATAGCGTCACCCCCACTGCGGAACTGGTAGCCGCCTCGGCCAGCGGACGCAGGAAATCAGGCGGCTCGTACCCGGGTGTGCGGAGCCAGTAGAACATCGCCGTACCGTCGGCCCACTCGGTGACGCCAAGCTTCGCGATGCCGGCGTGCAGGTACACGATGGCGACCTGGAGCCAGACGAGGACCAGAGCGGCGTGCGCGACCACCCGGCCGGCGCCGATCGCGGTGCCGGCCGGTGGTGGTTGCCAATGCCACCGCCGGGGGTCGGTGAGGGCCATCGGGAGCAGCAACAGGCTGAGGGTGGCGGTGATGTGGTCACCGCCGTCCAACGCGGACAGGTTTGCGATCACGCTCCAGGAGATGTACCAGTGCGGCAAAGCGGTCCACCGGGGGCGCCAGCCACTGGCCACCACGACCAGCACGGCGATCCCTATCCACCCGGCGAGCTGCCCCTGCCTGGCGGGTAGGACGCACCAGATGCCGGCGGCGGCCGGCCCGGTGCAGTCCTCGGCGCTGTCCATCGACAGTAGGATCGCCGGCGGGTTGACCAGTAGGGTGGCGCAGGTACCGGTGGCCAGCAGCGTACGGGCCAGCCCGAATCCGCTCGACCAGGGCGCGACGGCCAAGGCGGGTCGGCAGCGCCGGCCGATCCGGGCCAGCCACCGGTCTAGCAGGTCACCGTGAGCCGGGCCGCCCGGGACGGGAGCACGGTCGGCAGGTCGTTCCAGGCCCATGGCAGTACCTCCTGAAGGACGATCCCGATGTCGCCGCAAAGCGTGCGTACGTTGGCGGTGTTGGCTACCGCGGTGGCCGGGGCGGCGGCCAGGCAGGTGGAGGGTTCGCCGTCACACTTGGTCCACGCGGGCCCGTCCAGCCGGCGGGTGAGCAGCGAGATCTCCGCGCTGCGGGCACGGTCCCGCTTGTCCAGGCCAGCCGGGCCACGGCTGCTGCCCGAGGCGAGCCGCCACCGGCCGTCCCGGTCCGTGGTGTAGGCCACCGGGCTGGGCTGGCGGGGGTCGCGGGTGAAGAACGCCCAGCCCTCCGGTACCAGTGCGCGGGCCACCGTCCGGCCGGGTGGGGCCGGCATCGCGGCTACCGGCAGCACCGCCCGGGTGAGGTAGCCCACGAGGAGCATGGCGACCGCCGCGATCGCGACGATCCACCGTCCCAAGCGCGTGTCGTCCACTGTGAACTACCCTGCTCGCAGGTCACGGGCGATGACCGCGATGAGCTGATCCTGCACCAGTTTGGCCCGTGGCGCCGGGTTGCCGGCCATGTCCCAGGACCAGTCGGCGAAACCGCCGGCGAAGATGGCCCGGATGGTACCGACCTCCAGCGGGGTCCGGTTGTTGTTGTCCATGTCGATGTAGGAGTCGGCGCGGACGACCTCATACGCGTTCGCCAGCAGGGCATCGTTGACCAGGAGTACGGCGGAGTCCACGGTCTCCTTGCCGAATGTCCGGTTGAACACCTCGCGGGCCAGCGCGACGAGGGTGACCAGCCCTTCGCGCACCGCGACCGGGTTACCGCTCTGTATCCGCTGCACGATCATCGCGTCGGACCAGGTGCCCCGACGGGTCAGCTCCGAACTGAGCGCGCCCTGGGCCTGCCGCAGCGCAGGCGTCCACCGTGTCGGCGGGCGCTCCAGGTAGACCAGCCGGTAGGCGGCCGGCCCGTCGTTGAACAGGATCGCATCGGAGAGTTCCGTGGCCCGGTACCGCGGCGGCGGGGCCGGCCAGCCGGAGTCGGCCTGGCCGCGCGCCCCGAAGCCGAGGGACACCGTTGCCAGGGCCAGCACGAGCAGGCCGAGCCAGACCTTGCGGTGTTTCATGACTACCTCCCGCAAATCAAAGCGACTTTTCAGGAGCACCCTGCGCCTGACCGTCCCCGATCGATCCCCAGTTCGTCCCCGGCGACGTCTGGCCCGGCACCGAGACACCATGGGACCGGTTCCGCAAGTCATCGACAACCGCCTATGCAGACGTTCGTGGCGGTGTGACAATCCAAAGCACCACGGCTCGTTCGGCTGGCGGCCGAGCCGTCGGCCGCGCAGGGGCCAATGGGACGGCTCGGCTGGCACGGACGAGGGCGGGAGGTACGTGAGGTTCGAGGTACTGGGTCCGCTCAGAGTGCAACTCGACCGTGGCCGAATTTCTCTGGGCGCATCACGGGAGCAACGTATCCTGGCCGCCCTGTTGCTCGACGCGAACCGGGTGGTGCCGGTGTCCCGGCTGGTCGAGGCGATCTGGGACGAGCATCCGCCCACCAGCTCGGTCAAGGTGGTCCGCAACTGCGTGTCGATGCTGCGTAAACAGCTGGCGACGGCGGGCGAGATCGTCACCGACTCCGGCGGGTACTCCCTGCGCGTCCCGGACGACGAGATCGACCTGCGGGTCTTCGTCGACCGGGCACGGCAGGGCCGCCGGCTCGCAGCCGTCGGAGAGTTGACGAGCGCGGTCGTCCACCTGCGGGAGGCGCTGGCGCTATGGCGCGGGCCCGCCTTCACCGGAGTGCCTGGCCGGCTGGTCGAGGCGGCGGCGGCCCAGCTCAACGACCAACGCCGCAGCCTCCAGGAAGAATGCCTGTCACTCGAACTCACGCTGGGCGGCGGAGTCGAACTCGTGGACGAGATCGCCGACCTGGTCGCGGCGGAGCCACTGCGCGAACGGGCCCACGGGCAGCTCATGCTCGCCCTGTACCGGGCAGGCCGCCGGACCGAGGCGCTCCGGACGTATCACCAGGTACGCCGACTGCTGGTGGGTGAACTAGGGATCGAGCCAGGACCGGAACTGACCGAGCTGCACCGGGCAATCCTCAACGCCGACCCGCGACTGGCGCCGGTAACGGCGCCCGCGGCCATCTCCCGGCCGGGGCCCAGCCGGCCGGCGGCACCGACCACGACCAAGCCGGTTCCGGCGCAGCTACCCGCGTCGCCGTACGCCTTCACCGGACGCACTGCTGAGCTTGACGAGTTGTGCGGGCTGCTAGACGCGGCCACTCGGGCCGGCACGGCCATGGTGGCAGTCCTATCCGGCATCGCGGGCGTGGGAAAAACGGCCCTGGCGGTCCACTTCGCCCGCCTCGTGGCCGACCGGTTTCCGGACGGCCACCTCCACGTCGATCTGCGCGGTTTCCATCCGACCGGTCCGCCGCTTGACCCCGGTGAGGCGGTTCGTGGTTTCTTGGACGCGTTCGAGGTGCCAGCACAGCACCTGCCCGAGGGTCTCGCCGCCCAGTCGGCGTTGCTGCGCACGCTGCTGGCCGGGCGTCGGGTCCTGCTGTTGCTGGACAACGCCCGCGATAGCAAGCACGTCCGCCCGCTGCTGCCGGGTGGACCCGGCTGCCTCACCCTGATCACCAGCCGCAGCAGGTTGACCGGCCTGGTGATGACCGAAGGAGCACATCCGATCACCCTGGACCCGCTGCCGCTCGGCGACGCGCACAGTATGTTGGTCCGCCGCCTCGGCGCGGCCCGGCTCACCGCCGAGCCGGCGGCCGTCACAACGATCACGGCCCGGTCGGCGGGGCTACCCTTGGCGCTCGCCATCGTGGCGTCCCGGCTGGTCGATCACCCACACTTCTCCCTGCGAGCCATCGCCGAGGAGCTGGACCTGGCCCACGGAGGTCTGGAGGCTTTCACGGGCATGGACGCTGAAACTGACGTCCGCTCGGTCTTCTCCTGGTCATACCGCGCCCTGAGCAGTCGGGCCGCGCGCCTGTTCCGACTGCTCAGCATGCATCCCGGCCCGGATGTGGGTGTGGTTGCTGCGGCCAGCCTCACCGGTGTTCCACCCCCGCGGGTACGCCCGCTGTTGGCAGAGCTGGCGCACGCGCACATGGTCACCGAACACACGCCGGGCAGGTACGCCATGCACGACCTACTCCGCGCCTACGCCATGGAACGGACGGACATCGAGGAGGACCGCGCCGAGCGGCTGGCGGTGACGCACCGAATGTTCGACCACTACCTGGCCAGCGCCCATCTTGCCGACCTGCGGCTGCACCCACACCGTGATCCGATCCGGTTACCAGCGACGGTCGTGGGCGTGACCGTAGCGGTGATCGATGACCGCGAGGCCGCCTGGACCTGGTTCAGCCAGGAGTATCCGGTGCTGCTCGATCTTCTGCGACGGGCCGGTGGCGACGGGTACGACGTCCACGCGTGGCAGCTCGGCTGGGCCATGACCACCTTCCTGGACCGGTGTGGCCGTTGGCATGACCAGGCGATCGTCCAACAGCTCGCGCTGGAGGCGGCCCGCCGGGTTTCGGACCGGGACGGGGAGGCTCGCGCGCACCGCAACATCTCCATCGCCCTCCTGCGTCGGGGTCTACACGGCGAGGCCCGCGACCACCTGTGGCACGCGGTGCGGCTTTACCGCGGGCTCGGTGATCAGGTGGGGCAGGCCCGCACCCTGCTCAACCTGGGTACGGTCGCCGAGCATCGGGGCCAGCCCCGGCTCGCCCTGCGCTACGCCGAACAGGCGCTGCGGCTGTTTCGGGCGGCCGGGCACCGATCCGGGCAGGCGAATGCCCTGAACAACGCGGGCTGGTACCACAGCCAGCTCGGTGACCACGAGCTTGCGCTGCAGCACTGCCAGCGGGCGCTGCTGCTGCAACAGGAGGCCGGTGACCGCTACTGGCAGGCGCACACCTGGGACAGCCTCGGGTGCGTGCACCACCACCTGGGCCAGTATCCGGAGGCCACCGAGTGCTACCGACAGGCCCTGTCGCTCTGGCGCGAGGCGGGCGAACGCTACTACGAGTCGATGACGCTTACCCACCTCGGCGACACCCATCTCGCTGTGGGCGAACGGTCGACGGCGCGTGGGGTGTGGCGCGAGGCGCTGGACATCATTGTGGAGTTGGGCCAGGACGCCGACCGCATCCTGGAGAAGATCCGGACGGTGACGACTGGGTGAGGCTGGCCAGGACGCGTTGTCTGCGCCGGTCGTCTGGCTGTTGACCCCGTTCCGGACTGCGTATGCCTGCATCTGGACGTGCCGAGTTGCGCGCGCGCCTGATCACGGCAGCAGCGATGCCGACGACAGCGTCTGCGGGCCGTGGGGCATCCGGTCGCCAGGCTCGCCCTCTGGTCGCTGTTCCTCGTGGCACCATGTTGCGCTATGGATCATCAGGGGCGGTTTCGTCGTGCAGCGCTCACGCTGGGCATCCCGGACAACGAGGTCAGCCGGTTTATCCAGCACCTCCGTTTGTCGATCCGGTTGAGCGGAGCATCAAGCGTTGTTCCGGTCGGGCAGTTCGGTGGGTTGCCCCGGCTGCCGGTGGGCATGGACTGGCCGTCCGACGGGGTCAGTCCGTTGCCGTTCATCTTCTCGGTCGACTGTGCGGCGCTGCCAAGAGTCGACGGCTTCGGCCTGCCGGCAGACGGCTCGCTGCTGTTCTTCCTGAACCACGAGCAGGCCGCTGCCACCGGGGAGCGAAGGTACGGGCGAGTCGTGTATGTGCCGGCCGGCACCGATACCGAGGTGGGGACAGGATCCACTGACGACGCGTTCGTCGGCGAGCAGTACGACGTCGGCGCCACGCTGCGCGCTGAGTTCCCCGATTGGTTCGGGGCGGGCGAGGAGGACAAGGAGGACCAGGACGACGAGGACGACCTGTCGCCCTTCCAGCAGCAGTTGGCCCGTGACCTCGAGCGTGACCTTCCGCACCTGGACGAACTCTGTGCTCTGGCCAACGAACTCTGGCCGCCTGACAACGGGTACGCCAGCGCCTGTATCGGCGGGTATGCCGACGAGGAGGTAATCAAGAGTATTGCTGAGCAGACCCTCGCGTGGCGCGAGAAGACCGGCGAGATCGTCATCCCGGTCGCGAAATGGTATTCCCATGTGGAAAATGAGGCGCACCGGCTGACGAGTGAGTGGGTGTCGCTCGCCCACTTTCCCGTAGACAACGAGCTCTATTACCGGAGTGACGGGAGTTTCGTGATCCGTCACGACGACCTGGCCGCTGGTCGGCTGGACGAAGCACTTCCCGTGGCTGAGCTGATCCCATAGAACACCGGCGGCGTCGGGTACGGTCACGATCCGCGTTGCCGGCGATGCCGGCGACGCCGACGATGCCGACGATGCCGACGTCAGATGCTGGGCATCGCTGTTGTCGAAGTGAGTGTGCTGTTCGGACGTTGCGATAGCGGGGATGCCCCGCGATGCAGTGGCCGTTCGTGCTCCCTCCGGCCTCCGGAGGGCGCTCGTGTGGCTTGTTCGGCTCTGCCGGTCGCGGGGGCGTGGCTCGGGACTGCAAGCGGGCGATGTAAGCGCCCCGCCGGTGCGGCACCAGTGCCATTGCACCATAGTCAGATCATCTTTATATTGGCGGTCATGTCGAAGGCCATGCGAGAGCCGACGTTCTGGATCCTGACCGCGCTGGTCGATCAACCACGGCACGGGTACGGCGTGATCCAGGCGGCCGAGTTGCTCTCCGAAGGCCAGGTCAGGTTGCAGGCCGGCACCCTCTACGCGGCGCTGGACCGGTTAGCCGCCCAAGGGCTGGTCGCGATCGACAGAGAGGAGATCGTTGAAGGGCGTCCTCGGCGCTACTACCGCCTCACTGACGGCGGCGCGGCGGCACTCGCTGAGGAGACAGCGCGATTGGCCCGCAACGCCAGCACCGCATCGCGACTATTGAACGCCTCGCGGCCTGGCCCGGCGTTCGCATGAGCCGCCGCCTCGCCACCCCATATCGCCTGCTGCTGCGCGTCTACCCGAAGGGCTCACGTCGCGGAGAACTGGCAGACACGCTGCTCATGGCTGCCGAGGCCGGACACGTCCGGCCCGGCCCTATCGAGACGCTCAACCTGCTTCGGCAAGGCATGCGGGCCCGACTCGGTCGCCCACTCAGCAGGGGCGTGGTCGTGCTGGCTATCTTCGCCTCAATCTTCTCCGGCTTTCTGAGCGCGTCGCTGGCGAACCGTATTGGTTGGGAGGCGGCGCCGGCGCTACCAAGCGGCGCCGCGTGGACTCAGCTCGCCGAGATGCTCACCCCAGGCTTATCGGCACGAGGGTACGAAAGGTCGGACGTCCCCTTCCGCAACAACGGTGGTGAGACCGATGCGGCGTCGGTCAGCTACAGCACCGATCGAACGCCTGCGACCGAGGACGTCGACGCCTATCTAGCCGGCCTGCGGCAACGCCTGGAGGCGGCCGGCTGGACCGTCACCGACACCTACTCGACCAGCCCGACCAACATCGAAACTGGCGCCCGGCAAAACAACTCGCAGGCGTTGACCGCACGCAACGACGCACTCGTGCTGTCGTTCGAGGACTACTTCGACGCAGCGTACGCCGAAGGCGGGCTCAGGGTCTCGATCTACCGGGCGGAACCACCCTGGCTCACCGGTTCGACGCTCGCCGTCGGCCTGCTCGGCATGCTGGCTGGATGGCTGCTAGCCGGCTGGGCCAGCCGCCGTCTCGAGCACCGTCCGTTGGCAGCCCCTCTCGCTGCCACCACCGCCATCGTTGGTCTCGTCTTGCTGATCCCCGCCTGGCTGCTCGGCAGTCTGCAATACCTGGGCACACTGTCCGGTACGGCCGTGCCCGACTCGCCGTTCTGGCGTGGCCTGGTGCCCACGGACGAGTTTGGCGGCATGGCCTACCCCGCCGGGGCGGCGATAACAGCAACCATCGCCGTGGCCGTGCTCTGCCCGCCCCGGCCTGCACCCGCCACCGACCCCGGTTCAGCAGGCACGGCCACGGCATGACAAAACGTAGCTGCCTCGGGCTGTCCCGACGCCGCTGCACCACCCGTCCTCGGACCATCGCAACAGTCCACACGGGCGGGGATCCCCGTCGGCCGGGAGAGCGATCTCGGGCCGGCCGGTGCCCGACCTACGGATCGGAGGGACGTACCGGATGGGACTACGAGCGGACGTTGGTCGACGGTGACACGAAACGAATCTGCGCGTACTTCTGAGATTCCGAGCGGACCGTACGGTTCGGCCTCGCCGACCATCTGTACGGGTGGACGAGCAACGCGAGTGGCGGGCCGCGCAGCCGCCCCTGCTGGCCGGTCGCCGGCTGGTCGACCCGGTGGTCACCACGTTCGGCAGGACCTCGCGGTGGTGACGACCCGCTTCGGGTACGCCGGCGGCGCGCCCACCGGGCGGCAGACCCAGACCTGGGTACGCCCACCCGTCGGCTGGCGGATCGTCACCGCCCACGTCTCCGTTCCGGACTGCGCGGCTCGGGGAGTTAGTTGATTCGGTGGGCGCTGTAGATGTACGTCGGTGGTGAGCCAGCAGCCCGGTACCACAGGAGGCCGGCCGCACTGGTGCAGCGACCGTTCATCGCATAGGTGTAGTCCGAGTAGGCGTACCCAACTAGCGGGGATGTGCTGCTGTAGCCGGAGCGGAACGGTGACCCGTCCGCGAACCGCATCAGGATGGTCGAGGTGGTCGTGCAACCGGCGGCGAGCGCCGGACTCGGCACGGCCAGCACGCCGAGCGGGAGCATGGCGGCTGTTGCCAGCGCCAGCAGTGATCTCCTCAAGACCTTGCCTCGCTTTCTCCGTTGGGCTGTGGTCGGCACTGAGCGTATGGGCGCCAATTCGGCAATCGCCACGGTCGGGGTGTTCGCGCTTGTCCGAGGTTGTACGAGCACTCATTACCGCCGGGGCGGATCTCCTGACGTTCCGGCGTCCAGGGGCCCGAGCGACATCCGGGCGCGCTTCGGTGGGTAAGCGGGCTGACCCGGTGTCTTCGGAGGAACAGCGCGAACGGCCGACCGGGTCGACAGCTACCAGCCCGGAGGTGCGCGGCCATGGAGGTCGCAATCAGACACTTCCCCTAGGGCCGCACACGCGGATGAACATCGCCGGACGGAGCGCCCCAGAACTTACAAGCAAGGGGGCATGTGTTCGTTTGTTCAGCGTCGCTGCCCCGCGGCTCTCTCGACTTCACGAAGGACGAGGTTGAGGGTCTGCGAGCGGCGGTTGGTCGGTAGTGCAACCCATGCTCGTCGGGCGTGTGCCAGTCCGCTGGGTCCGTCGCCGGCTTCGGCCAAAATACGGCATCGACCTGCGGCGCGGCGAGTCGTCACCGAGGTTGCCCAACGGCGAGACGCCCCTACGACGATCACCGACTTCGCCATTGGCCTCGGCCTGGTTTGAGCGCCGATGCCCTGAGGGGTTCAGAAGTGCAGCAGCGAAGTACAGCAACGGTGCCAGCCGAACCGAGCCGGGAGGCGTGCCAGCAGGCTGCCTGACCTCGATGCCAGCATCGCGCGAAGATTCCGTTGGAGTAGGCGTGCCGACCAGGATGACCAACACGAGCTACCGGGCGGATTGACGGGTGACCGCAGGGCAGGCGAGGTGATCAACGAGCTGTTCATGCCACGGTCCGGTGCTGAACACCCCAGCGGACCTGCCCGTTAGCGCGCGCTCGGCAGGGTGTGCGGGAATTCCTCGGCCATGATTCCGGAGCGCTTCTTGTCCCTGCTCACACGTTGTCGACGAAGCGCGGCGACCGTCCTTGCGCTGGCGGCGTTGGCCGTTGCCGCATCCGTCATCGCCGCGCCGGCCTCGGCGGCGGCGCATCCGTCCGGTGATCCGCAGACCGTGTCGATCGCACGCGACGAGCAGCGGCCCGAGGTCGTCCGGGTCCGGTGGCGCGTCGGCGGACCTGACGACCTGACACTGCTCGGTGTCTCACTGGGCCTGCTGCCGCCCGACCGTGTCCTGCTCGACGGCGCGGTCGACTACCGCAGCACGGACCCCGCGCTGCTCGCGTCGTCCGAGACCTTCTCGGCGTACGTGCTCCGGCAGATCACGGTGGCCGACGGGGCGCGTCGCTGCGTCGGCGCGGTGACCGAGTCGAAAGCCCTGGCGCGGGCCGGGGTGACCGTCGACTACACCTGCCCGCAGCCGGTCGAGAGGGTCACCGTCGCGGTACGGATGCTGACCGATCTCAACCCGGCGTACCGCGCGACGGCCACCGGTCCTGGCGGCCAACACGCGGTGTACGGCTCGGGCGAGGACTCCCACGACTGGACCCTGGTCGGCGCGCCGGCCCCGAGCAGCACCGACCCGGGCCGCAGCGCCGAGCCCGGCCCCGGTGCCAAACCTGGCCGCGGTGCCATTGTCCCGGTCGTCTCCCTCACCGGCGGCGCACTACTTGTCGCCGCCGTGGCGCTGCTGCTGGCCGCCCGGCGACGGCGGGTCGTGGCCTGAGCGCGAACGTCAGCGGCGGCCGGCTAGGGTTCCGGGATGTTCCGCGTCGTCCTGTTGATCGCTGCTGTGGTGCTCGCCGCGGATCAGCTCACCAAATACTGGGCCGAGGCCGCGCTGTCCGACGGGCAGACCGTCGCCATCCTCGGGGACCTGCTGCAACTTCGACTCGTGTACAACCCGGGTGCCGCCTTCTCGATCGGCGCCGCGTACACCTGGATCTTCGCGGTGTTCGCGGCGGCGGCGGTGGTCGCGGTGACGGTCGTGGCGCGGCGGGTCGGCTCGCGCGCCTGGGCGGTGGCGTTGGGGCTGGTGCTCGGCGGCGCGACGACGCATCTTTTGGACCGTCTGTTCCGTGAGCCGGGGTTCGCCCGGGGGCACGTGGTGGACTTCATCGACTACGCCGGGTTCTTCGTCGGCAACGTCGCCGACATCGCGCTTGTGGTCGGGGTGGGCATCGTCATGCTGCTCAACGTGCGCGGCGTTCCGCTGCGGGAGCCGGCGGGCGAGACCCACGAGCAGGTGTCGTCAGGATCCTGAGCCGACCAGGACGACCTCCAGCCGGCGCGGGCCGTGCACGCCCTCGACGCGGTTCAGCTCGATGTCGCTGGTGGCGGACGGGCCGGAGATCCAGGTCTGCGGCGCGCGCGGGTCCAGTCGGCTCACCGCCTCCGGCAGCAGGCCGACGACCTGGTCGGTGCGGACCACGCAGATGTGCCGGTCGGGTACCAGGGTGAGCGCGCGCCGCCCCTGCGTCGGACCGGCGTCGAGGATGATGGTGCCGGTGTCGGCGACCGCCACGGCGCAGCCGGTCAGGACCGCGTCCAGCTCGTCGAGTGTGGCAGCTGACAGCGGGGGCGCGTCGCGGTGCAGCTGCCCGGCGTAGCCGGCCAGCCAGTCGGCGGGAATGTCGGTGGGCACGGCGAGCCGGTCGATCCCGCCCAGCAGCCGGGGTAGGGCGTCGATGCCACGGTGGACGATCGCCCGGTAGTCCACCAGGCGGTCGACGAGGGTGCCGATCAGGTCGGGACGCTCGTCGACCCGGCGGTACCGGCGGGGCACCTGCACCGGCGGCGGGTCGTCGGCCAGGGCCGTCCGGAGCCGCGCCAGGATCTCGTCGCGTGCGGTCACTGCTTTCCCCACCATTCCCGGAAGGTCTGCGACGCGGGCAGCGGCAGGTCGCGCGACCGGGTCCACGCCGACGCGGGCCAGGGCAGTCGCCGCAGCGTGCGGGCGCCGGTGCGTCGTTCACGGTACGCCCCGAGCGGCCCCGCGCCGGTCCGGGCCAGGCGCAGGGCGGCGGCCCAGCGCCGAGGGCTGCGCATGACCCAGGACAGGACGCGCATGGCGGCCCGTTCGGCCGGCGGGTGCGGTGCCTGCTGACGGAGGTGGACCAGGATCTCCGGAATGTTGATCTTCACCGGGCACACGTCGTAGCAGGCGCCGCAGAGGGTCGACGCGTACGGCAGCGAGGCGTTGTCGGCCACGCCGGTCAACTGCGGCGACAGGATCGCGCCGATCGGCCCCGGATACACCGAGCCGTAGGCGTGCCCACCGGCCCGCTCGTACACCGGGCAGACGTTGAGGCACGCGGAGCAGCGGATGCAGGACAGCGCCGGGCGCCCAACCGGGTCGGCGAGCACCGCGGACCGGCCATTGTCGACGAGCACGACGTGCACGTCCTGCGGGCCGTCGCCGGGGGTGACGCCGGTCCACATCGAGGTGTACGGGTTCATCCGCTCCCCGGTCGAGGAGCGCGGCAGCAGTTGCAGGAAGACCTCCAGGTCGCTGAAGGTCGGCAGCAGCTTCTCCACACCGACGACGCTGATCAGCGTCTGCGGGAGGGTGAGGCACATCCGCCCGTTGCCCTCGGACTCCACCACCACCAGCGTGCCGGTGTCCGCGACGGCGAAGTTCGCGCCGGAGACGGCGACCCGGGCCGAGAGGAAACGCCGTCGCAGGTGGGCGCGGGCCACCTCGGCGAGCGCCGCCGGCTCGTCGCTCAGGTCGGCCGGCGCGTCGGGCATCCGGCGCTGGAAGATCTCCCGGATCTGCGCCCGGTTGTAGTGGATCGCCGGCACCAGGATGTGCGAGGGCGTGTCCTCGCCGAGCTGCACGATCAACTCCGCGAGGTCGGTCTCGTACGCGGCGATCCCGGCGGCCTCCAGCGCCTCGTTCAGCTCGATCTCCTGCGTCGCCATCGACTTGACCTTCACGACCTCGTCGGCCCCGGCGGCCCGGGTCAACGCGACCACGATCCGGCACGCCTCGGCCGCGTCCCGGGCCCAGTGCACGGTGGCGCCGGCGGCGGTGGCGGACGCCTCGAACTGCTCCAGCAGCTCCGGCAACCGACGTTGGACATCCGCCTTGATCGCCGAGCCGGCGTCGCGCAGCGCCTCCCAGTCGGGCACCTCGTCGACGACCCGGCCCCGCTTGGCGCGGATGGTGCGGGTGGCCCGGTGCAGGTTGGCGCGCAGTTGCGCGTCGGCGACGGCCGGCCTGGCGGCGGTGGGGAACGGCAGCGGCGTGCGGATCCGCCCGCCCCCGGTGGCGGGTGCGACCGGATGGCTCATGAGCTGGCTCCCGTCTCGGCGAGAATCTCGGCGTAGTGCACGGCCCGTACGCCCGCCCGGTGGCGGTCCAGCCCGCCGCCGATGTGCGCCAGGCAGGAGTTGTCGGCGGCGGCGAGCACCCGCGCGCCGGTGTCGCGGACCCGGGCGCACTTGTCGGTGAGCATCGCGGTGGAGACGTCCGGGTTCTTCAGGGCGAACGTGCCGCCGAAACCACAGCACTCCTCGGCGTCGCCCAGCTCGACCAGGTTGATCCCACGTACCTGGCGCAGCAGGGTCAGCGGTCGGTCGCCGAGGCGCAACATCCGCAGGCCGTGGCAGGTGGGGTGGTAGGTGACCGTCTCCGGGAACTCGGCGCCGACGTCGGTGACCCCGAGGACGTCGACGAGCAACTCGGACAGCTCGTACGTGCGGGCGGCCACCGAGGTGGCGGGCGGGTGCAGGCGCGGGTACTGCTCGCGGATCATCGCGGTGCACGACCCGGACGGCACGACGATTGCGTCGTAGGAGTCGAAGAGGTCGACATAGGTGCGCACCATCGGCATGGCCTCGGCCCGGTAACCCGTGTTGGCGTGCATCTGCCCGCAGCAGGTCTGGTCGGCGGGGAAGTCGACGGTGTGGCCGAGGCGCCGCAGGATGCGGGTGACCGCGATGCCGGTGGCCGGGTACGCGAGGTCGTTGACGCAGGTGATGAAGAGGGCGATCCGCACGGCGGCTCCTCGGATGGGTCGGGGTGGGTCACGCCGGGTCGCGCGGCGCTCCGGGGGTGGGGAGCCGGTCGAACGCGGGCAGGTGGCGCTCCCGGGCGGCGCTGAGGTGGGCCCGCATCGCCTCGGTCGCGGCTGCGGCGTCACCGGCGGCGATGGCGGCGGCGATGCGCTGGTGTTCGGTGTTGGTGTCCGGCGCGCCGGCGACCGGGAAGTAGAGCCGGTGCAGGTGCAGGTGCGAGTGCAGCCGGGTGATGGTGTCGCGCAGCAGCGGACTGCCGGAGACCTCGGCGATCAGGTCGTGGAACTTCGCGTCCAGCGCGGTGAAGGCCGCGTGTCGGCGATATCCGTCGCCGGCCTCCACGTCGATGCTCGCCGCCGCCTCGGCGCTGATGCGCTGCCGCGCCTCGGCGGACGCGTGGGTGGCGGCCCGGCCGGCGGTGGCGCCCTCCAATAGTTGGCGGACGTCGAACAGGTCGTCGAACTCGGCGCGGTTCAGCAGCGGCGTGGTGGTGTAGCCGGACAGCGGGCGTTTGCGGACCAGGCCGTCGGCCTCCAGCCGCGCGAGCGCCTCGCGCACGGGTGTGGGGGAGACGTCCAACTCCCGGGCGAGCGCGTCGATGTTGACCCGCTCACCGGGGGGAAGGATGTGGTCCATGACCAGCGTCTTTATCGACTCGTAGACGTCCTCGGCGAGGGTGAGTCGACGGGCGGGACGGAGTCGACCCTCGCGAGCTTCCTGCTGGGCCATCTCGTCTCCTCAGCAACCCCTTGACTGTGCCGGTGTGAGCGAGTACACACTAGCAAAGCAACATCCTATAGGAAATAGGTTCCCCCGCCACGTCTCGCCACCACCACCTCCGAGGAGACGAACATGTCGCGCAGAATGCTGTCCCGGATCGGCTCGGGCCTGACCGTCGTGGCCCTCGCCACGACCACTGTGGCCTGCACGAAGAAGAGCGACACCACCGACGCCGAAGCCGCCGGTCGGGAACCGGCGCAGGTCAAGGTCGCGCTCGTGCCCGGCGGCTCGCACCCGTACTTCCAGCCGTGGAAGGACGCCGGAGCCAAGGCGAAGACGGAGCTGGCGCTCGGCGACGTCACCTTCAACGAGACGGCGGGCTGGGACCAGACCAAGCAGAACGACGTGCTCAAGTCCCTGGCCGCGCAGGGCTACAACGCCTTCGGAGTCTTCGGCGTCTCGCCGGACAACATCAACTCCACCTTCGAGGACCTCAAGCGGCAGGGCTTCCCCGTCGGCTCCCTGGCCTCCTGCCCGGCCGGCGCCAACAAGGCCGACTTCTGTCTCTCCACCGACGTGGAGGTCGCCGCGTACAAGGGCGCCAAGGCGGCCATCGACGCGATGGGTGGTCAGGGCAACCTCGTGCACCTGACCGGCAACAAGGTCGACTCGAACACCCAGCGCCGGATCAAGGGTGTGGAGAAGGCGGTCGCCGAGACCGGCGGCAAGGTGGTGCTGATCCAGAGCGTCACCGACATCGACAAGGACCTGCAGAGCGCCCAGCGGGCGGTGGCCGACCTCCTGGCCGCGAAGGGTCGACAGATCCAGGCCATCGTGAACACCGCCTACAACCCGGCGGTCGCCTCCGCCGAGGGCGTACGCCAGTCGAAGCTGCCCATCAAGGTCATCGCCATCGACGACGACCCGGCGGTCCTCGACGGCCTGCGGGGCGGGTCGGTGGCCGCCACCGTCCTGCAGAACCCGGTCGGTCAGGCCCAGGTCGGCTCGTACGCCCTGATGAAGCTCAGCGGCGGCTGCACGATGTCCGAGCCCGGCGTGACGATCGACTCGGGGTCGTTCGTGGTGACCAAGGACAACCTGGAGGGCTACGAGGCCGACCGCTCCGCGACCACCGAGGAGCTGCGCAAGAAGTTCGACGGCGAACTGCTCAAGTGCAACTGATGTCGACGATCACGAAGGTCGACGCGTACCTCGTCGACATCCCCGTCGAGACCGTCCGCACCGACGCGGTACAGGCGTTCCTCAAGCAGGAGACGCTCTTCGTCGAGGTGCGCACGGCCGACGGGGGGCACGGCACGGGGTACGCGTACACGATCGGGACCGGCGGCACGGCGGTGCTCGCGCTGCTGCGCGACTACCTGCTGCCGCACCTGGTCGGCCGCGACGCCGCCCGGGTGGAGGCGATCTGGCGGGACCTGCACGCCGCCACCCGCGCCACCACGGTCGGTGCTATCACCTCGTTGGCGCTCGCCGCGGTCGACACCGCGCTGTGGGATCTGCGCGCCCGCGCCGCCGGCCTGCCGCTGTGGGTGCTCGCCGGTGGCGCCAAGGACCGGATCCCGCTCTACGACACCGAGGGCGGCTGGCTGCACCTCACCGAGGACGAGCTGGTCGCCGGCGCGAAGGCGTCCCAGGCGGCCGGCTGGTCCGGGGTCAAGCTGAAGGTCGGTAAGCCGAACCCGGCCGAGGACGCCGCCCGGATCGGCGCGGTCCGGGCGGCCCTCGGCGACGACGTCGACGTGATGGTGGACGCCAACCAGTCCCTGACCGCCGCCGAGGCGATCCGCCGGGCACGGCTGCTCGAACCGCACCAGCTCGCCTGGTTCGAGGAGCCGCTGCCGGCCGACGACGTCGCCGGGCACGAGCTGCTGGCCCGCGCGACCAGCATCCCGGTCGCGGTGGGGGAGTCGATGTACTCGATCGGCCAGTTCGCCGAGTACCTCCGCCGCCAGGCCGCCGGTGTCGTCCAGGTCGACGTCGCGCGCATCGGTGGCATCACCCCGTGGCTCAAGGTGGCGCACCTCGCCGAGGCGTGCAACGTGGTGGTCTGCCCGCACTTCCTGATGGAACTGCACGTCAGCCTCTGCGCGGCCGTGCCGAACAGCCGCTACGTCGAGCACATCCCGCAACTGCGCGCGATCACTCGGGCCGAGATCGCGGTCGTCGACGGCCACGCGCTCGCCCCGGCCGAGCCGGGCCTCGGCATCGACTGGGACCGCGACGCCATCGAGGACAGGAGGGTGGCGTGAAGACGGAAACAGCGCCACAGGCGCCCGCGGTGCCGCCGGGCGCGGACCCCAGGCCCGCCGCCCGGGTGCTGCCGGTCTGGGCGAACCCCCGGCTCGGTCTGCTCATCGTCATCGCCGTGCTGGTCGTCCTCTTCTCGTCGCTCACCCCCGCGTTCCTCGACCCCCGCCTCACCCTGGCACCGCTACAGGCCGACATCAGCGTGTACGTCGTGGTCGGCCTCGCCCAGCTCGCCGTGCTCTCGCTCGGGCACATGAACATGGCCGTGGGACGGATGGCCGCGCTGTCCACCTTCGCGATGGGCCTGGCGTACGACCGGCTCGGCGTACCACTGCTGGTCGGGCTGCTCGTGGGTCTCGCCGTCGGGGCGGGCATCGGCGCGCTCGCCGGCCTGCTCATCGCCAAGACCGGGGTGAACTCCTTCGTGGTGACCCTCGCGCTCGACTTCGGGCTGCTGGGCCTGGTCACCATCCTCTACACCTGGGCGACCGGTGGGGTGTCGTTCGCGGTGCAGCCGAACGGGCTGTCCGCCCTGCGCTTCGACACCTTCGCCGACTACTGCATGGGGGACACCTGCGGGCCCCGGATCCCGCTGGTCGTACCGATCGCGGTGGTCGCGGCGCTCGGCGTCGGGCTGCTGTTCCGGCACGCCCGGCTGGGCCGGGAGATCCTGATGACCGGCTCCAACACGGTCGCCGCCGAGTTGTCCGGGATCCCCACGCACCGTCGGATCGTCGCCGCGCACGCGTTGAGCGGGCTGCTCGCCGCGCTGGCCGGGTTCCTGCTCGCCGCCAACAACGGCGCCTTCTCCGCCAACATCGGCGAGTCGTTCCTGCTTCCGTCGTTCCTGGCCCCGGTGCTCGGCGGCACGCTGCTCGCCGGTGGCGCGGTCAGCGTTCTCGGCACCGCGCTCGGCGCGACCCTCACCCAGGTCATCTACAAGGGCCTCAACCTGCTCCAGTTCTCCCTGGAGGAGCTGAAGCTCTACATCGGGCTCGTCCTGCTCGCGGCGCTGTCGCTGGACCGGCTCCGAGCCGTGATCGCCGAGCGGAGGGCGGTGTCGCCATCATGAGAACCCTGATCCGGACCAACGAGTTCACCCTGGCGGTGATCGCGGCGCTCGGGTTCGCGGCGCTCGCCGTAGCCACCGACTTCAACCTGCTCACCGCCGGCACCCTGGACGCGTTCCTGCGCTTCCTCGCCCTGCCGATCGTCATCGGGCTGGCGCAGATGGTGGTGCTCGCCGTCGGGCAGATGAACCTCTCGGTGGGCGTGCTCACCGGGTTCTGCGCGGTGGCCTCGGGCTGGCTGATGGTCGACGCCGGGCTGCCCGCCCCCGTCGCGGTGCTCGCCGCACTGGCCCTCGGCGCGGCGGTCGGGCTGGTCAACGGGCTGTTGGTGATCTTCACCCGTATCAACGGCTTCATCGTCACCCTCGCCACCATGACGATCCTCGAAGGTCTGCGCTACGGGGTGAACGGCACCGGCACCTACCAGGGCTACTCGCCCGGCCTGCGGGAGTTCGGGCAGGCGTCCCTGGCCGGCGTGCCCGTGGTCTTCCTGCTGGCGGTGGTGATCGCGGTCGCGGTCGCCCTCTTCTTCCGTCGTACCGTGCCCGGACGGCACCTGCTCGCCTCCGGCGGCAACCCGTTCGCCGCCCGGCTGTCGGGCATCTCCAACGACCGGGCGCTGGTGCTGGCGCACACCCTGTCGGGGCTGCTGGCCGGCTTCGCGGCGGTGATCGTGGTGGCCGCCTTCGGCTCGGTGAACGCCTCGATCGGCGACGACCTGCTGCTGCCCAGCTTCGCCGCGCCGATCATCGGCGGGGTGGCCCTGGCCGGCGGCATGATCAGCGTGACCGGCACGGTGCTCGCGGCGTTCCTGGTGCGGCTGGTCGACGTGAGCCAGTCGCAGTTCGACATCAACCGGCGGTGGGTGGACCTCATCATCGGCGCGGTCGTCCTCGGCGCGGTGCTGCTCGGCCAGTTCCGCGAGAAGCTCTCCGGAGGTAGGCGATGAGCGTCGTGCTGTCCGCCGAGAAACTGGTCAAGACGTTCCCCGGGGTACGCGCCCTGGACGAGGCGACACTGACCCTGACCGCCGGCAGCGTGCACGCGCTGCTCGGCGAGAACGGCGCCGGCAAGAGCACCCTGATCAAGATCCTCACCGGGGTGTACCGACCGGACGGTGGGCAGCTGCGGCTGCCCGGGACGGACGGGCAGCCGCGTACGGTGCAGCTCGGCAACCCGCAGGACGCCCAGCGGGCCGGCATCGGTGTCGTGCACCAGGAGCGGAACCTGATCCCGGCGTTCAGCGTCGCCGAGAACATCTGCCTGCAACACCTGCCCCGCCGCGCCGGCCTGCTCGACCGGGCGGCGTTACGGGCCGAGGCCCGCCGCTGCCTCGATCTGCTCGACCTCGACCTGGACCCGGACCTGCCGGTGTCGCGGCTGTCGGTGGCGCAGATGCAGCTGGTGGAGATCGCCAAAGCGCTGTCGGCGGACTCCACAGTGCTGCTGCTCGACGAGCCGACCGCGTCACTGACCAACGACGAGGCCGACCGGCTCTACGGCATCGTGCGGCGGCTGTCCGAGCGAGGCCACGCCACCGTGCTGGTCAGCCACAAACTGGAGGAGGTCTTCGCGGTCGCCGACACGGTGACCGTGCTACGCGACGGGCGCAGCGTCGCCGAGGCGGAACCCCTCGCCGAGCACAGCCGCGAGGAGATCGTCGACCTGATGGTCGGCCGGGCGTACCAGCAGGTGCACCTCGCCGCCCGGACCGTCGCGGCGGACGTGCAACCGGCGCTGGCACTCGACCACGTGGCCACCGGCGCCGGCCACCACGACGTCACCCTCGACGTCCACCCCGGTGAGATCGTCGGCCTGTACGGGCTGGTCGGCGCGGGCCGCAGCGAACTGGCCAAGGCGCTGCTCGGCCTCGACCGGATCACCGCCGGCGAGGTGCGGGTGCACGGGCGCCCGGCCCGGATCCGGGACGTCGGCGACGCCCTGCACCGCTACCGGATCGGCTACGTCACCGAGAACCGCAAGGAGGAGGGCCTCTTCCTCGACCAGACCGTGGCCCGCAACACGGCGGTGACGGTGTGGCGTCGGCTGGCCCGGCTGGGGCTGGTCCGCGACCGGACCGAGCGGGGGCTGGTCGACGAGTACGCCGACCGGCTGGGTATCCGACTCGCCTCGCCCGACCAGCAGGCCGGTCAGCTCTCCGGCGGCAACCAGCAGAAGGTCAGCCTGGCCAAGTGGTTGGCCGCAGACTGCGACGTGCTCATCATCGACGAGCCGACCGTCGGCATCGACGTGCGCACCAAGGCGGCCTTCCACGAGCTGATCGCCGGGCTCGCCGCGCGGGGAATGGCCATCCTGCTGATCTCGTCGGACCTGCCGGAGATGGTCACCCTCGCCGACCGGATCGCGGTGATGCGGGAGTTCGCCATTGTTGGTGAACTGGACAACGACCACGACTACCACCGGATGAGTCAGTCGGTGATCCGGTTCATCCACGACGGGCAGGGGGTCGTCGCGTGAAGGCCACCGACCAGGTGACCCTGGGGCGTACCGACGTGGTGGTGACCCGGCTGGGGCTCGGGCTCGCCCCGATCGGTGGAATGTTCGACGCCGTCGGTGACGAGGTCGCCCACGCCACCGTCGAGGCGGCCTGGGATCTCGGGCTGCGTTACTTCGACACCGCCCCGCTCTACGGCTGCGGCCTCTCCGAGCGACGCGCCGGGGCGGTGCTCGCCGGCAAGCCGCGCGACGCGTTCACCCTGTCCACCAAGGTGGGTCGGCTGCTCGTCCCGAACGGTGGTGACCGGCAGGAGTTCTGGGCCGAGCCGACCGACCTCGCGCCGCGGTTCGACTTCTCCGCCGCCGGGGTACGCCGATCCCACGCCGAGAGCCTGGCCCGGTTGGGGCTGGACCGGATCGACATCGCGCACCTCCACGACCCGGACGACCACCTCGCCGAGGCGGCCACGGAGGCGTACCCGGCGTTGGCGCAGCTGCGCGCGGCCGGCGAGATCGGCGCGGTCGGCGCCGGCATGAACCAGGCGCCGGCGCTGGTCGAGCTGGCCCACGCCGGGGACTTCGACTGCTTCATGCTCGCCGGCCGGTACACCCTGCTCGACCAGTCCGGCCTCGACGAGCTGCTGCCGCTGTGCCGGGCGAGGGGGATCGCGGTCCTCGCCGCCGGGGTCTACAACTCGGGCCTGCTGGCCGACCCGAGGCCGGGCGCCCCCTACGACTACGCCCCGGCCGACCGGGGGCTGCTCGACCGGGCCACCGCGATCCGGTCGGTGTGCGAGCGGCACGGCGTGCCGCTGCGGGCCGCGGCGATCCAGTTCCCTCTGGGGCACCCGGCGGTGGCCAGCGTGGTGGTCGGCGCCCGTGACCCGGAGCAGATCGCCGACAACGTGGCGATGTTCGAGTGGCACATCCCCGGCGCGCTGTGGGCGGATCTCAAGGCCGAGGGGCTGCTGCCGAGCGAGGTGCCGACGCCGTGATCATCGACGCGCACCAGCACCTGTGGACCGCCGACTACCCCTGGCTCGCCGCGCCGGGCCTGGAGGCGATCCGGCAGGACTACACCGTCGCCGACCTGGTGCCCCGGCTGGACGAAGTGGGTGTGACGGCAACCGTGCTGGTCGAGGCGGGCCGCTGCGACACCGACGAGACCGCCGAGTTCCTGGCCCACGCCGCGACCACGCCCCGGATCGCCGGCGTGGTCGGCTGGGCGTCGCTCACCGACCCGGCCATCTCCGCGACCCTCGCCGGCTACCGCGACCTGCCCGGCGCCGCGAAGCTGGTCGGGCTCCGCGACCAGGTGCAGGGCGTCGCCGATCCCGGGCACCTGGCCCGCCCCGACGTGCGCGCCGCCCTCGCGGCCATCGGGGCCGCCGGCCTCACCTTCGACCTGGTCGTCCACATCGGACAGGGGGCCAGCTGCGCCGAGGCCGCGCGGGCCACGCCGGGCACCACCTTCGTCCTCGACCACCTGGGCAAGCCGAGGATCACCGCCGCCGGCTTCGCGCAGTGGCGCACGAAGGTGCGCGACCTGGCCGGCTGCGACAACGTCGTCGCGAAACTGTCCGGCCTGCTCACCGAGGTCGGCCCCGGGTGGCGGGTGGCCGACATCCGGCCGTACGTCGACACCGCGCTGGAGGTGTTCGGCCCGCACCGGCTGATGGCCGGCTCCGACTGGCCCGTCTGCGAACTCGTCGCCCCGTACGCCGAGGCGTGGTCGGCGCTCGACGCCTGCCTGGGGGAGCTGTCGTCCACCGAGCGAGCAGCCGTCCTGGGCGGCACCGCAATTCGTACCTATGCACTGGAGGTTGGTTCGTGAGATTCATGCGCGTCGGGCCCGTGGGGCGGGAACGCCCCGTCCTGTTCGACGACGGGCGGCACCTCGACCTGTCGTCGCTCACCGCCGACATCGACGGCGAGTTCCTCGCCGGCGACGGCGTCCGGCGGGTCCGTGAGGCCACCGACCTGCCCGAGATCGACGTCACCGGTCAGCGGGTCGGCGCACCGATCGCCCGGCCCGGGGTGGTGCTCTGCGTGGGGCAGAACTACGCCGCGCACGCCGCCGAGTCCGGTGCCGCGCCACCGACCGACCCGATCATCTTCTACAAGGCGCCGAACACCGTCGTCGGCCCGTACGACGAGGTCCTCATCCCGCGCGGGTCGACGAAGACCGACTGGGAGGTGGAGTTGGCGGTGGTGATCGGTCGGCGGGCCCGCTACCTCGCCTCGCCGGCCGACGCCCTCGATCACATCGCCGGGTACGTGCTGTCCAACGACGTGTCCGAGCGGGACTTCCAACTCGCCGCCTCCGGTGGCCAGTGGTCGAAGGGCAAGTCCTGCGAGACGTTCCAACCGCTCGGCCCGTGGCTGGTCACCGCCGACGAGGTCGGCGACCCGCAGGCGCTGCGGCTGCGCTCCCGGGTCAACGGCGAACCCCGCCAGGACTCCAGCACCAAAGACATGATTTTCGACGTGGCGTACCTGGTCTGGCACCTGTCCCAGTACACCGTCCTGGACCCGGGCGACGTCATCAACACCGGCACCCCGCAGGGGGTGGCGCTCTCCGGCCGCTTCCCCTACCTGGTGGCCGGCGACGTCATGGAGGTCGAGATCGACGGCCTCGGCCGGCAACGCAACACGCTGCGGAACGCCTGATGGCGGTGATCACCTCCGTCGACACGTACGACATCCGGTTCCCGACCTCGCGCGACCTCGACGGCTCCGACGCGATGAACCCCGACCCCGACTACTCGGCCGCGTACCTGGTGCTCAGCACCGACGACGGCCCGGACGGGCACGGCTTCACCTTCACCATCGGGCGGGGTAACGACGTCTGCCGGGCGGCGATCGACGCGCTGGTGCCGTACGTGGTCGGAATCGACCCGGACACCGTGGACCTCGGCGCGTTCGCCCGCTCGCTCACCCAGGACTCGCAGCTGCGCTGGCTCGGCCCGGAGAAGGGCGTGATGCACCTGGCCGCCGCGGCGGTGATCAACGCGATGTGGGACCTGGTCGCCAAGCGGGCGGGCAAGCCGGTCTGGCGTTACCTGGCCGACCTGAGCCCGGAGCAGATCGTCGACCTCGTCGACTGGCGCTACCTGACCGATGCCCTCACCCCCGACGAGGCGCTGGAGATGCTGCGCGCCGCCGAGCCGGGTCGGGCCGACCGGATCGCCCGGCTGACCGAGCGGGGCTACCCCGCGTACACCACGTCACCCGGCTGGCTCGGCTACCCGGACGACAAGGTGGTCCGGCTGGCCAAGCAGGCCGTGGCCGACGGGTTCACCCAGATCAAGCTGAAGGTGGGCGCGGACGCGTCCGACGACGTACGCCGCCTGAAGATCGCCCGCGAGGCGGTCGGCCCGCGGATCCGGATCGCGCTCGACGCCAACCAACGCTGGGACGTCGCCGAGGCGGTCGACCGGATGCGCGAGTTGGCGCCGTACGACCCGTGGTGGATCGAGGAGCCGACCAGCCCGGACGACGTGCTCGCCCACGCCACGATCCGGTCCGCCCTCGCCACCAGCGCACCCGACGGCGGGCCGATCCGGGTGGCCACCGGCGAGCACGTGGCGAACCGGGTGGTGTTCAAGCAGCTACTTCAGGCCGGTGCGGTCGACGTCGTCCAGATCGACGCGTGCCGGGTCGGTGGTGTGAACGAGAACGTCGCCATCCTGCTGCTGGCCAGGAAGTACGGGGTGCCGGTCTGCCCGCACGCCGGGGGAGTCGGCCTGTGCGAGCTGGTGCAGCACCTGTCCATGTTCGACTTCGTGGCCGTGTCCGGCTCGATGCGCAACCGGGTGGTCGAGTACGTCGACCACCTGCACGAGCACTTCCTCGATCCGGCGGTGATCCGGGACGGGCACTACGTGACGCCCACCGCCCCGGGCTTCTCCGCCGCGATGCGCCCGGAGAGCCTCGCCAGGTACGCGTACCCCGACGGGCCGGCATGGGTCTGACGAACCGCGACACGCACGACCGCACCGCCGCGACGACGACGGCGGTGTGGCACCTCAGCGGACCACTCGGAAGGGGAGAGCAGCATGCGGTGTGACGGTCTGGTGGCGGTGGTGACCGGAGGTGGGTCGGGCATCGGGCACGCCTGCGTGCGAGCGTTCGTCGCCGCCGGCGCCCGGGTGGGTGTCCTGGATCTGGACCTGTCCGGCCTGCCGGAGGATCCCGGCGTCCTCGGCGTCCGGGCGGACGTGGCCGACCGGTCCTCCCTCGGCACGGCCGTCGCCTCGGTCGCCGAGGCGTTCGGCGGGATCGACATCCTGGTGAACAACGCCGGCATCTCCGCCGTCGGCGCCGTGGAGGAGAACGACGACGAGCAGTGGAGCAGGGTGCTCGACGTCAACGTCTGCGGCGTGGCCCGAACCAGCGCCGTGGCCCTGCCGTACCTGCGGCGGTCGTCGTCGGCGGCGATCGTCAACATCTCCTCGATCGCGGCAACCACCGGTCTGCCCAAACGCGCCCTGTACTCGGCGTCGAAGGGGGCCGTGCACGCCCTCACCCTCGCCATGGCCGCCGACCTGGTGACCGACGGTGTCCGGGTCAACTGTGTCGCCCCGGGCACCGTCGACACGCCCTGGGTGGCCCGGCTGCTCGCCGGCGCGGCCGACCCGACGGCGGAGAAGCGGCAGCTGGCCTCCCGGCAGCCGACCGGGCGCCTGGTGACCGCCGACGAGGTGGCCGCCGCCGTCGTCTACCTCGCGTCACCCGCGACCGGGTCGGTGACCGGTTCGTCGCTGCCGGTGGACGGCGGCATGTCCGGCCTGCGGCTGCCCGCCCCGGTCCCGCCCGCACCCGCCGTCACCGAATCGGGCGCGTGACATGATTGCGGCATGGGGAAACAGCAGGACGTCGGCGAGGCCGACCGTCACAGCGGGTCCGGCACCACCGCCCACCGTCCGATCGGTGGCAGCGCTGACGCTCGGCTCGCCCTCGCCCAGGACCCCAGCACGCCACAAATGACCCTTATCGACCTGGCGTCCGACCCGTCGGCCGTGGTCCGCAAGGCGGTCGCCGGTCGGGCCGACGCGCCCGCACAGGCCCTGCGACCGCTCACCCGCGACCATGATCGTCAGGTCCGGGAGGCCGTGGCGCGGAATCCCTCCACCTCGATCGCCAACCTCATGCGTCTGGTCAAGGACGCCGACCGGTGGGTCCGCTGGGCGGTCGCCGGCAACCCGGGCTGTGACGAGTCGATCCGCCGGGTCATGGCGGAGACCTCGGACAAGGAGCTTCGCGGCCTCCTCGCGGAGAGCCGCGAGCTGGAGCCGGAGCTGGCCGCCAAGCTGATCGACGACGTCTCGCCCGAGGTACGGGAACGACTCGCCACGCACACCCACGACCCCGACGTGATCACCGCCCTGCTGGCCGACCGCACCGCCCGCGTACGCAAGGGGGTTGCCCGCAACCCGCGGACCACCGCCGAGCAGCGCAGCGCGCTCGCCGCGGACCCGGTGGTCGACGTCCGGGCCGCGCTGGTGCGTGCCGTCGAGCTGAGCGACGCGGACCTGGCGCGCCTGGTCGACGACCGCGCGGTGCAGGTCCGACTGGCGATGGCCACGTCCGAGGTCGTTCCGCCGCACATCCGGCAGGCCCTCACCCGTGACCCCGACGAAATGGTGGCGGCCGCCGCCCGGGACTTCCGGCCGGGAGCCGGCAGCGCCTCCGCCGTACGGGCGCCCCGCATCGCGCACCGGCCCTCCGCCGCCGCTGCGGGTCGCTCGGGCGGCGGCACCTCGCAGTAGGGCGCCGCCCCCGGCAGCGCCGGGGAGCGCGCGCCGCTCACGGGTCGTGCGCCGAGCGGCAGACTTCCGGCTCAGAACGTGGCGATCGGGTTGACCGGGCTGCCGGACGTGCCGGCGAAGCGGACCGGGGCGACCGCGAGCTGGAAGTCCCACTGGCCGAGTTCGGCCGCCGTCGCCGCGCACGCCTCCAGGTCGCAGTTGTCGAGCAGCCACAGACCCATCGCGACGAGACCCACGGCGTGGACCGGCATCAACACGGCGTCGTACCCCGACGGCTGAACGTCCTGGGGGGTGTCCGCGCCGATCAGCGCCACACCGCGTTCCTGTAGCCACGGCAGGCAGGACGCGTGCCAGCCGGCCTGCGTGAAACCACCGGCCGCGCCGTTCTCGTGCCGGAAGCGGCCGTAGCCGGTCCGCAGGAGCACCGCGTCGCCGGGTCGTACCCGCACACCCTGGCGACGCTCGGCCTCGTCGAGGTCGTCGGGGAACACACCCTGCCCCGGCTCCCACCACGGCACCCCACGGGCCGCCGCGACGTCCAGCAGGACACCACGGGTGACGATCCCGTTCGCCGCCGCGGTGACGGCCGCCCACGCCGAACCCGTCGTGGCATCGACCAACGAGTGCGACCGCCCGTTGTACATCCGGCTGTCCCAGAAGAGGTGGCACGGCGAGTCGAGGTGGGTGAGGGTGTTGCCGTGGAACGTCAGGGCGATGCGCTCGGAGGAGAAGCCCCAACTCCGGTCGGCGTGGAAGTGCGCCGGCATGTGCTCGGCACCCGGCATGTCGGCGGCGCACGGGCACGTCGTCGTCGACCGCTCCATCTCCGCCGGTACGGCGACCTCCCACGCGCAGGACACGCTCCTGCCGTGACGCACGGCCCGCGCCGCCGCCAGCCGGACGTCGTCGGTGATGTGGTTCAGGGTCCCGAGCTGGTCGTCGTCGCCCCACCGCCCCCAGTTCGACAGCGTGTCGAAGTATCCGAGCACGTCGTCCTGCGTTGGTATCGGTCGCGCTGCCGTCATCTCAGCACCGACTCCTTGGTCACGGGTTCCAGGCACCGCAGGCAGGGTATCCGGCACCGAACCGCCTACCGCAACGACCGGTCGATCACGACTGCGCCGCCCCGCCGGCGCTGCCCACGGTCGGGCGCAACGGAGAGTACAACTCCGGTATCCGGAATGGCCGTGAGGCATTCACATGTGTCGTGCCGATTGTCCCTACGCTGCGAATGCCCAGCTCTCGGGCGTTCGTCGGCAGGGGAGGATCAGCGGTGCAGATCAGGGAATCCAGGTCCAGGTTCGTGGCGGTGGCCGCGGCGGTGCTGGTCGCCGTGTCGGGGGGAGCCCTCACCGGCGCTCCGGCGAGCGCCGCCGAGCCCTCTCCGTTCAGCGTGGTGGACGGCGCGATCCGTACCGCGACCGGCACGCCCGTACCCCCCTCCGGCACGCACGCCTCGCTCTGGGGCAACTCCAGTTACGCCACCACCAGCATCAGCGGCTCCGGGCGGGTGCTGATCGGCGCGATCGGTGACAACTGCCAGGGCTGGCCGACGGTCCGGGTGACGGTCGACGGCGTCGACGTCGGCCAGACCACCATCGTCAGCGCGACCAGCTACGGCACCTACCCGGTCGGCGCGGCGGTCGGTGCGGGGCAGCACAGCGTACGGATCCAGCTCGTCAACGACTTCCGGGACGGCACCTGCGACCGCAACGTCCACATCGCGTACGCGCGGATGGAGACGACCGGCGCCACCGACACGAAGTTCAGCTTCGCCGTGCTGCCGGACACGCAGCAGGAGGTGCTCAACAGCAGCGACTCCCGGTTCCTCAACCGCACCAACTGGCTGGTGCAGAACCGGTCCGCGCTGGACCTGCGCTTCGTGACCTCCTCGGGTGACGTGGTCAACTGGGACACTCCGGACCATTCGCAGTACGTCATCGCCCGCAACGCGATGCGGCCGATCGAGGGCGCCGCCATCCCGTACGCGCTGGCTCTGGGCAACCACGACACCCAGGCCACCGGCGTCGGCGGCTCGGCACGCGACCCCGAGCACACCCGGGAACTCGTCCGCGACACAAGTGTCTTCAACCAGTACTTCACCGTCAGCCAGTACCGTGCGGTCAAGGGACAGTTCGAGGCCGGCAAGGTCGACAACTCGTACTCGACCTTCGAGGCCGGCGGGGTCCAGTGGATGGTGCTCACCCTGGAACTCTGGCCCCGGGTCGAGGCGGTCAACTGGGCCAGGAGCGTCGTCGCGGCCAACCCCCGGCACAACGTCATCGTGGTCACCCACGACTACATCGACGGCAGCGGCGCCATCGAGCAGAGCGCCTCGTACGGGGCGACCAGCCCGCAGTATCTCTTCGACAACCTGATCAAGCAGTACGCCAACATCAGGTTCGTCTTCTCCGGTCACGTCGGCATCGCCGCCAACCGGGTCGACACCGGGGTCAACGGCAACAAGGTCTACTCGTTCCTCCAGACGTTCCACTCCAACACCACCAATCCGGTACGCCTGGTCGAGGTCGACACCGCCGCCAACTCGCTGCGGACCTGGATCTACGCCCCGTACACCAACCAGTCGTTCACCGAGTACGACAGGTCCTTCACCGGGATCGGCGTGGTCCGCTGACGGATGGTGGCTCGACCGGGTTCGTCTACCGCCTGGTCGCGGATCCGGCCTGTTCGGACCGGGCCAGTTCGGCGAGCTGGTCGAAGGTGCGGACGAGGTGGGAGCGCCGCTGTTCCTTGTGGCCGGGTGTGGGGCCCAGTCCGTCGATGGCCTCGTCCCAGACGGTCAGGAACTTGATCTTCCAGCTGGCGATGGTGTCCGGGTCGGGCAGGTTGGCCCCGACGTAGTTCTGTTGTGCGATGAGGTGGAGCAGTTCGAGGTTGCAGGGCACGGCGACGCCCCAGTACTCGTCCGGCTCGATCTCGACGGGGTCGCCGGACATCGCCTCGGCGACTTCGGCGATGAGTCGATCGGTCAGGATCCCCAGGTGGTCGGCGGCGGTGTCGTTGTCGAAATTGCCGTTGCCCCAGCTTCCCATTGATCCTCCACCTGCCGTGCCCGCTTGTCCCGTGGATTGAACCAGGCCGGCGACAGACCCGGGTGATGACTTGTCGCGCCGACGCCCGTCATACCTACGACAGGACCTGACGAGGCGGAAGGATGACGTGATGAGTGCGGACACGCGGCTGGAGGAGCGGGGCGTGAGCGGTCTGGGCGAGGTGGACGAGCCGGCGTTCTCGGGGCTTGCGCAGCGGCACCGGCGGGAGCTGCACGTGCACTGCTACCGGATGCTCGGGTCGTTCGAGGACGCCGAGGACGCCGTACAGGAGACGTTCCTGCGGGCCTGGCGGCGGCGGGAGACCTTCGAGGGGCGGTCGACCTTCCGGGCCTGGCTGTACCGGATCGCCACCAACGCCTGCCTGGACCTGCTCGCCAAGCGCCGCCCGGAGCCCGCGACCGGCGGTGAGGTGCGGTGGTTGCAGCCCTACCCGGACCGGCTGCTCGACGAGCTGGCCGCGGGCGGCGCGAACGAGCCGGAGACCGTCGCGGTGGCGCGGGAGACGATCGAGCTGGCGTACCTGGTCGCCGTCCAACACCTCGCGCCGCGCCCGCGGGCCGTGCTGATCCTGCGGGACGTGCTCGGCTGGCCGGCGAAGGACGTCGCGGAGCTTCTCGGGGACTCGGTCAACTCCGTGAACAGCGCCCTCCAGCGGGCCCGCGCCGGCATGCGGGAGCACCTCCCCGCCGAGCGGCAGGACTGGACCGGCGGCGAGGAGGACGCCGGGACGCGCGAGCTGGTGCGTCGCTTCACCGAGGCCAGTGTGGCCACCGACGTCGATGTGCTCGCCGCGATGCTGCGGGAGGATGTCCGCTGCTCGATGCCACCCACACCGGGGTTGCAGGTCGGCCGGGACGCGGTGGTGCGCAGCTGGGTCGAGGACGGGTTCGACGGCATGACGGGTCTGCGCGCGGTCCCGACCTCGGTGAACCGGCAGCCCGCCGTGGCCTTCTACCACTGGCGCGAACAGGAGGGCGCGTACCTGCCGTTGACGATCGACGTGCTGCGGATCACCGGCGGCGCGATCACCGAGATCATCATCTTCCACGACGACCAGTTCCCGCGGCTCGGGCTGCCGCAGCGGCTGCCGGCGGACGGCCCGCAGTAGTCCCGGTCCGCGGCCTGCCTACCCGGACCGCCTGACTTTCGTCGCGCCGGCTACGACCCCGCCACCCACCCGGTCGGTCAGCTCTCGGGATGCCCCCGGTGTGCTTCCCACTCGGGCGCGAGGATCGACATCACCGTGGCGTCGACCCAGTCGTCGCCGTCGCGCAGCGTCTGGCGCAGCACACCCTCGACGACGAAGCCGACCTTCTCGTACACCCGGCGGGCCCGGGGGTTGAAGGCGAACACCTCCAGCGAGATGCGGTGCAGGCCGAGGCTCTCGAAGCCGTAGCCGACGATCAGGCGTACCGCCTCGGTGCCCAGGCCCCGGTCGCGGCCGGCGGCGGTGAGCAGGGTGCGGAAGTTGCAGCTGCGGTTGTCGGGGTCCCAGTCGTTGAGGACCACCTCGCCGACGCAGGCGCCGGTGGCGCGGTCCACGACCGCCAGGTCCAGCCGGTCGGTCTGGGCGTTACGGCTGCCGTACCAGGAACGCATCCGTTCCTCGTCGGGAGCGTCGTCGGCCGGGCTGCCGGTCAGCCGGGCCACCTCGGGGTCGGCCACCGCCGCCCGGAAGGTGGGCAGGTCGTCGTCGACGAAGGGACGCAGGATCACCCGTTCGCCGGTGAGGGTGGGTTTGATCGAGAAGTCGGTGGTCACCTGGTCGTTGGACATCGACTGATCCTCGACGTGACGCCGGCCGCCGGCAACCCGTTTCCGGCCGCCGCGTCGTCCGTCATCGGGTGGTCGCCGGACCGCCGCCCACGTGCCGCTCGGGCCTGCCGGTCTGCTCCCACAGCGACTTCATCTCGTCGAAAGCCTGCTCCATCAGCCGCACCATCGCCTGCCGGGCGCGTTCACCGTCGCGGCGCTGGATCGCCTGGGCCACGTCGGCGTGCATCTGGAGCGCCTGCTGGTGTGGGTGGTGCGGCATGAGGTGGTGCTTGTGCCGGCCGGTGAGCACCTCCGCGACGAGGTCCTGGAGCCGGACGAACATCTCGTTGCCGGAGGCGAGCAGGACCCGCCGGTGAAACTCGATGTCGAGGTGCAGGAACCGCTCCTCGTCGCCGGCCTCGCCGGCCGCCCACATCTTCGCGGCCAGCCCGACGAGATCGCTCGCCTCGTCGTGGCCGATGCGGCCGGCGGCCAGGAAGGCCGCGTGCGGCTCGACGGCGGTGCGTAGTTCGGTGATCGACCGGAGCTGGGCCATCCGGCCGGCGGAGGCGAGACGCCAGCGGATCACCTGCGGGTCGAAGACGTTCCACGCGCTCGCCGGCCGGATCATCACCCCCACCCGTCGGCGCGCCTCGATGAACCCGATCGAGGCCAGCACCCGCAGCACCTCGCGGACGACCGAGCGGGACACGGCGTACCGGTCGACCAGCTCGTCGATGTTGAGGACCGAGCCGGGCGGCAGCTCGCCGCCGCAGATGGCGGTGCCGAGGTGTTCGAGGACGCGGGCGTGCAGCCCGGACTCGGCGGGGAGGGCTGCAACCTCTGCTGAGGACGGTTCCACTCAAAGATCATATCATTTACATCTACCTCTTGATGTAATCGGCTTTTTCGGCCTAACATCCCGATGTTAAGCGGATGTAACGCCGAGGTAGCGGCTCTCTCGGGGGTGGCGGCCACGACAGAAGGAGAGACAAGCGTGCGACGTCGATCGATAATCGGCACTTCTCTGGCCGTGGTCGCCGCCGTGAGCCTGACCGCCTGCGGCGGCGATGGCGGCGGCGGAGACTCGAAGACGGTTCGCGTGACCCTGGTCAACCACGTGTGGACCGAGAACATCAAGAAGGCCCTGCCGGAGTTCGAGAAGCAGTCCGGCCTCACCGTCGAAGTCACCCAACTCGGCGAGGACCAGCTCTCCGACCAGTACAACGTCAAGCTGAACGCCGGGTCCGACGACCTCGACGTGATGATGTACCGGCCCCTGCAGGAGGGGAAGCTGTTCGGCAAGAACAAGTACCTCGCCGACCTGAGCGACAGGGTCAAGTCCGACAGCGCCTTCGAGTTCGGCGACTTCCAGGCCGGGCCGGTGCAGGCCACGACCTATGAGGACAAGGTGGTCGGGCTGCCGATCATCACCGAGCAGGAGGTCCTCTACTACCGCAAGGACCTGTTGGCGAAGTCCGGCTTCACCGCGCCGCCCAAGACCCTCGACGAGCTCAAGGCGCAGGCCGCGAAGATCGAGGCCGACAACCCGGGCGTCGCGGGCTTCGTGGCCCGTACCGGCAAGGCCGCCGCCGTGACCCAGTTCTCCAGCTTCCTCTTCAGCTTCGGCGGCGACTTCGTGGACTCCAGCGGAAAGGCCACCGTCAACACCGAGCAGGCCAAGCAGGCGTACGCCTACTACGGCGGGCTGCTCCGGGACCACGGCCCGGAAAACGTCAGCACCGACATGAGCTGGTCGGAGGCGATGGCGATCTTCACGCAGGGCAAGGCCGCCTTCTACACCGAGGCCAACTCGCTCTACAAGAACGCCACCGACCCGACGAAGTCCAAGGTCGTCGACTCGGTCGGCTTCGCGGCCTTCCCCGCCGGCCCGGCCGGATCGAAGCCGTACAACATCCCCTCCTGGGCGCTCGGCTTGAACGACAACTCGGAGAACAAGGACAACGCCTGGAAGTTCATCCAGTGGGCGGCCGGCAAGGAGCAGGCGCTGGCGCAGCAGACGGCCGGCGTCCCCGGCGCCCGTACCTCGGTCTGGGCGAACCCGGCGGGCACCGCCTCCTACCCGAAGGACCTCGCCGAGGCCAACACGGTCAGCACCGCCAACGGTGTGGGGCACGACCGTCCGCTGGTGGAGAAGGTGGCCCAGGCACGGGAGATCGTCGGCCAGCCGATCGTCGACGCGATCACCGGCAAGGACGCCGCCAGCTCGGCGGACACGGCGAACGCGGCGTTCCAGAAGTTCCTCGACGACGAGGCGAAGTAACCCACGCGCCGGGCGGCGGGGCCGACCGGCTCCGCCGCCTCGCCGGGACCTGGCCCCTCCAACCCGGAGATCTCAATGTCAGCCGTTCGCACCGCCCGTACCGATTCGCCCGAGGCCCCCGTGGCACCCCTGGACACGACGCCGGCCTGGTCGCGTTGGGCCAACGAACACCGCAAGTGGCTCTTCGCGGCGCCCGCCATGACCTTCGTGGCCGTGCTGATCATTTTCCCGGTGGCGTGGACCGGGTACCTGAGCCTGACCGACGCCGAGGGTTCGGTACGCGCGGAGTCGGAGTTCATCGGCTTCCAGAACTACCTCGACGTGCTCACCGACACCGACCGGTTCTGGCCCGCGGTCTGGCGGACGGTCCTCTTCACCGGCGTCGTGCTGTTCTTCGAGGTCGTCCTCGGCATGGCGATCGCCCTGCTGCTGTGGCGGCCCTTCCGGGGTGAGAAGTGGGTGCGCGTCGCGATCCTGCTGCCGCTGGTGGCCACTCCGGTGGCGGTCGGCATGATGTGGCGGCTGATCTTCGACCCCAACATCGGGATGGCGAACCAGCTGCTCGGCTGGATCGGGATCGGCCCCCAGCCCTGGCTGGCCGGGCAGCACTCGGCCCTGCCGACGACGATGTTCATCGACATCTGGCAGTGGACCCCGATGGTCGTGCTGATCCTGCTCGCCGGGTTGACCTCGCTCTCCGACGAGCCCCAGGAGGCGGCCCGGATCGACGGCGCCAGCAGCTGGCAGCGGTTCCGACACGTCACGCTGCCACTGCTGATGCCCACGGTGATCGTCGCCATCCTGCTGCGCGGCATCGACGCGCTCAAGACGTTCGACATCCTCTACGCCACCAAGGGTCGCGGTGGCGGCTCGTTCCACGAGGTCGAGACCCTCAACGTGTACGCCTACGGCCTCAGCTTCGACTACAACGACTACGGCGTCTCGTCGACCGTCCTCATCATCTTCTTCCTGATCATCATCGGAGTGATGTGGGCCCTCACCTATCGCAAGAAGGGGCTGGGCCGATGAAGCCGAGCAGGCCGTACCGGGTGTTCCGCACGTCGGCACTCGTCGTGGTGGTGTTCGCGCTGATGGCGCCGCTGATCTGGATGATCACCGCGTCGTTCAAGACCAACGTGGACATCTACGACACCGCTCGGGCGTTCACCTTCTCGCCCAGCCTGAAGAACTACGAGACGGTCCTCCAGCAGGCGAACTACCTCCAGTTCATCGGCAACAGCCTCTGGGTGGCGTTCGCGGCGACCACGCTGTCGCTCCTGCTCGGGGTGCCCGCCGCGTACTCGATGAGCCGCTTCAGCATGAGGAAGTCCGCGCTCGTCGTGCTGATGGCCCGGGTGATCCCCGGCGTCTCGCTCCTGGTGCCCTGGTACTACGTCTTCTCCAACCTGAAGATGGTCGGCGGCTTCACCGTGCTGATCCTGAGCCACATGTTCGTGTCGCTGCCGCTGATCGTCTACATCATGATGGGCTACTTCGACGGTCTGCCGGCCGAGTTGGAAGAGGCCGCGCTCGTCGACGGGCTGACCCACATCGGCGCGTTCCGGCGGATCACGCTGCCGCTGTCGGTGCCCGGCGTGGCGACGGCCGCGATCCTCTCCTTCATCTTCTCCTGGAACAACTTCATGTTCGCCCTGGTGCTCTCCGGTTCCGACACGAAGACGCTCCCGGTCGCGATCTTCGATTTCGTCGGCTACGCCAGCATCGACTGGGGCGGCCTGATGGCCGCGGCGACGGTGGTCACCCTGCCGATCATGCTGATCGCCCTGTTCGTGCAGAAGTACGTCGTCTCCGGCCTCACCGCCGGCGCCACGAAGGGCTGACCGGCGCATGACGACGATCGCGCGGGTGGAGACCTTCCTGGTCGCGCCCCGCTGGCTGTTCGTCCGGATCGAGACGGTGTCCGGCATCGTCGGTTGGGGCGAGGCGACCTGCGAGGGGCGCTCCGAGACCGTCCGCACGGCCGTGCACCAGCTCAGCGAGCTGCTGGTCGGCCGGGACGCGCTGCGCATCGAGGACCACTGGCAGGTGCTGACCAAGGGGTCCTTCTACCGGGGCGGCCCGATCCTGGCCAGCGCGGTGGCCGGCCTGGACCAGGCGCTCTGGGACGTCGCCGGCAAGCACTACGGCGCGCCCGTGCACCAGCTCCTCGGCGGCCCGGTCCGGGACCGGATCCGGGTCTACGGCTGGGTCGGTGGCGACGAGCCCGCCGAGATCCGCGACCAGATCAGCGCCCGGATCGAGGCGGGCCTGACCGCGGTGAAGATGAACGCGTCCGGGCGGATGGGCGCGCTCGCCTCGGTCGCCGACCTGGACGCGGTGGTGCGGCGGGTGGCCGTCGCCCGCGAGGTCCTCGGTGACACCCGGGACGTCGCGGTCGACTTCCACGGTCGGTTCACAGTCGCCAACGTCCGGCGGGTCGCCCCGCTGCTGGAGCCGTACCGACCGTTCTTCCTGGAGGAGCCGGTGGTACCGGAGAACTCGCACCTGATCGGTGAGGTGGTGCGCTGCACGAGCACCCCGGTCTCGACCGGGGAGCGGCTCTACAGCCGGCAGGAGTTCCTGCCGGTGTTGCAGGCCGGCATCGCGGTGGCCCAGCCGGACCTCGCGCACGCCGGCGGCATCACCGAGGTTCGCAAGATCGCCACGCTGGCCGAGGTGTACGACGTGCAGCTCGCCCCGCACTGCCCGCTCGGGCCGATCGCCCTCGCCGCCTGCCTCCAGGTCGGCTTCGCCACACCCAACTTCCTGATCCAGGAACAGAGCATCGGCATCCACTACAACCAGGGCGCCGAGGTGCTCGACTACTGCCTCGACCGGACCCCGCTGACCTTCGTCGACGGGTACGTGCGGCGGCTGACCGCGCCCGGCCTCGGCATCGAGATCGACGAATACGCGGTGCGGACCGCGGACAAGCGGGGGCACGCCTGGCGCAGCCCGACCTGGCGGCACCCCGACGGCTCGTACGCGGAGTGGTGAGTCCACCCCGACCGGAGAAGAACGAGAGGCACCCCCGTGAAGATCGTCGCAGCGGACATCATCGTGTCCAGCCCCGACCGGAACTTCGTCACCCTGAAGATCACTACCGATGAGGGCATCACCGGTCTGGGCGACGCCACGCTCAACGGTCGTGAGCTCTCCGTCGCCTCGTACCTGCGCGACCACGTCGCCCCGCTGCTGATGGGACG
Source organism: Micromonospora sp. NPDC049645 (assembly GCF_040675155.1). Classification (NCBI taxonomy): domain Bacteria; kingdom Bacillati; phylum Actinomycetota; class Actinomycetes; order Micromonosporales; family Micromonosporaceae; genus Micromonospora; species Micromonospora sp. NPDC049645. Next base: position 571,419 of record NZ_JBFAOI010000002.1, read on the forward strand.
CGACGCACACCGGATCGAGGACACCTGGCAGTTCCTGTACCGCTCGGCGTACTGGCGGCGCGGCCCGGTCACCATGGCGGCCATCGCCGCCGTGGACGTCGCCCTGTGGGACATCAAGGCCAAGGCCGCCGGTATGCCGCTGTACCAACTGCTGGGCGGCGCGTCCCGCACCGGCATCATGGCGTACGGGCACGCGTCCGGGCGGGACATCCCCGAGCTGTTCGACTCGATCCGCCGCCACCTCGACGAGGGCTTCCGGTCGATCCGGGTGCAGACCTCGGTGCCCGGGATCAACGCGGTCTACGGTGTGGCCGCGCAGCCCAGCGCCACCGGCCAGCGCTACGACTACGAACCCGCGCAACGCACCCCGTTGCCCGTCGAGGAGGACTGGGACACCCGCGCGTACCTGCGCCACCTGCCGTCGGTCTTCGAGGCGGTGCGCGGCGAGTTCGGCCCGGAGCTGCCGCTGCTGCACGACGGTCACCACCGGATGACCCCGATCCAGGCCGCCAGGCTCGGCAAGGCCCTCGAACCGTACGACCTGTTCTGGCTGGAGGACTGCACCCCGGCGGAGAACCAGGAGGCGCTGCGACTGGTCCGCCAGCACACCACCACCCCGCTGGCCATCGGCGAGGTCTTCAACACGGTCTGGGACTACCAGACGCTGATCCGGGAGCAGCTGATCGACTACGTCCGGTCCGCGGTCACCCACACCGGCGGCATCACCGCCATGCGCAAGCTGCTCGACTTCGCCGCCCAGTACCAGATCAAGTCAGGTATCCACGGACCCACCGACATCTCCCCGGTGGGCATGGCCGCGGCGCTGCACCTGGACCTGGCCATCCACAACTTCGGCATCCAGGAGTACATGAAGCACACCCCGCTGGCCAACGAGGTGTTCCGGCAGTCGTTCACCTTCACCGACGGCTACCTGCACCCGGGCGACCAACCGGGCCTGGGGGTGGAGCTCGACGAGGAGGCGGCGGCCCGATTCCCGTACGAGCCGGCGTACCTGCCGTTCAACCGGCTCAAGGACGGCACGATCCATGACTGGTGAGCGACGCGCCGCCCGGTCCACCCGGCACGTCGTGGTGATGGGCGTGTCCGGGGCCGGCAAGACCACGGTGGCGCGCGGGATCAGCGCGGTGACCGGGCTGGCGTTCGCCGAGGCGGACGAGTTCCATCCTCCGCACAACGTGGCACGGATGCGCTCCGGCGTACCGCTGGACGACACCGCCCGCTGGCCCTGGTTGCGCGACGTCGGCGCGTGGATCGCCGCTCGCGGCGCGGAGGGCCGCTCGACGGTGCTGGCCTGCTCGGCGTTGAAGCGGTCGTACCGGGACGTGCTGCGCCAGGGCCCACAGCGGGTGGACTTCGTGCACCTGGACGGGTCGGCGGAGGTCATCCGTGCCCGGTTGGCCCGGCGGGAGGGGCACTACATGCCGGCGAGTCTGCTGGAGTCGCAGCTCGCCACCCTGGAACCGGCCGAGCCGGACGAGTCGGTGCTCGTACTCGATGTCTCGCTGACCCCGCAGGCCCTGGTCGCGGCGGCTGTCGAGGGTCTCGGCCTACCCCACTCGGTGCCGTTGGGGGAGGGGTAGGTCAGCCGGCCGCGGCCCCGGCCCGGCGAGCCCGCCACGCCCCGGCGGTGAGGTCGAAGACGAGGAAGGCCAGCAGGGTCACCCCGAACACCGGCAGCGCCACGGCAACGGCGACAACCAGGGGTACGCCGACGACGAGGCCCCAGCGGGGCGTCTGCCGCCACGCGCCCCGCTCGGGGGCGGTGCCGACGAGGGCACGACGTTCGGTGCGCGTGGGCCGGCGTTGCCACCACATGCGGTAGCCCCACACGATGACGCAGAGCAGCCCGAGGGCGAGGGCGGCGAGCAGGATCTGGTTGACCGGCCCGAACAGCAGCCCCATGTGGGCCTGGACGCCGAGCCCGCTCAGTTGCGCCAGCAGTGGCCAGGACGCGAAGTCGCTGCGCGCGGTCACCGTGCCCGCGGCCGGGTCGACGGCCACCCGGTCCTTGCGGACCGGCCAGGTGTTGTCCACCTGGGTCACGGTCCACGCCGAATGGGCGTCGGCGGCCGGAGTGATCTCGACCGGGCCGTCCAGGCCCGCGCCCCGGGCGATCGCGAGGACCCGGTCGGTCGCGGCCAGGTCGACCGCGGTGGCCTGCCCGCGGTGTCCCTCGTGGTGGCCGGCATCGTCGGCCGGTGCGGTCGCGCCGGGCAGGGCGGTGGACACCTCGGGGGTACGGGAGTCGAGGGCGTCCAGCCCCGCCCCGAAGGACTCCCCGGCGTGGCGGGACCAGGTCAGGCCGGTGGCGGAGAGGAACAGCAGCCCGACCGCCAGCCACAGCCCGGTCGCCGCGTGCCAGCCACGGGTACGTCGTACCCCCCGCCGGGCCGCCAGGTCGGGGCCGAACAGTCGGCGCAGTCGCCCCGCGCCGGGGCGCTGCCGACGCCACCACAGGACGATCCCGCCCAGCACGATGACCCACAGCCAACTCGCGGCGAGTTCCGAGTAGTACCGGCCGACGACGCCGAGGTGCAGGTTGCGGTGCAGGTCGTCCAGCCAGGTGGTGAGGGGCGTCGACCCGAACCAGGTGGTCAACGTCCCCCGCACCTCGGCCGTGTACGGGTCGACGTAGACGGTGTGCTGCCGGTCGCCGAGATCGGCGACGTCGAACACCACCCGGGTCGTCGCGTCCCCCGCCCCGGGCGTGACGGAGGCGAGCGTGCCGTCCGGGTGGGCGGTGCGGGCCGCGGCGATCTGGTCGGCCAGCGGACGCGTGTCGTCGCCGACCGTGTCGACCGTGAGCTGTTCGCCGTGGACGATCTGGTCCAGTTGCGGCGTGAGTGTGTACGCGAGGCCGGTCAGCGCCGCCACGACGAGGAACGGGGCGACCAGGATCCCGGCGTAGAAGTGGATCCGCAGCAGTAGCCCACCCCAGGTCGTACGCGCCGGGGTCGGCGCGGGAGCCGGTGGGGGAGTGGACTCGGGCGTCTCAACGATGGACGTCATGCGGTATCCGTTCGACTCGATGCGCGGGGCGGTCGGAATCGGTAGTCGGATGGCGGGTGGCATCGGTTCCCGGACCGTCGGGCATCTGGAAGATCAGCCGACTGTGGTAGTCCCGGGAACTTTTGCCGACCGGCCGCCGACCACCAGAGTGCGCGGCCGACCGGCGGCGTCACGACGACGACATCTCGGCACGAGGGAGCGCCCGTGACACACAGGACGGTGGTCCGTGCGAAACGGCGACGCTGACGACGAGCAGGTGACCCGGTGGGCGCGGGAGGCGGGCCGGGGTGACGGGCAGGCCGCCACGGCGTTCATCCGGGCCCTCCAGGACCAGGTCTGGCGGTTCCTGTCGCACCTTGCCGGGCCGGGGGAGGCCGACGACCTCACCCAGGAGACGTTCCTGCGGGCGTTTCGCAACCTGCCCGGCTTCGCCGGCCGCTCGTCGGCGCGTACCTGGGTGTTCACCATCGCCCGACGGGTCGCCGTGGATCACGTCCGGACGGCGGTGGCCCGACCGAGGATGGCGTCGGTGCCGGACTGGCAGGCGGCGGCCGAGGCTGCCGGTGCGATCACGGCCGGCGCCGACGAGGGCGTGACCCTGCACCAGTTGATCGCCGGCCTGACCCGGGAACGCCGCGAGGCGTTCGTCGCCACCCAGGTCCTCGGCCTGTCCTACGCCGAGGCGGCGGACGTCTGCCAGTGCCCGGTCGGCACCATCCGTTCCCGGGTCGCCCGAGCACGCGAGGATCTCGTCGCCGCCTGGCAGTCCGACAGCACCCCCGGCCACGATCGGAGAACGGGCTGAAGGGTGCCACCCGCCAACGCCACGGGTCGGCACCACCGTGCACCGGTGTCGCTGACCCGTGGCGGGCGTTCCTCGTCGTGCTAGCCCAGGCGACCCTCAATGGCCTCGATGATGCGCGGACGCAGCTCGGCGGCGCGGATGACGGCGTCCACCGAACCGACCTCTACGGCACGCTGGATGTTGTGCACCCGGTCGAACTCGGTGGCCACCTCGCCGAGCTTCTCCGCGCGCACCGACGAGCGCAGCTCGTCGAGCTCGGCGGTGAGCGCGGCGCGCTCGGTGCCGGTCGCGGCAGCGGTGCGGGCCTCCAGGTCCCGCACCCGCGGGTCGGCCGCCGTACGGGCGTTGACGTCGGCGGAGAACACCACCGCGGCGGCGGGCGCGCCGCCGAGCACCGAGGCGAACGAGCCCTCCAGCGCGAGCACGGTCATGTTCGGGTTCAGCGCCTTGGAGAAGACCACGAACGCGCCGCCGTGGTAGCGCGAGATCACGCAGAAGACGATCGGTCCGCGGAAGTTCACGATCGCCCGGCCGATCTCGGCGCCGTACTCCAGTTGCAGCTTGCGCATCGACTCCGGTGAGCCGTCGAAGCCGGACAGGTTCGCCAGCACGACCAGTGGTCGGTTGCCGCTGGCCGCGTTGATCGCCCGCGCGGCCTTCTTCGACGAGCGCGGGAAGAGCGTGCCGGCCGTGTAGGTGTCCGGACCGTCGGTGGGCGGGAAGCCGTGCCGCGGCACCGACCGGGACTCGATGCCGAGCAGGCAGACCGGGATGCCAGCGAGGTGGACGTCCTGCACGACCGCGGTGTCCGCGTCCGCCATGCCGGCCCAGCGCTCCAGCACCGGGTGGTCCTGGTCGGCCAGGGCCCGCATCACCGTACGGATGTCGAACGGCTTCTTGCGGTCCGGGTTGGCCTCGACGGAGAAGATCTCCCCGACCGTGCGGAAGGCGCTGCCCGCCACGTCGTGCGGGAAGTCGGAGATGTCGCGGTCGGCCGGGTCGGTGGTGACCGCCCGCCGGGGCGCGTCCTCGCCGGGTGCGACGTACGTGTGGTCGTAGTGGGCCATCACCACGTCCCGGGCGGCCGTCAGGTTCGGCGCCCAGTACTGTGCCTGCCCGTTCGGCCCCATCACCCGGTCGTAGCCGCCGATGCCGAAGTTGTCCTCGGCGGACACCCCGCCGGAGAAGTCCAACGACTGCTTTCCGGTGAGCACCATCGCCGAGTCGGGCGTCATCACCAGGATGCCCTTGGTGTGCATGAGCATCGTCGCCTCGGCGTTCCAGTACGGCTGCGCGCCGACGTTGATGCCCGCGACCACGATGTTGATCTCACCGCCGGCCTGGGTGAACTCGACGATCCGCTTGAGCGCGGCGGCCACCCAGTCCATGTTCTCGGTGCCGGAGGTCATCGAGATCCGGGCACCGGCGGAGAGGGCCCACCACTCCAGCGGCACCTGCATCCGCTCGGCCAGGTCCAGTGCGGCGATCACCCGCCGGCACTCCGGCTCCGACAGCGCGCCCAGCGACTTCGTCGGGTCGCCGAGCAGCACCACCCGGGTGACACCCTGCGGGTGGCGCTCGGTCGGCGTGGTGACCACCCCGGCGACGATGGCGGCGCTGTTGCGACCCTTCGGCCGGTCCACCGGTACCAGCGACGGAGCGCAGTCGGAGCCGGTTTCGGGCGGAGACGAGCACCGTCCATCCTGCACGGCGTGGTCGTCGTCGAGGTCGTGCTCGACGAAGTCACCGAGCCGCCCGGTCAGCTCGTACGGGTACACGGTGTTGCGGCTGCTGGCGCGCAGCACCTTGAGCCGGTACTCGTCCAGCGGCTCGATCGGCTCGACCGGCGGTTCCCCGACGGTCAACTCGGCGCCGCCCGCGGCGTCGAACGAGATCCGTACGGCGATCTTGGTCAGCTCGCCGGTCCGGCGGTCGCGCTGCCGCGCGATGAACAGGATCTCCTCCAGGCCGGCGCCCGCGGTCGTCGGGCGCACCCGCCCGGCGATCATCTCCATCTCCTTGCGGGTCAGCTCGCTCGGCGGCCAGACGTAGACGACGATCCGGTTGGTGTTGAAGCGCGTCTTCGACGGCCGCCGGGACTGGGCGCGGCGGATCGAGTCCAGACAGGCGGCGATGGCGTCCTCGGTGCTGGGCAGCGCGACCAGCCGGCCGTCCTGCTCGCGAAGCTCGGTCAGGTTACGCACCTGCGCGAACGCGACGAGGCGTTCGTCAGCCCGGTTCTCCCGTGCCACGCACTGGAAGAGGTAGACCTCCTCGTCCGCCGACGGCAGCCGGGTCAGGTCGAACTTGTGCAGCCGCTCCAGTTGCATCCGCTGCGCGATGTACGGGTGCAGCCCGCGGATCAGCCGGTCCTCAATCATCTGCCTGCCGGACGGGCTGAAGGTGAAGTGGTGGTGCATGACCGCCCCGCCGCGACCCGCGACGGTGGTGGTCACCCGACGGACCTGGGGCGGCAGCGGGTGCGCGGCGACGACCTCGGCCAGCGCGGCACCCATCGCGTCGAAGTCCTCCGGCTGGTTCTCCCAGCCGAGGTAGATGTCGGCGTCCACGGCGTCCTCGCCGGCGGCCAGCTCGGCCAGGCCACGTAGCGCGCTGCCCAGCGCGTCGAACCTCATCGCGGCGGAGACCACGCTCGACTCGGCGCGTTCGGCGACCACGAACGTGCAGCCCGCGACCTCCCGGGTACGCACGCTGGTGAGCGCCCTGTTGCCGTAGTAGCGCCGGGTCAGCACCTCCAACATGACCGCGTTGTCGAGGTGGTCGCGGACGAGCCGCTGGCCGAGCAGCCGGACCAGTGGCTCGGTGCTGCGGACCATCTCGGCGATGCGCTCGGCCCGGTCCGCCGCGTCCGGGTGCGCGTCGAGGTGCCGCAGGTGGCCACGGACCTCGGCGTAGACGCGGGCGCGGTTGCGGCGCAGCAGCGGCTGGGCGAACCAGGCGAACACCACGCCGCGGGCGAGGTCCGCGACCACCGGGAAGCGGACCTGCGTCGCGGCGATCAGCCGTTCCAGCGCGAGGCCGGCCGGCTCGCGCAGCGTCTCGTCCGGCGGGGTCTCCCGCAGCCAGGCGCGCAGCAGCGTCGCGATGACCGTGGCGTCCGCGCCCGCCCGCTGCTGGGCGAGGAAGATCCGGAAGACGGCGGCTTCGAGGGCGGGGGAGCGTTCCAGGTCGGTGACGCCGTACCGGCCGAGCGCCTTGGCGAGCCTGGCCTGGAAGGCGTCCGGTAGCCCGGCCCGCTCGACGTCGAGGCTCTGCAGGTAGGTGTGGAAGTACTCCCGGGCGCTGTGCACGTGCGCGGCGCCGCCGTCCTCCCCGGTGGGTCGGTTGCGGCTCAGCTCGGCCAGGTCGGCGAACACCTCGACGAGGTCGACCTCGCCGGCCAGCGGCCGCTGACCGGCCTCGGTGGCCTCCCGCCGCGCGGTGAGGTAGTCGTCGAGCACCCGACTGTCGTCGTGCGGGTCGACGTCGAAGCCGAGCAGCAGACCCCGCAGGTCCTCCTGACCCCGCCGGCTGCGCTCGTCCGCCGGCGTCTCCCCGACGGCGCTGGGCAGGTCCAGTTCGACGGTTTCGGCGCTCGGGTCGTCGGCGGTCTCGTCGGCGCCGTCGGTGAGCGGCTCCAGGCGCAGCAGCGGCGCACCCGCCTCCACCTGGCTGCCCACCGAGACGGCGCACTCCTTCAACCGCGCCCGGAACGGCGCCCGCAGCACCGTCTCCATCTTCATCGCTTCCAGCACCAGGACCGGGGCGCCCGCCTCGACCTCGGCGCCGACCTCCAGCGGGGTGGCGACGACCAGCGCGGGCATCGGAGAGCGCAGGACGCCGCCCTCGTCCCGGCTGACCCGGTGCGTCACGCCGTCCACCTCGACCAGGTGGGTGGGCCCGTACGTGCCGGTGAGCAGCCGGTACCGGATGCCGTTGACGACGATCTGGCCGGTGTGCCGGTCGAAGCGGTCCAGCTCCACGTCGGCGGTGCGCACGACGGGGCCGGTCTCGATGCCGACCCGGAACCGGTGTGCGCCGACCCGTGCCACCCGCGTCCGGTAGCCGACGCCGCGCAGCTTGAGGTCCAACGGGCGACCGCTGGAGTGCTGCACCTGCGGTCGTCCGCCGGCCGCCGTCGACAGCAGTCGCTGCCGTTCGACGCGCTCCTCCTCCTCGTACGCCTCGATGGCGGCGGCGGCCAGGGCGACCGCGGAGTGGCGGTGCGTGACCAGCCGGCCCTCGCCGCGAACGCGGTCGATCCAACCGGTGTCCGCGCTGGCGTCGATCACCTCGGGCTGGTCGAGCAGGTCGAGCACGAAGCTCTTGTTGGTCGCCCCGCCCTCGATGATCACCGTGGTGTTCGCCATCGCCCGGCGCAGCCTGCCGAGCGCCTCGTCGCGGTCGCGGCCGTACGCGATGATCTTCGCGATCATCGAGTCGAAGTCGGCCGGGATGGTGTCGCCCTCGCTGACGCCGGTGTCCACCCGGATGCCGGGGCCGCTGGGCAGGTCCAGCCGCGCGATGCGGCCCGGCGACGGCGCGAAGTCGCGGTCGGGGTCCTCGGCGTTCAGCCGCGCCTCGATGGCGTGCCCGCGCTCGGCCGGCGGCGCGCCCTCGAGCCGCCCGCCCGCGGCGACGTGCAGCTGGGCCTTGACCAGGTCGAACCCGGTGGTCAGCTCGGTGATCGGGTGCTCGACCTGGAGACGGGTGTTGACCTCGAGGAACGCGAACAGCCGGTCGCCCGGGTGGTACAGGAACTCGACGGTCGCCGCGCCCCGGTAACCGACGGCCACGGCCAGCCGCTCCGCCGAGGTCTTCAGCTCGGCGGCCTGCGCCGGGTCGAGCACCGGCGACGCCGACTCCTCGATGACCTTCTGGTTGCGTCGCTGCACCGAGCAGTCGCGGACGCCGAGCGCCCACGCGGTGCCCTGCCCGTCGGCGATCACCTGGACCTCGACGTGTCGGGCGCCGGTGACCAGGCGTTCCAGGAACACGATGCCGCTGCCGAACGCCCGCGCGGCCTCCTGGCTGGTGCGCTCGTACGCGTCGTCCAGCTCGGCCTCGTTCCGGATCACGCGGATGCCGCGCCCGCCGCCGCCCGCGGTCGCCTTCAGCATCAGCGGATAGCCGACCTCGGCCGCCGAGGCACGTGCGGCGGCCAGGGTCTCGACGGCGCCGCGGCTCCACGGCGCGACCGGCACGCCGACCTCCTCGGCGATCAGCTTCGAGCCAATCTTGTCGCCGAGCTGGCGCATGGCGTCCGCGCTCGGCCCGACGAACGTGACGCCGATCTTCTCGCACAGCTCGGCGAACGCCGGATCCTCGGCGACGAAGCCCCAGCCGACCCACGCGGCGTCGGCCCCGGTCTCGGTCAGCGCGCGCTCAAGCACTGCCAGGTTGAGGTACGGGCGGGCGGACGCCGGGCCGAGATCGTAGGCGATGTCCGCTTCGCGGACGAACGTGGCGTTGCGGTCGACATCGGTGTAGAGAGCCACGGTTTCGAGCGGGATGCCGGTCTCCGCGGCCAGTTCGCGGACCGCGTGGATGAGCCGCATGGCGGCTTCACCACGGTTGACGATGGCGACACGGTTGAACACCCGAAAGACCCCTTAGCTAGACCTCGACCCACATGCCGGGAGACGGCTCCCAGCAGTGATCACCTTTCCCGGTGGCGGCTGCCAGCGCTATGGCGCAACCACCGAACCAACAGTCGCTCAGTTGTAGGAAGTGCACAAAAGTTTTTGGCACCCCCGGGGGAGCGTGCCCATCGCTGTCGATCGGGTCGACCCGGGCCGACCTGCTCGGACGCTCCGTCAGTTGATCAGGACGGTGTGGGCGGTTCACGTTCGCAGCCTCCCGCGTTCACCCCCGGATGATCGGCTGGCCAGGAAGATCATCGCCGGTCCGGGCCAACCGCCAGCCGGCTAGACCCTCCCGGCCCAGGCCAGGAAACGCACCATTGAAGGAGCGGCAATGAGGTCACTGAACCTCGTACGCCCGCGTCTGGCGCTGCTGCTCGCGGCGGGGCTGACCACGCTTGTGACGCCGGCCGGCGTCGCCCACGCCGTGACTGCCACGCTACCCGCGACCGACACCCCGGTCATCTTCACAACGACCGAACAGCTCGCCCCGGGCGTCACCTACCGCTCGTTCCAGGTGGCCACGCCCCGGGGCGTCACCGTGGGCTACCTGCTCACCGCAAACCTGAAGAAGAACGAGGTTTCCCTGGGCCTCCTGCACCCCGACGCGGTCGCCCAGCGCAAGGTCGTCTCGGCCATGACGAACGACCAGGGCGCCGTCGCCGGCGTGAACGGCGACTTCTTCAACAACAGTGAGACCCACGTCGGCGTCACCCCGACCTACTCGTCGTCGGGTCCGGAGATCGCCGACGGCGCGGAGTTGAAGTTCGCGGTGCCGACCGCGCAGCGGTTCGGGCCCGGCCTCGCCCCCGGCACCTCGACCCGGGACGTCTTCGGCGTCGGCGTGAACGGCAAGGCGCGCGTCGACACCCTGAGCCTGGACGGCGAGGTGCGCAGCACGAAGGGCACGATCGCCCTGGGTGGCCTCAACCAGTACGCGCTCCCGGTCGACGGGGTCGGCCTGTTCACCGCCGACTGGGGAACCGCCTCCCGGGTCCGGTCCACCTGCGGCACCGACACGAGTCGGAGCGACCCGTGCAGCACCCGCACCTACGAGGTGACCGTTCGCGACGGCGTGGTGACCGCCGTGGGTCAGACGCCAGGTGCGGGCGCGATCCCGGCCGACACCGAGGTGCTGGTGGGCCGGGAGGGCGGCGCGGACGCGCTCGACGACCTCGCCGTCGGTGACCGCGTGCAGGTGAGCGAGAAGCTCGTCTCCGCCGACAATCCGAAGCTGACCTTCGCCGTCGGTGGCGCGCCGATCCTTCGCGACGGTGCACCGCTCGCCGGCCTGGACACCAAGACCGCCGCGGTGCGCAGCTCGGCCGGGGTCAGCGCGGACGGCCGGACCGTGTACCTGGTCGCCCTGGCCGGCCGCGCCCCGGCCAGCGCCGGCTTCACGATCGCCGAGCTGGCCGACCTGATGCGGTCGCTCGGCGCGCGGGCCGCCGTGAACCTGGACGGCGGCGGTTCGAGCACGGTCGCCGTCCGCGAGCCGGGCCAGGCGACGGCCACCGCCCGCAACAGCCCGTCCGACGGTACGGAGCGAATGGTCGCCAACGGCATCGGAATCTTCCTGGGCAAGCGCTGATCGGTGAACCCGCTCGAATGCGGGTCGACCCCGTCTCCCCGGTGACGAGCCCGGCAGGCCCGACCCCGGGGAGACGGAGACATCAGTCGACGGTCGGCGGTGCCGTCCTCGCCGCCTCGGCGAGCGCCGCCGCCGCACCGGCGTACGGGTTGTAGCTGTAGGTGCGGGCCAGGGCGGTCGGCACGGTGAAGTACGCGGCCGACAGTTTCGCCGGGTCACTGGCGATCTCCCCGCGCGCGGGAGCGTCGTTGCCGTCGTCCCAGCCCCACGGCGCGTTTGCCGAGTTGGTCGAACAGCTCCAGGTGCCGGCGCCACAGTCGCCGGACGTGTCACCGGCGAACGTGCCCAGGCTGGCAAAGAGGCTCGCGTTGGACCGCTGCGCCCACAGGCCGCCGGCGGCGAAGATGTCGATCAGCTGGTACCGCACGTCGCGGTCGTTGCCGCTGCTCGGCGTCTCGGCGACCGTCGACGGGTAGTAGACCAGGCCGTCACCGTTGATGTCGTACTGCGGGTGTGCCTTGAGGCCGTGGCCCTGCGCCTCCTGCGCGGTCACCGGGTGCTGGAACGTGTCGTGCGGCGACGCCTCGAACCGCAGGGTGCCGTCGATGCTCTCGCCGCCGCTGGTCCAGGTGCTGCCGCTCGGCGTGTACGAGTAGAAGTCGCTGTGCGCGACCGTGACGGCCGAGCGCAGGACACCGTACGCGGAACCGTCGCGCTCGATCGCGAACAGCGCGCCCTCACCGTCGTTCTCGTGCTCGGTCTCGAAGAACGGGTGGTCGGTCCAGTCGCGCGGGTGGAAGAAGAAGTACGTGATGTACCAGTGGGTGCTCGTCTCCACGACCGAGTAGTACGCGTGCGCCGCCAACGAGGCGCCAGCCTGGCCGGCCCGGTCCCAGTTGTTGCGCCCGTCCAGGTCGCCGTCGAAGTCGACCCGGGTGAGGTAGTCCGACTGGCCGCTCAGGGCGTGGCCGCCGGTGGCATCGACGTCCTGGTAGTGGATGGGCGCCCAGCGCAGGGCCAGCTCGGCCCGGCTGACGGCGGCGCCGGCGGGGCTCGGGGCGGTCAGCGCGGCAGCCGCCAGCACCGCCGCGGCGGCGGCCGTGATCAGTGCCCTCGCCACCCGGGGTCGCCGGGTCGGGGGGTTTACGTCGAGCATGGTGTGCTCCCGTGTCCGATTGGATAGACCACAATGGATCATTCTTGGCGCGGACGCCCGGTGGGTGTCGCTCCGGCGAAGAGAAAACGGACGATGTCCAACGGGATCGGGACCGGCTTGTATCGATGCCTGTCGACTGCCATGCTGTGGTTCGGTCGTGCTCGGGGAGCCAGCGCGCACCACATCTCCTCCGGTCCACGGGGCGCACGAGGTGGCCATGCCGCCCGTGCCGGGCAGCCCACGTCGGCGGCCGGAAACCCGAGTGCGGCACCGGCCACCACCGCGGTCGTCGGTGCCCGCCAACCACGGAGGCACCGATGCTTCGCATGTTCCTCGCCGTCACGACCATGGCGCTGGCCGCCTGGACCGCGACCACCGACGCCGCCGAGGCGACGCCCGCCCCGACGCCGTCGGCCACGCCGACACCGACGCCGACCTGCCCCCCGGCACTGCCGATCACCGCGAACGTGAGCGGGGCCACCACCACGAGCCTCACCATCTCGTACGTCGTGTTCTTCCGGCCGCCGTGCGGCTACAACCCGCCGATGACCGTCAGCCTCTTCACCAGCCGAGAGGACGCCCAACAGTGGCGGGCTGCGGTGGCCGAGGGTGTCTCCGGGCCGGAACTCAACGGCGCGGTGACCATCGACCGGCTGACGCCCGACACGGAGTACTGGTACCGGTTCACCGACGCCGAGGGCCGGCGGGACCCGTACGTGATCGCCTCGACCCGCACCGCGTCGCTGACCTCGTGCCGCGCGACGGCCACCATCGACGCCCGCTGGGGCAGCGGCTTCGTCGCAACGGTCACGGTCCGTAACACCGGGGCCTTGCCGCTGGACCGGTGGCGCGTCTCCTGGCGGTGGTCCGGTGACGAGCGGGTCGAGACGTCCTGGGGCGGGGTGGTCGAGACGGCCGGCGCCGACGTCACCGTGCGCAACGCCGCCTACAACGGGACGCTGGCGTCGGACGGGGTGACGACGTTCGGTCTGCTCGTGTCGACAAGCGCGGTCCCCGAGGGCCTGACCCTGACGTGCGCCCGGTGAGACGACGTCCGCCCCGCCTCCGGCGCGACGGCGGGAGGCGGGGCGGACGTCGTGTCGGTCAGGGCTTGCGGGCGACGGCACCGTAGGCGTCGATGCCGACGGCGTCGGGCGTCTCCGGCCGCCACAGCGGGATCGGCACCAGACCCGGCTCGACCATGGTCAGCCCGTCGAAGCAACTCTCCAGCTCCGCCGGGCTGCGCAGGATGTACGGGACCCCGCCGCTCTGCGCCAGCCGCTCGGCACCGGAAACCACAGCCGGGCTGGTGTCGGTGCCGTCCCAGAACACCAGGTGGGAGCCGGACGGCATCGCGTCCATCGTGCGCCGGATGATCGAACGCACCACGTCCAGGTCGGGCTCGTAACCCAGCACGCCCATGTACATCACCGCGACGGGCTGGGTGAGGTCGAGCGTCTGCGCCGCCTCGGCGAGGATCTTCTCCGGATCGTGGTAGTCGGCGGGGACGTAGGTGGTGACACCCTCCGACGTCGTGCTGGCCAGCAGCGCCCGGGCGTGCACCAGCACCATCGGATCGTTGTCCACGTAGACGATCCGGGACTCGGGCGCGATGCCCTGGGCGACCGCGTGCGTGTTCTGCATGGTGGGCAGGCCGGTGCCGATGTCCAGGAACTGCCGGATGCCCGCCTCGGCCGCGAGGTACCGCACGGCCCGCACCAGGAAGACGCGTGACTGCTGCGCCATGAGCACGATCTCCGGGTAGACCTCGGCGACGGCGTCGCCGGCCGCCCGGTCGGACTGGAAGTTGTCCTTGCCGCCCATCCAGTAGTTCCAGATCCGGGCCGCGTGCGGTACGTCGGGCTGAAGCTTCGCGGTGAGTTCGGCGTCCGGGCCGGCCATGCCAGGCTCCTATCGAGGGGTCGTCAGCTGGAGGTCACCACAGCGGTACGACCGGGATCGTACTCCGGCGCCGTCCACTGTCGACCCGGGTGCCGTGTGGTCTGTGCTCAGGTCACGATCACCGCTGGACCACCCCGTTCTGGTACGCCCACACGACGGTCTGTAGCCGGTCCCGCGCGCCGATCTTGGCCATGGCCCGCCCGAGGTGTGACTTGACCGTGCTGGTCTCGATGAAGAGCTGCTCGGCGATCTCGACGTTCGACAGGCCCTGGGCGAGCAACTCCACGATCTCGGTCTCCCGCGCGGTCAGCTGGTGTGCCGCCGCCGCGTCCGAGCGGGGTGCCGGCGTACGCCTGGCGAACTCCGAGATCACGCGTCGGGTGACGGCCTGGTCGACCAGCCCGTACCCGCTCGCGAGGCGGTGGATCGCCTCGATCAGGTCCTCCGGCTCACAGTCCTTGAGGATGAAACCGCTGGCGCCGGACTCCAGCGCGCCGAAGACGTACTCGTCGAGGTCGAAGGTCGTCACCACCAGCACCGCCGGCGGCGCTCCGGACGCGTCGGCGATGATCTGCCGGGTCGCGGTGAGCCCGTCGCCGTGCGGCATCCGGACGTCCATGCAGATGACGTCCGGTTGCAGCCGGCGGGCCAGCTCGACCGCTGCCGACCCGCTCGACGCCTCGGCCACGACCTCGATCTCGCCGTCCTGCTCCAGGATGACGCGGAAGCCGGCGCGGACGACCGCCTGATCGTCGACGAGCATCACTCTGATCATGCGGGGGCCTCTTCCTTCGGCCGCGCCGCGGCGGGACCGTTCGTCGGTAGCGTCGCGGTGACCGCCCAGCCACCGGCCGCGGTCGGACCGGCAGTGAACGTCGCCCCGATCAGTTGTGCGCGCTCGCGCATACCCACCAGGCCGACTCCGCCGGTCCGCGCCGTCGGTACGCCGCGCGGGCCGGGCGGTTCGTTCACCACCTCCAGCGACACCGAGCGGGGGTCGAAGCGGAGCACCACCCGCGCCGGGGCGCCCGGCGCGTGTTGACGGGCGTTGCTGAGCGACTCCTGCGCGATCCGGTAGAGCGCGACGTCGGCGATCGGCGACACCTCACGCTGCGCACCCACGCGAACGAACTCCACCGGGCCGGCGAGGTCACCCGCCGTGCGGACGAGGTCGTCGAGCATGCCCAGCCCCGGCACCGGGGCGTCGTCGTCCTCGTGCCCCGGCCGCCCCCGCAGCACACCCACGACCAGCCGCAGGTTGTCCAGGGTCTCCTTGCCCTGGCTCCGGATCCAGGCCACGCCGGCCCTCGCCGCCGCCGGGTCCCGGTCGATGAGCCGCTCGACCGCCGCGGCCTGCACGACCATGCCGGAGAGGTGGTGGGCCGCCACGTCGTGCAGCTCCCGGGCCATCCGGGAGCGTTCCGCGCCGATCGCCGCCTGAACCTTCGTCCGCTGCTCCCGGATGGCCTCGTCCGCCCGCACCCGGACCAACTCGACGTAGCGCCGGTAGGTGGCCACGTAGCCGCCGACGAACGTCGCGGCGGCGTAGGTCAGGGCGCTCGCCGAGACGTACGCGACGGCGGTCAGCACGTCGGGCGTCACCAGGACGACCGCCCCGAGCGACTCCACCAGCACGACCGCGCCGACGGTCAGCAACGCGCGCCGAACCGGCAGCAACGACCCGACGGTGTACGCCGCCACGAAGGGCGCGATGCCTCGGATGGTCGCCTCCGGCAGGCCGACGCCGATGACGGGCAGTTGCAGGGCGACGATGACCCCGAGGCAGAGCAGCGGCCGGACCCGACGCAGACACAGCGCCATCGCCTGCACGCAGCAGAGGGCGACGAGCAGCCACGCCCGCGTCGGGTCGAAGGACAGCCCGTCCTCCGGCGCCACGAAGAAGAGCAGCACCGTCAGCAGGGCGAACGTCAGGACGGTCAGCGCCGCCGCCAGCAGGCAGTCCCGGGCGACCACCCCGTTCACCCCGAGTCGGGTGAGCCGTCCGTCGAGCCACTTCGTCAGTCGCGGTGAGCCGGGTTCGGTGCCGGTGTGGTCCCTCATGCGGTGCGCGTCCTTGCTCCGGATCGTCCGGGGTCGGGCGGGTCAGTAGGAGATGCTAGGCGCGAGCAGGTGGAACTCCACGGCGAACCAGCCCGCGCCGGCGAGGGCGAACAGGAGCAGACCGCTGCCGACGATCCGTGGCCAGCCGACGTGGCGTCGCACGTCGTCGACGAGTCGGACCCCGGCGGGCAGCACACCGAGCAGACCGACCAGTTGCAGCACCTGGAGGGTGCGCAGGACGGCGCCGGGCACGTCGTGCAGGCCCATGATGGTGGTGATGCTCAGCACCCACCCGGTGAGCGCGAGCAGCGTACCGGCGACGGCGAGGCGGCTCAGGACCCGCGCGGTACGCCCGGCCCGCTCGCGGGGAGCGCGACCGAGCCGGCGGCGGACGACCGCGCCGACCGGCCAGGACAGGACGGCGAGGATCAGCACGACGGTCGACAGGGCGAGCAACGGGATGGCCACCGTGGAGGCGCGGGCCGGCTCGACGGGCAGCAACGCGAACGCGGAGTCGAAACCGATCGCCTCGACCCGGTCGCCGGTCGCCCGCATGGCGATCGTGCGCTGCCC
The DNA here is from genome assembly GCF_040675155.1 of Micromonospora sp. NPDC049645. Lineage (NCBI taxonomy): Bacteria > Bacillati > Actinomycetota > Actinomycetes > Micromonosporales > Micromonosporaceae > Micromonospora > Micromonospora sp. NPDC049645. The sequence goes on from NZ_JBFAOI010000002.1 coordinate 588,179, forward strand.
GCCGACCTCACGCCAGACCCAGGGCGCCACCTCCTCGTACAGGGCGGGGGAGTCGGAGAGTGGACCGGGCGTCAGTCGCAACCGGTTCCCGTCGGCGACGCTGACCGTGGTCCGGCCGACCAGGCCGATCGCGGTCAGGAAGTTGCTCCGGATCGCCCGCGAGGACTCGTACGTGCCGGCGGCCAGGGCGGCGTGCCTGGCGGTGGTCGCCGGGTCCACGCCTGCCGTCGGTTGGTCCTCACGGGCCGGGAAGTAGCGGTCGGCGAAGCCGTTCACGACCGACGCGCGAAGCTCGTGGCTGTCCATCGCGCCGGTGCCGTTGCTGTTCAGGGAGAGGAAGATGCCGGCCCGGTCGTCGGGGTAGATCTGTAGGTGCGAGTGGAAGTACTTGGTGTCGCCGCCGTGACCCAGGATCCGGTGACCGTTGCGGTCCTCCGCGAAGAAGCCGAGGGTCATCCGGGGTCCGTCGGCCAGCGTGCCCAGCGACGTCGAGTCGAGCGCCGGACGCTGCATCAGCTCACGGGTCGGCCGATCCAGCAGGGGCGCGAAACCCACCTGCTCGCCGAGCTGGGCGAGCATGAACCGCGCCATGTCCGTCGCCGGGGCGCTCAGCGCGCCCGGCGGTGGCGTGCCGACGATCTCGAACGGCGCCGCGGGGCCGGCGGAGGTGTCGTACCCGTTGGACATCCGGTCGCGCAGCGCCGCCGGAAGGGGCTGCGCGAAGGTCGACGACGGCATGCCGGCACGGTCCAGGATGTTGCGCTGGACGTACTCCTCGAAGCGCGTCCCGCTGACCCGTTCGACGACGTAGCCCGCGAGCGCGTTGCTGTAGTTGGAGTACGCGGGGACGGTGCCCGGCTCGTAGATCTGCTCCGGTGGGTCGGTCACCAGAGCCCTGCGCAGGTTGACGTCGCCGCCGTCGGTGCCGATGAGGCCGGCGATCCGCTCCTCGAAGCCGGCGGTGTGCGTCAGCAGGTGCCGCAGGGTCACGGCCCGCTCCCAGCGGCGCGGCAGCTCGAAATCGAGGTACGTCTCGACGTCGGCGTCGAGGTCGAGTTTCCCGCCCTGCACCAGTTGCAGTACCGCGGTGGCGGTGACGAGCTTCGACACCGATCCCATCCGGAACAGATGCCGGTCCGGGTCGACCGGCACGACCTCGTTGCCGCCGGTGCCGGTGTCGGCGTACCCGTACCCCCGGGTCGTGACGATTCTGCCGTCGTCCACGACGGCGACCGTGGCCCCCGCGATGCCGGTGCGGTCGAGCGCGGCCGGCAGCAGGCCGTCGAGCCAGGCGTTGACGTCGGTGTCGGTCAGGGCGGGGCCGGTCCCGCTCGCGGCGGCGGGTGCCGCCGGAGCGTCGACGGGCGGCGCGGGGGTGCGCTGCGCCGCGCCGCAGCCGGCGGCGCTCAGGGCGAGGACGACCGTGGCCGCCACCGTCGCGCCGAGCCGGACGCCGGGTCGGGTGGGACGGGCCGGAAGAAGAGGAAGTGGACGCATTGTCGGCCAGTGCCTTTCCAGGCGAACGGGTGTCCGGAGCAGTGTCCGTACGGCGTCACCCGATGCCCTGGCACAAGCCTGTTCGAGCGATCGCCGCGAACCATCTGGCGCAGGACGGCAATGGGTCTACGACCTGAGTAGGAGAAGCGCCTCGCCGGGACGCCCCGCCGATCAGCGGGTTTGCCCCCGATCGAGGGACATCGTTTGACTTGGGCGGCGAATGCATCTTTGATGGTCGATGTGTTTGTTCGGCGTGGTCGGGCGCACTATCGCCCGGTGGCCGGCCGGCGCCCTGACCCTGGAGGACGGATGCGAGTCACCGCGCGGACCAACCCACGACGCCGGCTGTTGCCGGCGGCCATGGCGGCGGTGACGTTGCTGACGGTGGCCGTCGGGGTGCCAGCGGCCGCCGCGGCGCCGTCGACGGTGGTCGGCGTGGCCAGCGGCCGTTGCCTGGACGTGGTCGGCAACGTCAGGACCGCCGGCGCCGGCATCAACATCTACGACTGCAACGGGCAGGCGAACCAGGCGTGGACCCTCACCCCGAGCGGCGAGCTGCGGGTCTACGAGGACACGATGTGCCTGGACGTGGTCGGTCAGGACACCACCGCGCCGGCCGCGTTGCAGATCAACGGCTGCACCGGCGGCGCCAACCAACGCTGGCGGATCAACACCTCCGGAACCATCGTCGGCGTCCAGTCCGGTCTGTGCCTGGACGTCACCGGCGCGGGCACCGCCAACAGCACCACCGTCGGTCTGTGGACCTGCAACGGGCAGTCCAACCAGCGGTGGACGACGTCCCTCGGCAGCGCCGACACCCAACCGCCGACGACGCCGGGCAGCCCCCGGGTGAGTGGCCTGACCTGCAACTCGGTGACGTTCGCGTGGAACGCCTCGACGGACAACGTCGGGGTGGCCTTCTACGACATCTACCACGACGGTCAGCTGATGACGTCGGTGAGCGGCACGACGCTCTCCACCAACCTCACGGTGGTCGCCGGGGCGACCTGGGGTCTGTACGTCAACGCCCGCGACGCCGCCGGCAACGTGTCCCAGGCGAGCGGCACCGTCTCGATCACACCGCCGCCGTGCCAGGCCGACACCCAGCCGCCGACCGCGCCGCAACAGCTCACCGGCAGCGCGTCGGGCACCACGGTGACCCTGCGCTGGACGGCGTCGACGGACAACATCGGGGTCCGGGCGTACGACATCTACCGGGCCGGCGTGAAGGTGGGCACGGTCACCGGCGCGCCGCCGGCGACGACGTTCACCGACAGCGGCCTGGCGGCGAACACCGCGTACCAGTACCACCTGGTGGCCCGGGACGCGCAGGACAACGCCTCGTCGCGCAGCGGCACCACGACGGTGACCACCGGCGCGGCGTGCGCCAACCCGGTGTGCGGGGTGCGGCAGGTCACCACCGACACCGACATCCCGTGGGGCCTGGTGACGTTGCCGGACGGCAGCGTCCTCTACAACCGCCGCGACGCGCACGACATCATCCAGCTCAACCCGGCCACCGGGGCCAAGACCAACCTGGGCACGGTGCCGAACGTGCAGAGCACCGACGGTGAGGGTGGTCTGCTGGGGCTCGCCATCTCGGCCGGCTTCACCAGCGACCGCTGGCTGTACATCATGCACACCTCACCCAGCGACAACCGCATCGTCCGGATCAAACTGGAGAACGGGCGCCTCAACACCGCCACCGAACAGGTGCTCCTCAGCGGCATCCGGCGCAACAAGTACCACGACGGCGGTCGCCTGCGGTTCGGCCCGGACGGCAAGCTGTACGCCAGCACCGGTGACGCCCAGAACGGCAACTACGCCCAGGACCGGGCCAGCCTGGAAGGCAAGATCCTGCGGCTCAACCCGGACGGCACCGTCCCGTCGGACAACCCGTTCGGCAACTACGTGTGGAGCTACGGGCACCGCAACCCGCAGGGGTTGGCGTTCGACTCGCAGGGCCGACTCTGGGAGCAGGAGTTCGGCAACTCGATCATGGACGAGACCAACCTGATCACCAAGGGTGGCAACTACGGCTGGCCGGCCTGCGAGGGCACCAGCGGCAGCTGCGGCACCGCCGGTTTCATCGCACCGGCCCGCACCTACCCGACCGCCGAAGGGTCCTGCTCCGGCATCACGATCGTGCGTGACGCCCTCTACGTGGCCTGCGCCCGAGGCGCCCGGATGTACCGCGCGGTGATCAGCGGCAGCAGCCTGACGAACGTGCAGACGTACTTCAGTGGCACCTACGGCCGGTTGCGGACCGTGGAGCCGGCCCCCGACGGAGGACTGTGGCTGACCACCACCAACGTCGGCGACAAGGACAGCACCCCGAACAACAGCAACGAGAAGATCCTGCACGTCACGCTCGGCAACTAACGTCGACGGCTCGGCGTGCCGAGGCGGCGCGGGTCAGACCGGGTGCTTGCTCAGGCTCTGGAAACTCAGGGCCCGCTGGCTCGGGATCGTGGCATCCCCGAACTCGGTGGTCCAGGCCCGGGGCAGCGTGGCCGGGGCCCGCCAGCGGGCCAACCGTGCCCCCGTGCCCGACGGCGGGTCGGCGTGCGGCCCGGCACCGGATCCGGCGGGTTTGGCCGTGCCGTCGGCGTGCGCCGGGTCGATGCCCAGCTCCCGCATCCGCTCGGCGTACGCGCGGTAGCGCCGCTGTGCCTCGCCGTGCCGGCCCGCCGCCCGCAACACCTCCACCAACTCCAGGTGGGCGTCCTCGTCGTACTGGTCCCGGTGCACGAGCCGCATCAGGTAGACGAGCTTCTGGTCGGTGTCCGAGGCGTGCTGGGCCAGCGCCCGCAACACCCGGGTGTGTGCCACCTGCGCCTCCTCGCGCAGCGGCTGCGCCCAGTCCTCGTACGGGTCGTCGGCGAGAAAGTCCCCGCCGTACAGCTCGTCGGCGCGGGTCAGCAACCCGGCGGCGGTGGGGTGCCCGGCACGCTGTGCGGCCTGCGCCTCCTCCGCCGCGGTGAGGAACGTCTCGACGTCCACGTCGATCACGTCGAGGTCGATCGCCACCGAGCCCCGGTCGGCAAGCACCGCGCCCCGCCCGCTGGTGCGGTGCCCGGTGCCGAGCACGCGGCGCAGGGTGGACAACAGCACGGAGAGCCGGTTCGCGGTCCGGGCCGGCGACTCGTCCGGCCAGAGCAACTCCATCAGCCGGGCGCGGGGGACGGCGCGACCGCGATGCGCGACGAGGATCTTCAGCAGGTCCCGTGCCTTCTTGGACTGCCACTCGCCGTACGGCACGACGGCCCCGGCCCGGAACACCCTAAAGTCACCGAGGGTGTGGATGACCACCGCCGGTACGCGCAGCGTGATGGCGGTGAGCCCGTCGGCGACGCCCGGGTCGAGGCGTACCCCGCAGCGGCGCAGCTTCTGCTCGGCCCCCTCCGCGCCGCGTCGTGCCTGCCGGCCCTCGAGTCGGGCGGCGATCAGTCGAACCGCGGCCTCCTGGGCCGGGTCGCCCAGGTCCCGGCAGAGCGCGCCGGCGTCGTCGAGCAGACCGGCGGCGGCCCGGGGGTCCTCCGCCGCCAGGACGGTGAGTTGCAGCGCCTCGATCAGGGTGGCGCGCCGCCGCCCGACGGTGGCGCCGGTGCGGGCTTCGGCGGCGTCGAAGTGGGCCGCGTCGGTGTCGCCGCGCAGCAGCGCCACCCAGCCGCGGGCCAGCAGCGCGTACGGCCGGTCCGGCTCCCGGGCCATGGTGACCGCGCGTTCGGCCAGATCCCGTGCGGCCCGCAGGTCGTCGGCGGCGCGGATCCGTGCCAACTCGGCCAGGATCAGGGCGCGCGACATCGGCCGGTGCTGCCCGTTGCCGAGGATGGCCAGGGCGCTCTCCAACGCCTTGCGGGCCTGGCGTGGCTCGCGTCGGCGACGGTGCACCATGCCGAGGGTGGTGAGCGAGAACGCCTCGTCGGCGCCGATCCCGGCCAGCTCCCGCAGGCGTTGACCGGCGGCGCTGTCGGCGAGGGCCTCCTCCAGGCGACCCAGCAGGCACTTCGCCGAGGCGGCGAGGGCCAGCGCGTAGGGCTCGTAACCGGTGTCGCCGGTCACCTCGGCCAGCCGGACGGCCGCCTCGGCGTGCCGCAGCGCGTCGGAGGCGTCGCCGACGCCCAGCAGGTAGCCGGCGAGGTCCAGGTGGATCATCAGTCGGAACAGGCCGACGTCCGCGTGGCGTAGCCCCTCCGCCGGCTCCGTTCGCCGCCGTGCCGCCGACGCGTCGCCGGTCGCCGCGGCAAGCAGCGTGGCCAGTCGGGCGTACGCCCCGTGGGCGGCGGGGGAGTCGCACCCGTGCGCGGCCTGGGCGGCCTCCTCGGCGTCGGTGGTGGCCCGCTCGATGTCACCCTCGATCAGGTGGTGCACAGCCGCGTGACAGTGCACCTGTACGGCGTGCGGGCCGGCCGCGTCGATCGGGACCATCGCCAGCCGTGCGGCGGCCAGCTGCGGTTCGCCGTCGAGGTGGTGCTGCAACGCGACCCGCCAGATGTCGGCCAGTGCGGCGTCGGTCGGGTCGGGTGTGGCGGTGAGCAGGTCCGGCTGGATGGTGAGCCACAGGTGCGCGGCCGTGCGGTCGCCGACGTCGGCAAGGCGGCGCAGCGCGCGCCCCGGATCACCGCCCCGGTGCGGTTGACCCGGTGCCGATGCCTCGCCCCCGCGTTGATCGCGGCTCGGCGCCGACGGGCGCGAGGCATGGTTGAGTCTGTCTCCGGACATCCACCACTCCTGTTTTCTCTCGTGGAGGCTCAGGTCAGTGAAGAGACAACCGGTCGTCCGTAGCCGACGCCCGGCGTGGCTTTCCCCCCGGCACGATCATTGTCTTCATTGAGCATCATCGCCATAACCAAAAGAGTCGGTGTACTTACTGACTGCTATGCGGTATCGGCATAATCCCACCCTCAGGATTCCCTCAGGCAGCCCCCACAGCACGCGCACGGCCCGTACAAGCAACCGGCACGGGTCCACCGCAGAATTCCGGGCATTGCGTTTCGCCTGCCCGATCGGAGCTGAGATCCGATGTCCGAACAGTCCGTCGCGCCCGACCTCGCCGCCTTCTGGCAGCGACAACTCGACGCCCTTCCGGAGCCACCGGAGCTGCCCCTGCCGCCCGTACCCGACACCGCAGTCGACGGCACGGCTGGGGTGGCCCTGCCGGCCGGCTCGTCCGAGTCGCTGGTCGACGCGCTGGCCGGGGTGTTCGCGCTGCTGCACCGCTGGACCGGCGGCGGCGACCTGCTCGCCGAGACGCCGACCGACCGGGGCGCGCCGGGACGATGGCTGCCCGTGCGGGTCCGAGTTCCCGACGATCCCACCTGGACGCAGCTGCGCGACCTGGTCCGCACGGCGCTGCGCGAGGCGCGGGCACACCAGGCGGCGCTGCCCCCGATGGTTGCGGAGCACCGGCCGGTGGTGTCGGCGAGCCTCGGGGCGCTGCCACCGGGAGCACGGGGTGTGTTGCGGCTGCGGGCCGACGACGGGTCGCCGACGGCCACCGTGACCCACCCGAACGCGGCGCTGATCGGCGCCACGCTCACCGCTCTGCTCGCTCGCGTCGAGGAGCGGCCCGAGGCGCGCCTGTCCGACCTGCCGCTGCTCGACCCGGCGACGGAACGGCGGGTGGTGGCCGGGTGGAACGCCACCGACACCGCCTACCCCCGCGACCGGTCGGTGCCCGACCTGTTCGCGCGGTGGGCCCGGGAGACTCCGGACGCCCCCGCGCTGCGCCACGGCGACGAGATCCTCAGCTACCGGGAGGTGGACCGGCGCGCCAACCAGCTGGCGGGGCACCTACGGCGACTGGGCATCGGCGCCGAGGCGCTGGTCGGACTCTGCGTTCCCGACACCGCCCGCTGGGTCATCGCCGCCCTGGCGACGCTCAAGGTCGGTGCCGCGTACCTGCCGTTGGACCCCGGGTACCCGTCGCGGCGGCTGGCGCTGATGTGCCGCGACGCCGCGCCGGGAGCGATCCTGCACACCGCCGCGCTGGCCGACCGGCTGCCGGACGACGGCACGCCGCGCCTGGTGGTGGACCGGTTACCGCCCGACCAGGACCCGGCGGACCCGCTGCGGGTGACCATCCACCCCGACCAGCTCGCGTACGTCATGTACACCTCCGGTTCCACCGGCCAGCCCAAGGGCACCGGGGTCAGCCACCGCAACATCGTCCGGCTGGTCCGCGACACCGACTTCGTCGACGTACGCCCCGAGGACGTGATGGGGCAGGCCGCCACGATGTCCTTCGACGCGGCCACCCTGGAGGTGTGGGGGGCGCTGCTCAACGGCGCCTGCCTGGCCGACCTGGACATCAACGACGTGATCGTGCCGGATCGGCTGCGCGAGCGGCTGCGCGCCACCGGCGTGACGATGATGTTCCTGGCCACCTCTGTGGCCCGGCAGTTGGCGACGGAGGCCCCGGACGCCCTGGCCGGTCTGCGCTACCTGACCTTCGGCGGGGAGCAGGCCGACCGGGTGGCGGTGGGCCGGCTGCGGGCCGCCTGCCCGGACCTGACACTGGTCAACGGGTACGGCCCGACCGAGGGCACCACCTACACCACCACGTACGACTGCGCCCTGCTCACCGCCGACGACCAGGTGGTGCCGATCGGTGGCCCGGTCGCCAACACCCGCGTGTACGTGTTGGACCGGTTCCTCCAGCCGGTGCCGCCCGGCGTGCTCGGTGAGCTGTTCATCGGCGGGGACGGGGTGGCGCGCGGCTACCTCGGCCGTCCGGAGGCGACCGCCGACCGGTTCGTGCCGGACCCGTTCGGGCCGCGCGCGGGGGGCCGGCTGTACCGCACCGGCGACCTGGTCCGGCAACGCGTCGACGGGCTGATCGAGTTCGTCGGCCGGTCCGACCACCAGGTCAAGATCCGGGGCTACCGGGTGGAACCGGGCGAGGTGACCGAGGTGCTCCGCGGCGGTGAGCTGCTGCGCGACGCCATCGTGCGCGCCGACCGCGACGGGGCGGGCGACGCCCGACTCGTCGCGTACGTGGTGCTCGCCGACGGGGTGCGCGTCGAGACGGTCCGGGAACGCGCCCGGGAACAGTTGCCCGACCACCTGGTGCCGGCGGTGTTCGTGACGTTGCCCCGGCTGCCGCTCAACCGCAACGGCAAGGTGGACACGAACGCCCTGCCCGCACCCGACGCGCCGCCCGTACCCGAGGCGCTGTCGACACCCGACGCGCCGCCCGCGCCCGGCGCGCCCCCGACGGAGGACGAGGACGCCGGCCCGCGTACCGGCACCGAGCGGGTGGTGGCCTCGGTCTGGCGCGACGTGCTCGGTGTGCCGGTGCGTCGGCGCGACGACGACTTCTTCGATCTCGGCGGCCGGTCGTTGAAGGCCACCCGGGTGCGGTCCCGGCTGTCCGCCGCGATCGGCGTGGAGGTGCCACTGCGACTGATCTTCGACCACCCGACGGTGGCGGCGCTGGCCGCCGCGGCGGACGAGATCACCGGGGCCCGCGCGGCGGTGGCCCAGCCCGACGGGCCGGTCGACGCGGTCCCGTCGGACGCCGCACCACCCGCCGATCTCGCCGGCCTGCTCGACCAGTACGAGCACGGGAGCGCCAGATGAGCGCTGTCCTCACGCCAGCGGCGCTGCGGCAGCGGGTGGAGGCGTTGCCGCCCGAACGGCGGCGGGCGTTCCTCGCGGCGCTCCGCGCCGACGGTGACCGGTACGGGATCCACCCACTCACCGCCGCGCAGGAGTGGATGCTGCTGCTGGCCCAGCTCCACCCGGAGAGCCCCGCCTACCACGTCCCGTACCGGGTGGACCTGCGCGGCGACCTGGACGTGCCGGCGCTGCGTGCCGCGCTCGACCTGCTGGTGGCGCGGCACGAGGCGCTGCGCACGGTGTTCGTGCCGTTGGAGGGGGAGACGTACCAGCTGATCCTGCCGCCGGGCGGCCTGCCGCTGGACGTGCGGGACGTCGCGGCGGACCGGATCGACGAGTACGCCGCCGCCGAGGCGGTCCGCCCGTTCGACCTGACCCGGGGTCCGCTGCTGCGCGCCACACTGTGCCGCACCGGCCCGGTCGACTGGTCGCTGCTGCTCTCCCTGCACCACGTGGTCTGCGACGGCTGGAGCATGGGCCTGCTCTTCGAGGAGCTGTCCGCGGCGTACGCGGCGGCCCGCGCCGGACGGGCCGCGGAGCTGCCGTCGGTGCCGCGCGACGTGCCGGCCGCCCTGGCCCAGGACCGGCTGCTCGATCCGACCGAGTTGACCCGGCGGTTGGGCTGGTGGCGTGACGCCCTCGCGGGCGCGCCGCCGGGGCTGGACCTGCCCACCGACCGGCCCCGACCGGCGCAGCTGGAGGACGCCGGCCACGAGATCGAGTTCTCCTGGCCGCCCGAGCTGGCCGACCGGGTCGCCGAGGCGGGGCGACGCACCGGCGCCACCCCATACATGATCTTCGCGGCGGCCTGGGCGGTGCTGCTGCACCGGCACAGCCAGCAGCCGGACCTGCTGCTCGCCACCCCCGTCGCGAATCGGCAGACGCTCGACAGCGAGACGGCGGTCGGCTTCTTCGTCAACACGCTGGTGCTGCGCAGCCGGGTCGACGAGCAGGTGACCTTCGCCGCGTTGCTGGACCATCTGCGGGACGCGGCGCTGACCGCGCTGACCGACCCGGTGCCCTTCGACGCGCTGGTGCAGGAGATCCGACCGGTCCGGGATCCCGGTCGGCACCCCCTCGCCCAGGTGATGTTCGCCGTCGAGGACGGCTGGGAGCAGCGCCTGACGCTGCCCGGGGTCACCGTGCTGGCCAGCGGCGAGACGCACACCGGCACGTCCATGTTCGACCTGACACTGACCGTCATCCCGTACCAGGGGCGGATCGACGGGCGGATCGAGTACCGGACCCGGCTCTTCGACGAGGCCACCGCCCGCGGGCTCGCCGACCAACTCGCCACGCTGCTCACCGCCGCCCTCGCCGACCCGGACACTCCGGTTGCCGGGTTGCCGCTGCTGCGCCCGGACGCCGGTCGGCACCTCGTCGACCGCTGGGCCGCCACCGCCACCGCGGCGGCGGAGCAGCCGCTGTTCCCCGCGTTGGTGGCCCGGCAGGCCGCCGCCCGCCCGGACACGGTCGCCGTGGCGTACCGCGAGCAGACGCTTACCTACCGGGAGCTGGACGTGCGGGCGGACCGGCTGGCCCACGCCCTGCTGGCCCGCGGCGTACGGGCCGAGACCACCGTCGGGGTCTGCCTGCCGGCTGGCCCGGACTGGGTGGTCGCGCTCCTCGGCGTGCTCCGGGCCGGCGCGGTCTACCTGCCCCTGGATCCGCAGTTGCCGGCGGCCCGGCTGGCCTACCTGCTCACCGACTCCGCCGCCGCGCTGGTGGTCACCGACGCCGACGCGCAGCTGGCGCTGCCCGCCACCGACGTGCCACTGCTGCGGGTGGACGAGCCGCTGCCGGCCGCCGCCGGTCCACCTCCGGGAACCGTCCACCCGGACGCCGCCGCCTACCTGATCTACACGTCCGGCTCCACCGGGCTGCCCAAGGGCGTCGTCGGCACCCATCGCGGGCTGGGCAACCTCGCCGGGGCGCAGGCCCAACTGGTCGGCGTCCGCGCCGACGACCGGGTCCTCCAGTTCCACTCGATCAGCTTCGACGTGTCCCTGTCCGACCTGGTCACCGCATTCACCGTGGGCGCGACGCTGCGCCTGCTCGGCCCGGACGAGCGCGCCCCCGGCCCCGACCTGGCCGCCGCGCTCGTCCGGCACGCCGTCACCGTGGCCGACCTGCCCCCGGTGGTGCTCGACGCCCTGGACCCGGCCGGGGCGCCGGATCTGCGGGTGCTCACCGTCGGCGGCGAACCCTGCGCGCCGGACGTTGCCGCCGCCTGGTCGCACGGCCGGCTCCTGATCAACGGGTACGGCCCGACCGAGGCCACGGTGACCGCCACCGCCGCGCACTGCGCCCCGGACGGCACCGAGCTGCCCATCGGTCGGCCGCTGACCGGGGTACGCGCCTACGTGCTCGACGCCGAGCTGCGGCCGGTGCCCCCCGGGGTGCCCGGCGAGCTGTATCTCGGCGGCGCCGGGGTGGCCCGCGGCTACCACGGCGACGCGGCGCTCACCGCGCGGCGCTTCGTGCCCGACCCGTACGCCCCGACGCCCGGAGCGCGGATGTACGCCACCGGCGACCTGGTCCGCTGGCGTGCCGACGGGCAGTTGGTGTTCCTGGGCCGGGCCGACAACCAGGTCAAGATCAACGGCTATCGGATCGAGCTGGGCGAGGTGGAGGCCCGGCTCCGGCAGTGCGCCGGTGTGCGCCGGGCCGCCGCCGTGGTCCGCACCGACTCGCCCGGCGGACGGCGGCTGGTCGGCTACCTCGTCGGCGACAACCTGGTGGTGGACGAGCTGCGCCAGGACCTGCTGCGGCAGCTGCCCCGATACCTGGTGCCGACGGCCTTCGTGGTGGTCGACGACCTGCCGGTGAACGCCAGCGGCAAACTCGACCCGTCCCGGCTGCCCGCCCCCGCCGTGGTGCGCGCCGACCTCGGCGCCGCGTACCTGGCACCGAACGGGGAGGTCGAGCGGGCCGTCGCCGAGGTGTGGCGCGACGTGCTCGGGCTCGCCGACGTCGGCGTGCACGACAACTTCTTCGACCTGGGCGGCACCTCACTGCTGCTGGCCAGGGCACAGGCCCGCCTCGCCGACCGGCTGGGCCGCCCGGTGCCCGCCGTCGAGCTGTTCCGGTACCCGACCATCGCGCTGCTGGCCCGATTTCTCGACGGGGAAGCGCCGGCGGCCCCGCCACCTCCGGACCCGACCGCCGGTCGGCGCCGGGACGAACGCAAGCAGGCCCTCGCCGAGCGGGCGCGACGCGCCCGCCCGGTGCCGGCCGGGGAGGGACGACCATGACCACGCAGGAGACCGGACTGGAGATCGCCATCGTCGGGATGGCCGGCCGGTTTCCCGGCGCCGCCGACGTGGACGAGCTGTGGCGGCGGGTCCTCGCCGGCGAGGAGACCATCAGCCGTTTCACCGATGCGGAACTGGCCGCCGCCGGGGTGACCGAGGACGAACGTCGACACCCGGACCACGTGCCGGCGCACGGCGCGCTGGCGGACGTCGACCGGTTCGACGCCGGCTTCTTCGGCTACTCGCCCCGCGACGCCCGGCTGCTCGACCCGCAACAACGGCTCTTCCTGGAGTGCGCCTGGGCCGCGCTGGAACGCGCCGGTCACCTCACCGGCGACCCGGACCGGCTGGTGGGGGTCTACGCCGCCGCCGCGGCCAGCGGCTACCTGCTGCACCACCTGTTCCGCAACCCGCAGCTGGACTCGGTCAGCGAGTACGAGCTGATGCTCGCCAACGACAAGGACTCGCTGCCCACCCGGGTGGCGTACCACCTGGACCTGCGGGGCCCCGCCGTGGCGGTGCAGACGGCCTGCTCGTCCTCGCTGGTCGCCGTGCACCTCGCCGGGCAGGCACTGCTGGCCCGGGATTGCGACGTCGCGCTCGCCGGTGGCGCGCACCTGCTGTTGCCCGCCGGCACCGGCTACCGCCACGAGGCCGGCGGCATCATGTCCCGCGACGGGCACTGCCGTCCGTTCGACGTGCGGGCCAGCGGAACCGTCGGCGGCGACGGCGTCGCAGTGGTCGTGCTGCGCCGGCTGGCGGACGCCCGCCGCGACGGCGACACCGTGTACGCGGTGATCCGCGGCTCGGCGGTCAACAACGACGGCCGGGTGAAGGTCGGCTTCACCGCGCCCGGAGTGGACGGTCAGGTCGCGGCGATCCGGGCCGCCCAGGAGATGGCCGAGGTCGACCCGGAGACCATCGGGTACGTCGAGGCGCACGGCACCGGCACCGAGCTGGGCGACCAGATCGAGCTGCGGGCTCTCGCCGAGGCGTTCCGGGGGACCGCCGACGGCCAGTGCGCGCTCGGCTCCGTCAAGTCGATCCTCGGGCACCTCGACGTAGCGGCCGGGGTGACCGGCCTGATCAAGGCGGCGCTGGCACTGCACCATCGGGTGGTGCCACCCAGCCCGTACTGCACCGAACCGCACCCCGAGCTGACCGGCGGCCCGTTCCGGGTGCCCACCGCCGCGCAACCCTGGCCCGACCGGGACACGCCGCCCCGGGCCGCGGTCAGCTCGTTCGGCATCGGCGGCACCAACGCCCACGTGGTCCTCGAAGCCGCCGAGCCCGTCGAGCCCGCCCCGCCCGGCTCGTCCACCGACTCCACCCGGCTGCTGATGCTCTCCGCCCGGGACGCCGACGCGCTCGACCGGGCCCGCGCCCAGCTCGCCACCCACCTGGCCGAGCATCCCGAACTCCCGCTGGCCGACGTCGCGTACACCCTGCGCGAGTCCCGGCCGGAGTTCGGGCACCGGCTGGTCACCGTCGCCGCCACCGGCGCCCTCGCCGCCGCCCAGCTCGCCGACCGGGGCTCGGCGCTGGTCCGCACCGGCGTCGCCACCGGCGCACCGGCCGGGGTGGCACTGCTCTTCCCCGGCCAGGGCGCGCAGTACCCGGGGATGGGCCGCACCCTGTACCGCACCGAGGCGGTCTACCGGGCCGCCTTCGACCGCTGCGCGGACCTGCTCCGCCCGCACCTCGACGTGGACCTGCGCACGCTGCTCTGCCCGCCCGGTGACCCGGTGCCCGCCGCACCGGAGCTGGACGAGACCCGGCTCACCCAACCGGCCCTCTTCGCCGTCGAGTACGCCCTCGCCGAGCTGCTGCACCACCACGGCGTACGTCCGGCCGCCCTGGCCGGGCACAGCCTCGGCGAGTACGTGGCCGCGTGCCGGGCCGGCGTCTTCACCCTCGCGGACGCGCTCGCCACCGTCGCGGTACGCGGCCGGCTCATGCAGGCCCAGCAGCCCGGGTCGATGCTGTCGGTGCACCTGCCCGCCGACGAGGTCGCGCCCCTGCTGCCCGCCGGGGTCGAGGTGGCCGCCGCCAACGCGCCCCGGCTCACCACCGTCTCCGGCGCGACCGCCGCCGTCGCCGCGCTCGCCGCCGAGCTGCGCGAACGTGGGGTGGCCTGCCGGGAGGTACGCACCTCGCACGCGTTCCACTCGGCCCTGATGGAACCGGCCCTCGCCGGTTTCGCCGCGCACCTGCGTGAGGTGCCGCTGCGCCCGCCGACCCTGCCCGTGGTGTCGAACGTGACGGGCGGCTGGCTGACCGACGACGAGGCCACCGACCCCGACTACTGGGTGCGGCAGCTGCGCCGACCGGTCAACTTCACCGCCGGCGCGGACCTGCTGCTGCGCCAGCGGTACGCGTTGCTGGAGGTCGGCCCCGGTCGCACCCTGGCCACCCTCGCCCGCCAACACGAGGCGGCGCGCGGTGTTCCGGTGTCGACCACCCTCCCCGTCGAGCGCACCCCGGTCGGCGAGGACGCCTCGGTCGCCCTGGCGGTCGGCCGGCTCTGGCTGGCCGGGGTGCCACTGCGCCGGCCCGACGCCCGGGAGGACGGACGACGGCGGGTGCCCCTGCCCACGTACCCGTTCGCCCGCCAGCGGCACTGGGTGGAGCGGTTTTCGCCGCGGCGACCGGAACCGATCGGCCCCGACGACACCGCGCCGGAGTCCACTCCGGTGTCCCCGGCGACGCCGCGACCCGCGCCGGCCGACGAGCCGTACGAGGTGGTGCGGCGGATCTGGATGGACCTGCTCGGGGTGGACGAGATCGGCCCACACGACGACTTCTTCGAGCTGGGCGGGCACTCCCTGCTCGGTACCCGGGTGGTGGCACGGCTGCGCGACGCCCTCGGCGTCGACCTGCCGCCGGCCGCGATCTTCGAGTCACCCACTCCGTCCGCGCTGGCCCGTACCGTCGCCGCGCTGGCCCGACCGACCGCCGACGTACCCCCGGCGGTTGTCCCACCCACGGACGGCGACCTGGCCGACCTGCTCGCGGAGATCCGGGCGTTGTCCCCGGAGAGTCTCGCCCGTGAACTGCACCTGGCCCGACACGAGGAAGGAAACCGTGATGGCTGACGAACACCGCGTCCTGGTCAACGACGAGGAGCAGTACGCCCTCTGGCCCCGCCACAAGGAGGTCCCGGACGGTTGGCGGGAGGCCGGTTGTGCCGGCAGCCGCCAGGAGTGCCTGGACTTCGTGGCGCGGACCTGGACCGACATGCGCCCCCGCAGCGTCCGCGAACACCTGGCCGCCGAGGCCGCCCGGCTGGGCTGAGACCCGAGCGGGACCGGTGCGGCCCCGAGACCCGGGTCGGCCCAGCCTCAGGCACTGCTGAGGAGCACGAGTTGCTGGGTGGCCCGGGTCATCGCGACGTAACGGTCGACGACCCCCTCGATGCCGGTGCCGAACGTCTCCGGGTCGACGAGGACGACCAGGTCGAACTCCAGCCCCTTGGCCTGCTCCGGGCTCAGGGACCGGACCCGGGCCGTCGGCGGGAACGTCGGGTCGCCGATCACGCAGGCGATGCCGTCGGCGTGGGCGGCGAGCCAGGTGTCGAGGATCGAGCCCAGCTCGGCGACCGATCCGCGGACGACGGGTAGCCCGTTGCCGCGGATCGAGGTCGGCACGTTGGCGTCGGGGAGCACGGCCCGGATGACCGGCTCGGCCTCCGCCATGACCTCGGCGGGCGTCCGGTAGTTGATGGTCAACGAGGCCAGCGCGACCCGGTCCAGCCCGACCCGTTCGAGGCGTTCCTGCCACGACTCGGTGAACCCGTGCCGGGCCTGGGCGCGGTCGCCCACGATGGTGAAGCTGCGCGACGGGCAGCGCGCGAGCAGCATCTGCCACTGGGCGTCGGTCAGCTCCTGCGCCTCGTCCACGACGATGTGCGCGAACGGGCCGGCCAACAGATCCGGGTCGGCGTCCGACAGCGCGGAGTCGTCGACCAGGACCTCCCGCAGGTCCGGCTGGCGCAGCATGGTCAGCAGGCCCTCGCCGTCGTCGTAGGTGTCGGCCGCGAGCAGCTCGTCGACGACCCGGGCCATGTGTTCGCGTTCGACGGCGGCGGCCGGATCGTGCCGACGGGTGCGCCCCGACCGCTCCGGGTCGCCGAGCCGCCGCCGCGCCGCGTCCAGCAACGGCAGGTCGGAGACGGTCCAGGCCCGGGGTTCGTCGCGGTGCAGCCTGCGGACCTCCTCCGGGCTGAGCCACGGCGCGCATCTGCGCAGGTACGCGGGCACCGACCACAGGTCACCCACGAGGTCGGCCGCGTCGAGCAACGGCCAGGCGCGGTTGACCGCAGCTCGCAGCTCCCGGTTGCGCAGCAGCGAGGCGCGGAGCACGTCGTCCGGCTCGTCGCCGTCGTACCTGTCGATCAGGATCGTGAGCAACTCCTCCCAGATCTCCTCGCGCGCCTCGTTGTGCGGGGTGCCCGGCCCCGGCGCCTGGAACGCGTCGGCCCAGTCGTCGGCGCCCAGCCGGATGTCGGAGTCGCCGACCGTGATCGTCATCGGGGCGGTCGGCGGGTCCTCGTAGAACCGCACGGCCGCGTCGACCGCCCCGACCAGCGCGGCCGAGGACTTCAGCCGGGCCACCTCCGGGTCGGTGTCGGCGGTCGCCGTGGCCCCCTCGGGTGTGAGGTCGCGCAGGGTGCAGGTCTGCACGTCCTCCTCGCCGAGGCTGGGCAGGACGTCGGCGACGTACGCCAGGTAGGGCTGGTGCGGCCCCACGAAGAGCACCCCGCCCCGGCGCTGACCGAGGCGCGGGTCGGAGTAGAGCAGGTACGCGGTGCGGTGCAGGGCGACGACGGTCTTCCCGGTGCCCGGACCGCCGTCGACCACGAGGGCGCCGGCCGACCCCGCCCGGATGATCGCGTCCTGGTCGGCCTGGATGGTGCTGAGCACGTCGCGCATCCGGCCCGACCGGGCGCCGCCCAGGCTGGCGATGAACGCGGACTGGTCGTCGAGCGCGACGGCGTGCCCCACGAACCCGTCCGCGGTGAACACCTCGTCCCAGTAGTCGCTGATCCGGCCGCGGGTCCAGCGGTACCGGCGGCGGCTCGCCAGACCCATCGGGTTGGCGTGGGTCGCGCCGAAGAACGGCTCGGCGGCGGGTGAGCGCCAGTCGAGCAGCAGCCGTCGACCCGTGCTGTCGGTGAGGCCGCGCCGCCCGATGTACACCGGCTCGGGATTGCCCGCCTCGACCACGTGGCCGAGGCACAGGTCCAGTCCGTAGCGGCTCAGCGAGCGCAGACGGGCGCTCAGCCTACGGACCTCCTCGTCCCGGTCCACCGCCTGCCGGCCCTTGCCGCCGGGCGCCCGCCGCGCGGTGTCCAGGCGGTCGGACAGCTCGGCGGTCAGCTGCGCGAGGCTCTGCGCCATGACCGCGAAGTGCCGCTCGTCGCGCGCGATGAGCGCCGGGTCGGCCTTGGCGGAGAGGCGATCGGGGAGTGCGAACACGGTGGTGGGCAAGGAATTCAATTCATGACTTCCATTCGGCAGAATCTGGCCTCGGCCGACGATTCTGCGTCATAAATGGGGTCTTGCCGCAAGCCCCCCGGTGCGCTATAAGTTAGAAGTGGCGGGAGACGTGGTGTCTCCCGTTTTCCGTGTTCAGGGCAGTACGTCGGCCAGGTGGGCGGGCGCCTCCAGCGCCGCCTTCACCGCCTGGAGGAAGGCGACCGCCTCCCTTCCGTTGACCACTCGGTGGTCGTAGACCGCGCTCAGATTGACGAACCGGCGGGTGACGACCTGGCCGGCGTCGTCCAGCGCCAACTCCTCCTGGGTGCCCCCGATTGCCACCACGCAGGTCTGGCCCGGGAAGACGATCGGCCCGGCGAGCACCACGTCCGGGTCGGTGTGCAGGGACACGACGATGGTGCCGCCGGCCAGCTCCCCGGCCCGGAAGCCGGTCCCACCGGCCCGGGACCGGAAGTCCATCAGCGTCTCGGCGATCTCCGCGCAGGTCAGCTCCTCCACGTCCCGGACCACCGGGATGAACAGTCCCGTCCCGACGTCGATGGTGACGCCGACGTGCGCCGCCTCGGCCAGCCGTACGCTGCTGCCGTCGCCGGGCGCGGCGAACAGCAACGGGTGCTCCTCGCGCAGCCCGCCGATCGCCTTGACCAGCAGTTCCGGCAGACCGACCAGGGTGCGGGTGGTGCGCGTGAGCTGCCGGGCCACGGTGAGGGCGGCGTCGACGCGTACCTTGATGACGGCGAGCGCCGCCGGCACCTCCCGGTGCGACTCGGTGACCACCGCGGCCACCGCCCGCTGGGCGCGGGAGAGCGCGTGCACCGGGCGGGGGTCGTCCGGCTCCGGGCCGTCGCCGGCCGCGAGCGCGGCGGCCGCGGCCACCACCACCGGCTCGGTCGTCGCCGTGGGCGCCGCCGACCGGTCGGCCAGCAGGCGTTCCACATCGGTACGGCGCACGACCGCCCTGCCGAGCGCGCGCAGCTCGTCGTCACCGAGACCGTGCGCGGCGGCCAACTCCCGGGCCGAGTCGGTGAGCACCGGACCGCCCGGGTGGGCCTCGGGCGCCGACCCGGCGGGGGCGACCGCCGCGGCGAGGAAGCGCTGCCGGGCCTCCTCGGTGTCGAAGACGTGGCCGATGACGTCGCCGGGTGCGCACTCCTGGTCGACCTCGGTGACCCGGTGCAGCACGCCGGAATGCTCGCTGAGCAACTCCTCGGCCGCCTTGGAGGTCTCCACCTCGGCGATCGGCTCACCGGCGCGCACCTGCTCGCCGTCCGCGACGAGCCAGTCGATCAGCACGTACGTCGTGTCGTTGTTGTTCAGCTTGGGAACGACCAGGTCAGTCACCGCTGACGACCTCCTTCACGGCCCGGTGGATGTCGGCGTCCTGCACCAGCACGGTGCGTTCGAGATGCGCGGCGGTCGGGATGACGCTGTCCGCGGAGTGCACCAACCGCACCGGTGCCCGCAGGGCGCCCCAGAGTCGCTGGTGCACGACGTGCGCCAACTCCGCCCCCCAGGTGCCGCCGGCGGTGCTCTCCTCGGCCACCACCACCCGGCCGGCGCGGGCGATCGGCGGCAGCAGGGTGTCCGCGTCCACCGGCCACAACCGCGACGGCACCAGCACCTGGCAGACGATGTCGTCGCGCAACAGCAGCTCCCGGGCCACCGACACGGCCCGCGCGGCCAACCCGCCGGGTACGACGAGCACACAGTCGGCCTGTTCCGGGTCGTCCACCCAGACCCGGGCCACGTCGGCGTCCGGGCCGATCAGGTCGTAGCGGAACAGCTCGTCCACCACGCCGTCGGCGTACATCCGGGTGGTGTAGAGGACCTTGTCCTCGAAGAGCAGCCCCGGCCGTCCGGTGGCGAGCATGCCGGCGAGGACCGTCCGGTTGTCGTGGAACGGCGACATCTCGTGCAGGGTCAGGCCGGGAATGCCGACGAAGTGCTTCTGCGGGCTCTGGCTGTGCGTCGGGCCGTACCCCCGGTTGCCGCCGGTGGGGCAGCGCACCACCAGGCGGATCGGCACCCGCCGGCCGTACATCGTGGTCGACTTGCTGGCGAAGTTGAGGATCTGGTCGAACGCCAGCGCCACGAAGTCACTGAACATGATCTCGACGATCGCGCTCTGCCCCGCCAGCGCCAGGCCACCGGCCACGCCGACGATGCCTCCCTCGCTCAACGGGGTGGAGCGCACCCGGTCCGGCCAGCGTGTCGACAGCCCCCGGGTCACCTTGAACGCCCCGCCGTACGGGTCGACCACGTCCTCGCCGAGCACTGTCAACCCGGGATCGTCGGCCAGCAACGCGTGCAACGCCTGGTTGAGGTTCTCCACCACCCGCTCA
The DNA here is from genome assembly GCF_040675155.1 of Micromonospora sp. NPDC049645. Lineage (NCBI taxonomy): Bacteria > Bacillati > Actinomycetota > Actinomycetes > Micromonosporales > Micromonosporaceae > Micromonospora > Micromonospora sp. NPDC049645. The sequence goes on from NZ_JBFAOI010000002.1 coordinate 608,393, forward strand.
GCCACGGTCGGCCTCCGCCCAGCGACTCGCCGGCCGGCCGGCGACGTCGGCGACCACCTGCGCCACGTACCCGCGCTGCCGCTCGTCGCGCGCGGTGAACTGCTCCGGGTACGCCTCGGCGTAGCGGACGTACCAGTCGTGCGCCTTCGCGTACGCCAGCTCGTCCGGGCGGCGGTTGTCGTCGCCCTTGCTGTGTGGGCCCACCCGGTGGGTGATCAGCTCCACCACGTACGGCGTGCAGCGTTCGCGGACCCGGCGCAGCACCGGCGCCAACGCGGCCCGGACCACGGCGGTGTCGGTGGAGGTGACCCGCAGGTGCTCCACCCCGAACGCCCGGGCCCGCCCGCCGATGCTGCCGGCGAGCTGCGCGCCGGTCGGCGTGGACTGGGCGATGCCGTTGTTCTCCACCACCAGCACCAGCGGCAACCCCCACAGCGCGGCCATGTTCAGCGCCTCGTAGACCGCGCCCTCGCCCCAGGTGCCGTCGCCGAGGTAGACCAGCGCCAGCCGGCCCGGCTCGGCGCGCTTGAGGTGCAGCGCCACCCCGGCCGCCACCGGCGCGCTCTCGCCCTGCACCCCGGTCGACAGGTAACGGTCGCGCAGGATGTGTTGGCTGCCGCCGACGCCGTGGCAGACCGCGCCCTCGCGTCCCATCACCTCGGCGAGCAGCCCGTGCGGATCGTCGAACCGGGCCAGGTAGTGGCCGTGACCCCGGTGGTTGCTGAACACGAAGTCGCCGTCGGTGAGCAGGGGGCGCAGCGCGACCGGCACGTACTCCTGGCCGAGGCAGGTGTGCGTGGTGCCGTGCAGTTCACCCCGACCGAACATGTCCAGCAACGCCAGCTCGAAGTGCCGGATGAGCAGCAGCAGATCCAGGTCGGCGTCGGCGAGCCGGGTCGGCGCGCCCGGCGGCGCCTCGGTGCGGGTGGCGGTCACCGCGCTGCCCCGTCCAGCTCGCCGGCGACCAGGTCGACCAGTTCGCCGACGGCGGTCACCGCCAGGTACGCCCGCAGGTCCAGGCGGACACCGAGTTCGTCCTCCAGCGCGGCGAGCAGCCCCAGCGCCTCCAGGCTGGTCCAGTTGGTAAGCGTCTCGAACCGGACATCCGGCGACAGCTGCGCGGCCGGTATGTCGGCGACCTGTTCGACGAGGTCCGCGACGGTGGTGAACAGATCAGGCACGGACGTCTCCCTCCTCCAGGGCGATCCACGCCGGCAACAGCCGGGGCGGTGGGTGCAGCGGCAACACGTGCCGGATGGTGCCGTCCTGTTCGGACGCCACGGTGAACCCGGCGCCGGGCCAGACGGCCCCGCCGGGCTTGTTGCGGGTGGTGGGCCGGAACAGCGCCTCCAGCCGGGTCGCGCCGGCCGAGCCGGCCAACTCCGCCACCCGGTGCAGCGCGGCCTGTTCGACGCCACGGGAGAAGACCCGGCAACTGAGCACGAAGTTCTCGATCACCCAGGAGTCCGGGGTGGACCGGTCCAGCCACAGGCCACCGACCAGCCCTTCGGCACCGAACCGGTCGGTGACCTCGACGGTGAGCACCAGGTGGTCGGGCGACGCGGCGCGCTGTCGGGTCTGCGCCTCGGTGTGCGCCCGTTCGGTCATGGTGAACTGGTTGGTGCGCAGTCCGAGCTGCGCGACCCGGGGCAGGCTGAGGTCGTCCACCGGGCGGACGGTGACCCGCAGCTTCAGCTCGTGCAGGTAGTCCGCCGCCGAGTCGAAGGTGGCGGCGAAGCGTTCCCGGCCGGTGCGGGCCCGGTACAGCTCGGTGCGTTCGCGGTCGGTGGCCCCGGTGGCCAGCACGGTGAAGTGCCCCTCGGCGAGCAGTTTGTGGGAGAACCCGGCCGGGTCACCGGCCAGCTCCACCACCCGTACCGTCGGCAGCTCGTGGCGCACCAGCTCACACTCGAACGGGCTGTCGTCGGCGAACACCACGGCGTCCAGGCCGAGGTTGAGGGTGCGGGAGAGCTGACGCAGGTTGTCGTCCTTACGCCCCCAGTTGACCGCCTGCGCCACGAAGTCGTCGCCCCGCAGCAGCAGATCCGGGTGCTGCGCGAACGCCTCGGTCACCAGGTCGGGGTCGTTCTTGCTGCACACCGCCAGCAGCACGCCCTGCCGGCGCAGCGCCAGGGCCCGCCGCTGCACGTCGCGGTGGCAGTTGCCCGGATAGTCGGTGCCCAGCATGATGCCGGCCAGCCCGTCGTCGCCGAGCACCCCCGCCCAGAGCGTGTTGTCCAGGTCGAGCGCGAGCACCTTCGCCGTCCGGCCGAGGACCGCCCGACAGAAGGTGGCCGCCTCGTGCGCGTAGCGGCGTTCCACGGTGGGCGTCCAGGCCATGCTGGCGAACCGGAACAGGCGCTCGTCGCGCACCGGGCCGTCGTGGTCCACCAGCAACGTCTCCAGGTCGAGGGTGTACGTCGTCTCCCGCTCGCCCAGCTCCAGCAGTCGCCCGTTCAGCTCCCGCCAGACCCGTCCCAACTCGGCCCGGCCGCGGAAGCTGACCAGGCTGCGGTGCTCCAGCGGGGACATCGGCACGGTGTGCAGCAGCAACGCGCCGTCGGTGCGGGCGGCGTAGCCCCGGACGGCGGCGGCCAGCACGTCCGCCCGCTGGCTGAGCGTGTCGGCCAGGCCGCTCAGGTCGCCGGGGTCCCACTCGGCGGGCAGGAACCAGCCGTCGTGCAGCAGGCAGAGCGTGACGTCCGGCCGGAACTCGGCGAGCGCCGAACCCGGGTCGCTGAGGTCGAGGACGAGTTGGTCGAAGCCGGAGACGTGGATCTCGGCGGCGATACCGATGCGCAGCAACGCCACCCGCAGCAGCGGCTCGACCGTCCCCGGGGTGAACGTGCCGGTGATCGCGACCCGCAGCGGCCGGAGCGGGAAGTCCGGGCTGGACAGCTTCTCGGCCGGCACGTCGGCGAGCAGCCGGCCGGCGGAGGCGACGGTGGTGACCGCCGCGTCGTCCAGGTGGACCAGGCCGGGTGCCAGCTCCGGATCCGCGGGCGCGTCGGGGCGGCGCAGCCGGCGGATCCGCAGAAGGACCTCCTCGACTCTCATTGCCTCTTCCTTCCTCTCCCGCCGGGCGGGATCGTTGTCGACAGGCCGGTCACGGCGCCGCCGTCGTGGGCACGGCCGGTCAGACCCGCAGCAGGGTGCAGACCCAGTGCATGCCACTGCCGGTGCTGGTCAGGGCGACCAGGTCCCCCTCGGTCAGCTCCCCGGTGTCGAGGTGGCGCTCCAGCCCGATCAGCTGGTCGGCGCAGCCGACGTGGCCGTGCGCGAGGGCCAGCTCGACGTTCGTCCGCTCCACCTCCACGCCGAGGTCCTTGGCCAGCTCGGCGAACTGCCGGGCGTTGTCGTGAAAGTGCACGAACCGGCGGACGTCGGCCAGCGTCACGCCGGCCCGGTCACACGCCGCCTCCACCACCCGCCGGTTGCGGTCCCGGATGGTGGCGACGAACGCGAACATCCTGCGCACGTCACCGGCGAAGAACTCGTTGAGCCGGTCCGCCGGGTCGCCGACGCGGGGAGCGCCGCCCTCCGGGGTGAAGGGCTGCGCCGCCCCGCCGACCGGCATCCGCATGAAGCCCGCGTACCGGCCGTCGCTGATCGTCTCGGTCGCCAACCAGCGGCACCGGTCGTGGTCGCGGACCAGCACGGCCGCCGCCGCGCCGTCGGAGAAGATGCTGGTGTTGACCTCCATCCGGTTCCAGTACGGCTCACAGACCCGGTTCCCACCGATCAGCAACGCCGTCCGGTACTCGGGGTGGGTGGCGAACCGGCCGGCGACCGTGTCGAACGCGGCCACCCCACCTCCGCAGGCCTGGTTGAGCAGCACCGCCTCGGCCCGGTGCGCGCCGAGCCGTGCCTGGGTGTGCGCGGCCGGGTCCCAGTAGAGGTACTCGGCCAGGTCGGGGATGGCCAGCACCACCAGGTCCACGTCGGCGGCGGACAACCCGGCCCGGTCCAGCGCGGTGCCGCCGGCCACCACCGCGAGGTCGGTGACCCCGACGCCGGGGCCGGCCCGGTGGAAACCCCGGTACTCCCAGGACCGCAGCCGGTCCAGGTCCTCGGTGTACGCGGCGGCGGCCGACGCCACGTCGACCTGCTCGCCGAGCACGTGGGCCAGGGCGGCCACCCCGACGCCGACCGGCGGTGGCCCGCTCATCGCCGCACCGCCGTACCCCGGCCCGCCGCTGCCGCTGCCGCGTCGGCACCGTCGCCGTCGGGGCGAGCGGCCCGCAGCCGGACCTGCGGATCGGCGGACGCCACGGCGTCCAGATCGGCCAGGAAGCGCCGGGCGGTGCCGTTGCGGCCGGTGTCGGTCCAGCGGACCAGCACCTCGTCGGCCCCGGCCCGCCCGGCCCGCCGGGTCAGCTCGCGCAGCACCGCCGCTTCCACGCCCTTGCCGAGCACCGGGCAGGAGAGTGAGAAGACGTCGACCGTCCAGCGGTGCACGGACCGGTCGAGCGCCACCAGCCCCGAGGTGCCGTAGTCGCCGAGCCGGTCGCGGACGCGTACGGCCAGCAGGTCACCGGCCCGCTCGGCCAGCGCGGCTGCCGGTGGGGCCGGAGCCAGGGCGAAGTCGTGCGCTCGGGCGACCACCTCGGCGACCTCGGCGATGTCGTCGGCGCTCACCGGTCGGTAGTCGACCTGGACGTCCAGCCCGGCCACGAAGTCGTCGAGCGACAGCGTGGTGGGCGCGCTGGCCGGTGCGGGCGTGCCGCCACCGCTCCAGCGTCGGCTGGGCAGCCGGTCGGTGAGCCGCGCCGCGCGCAGCTCCTCCGACCAGCCCCGCGGGTCGGTGCCGAGCGTCACGCGGCGTGCCACCGGGTTGCCCTCGGCGGGGCCGACGCCGGCCAGCACCAGCTGGTTCGTCGTCACGTCCAGCTCGGCGGCGATCTCGGCGAGCTGGTCGGCCAGCGGTCGGTCGTCGGTGACCCAGCCGTTCAGCGCGGGCAGCAGGTCCACCGTGTCGCCGTTCGACAAGCATCCGGGGCCGCTGGCGCGCAGCGCCACGGGTACCCCGGCGTCGCGCAGCTCCCGCAGCGCCGGCAGCAGGTGCGCCGCGCCGGTCAGCCCGTCGCCGTCGAGCACCAGCGCGCGGCAGACCGCGCCGAAGAAGCCGCCTACCAGCGTGGCCACGGCGGCACCGAGGCGCGCGAAGACCTCCTCGACGTACGGCACCTTGGCGAACCGGAACAGCGCCGGGTGGTACGCCCGCCCGTCGCCCACGGTCCGTACCGCCTCGTCGGCGTCGACGAGCAACACCCCGGGGTCGCCGGCCAACCGGTCGCGCAGGCGCTCCCGTACCGCGGTGGCGCTGGCGGTCACGCCGTCGGCGCGCATCGCGTCGGCCGGGCCGTGCGGGCGGGTGCCGGGGACGGCCGGCAGCACGTACACCAGCAGTGCGCCCCGGCGACGCGCGGCGCTGACCGCCGCCTCCGCGCCGGCCAGCAGTTCGGTCGTCCAGCCGGCGCCGGCCGGGCCGGGATCGCCGGCCTCCTCCAGGCGCTGCGCCACCACCAGCACGTCCGGCCGGGCGTCGGCGAGGAAGCCGTCGGTGGCCAGACACTGCTGCACGACCTGCTGGAACGGACCGACGCTGAGGTCGGCGGGCACCCCGGCGTCGTGCAGGCCCAACCCGAGGTACGGCACCAGCGGGTCCACCGTGTAGCTGGCCAGCAGCGCCACGCGCAGCACCGGCGTCGGGGGCTGTCGGGTGACGGCCTGCCAGCGGGTACGCCGGGCGAGCAGGTCGGCGCTCATGTCGCCTCCGTTCCCTTGGCCCGCAGCACCGCGCGCAGGTCGGCGACGCTGCGCACGTCGCGGATGTCCTCGAAGGCGAAGGAGAGCCCGTAGACCTCCTCGAGCGTCACGACCAGTTGCAGGTGCCGCAGGCTCGTCCAGGTGCCGATGGTCTGCGGTCCGGAGTCGTCGGTCACCTCGGCCGGGTCGACCTCCAGCACCCCGGCGACCACCTCGGTGAGCGTCACTTCGCCACCACCGCGCGGTCGTCGGTCAGCTCGTCGGTGCCGGTCGGTGCGGGCAGCGGGGCCGGCACGGCGGGGGTCTCGTCGTAGTCGGGCAGGTCGACCTCCATCCGGCGGATGCTCGGTGAGGCGAAGCCGGCCGCCGCGACGCCGATGCCGAACAGGCCGACGATCACGAAGATGAGCCCCATGCCGGCGCCCGGCCCGCTCCCCACCAACCAGCCGAAGTACGGCACCCCGGGCCCGCCGTCGCGCATCATCGGCTCGAACCAGCGGTCGGCGGCGATGCCGGCCAGCGCGGTGCCGCCGGGGTACGCCAGGTCCTCGATGAACTGTCGTGCGGCGAAGACCCGGCCCTGGTGTGACGGCTCCACCTTCTCCTGCCAGACCGACTGGGCGTAGCCGTCGATGAAGGGGATGGACAGGTGCAGGAAGAGCAGGGCGACCGACCAGACGATGATGCTGTCCCCGACGCCGTAGACGATCCGGCCGAGGACGCTGAAGACCAGGATGGCGATGAGCATTCGCCGGATCTTGTGCCGGGTGTTCGGTAGCAGTCCCAGCAGGAGGGCGCCGGCAACGCCGCCGACCGCGCCGATGGTCTGCACCAACCCGACCGCGTTGGCGCTGCTGTCGGTGCGGGCCAGGATCTGGGGCACCAGCAGGGCGAAACCGACCGCGGCGAGCACGTTGATGGCGAACATGATCATCTCCAGCCCGGTGAACGCCCGGCTGGCCAGGATGTAGCGGAAACCGTAGATGGTGTCCGACCAGAAGCCGGCGTCGTCCGGTTCGGTCGAGCGGGGCCTCGGCGGCAACTGCACCAGCAACACCGCGCCGATCGCCACCACGTAGGACAGCGCGTCGATGAACAGGATGACCTTGATGTCCATCAGGCCGAGCAGGGCGGCGGCGAAGCCCGGAGCGAAGATCACCGGGATGGTCCGGACCGCGAACATCATGGCGTTGGCCCGCGGGTACTGGCCCTTCTCCATCATCACCGTGATGGTCGCCTGGTACGCCGGCAGCTGGAACGCGAGGAACGCGCCGGTGACCAGGTTGACCAGGTAGAGATGCCACACCTCGACCGAGTCGGTGAGGAACAGCAGCAGCACGGCGGCGGTGGTGATCGCGGACCCGACGTCGCTGAGCACAATGGTCAGCCGCCGCCCCCACCGGTCGACAAGCGCGCCGGCGATCGGGCTGAAGATGACCGTCGCGCCGAACGCGAACGCCATCAGCATGGTCAGGTCGAAGGCCCGGCCGGTGGCGTCCCACACCCAGATGCTCAGGGCGAAGTTCGTCATCCGGGTGCCGAGCGCCGACAGCAGCTGGCCGAACCAGATCGTGGTGAACCCGGCGAACCGGGTCGGGCGTCGGAACGCCATGGGGGTCTCCTCCTACTGCCGTGGCGGTTGCCCGTGGTTTCCGGCCAGGCGCAACAGGCTGGTCCGGATGCCGTCGAGCAGTTGTTCAGCGGACCCCGACCGGAAGGCCGGGGTGGCGTAACTCAGGTCGACGCGGAGCCGGCGGCCGGTGAGCGACCCGGTCACGTCGAAGGGGAAGGGCCAGTGCCCGTCGCTGTCCTCGGTCGGCCCGAACGGCGCCGCGCAGACGTCGAGGAGTTGGTTGGCCGGGGCGACGTCGTCGAACCCGAAGCCACCCATGTAGTTCACCGCGACCGTCGGCGCTGCCGTCGCGGCCAACCCGGCGCGTACCTCCTCGTCGGGGCAGAGGTACCGCAGCAGCCCGTAGCCGATGCCGTTGTCCGGCACCCGGGCGAGCTGCCGGATCACCGAGCGCGCCGAACGCGTCGGGTCGACGGTGGTGGGCAGCTGCAACCGCAGGGGATAGAGCACCTGGAACCAGCCGGTCGTGCGGCTGACGTCCAGGTCGTCGAAGAGCGGCTCCCGGCCGTGCCCGGTGGTGGCCACGGTGATCGCACCCCCGTCGGTGCGCCCGGCGATGGTGGCCACCACCGCCCACACCAGCAGGTCCCGCACACTGGCCCCCAGCCGGCGCGCGGCGGCGTGCAGCCCGTTGGTGGCCGCCTCGTCCACCGTCACGGTGGCCAAGCCCAGGTCACCGAGGCGGAACGGCCCGGTCTCCGGCTCGTCCGCGAGTCGGCGCAGCACACCGTCATCCGCCTGGGCCAGCCAGAACGGCAGCTGCTCGGCGAGCCGCGTCGAACCGGCGTACTCGGCCAGCCGCCGCGCCCACGCCCGGTAGGACGTGGTCTTCGGCGGCAGCACCGGCTCCTCGGCGCGTTCCAGTTGGCCGCACAGGGTCTCCAGGTCGGCCAGGAGCAGCCCACGGGACACGGCGTCCACCACCAGGTGGTGGTTGACGATCAGCAGCCGGTCGGGCAGCTCCGGGCCGAGCCGGAAGTGCGCCACCCGGGTCAGCGGGCCGCGTTCGAGATCCAACGAGGTCTGCGCCTCGGCGCAGCGCGCCTGCACCGCCGCCTCCCGGTCCTGCGCCGGCAGGCCGGTCAGGTCGTGGCTGACGAACGGGACCGCGTCGGTCGGGTCGGCGTGCTGCTGTCGCCAGCCGCCGTCCGCGAGCCGTACGAACCGCAGTCGCAGCGCGTCGTGCTGGGCGACCAGCCGGCGTACCGCCTCGCGGAGCAGGTCGGTGGGGAGCGGACGGGCCAGCTCAAGGTAGTAGGGGTGGTTGAACAGGGCGGGCCGGGCCATCGTGGGCGCGAGCAGATCGGTGAACCAGCGTTGCGCCCCGGTCAGCGGCGCGTCGCCGCGCACCTCGCCCTGCTCGGCGTCGAGCGTGGTCGCCGACTGCTCACCGAGGCTGGCGGCCAGCTCGGCGACGGTGGGGTGGCGGACCAGCTGACGGGGCGTGACGTCGATGCCGACCGTCGCGCAGCGGGCCACCAACTGCATGGCGAGCAGCGAGTCGCCGCCGACGGCGAAGAAGTCGTCGTGGATGCCGAGCTGGTTGGTGCGCAGCAACTCCGACCAGATCGTTACGAGCTGCCGTTCCCGCTCGGTACGCGGGGCGGCGGCGGCCCGGTCGGCGGACCGCCGGTACCCGTCGGCGACGGCGACCCGCACCGCCGCCGCGTCGGCCAGCTCGGTGGCCACCTCGGCCAGCAGACCCGGCGCAATCCGGTCGACCGGCTCGTCGGTGTCCGTGGACCGGGCGGCATCGCTCGTGCCGGCGCTGTCGAGCGACCAGAGGCCGCGCAGCACCGGCGCCGGCCCGGTCTCCGGGTCGAACGGCAGCGCCAGGGTGTCCGGGGGGCCGGGTTCGGTGGCCGGGTGCAGGAGCAGCGTGGTCGCGTCGACGGGCGGCGTCGGGGCGTACCTGATGATGTCGGCGGCGAGCAGCGCGGACAGCTCCGGGGCCTGCGGCGTCGAACTGAGCAGCACCTCGCGCCCGGTCCGGGCCTGGGCGGCGAGCAGCCGGGCCAGCTCCGCCTGCCGCGACGTCGGCCCGGCCGGTACGACCAGCCGGCGCAGCGCCGGATGCCGCACCGCGCGGCGTACCAGGAGGGTCCCGGCGACCACGGCGAGTTCCGGCGACCACGCGTCGCCGGCGTTCAGCTCCGGCACCCGGTAGCGGCGCGCCCACGCCTCGACCGACACCACGTCGAGACCGGGCCGAGCGTCGCGCAGCCCCCCGGTCAGCTCGGTGAAGAGCGCGTCCCACGGTGCTGTCCGGTAGGCAGGAGTGGCCGGGCAGACCGCGATCGTCAGCGGGGCGGCGCTCCAGGCGCGGTAGGCGTCCACCGCCGCCAGCAGCTCCGCGTGGAAGTCACGCAGCCCGCCGACCGCCGCGCCGAGCGGACCGGGCGGCAGCCGGTCCGCCCAGCTCAGCACCAGCACGTTCCGATCGCGGGCGGAGGTCGCGAGGCCGGCGACCGGGTCGCGCAGCAGCCGCAGCAGCGCCCCGGAGGGTAGCTGGCCGAGGACGTGCGGCAGGCCGAGCAGTCGCGTCCAGAAGCGGACGGTCGCCGCCAGCTCGGGCAGCTCGACCGTGCCGCCCACCACCAGGCGGGGCGCCGTCGGCGTGGTCCGTCGAGCGGCCGACACGGGTCGGGCCGCTCCGACGATCGGCTGGTCCGGTCGCCGCACCCCGTCGTCGAGCACCCGCCCCAGCCCGGTCAGCAGCCGGACCATCCGCTCCGGTGCGAACAGGTCGGCGCGGTACGCCAGGTCGGCGTGCAACTCGTCGCCCTGCCAGCTGAGACTGAGGAACAGGTCGAAGTCGACCCCGACGCTCGGCACCTCCACACCGGTGGCGGTCAGCCCGGCGAACCGCGGCACCTCGTCGGGGCCGTCGATGACGTTCAGCACGCACTGGAACAGCGGGTGGTGCGCGGCCTGCCGGGGCAGGCCCAGCGCCTCCACGATGGACGCGAACGGCAACCCCTGGTGCCGGTACGCCTCCCGCGCCGTCCGGTACGCCCGAGCCACCAGTTGACGGAACGTGGGCCGCCCGGCCACGTCGACCCGCAGTGGCAGCAGGTCGGCGAAGCAGCCGATCAGCGGGGCGAGTTCGGCCCGTTCCCGGCCCGCCGTCGGCACGCCGAGCACCAGGTCGGACTGACCGCTCTCGGCGTGCAGCAGGGCGGCGAAGCCGGCCAGCAGGACGGCGAACGGGGTGACGCCCTCGGCGCGGGCCACCTCTCGCACGGCCGCCCCGAGACCGGTGGCCAACCGCTGGGACTGGTAGCCGGCCGCGTCGGAGCGCTCCTCGGGGCGCTGGTGGTCGGTGGGCAGCTCCAGCAGGGTCGGCGCGTCCCGCAGCCGATCCCGCCAGTACGTCAGGTGCGGCTCGACCTCGGTCGAGGTCAACCAGTCGCGCTGGTGGCGGGCGTAGTCGGCGAACTGCACCGGCAGCGGCGGCAGCGGCCCGTCGGCGCCGGTGGCGTGGTGCGCGTACCGGGTGGCGACCTCGTCGAGCAGGATGCTCCACGAGGTGTTGTCGCAGACGATGTGGTGCATCCCGAGCAGCAGGTGCCAGCGGTGCTCGGGCAGCCGGACCAGGCGGGCCCGCAGCAGCGGGCCGGCGGCCAGGTCGTACCGGTGGGCGGCCAGGTCGCCGGCCGCCCGCCGCAGCGCGCGGGCCTGCTTCGCCGTCGGCAGCCCGGTCAGGTCCAGCGTCTCCAGCCACGGGTCCAGGTACGGCCGCACCACCGGCTCCGGCTCGCCGCCCCGATCCCGGAAGGTGGTCCGCAGCACCTCGTGTCGGGCCAGCGCGTCGTTCAGCGCCCGGCGCAGCGCCGCCTCGTCGAGGTCGCCGCGCAGCTCCAGCGCGGCGGTGGTGTTGTGCCGGACCACGTCGTCGCCGAGCTGGTCGAGGGCCCAGAGCCGGACCTGCGCCGACGACGCGACGGCGGGTGTGCCGGGCGCGGCGGGGGTCAGTGGGGCGAGCGCGGTGGTGTCGGTGTCGTCGGCGTCCAGCAGCGCCGCCAGCGCGGCCACGGTCGGGTTGGTGAACAGCGTGTAGAGCGACACCTCCCGGCCGAACTCGGCCTGCACCCGGGACAGCAGGTGGGTGGCGAGCAGGGAGTGACCGCCGAGGCGGAAGAAGTCGCTCGTCACCCCCACCTGGTCGACGCCGAGCGCGCTGGCCCACAGGTCGGCCAGTCGCTGCTCGGTCGGGGTGCGCGGCGCGACCGTCTCCGCGTCGTCCGGGCCGGCCGTCCGGGTCGGTGCGGGTCGACTCCGCTCGGCCACCGCGGCGGCCGTGCTCAATCCCTCGATCAGGTACGCGGCCCGCTCCGGCCCGATCGGCGCGGCCAGTTCGCTGTGGGTCTGCGGGCCGGGCGGGTCCAGCGGCCAGACGTGGGCGAGGAATCGGCGCGCCTCGTCCCACCCGGCGGGCACCGTGAGCGCCACCACGTCCGGGTTGTCGCGCCGAAGCGCCGCCACCGTCTCCGGGTCGGTGTCGAGCACCACCGTGCTCGCCGGGTCGGCGTCGGCCAGCGCGGCGGCCAGGCCGTCGGGCGGGCAGGCGCGCACCTGGTGGCCGGGCAGCGCCTCGGCGAGCCGCTCGACCGGCAGTCGAGCACCGTCGACCAGCACCTGTCGGTGCGGCTGACCGGCGGCCCGGCGCAGCTCGCGTACCAGGATCGTGCCCAGCGCCGCGAAGTACTCGCCGGTGTACGGCACGTGCCCCAGCTCGTCGGCGCGTTCGTCGCCCACCTCGCTGACCGGGTACCTGTCCGCGTGGTCGGCGGCCCAGACCGCGTGCACGCCCGGCGTCTGTGCGGCCAGTACGCTCAGTCGGTCGTCGAGCCGACCGTCCGACCGGCGTCGGTCCACACCCGACGATGCGGGGCAGACCACCAGCAGCAGCGGGGCCTCGCTTCGCCGCCGGTACGCCGCCACCGCCGCCGCAAGGTCGTCCATCGCGGCGTCCAGGGTCGCCTCCCCGGCGTCGCGGTCCTGCCGGCGTAGCCAGTCCTCCCAACGCAGCAGGCACACGGTCGCGTCGGCCGGCGGCCCGGCGAGCAGGTGCGCCACCAGTTGCCCGTAGCCGACCAGCTCGACCGAGGCGGGCACCCGCAGAAAGCGCAGCCAGAACTCCACCGGGTCGCGCACCGGGTCGACGGTGAACGTGGCGGCCAGCGCGATCCGCTGCCGGCGCAGCCCGGGCACCTGCGACAACGGCCGCTGCGGGGCGTCCGCCATGGCGCACAGCAACTCCGGTAGACGGCCCACCGTCGCGGCGATCGTCTCGTCGAGGTAAAGGTCGGCGTTGAAGTCGACCGCGCCCTCGATCCGGTCGCCGTGCGCGGTCAGGCTGACGAACAGGTCGAAGTCGGTGAGGCCGTTCTCGGCGGCCACCGGCGTGAAGGTGACGCCGGCCGCCTGTCGCTGTGCCACGCCGCCATCGGTCATCGTGGCCAGCACCTGGAACAGTGGGTTCACGCTCGGGTCGCGGACCGGGCGGACCTCCTCCACCACCCGCGCGTACGGGGCCTCCTGGTGGGCGTACGCCTCGCTGACGGTGCGGTGGACCCGGCGGGCCAACTCCCGCACCGTCGGGTCGCCGGTCGCGTCCACCCGCAGCACCACCATGCTGGCGAAGCAACCGATCAGCGGTTCCAGGTCGGTGCTCGCCCGCCCGGCGGCGGGCATGCCGAGCAGCAGGTCGTCCTGACCGGTGGCCTGCCGCAACAGGGCGCTGAGCCCGGCCAGGACGACCGCGTTGACGGTCACGCCGGCCGACCGGGCCAGCCCGCCCAGCGCCGCCGTCGTCTCGGCGTCGACCGTGAAGGGCAGGCTGCGGCCCCGGTGGGTCTGCACCGGCGGCCGGGGGCGGTCCGGCGGCAGCGTCGAGCGGGCCGGCGCGGTGGCGAGCCGCTCCCGCCAGTGCGCCAGGTGTCCGGCGAGTTCACGTTCGGCCTCCGGCCGGCGGCGGGCGGCGACGTGCGTGACGAACCGGGTGGGCAGTGCCGCAAGCCCGGCCGGGGCGTCACCGGCGAACTCGCCGTACCAGCCCACCACCTCGTCGACGAACACCCCGGCCGACCAGGCGTCGAAGACGATGTGGTGGGCGGTCACCAGCAGCAGGTGCTCGTTGTCGGCCAGGGCGAGCAGCCGGAGCGCGAGCAGCGGGCCGGTGGTGAGGTCGAATCGGATCGCCGCGTGGGCCGCGGTCTCCCGGTCGGCGGCGGCTTGCCGTTGCGACGGCGGCAGGGCCGTCAGGTCGACCACCGGCAGCGGCAGCTCCACGGCCTCGCGGACCCGCTGGGTGACGGTGGAGTCGGTCGGCACGAAGACGATGCGCAACGCGTCGTGCCGGGCCACCACCGCGTTGATCGCCCGGTGCAACGCCGCGACGTCCAGCCGGCCGGTGATCCGCTCGGCGAACGGCACGTTGTAGACCGGGGTGCCGGGCTCCAGCCGGTCCAGGAACCAGAGCTGCTCCTGGGTGAAGGAGAGCGGGTACGCGGTGGTGGCGTCCGGCCGCCGCGCACGGGCCTGGCGCAGTCGCAGGGCCAGCAACTCCCGCTGTTGCGGGGTGAGGCCGGCGAGATCCGGGTGCAGGTCCTGGCTCACCGGGTGCCCCCCTCGACGTCCGTGCCCCGCGTCGCCGGGGTTCCGGCGAGCAGGCGGGCCAGCGGGGGAGGAGAGTCGTTCAGGTAGAGGTGGCCCCCGGGCACGACGGTCAGCGAGAACCCGGCGGTGGTGCAGGCGGCCCAGCCGGCCATGTCGTCCGGGCTGATCAGCGGGTCGTCGGCCGCCGCCACCGCGTCCACGGGCAGCGGCAGAGGCGTCACCGTGCTCGGTCGGTACGACGCCACGACGGTCAGGTCGGCTCGTAGGGTGGGCAGGATCAGCGCCAGCAGGTCCGGGTCGGCGAACACCTCGTCGGGCACCCCGCCGAGGTCACCCATCCACCGGGTCAGCATCGCGTCGTCGAGGCGGTACGCCGTACCGATCGGTGCGTTGTCCTGCGGCGGGCGCGCCGCGGAGACCACCAGTCGCTGCGGTGCCGGGCCGCCCCGGGCGACGAGGCGGGTGGCCAGCTCGTACCCGATGAGGGCGCCCATGCTGTGCCCGAAGATCGCGTACGGGGCCGGCACCCGTTCGACGATCGCGTCGACCAGCGGGGGTGCCAGGTCGGCCATCGTGCTCAGCGGCGGGTCGGCCATCCGGCGCTCGCGGCCGGGCAGCTGCGCGGTCCACACCTCGACGTCGTCGCCGAGCAGCGTCGGCCAGGGCAGGTACGCGCCGGCGCCGGCGCCGGCGTACGGGAGGCAGACCAGCCGCAGTCGGGCGGCCGGCCGCGGCGCGGCGCAGCTCAACCAGGCGGCGGCACCTGTCGGTCGGGTGGCGGACGTCGGCGGTGGCATGCGAACCCCGTTCCTGCTCAGCACGGCGACGACGGGTGGTGTCGCCATGCCCGCACACGCTAGGAACGACCCGTGACGGCGGTCTTAGCGTCGGATGAGGGTTAGCTGCGGTGTGTGCTGCGGGTGACCGGAACCGGTCCGCTGTGGACCGGGCCGGAGTGGGTCACGGTGCCTCGACGACCTCGCGGCCGAGCGGCCAGAACGCGGCCGGTACGAGCTTGAAGTTCGCGATGCCGAACGGGATCCCGATGATCGTCACGCAGAGGGCGATGCCGGCGAGGATGTGGGAGAGCGCGAGCCACCATCCGGCCAGCACCACCCAGAGGATGTTGGCCACACCGGAACCGACACCCGCGCCCGGCTTGGGCACCAGGGTGCGGCCGAACGGCCACAGCGAGTAGACGGCGAGGCGCAGCGACGCGACACCGAACGGAATGGTGATGACCAGGGCGAAGCAGATCAGTGCGGCGATGCCGTAACCGACCGCCAGCACGATGCCACCGCCGAACACGAGCCACAGCACGTTCAGTACGAAACGGATCACCATTCCAGCATGAAACATGCTCGCCACCGGCCGGTCCGGGGCCGGGTACGTCGCCCGCCGTCGCCGTGGGGCCGACCGCTGTAAGGTACGCGAAAACCTTTCCGCGCGGCCCGTTCCGGCGTGTGGCAGCCCGGTCTCGGAAGCTCAGGAGGAACGTGTGGCGTCCGACGACCGCTGGTTGCTCGACATCCCGATCGCGCACCGTGGACTGACCGGCGACGATCGACCCGCCAATTCGCTCGCGGCGTTCGAGGCGGCTGCCGACGCGGGTTACGCCTGCGAGTTGGACGTGCAGCTCACCCGCTCCGGTGAGCTCGTGGTCGTGCACGACTACGAATTGACGGCGCTCACCGGTGCGGCGATCGACACCGCGGCGCTGACGCCGGCCGATCGGCAACGGCTCAGGTTGCTCGGCACCGACCAGGTCGTGCCCACGCTGTCGCAGGTGCTGGATCGGGTCGCCGGACGGGTGCCCCTGCTGATCGAGTTGAAACGGCCGATGCTCGGGCTCAACTTCGATCTCGTCGACGAGGTGCTGCGGCAGACCGCCGACTATTCGGGGAGGTACGCCGTCGAATCCTTCGACCCGTTGCTGGTGGCGGCGCTGCGGATGGCGGTGCGGAAGATGGCGCCGCATCGCCGGGTTCCGGTGGGGCGCATCTGCGGACTGCTGCGCACCGCCGGGCCGCTGACCCGGATGGTGGGCCGCAGTATGGTCAGCAACCTGGTCACCCGACCTGATTTTCTGGCGTACGAGGTGGACGCGTTTCCGTCCGGTCTGACGGCGTGGTGGCGTCGGCGCGGTGTTCCGGTGATCGCCTGGCCGGTCGCTTCACCGGAGCAGGAGACTTTCGCCCGTCAATACTCCGACAACATCGTATTCTCGGGCTATAGACCGTCGCATGGGCAGCACCTAGCATCGTGACGTGTCTGTTGACCGAGGACAGAGCGGGTTGCTCGCCGAGTCGCAGAACGGGGCTCCCGGCGATCCGTTACAGGTCTATCGCGCCCTGGCACAGGACAGCGTCGACAAACTCAGGGACCATTACGACTGGCGGGCGAAATGGCACCGTCGACTGTTCCGTTCCACCGGCATCCTGGTCATCGTCGTCAGTGCGTCGTTGCCGCTGCTGGCCGGCTTCAGCTATCCGGGTAAGAATCTGGTAATCGCGGTCTCGGGCGTCGTCATCGCGACCGCCACCGCACTACGGACCTTTTATCAGTGGGATCAGATGTGGGCGCTGCTGCGGCGTACCCATTTCGGGCTCATCGAGGCCAGCAACCAGTGGAGACTCGCGTTCGGCCGTGCCGAGGCGACCACCGACCCAGCCGAGCGGGAGCAGCGGGCCTACGAGGCGACCGAAGCGCTGTTGGCGAAGATCGAGAGCATTCGCGGTGCCGAGACGGAGAAGTTCTTCAGCTCGTTGGCCTTCCCGGAGGACTCCGCGTTGGCCGGCAGGCCGTTCCGCCCCTGACCGGCGCCCGGTCACTCAGGGCCCATGGGAGACCTGAGCCGGAACCCAGGGCTACGCGGCGGAAGCTCCCGCAGGCCGGACGGACGCCGACGCCCCGATGACGGCGGGCATGAGACGCGCTGCGCACTATGTGATCGCCGGACCGGTCGGCATCGCCGCCTACGGCCTCGTCCGGCTGTGGGGAAGTCCGACGGGTGTACGGCCCCGGGTTCGACTGGCAGGCCGCGCACCGCGCGGCCGGTCAGTTCGGCAGACCGGCGCAGGCGACCCCGTCGATGGTGCACGCCTTGGGAGCCGATCCGGTCAACGAGCCGTTGACCCGGAACGTCACCCGGAGCGAGGCGCTGCCCGGCACCTGACCGGCTTCGCCGTCCGGCACGAACGTCCACACCGCGCCGTCCCGGCTGGCCCGTGCGCCCTCGACCCCGCTGATCCCCAGCGACTCTCGGGGCAGGGTGACGACCAACGTCCACTGTGCCGCCGGGACCGACCCGGGATTGTTGATCGTCACGACCGCGCCGTAACTGAGCAGCGCGTTGTCCGCGACGGCGAAGTCGGCGTTCAGGGCCGCCGGGGTGGGCGCGGCGGTCGTACCGGTCGGTGTGGGCCTAGTCGACGCCGCGACTGCCGGTGGGACGGAGGCGGCCGAGGCGGGCGGGGGAGCGGGCGCCGCCGGGCTGGTGAGCGCCGGTCGCGCCTGCGCCCGGGGCGTACCGGGCGGCGACGTGCCCACCTGCTCCGTCGACGGCGGCGGGTCCAGGGTCACCGGGGTCAGCTTCTCCGGCGTACGCAGCACCCCGACGACGGACACGGCCGTCGCGATCAGCACCCCCAGCGCCGCGAGGACGGCCACCCAGGTGGCCCGCGAGACGTCCTCCCGACCGGTGAGCACCCGCCGTGTGGCCGTGACGAGGGCCACGACCCGATCCAGCAGGATGATCGCCACGGTACGGCGTGGTTGGGATGGTGTTGCCGGCACTGCCTGTTTCTCCTTCAGTTCGTCGCCGGGTGCGCGACCCCGATCCGTCCGGGTCGCGCTTGGCACCTGCCCGGTCACAGAGCGCGAAGCCCGACGAGTATCGCCTCAAGCAGATCCTCGGTCGGCAGCTCCGACAGCATCGGCGGTTGGTGCGTCTCGATCAACCCGGCCGCGAGTAGGTCGCCGAGCAGCACCCGGACGGTCCCCACCGGAAGGTCCAACTCGGCACCGACCTCAGCCACCGACACTGGATGGTGACACAGCTCGACGATCCGCGCCTGTTCAGGGAAGAGCGGTGTGCGGGGCGTGACACCCCGCCGGGCGACCACCAGTGAGATCAGGTCGAACTGGCCGCGTGTGGGCGCGGTGCGCCCACCGGTCATGGTGTAGGGACGGGCGACCGGCCCCGCGTCGTCGTCGTACCACGCCTCGTCAGGGGTGCCGCTGGTGAGCACCAGTGTCCCCGATCGTCACCGACGAGGCCGGTCCCAGAGTGATCGGCAGGTGCTGCTCGGCCTGCCCCACGAAGAGCGCCACCTCGTACGCCATGTCGCCGACCTCGACGTCGTCACCGGCGATCCGCACGGTGAGGATGGTCCCGTTCGGGATGGTGGCGATGAACAGGAACGCCCGCGACATCTGCACCACGATCTGGCGCAGCCGACCCGCCTCGCAGACCCGGGTGGCGGCCAGCCCCAACGCGATCAGGCCGGCGACCACGCCGGAGATCTGCTCGGCAAGCTTCGCCTCCACCCGTCGGGAGCCGCCGAGCGGCAACCCGTCCGGCGAGAGGACGACGGCGAACTCCGCGCCGTGCACCCGGTCGACCAGGCGGTTCAGGGCGTCGGTCAGGCCGTCCTCGGTGACCACTGCAGACGTCATTGATGTCTCCTTGCTGTTTTCGCGACTGGCAACTCGACCGTGTCGAGGCTGGTCCTGCCGTGTCCCGGGCCGATCGGCCCGGTGTGGCGGACCCGCGTCGGCAGCGCGCCGTCGCCGCTCGGGTCAGGTAGGTCGGCGCCGGTGCGGGCCGGTGGGTGCGGGGTGTCAGGTGCTGCGGCGGCCGGTGCCCGGCCGGCGTCGGTGACCGTGACCAGCCGGGCCGGCAGAAGCACGATCGCGGCCGTTCCGCCGCGCTGGCTGCGACGCAGCGACACGTGCGCGCCGCAGCGGCCGGCCAGGACGGCGACGGCGTACCACCCCGACGCTCCGGTGGGCGGGCCGTCCGGTGGCGGGTTGCCGAGCAGGTGGTTCGCTTCGGCCAGCGCGGAGGCGTCCAGGCCGGGTCCGTCGTCGAGGACCAGGACGGCGCACCCCTGCGGCCGGTGCTCGCCGCTGACCCGGACGGTGGTGTCCGCCGCGGAGCAGGCCAGCGCGTTCTCGATCAGCTCCGCCAGCAGGTGGATGACGTCCGTGACGGCGGGGCCGGCCAGCGACCAGGGCCAGTGCGGCGCGATCAGGACCCGGTGATAGTCCGGTACCTCGGCGACCGCTCCCCGTGCGACGTCGAGCAGGGGCACCGGGCGTCGCCAGCGGCGGGCGGGTGTCGCGCCGGCCAGGGTGATCAGTTTCTCCACGTTGCGGCGGATCCGGGTGGTGAGGTGGTCGAGCTGGAACAGCTCGTTGGTCTCCTCGGCGGACCGTTCCCGACGTTGCATCCCGTCCAGCAGGCTGAGCTGCTCGCGCAGCAGAACCTGGTTGCGCCGGGTCAGCCCCAGGAACAGCTCCCGCTCGGCGCCGTCGGTCGGCGCCGGGGCGTCCCGTACCGGAGCCAGGGGCTCGGCGTACGGCCTGGTCAGCTCGTCGGTGAGGCGTCGTACGGTGCCGGCCCAGCTGAACAGGAGCACGAGCACGACGATGAGGCCGAGCCCCACCACCGCCCCGGTACGCGCGACGAGCACCGCGGCGCCCGGCGTGGCCCGCTCGACGCTGCTGCGGGCGGTGCTGGTCACCAGCGTCTGTAGCGCGCCGAGGGCGGCGTCCGCCGCGGCCCGCCAGCCTTCGACGGTGAGACCGGACAGGGCGTTCGCGGTGTCCGCCTGGACCAGCAGCCGGTCCTCCAGCGCGAGCAGGGCGGCGAACTCGGGGCCGTCCGCGAGTCGCTGGTGCTCGTCCGGGAGCCCGGCCGCCGCCTCGGCGTGCGCGTACCGCTGGTTGATGACCAGCGCGGTCAGCCGACGCCGCTCGTCGACGTCGAGCCGTGCACCGGTCAGCGCCGCGCTGACCAGGGTGTCCTCCCGGGCCAACAACTCTCGGGCGCGGGCCAGCGCGATCACGGCGCGGGTGTCGGCGGCCAGGCCGCTCTCGTACGCGCCCCACTCCGGGCCGTACACCCGGAAGGCGACGTCGATCACCTCGTCGTACCCGGCGACCGCCGCGGCCTGGTCGAGCCGCCCGGTGTCCACCCGGGATCGAGTGGTGCCCAGCCCGTCGAGCCGCCGGACCAGCTCGGCGGCCCGGTCGCGGACGCTGCCGGCGCTGAGCAGCCGCAGGTCGCGGCCCTCGGTGAACGCGCGGATCTCGGTGGCGGCCCGGTCAGTGCCCGCGCGCGCCCCGAGCAGCGCCGGTGTCGGCTGCCCCGCCCCGGCGATCGTCTCGGCGGTGATCCGGCGTTCGGTCTGTAGACCCAGGATCAGGCGGTCGATGGGCTGACCCAGCGTGTCCGCCAGTGCCCGTACGCGCAGCAGGTCGACGGCGTCCTGGCTGGACACGTAGGCCGCGTACGACCAGAGCGTGATCAGCACGGCGGCCAGCACGGCCAGCCTGGTCCGGATCAGCCGAACGTCGGTACGCGTCATCGGCTCGCCCGCTGCGGCCAGGGTTGCCCGGCCGTGTCGCTGGCCCGGTCGGCGACGAGGGTGCGCAGCAGCGCCAGCAGCTCGGTGCGGTTGGCGCAGTTCAGCCGGTTGCGCATCCGCGCCACGTGGTGTTCGACGGTCTTGGCCGAGATGAAGAGCCGGTCGCCGATCTCCCGGTAGGTCAACCCGGCCAGGACCAGCTCGGCGACCTCGTACTCGCGGTCGCTGAGCCCCTGTTGGGTGGGGCCGGTGGCCCGTGCCGTGCTGGCGCCGGCTGTCGGGGTCTGCCCGTCGTGGCCGCCGGGCGGGCGCCCCTGCAACGCGCGGGCGCACTCGAGCAGGGTGGTCATCGCCCGGCGGTCCGCGGTGCGGATGGCGGCCTGCCCGGCGAGGCGGGCGCCGTCCCAGCACAACCCGGTGTCGTGCAGCCCCCGGGCGGCGGCCTCGACCCGGACCGGGTCGACGACCCCGCGGAGCACCTCCACCCAGCTCTCCGCGGCGGCGGCGACCACGGCCGCGTACCGGCTGTGGCCCGCGGCGGCGATCAGCGCCGCGACGTGTTCGTCGGCGACCGTCGGCTCGCCGGTCAGGATGGCGGCGTGCAGGCCACTCCAGTGCAGCGGGACGCTCCACAGTGGCGGGTTGCCGAGGCGGTCCAGCAGTGCACGCGCCTGGTGCAGGTACGGCTCCAGCCGGGCCAGGTCACCCAGTCGCGCGCCCGCGATGGCCAGCTCACCCAGTGGCAGCAGGGTGAACAGGTCGACCGGGTGCCGCACCACCGCCTCCAGCGCCTGCCCCCAGCCACGCTTGAGCGCCCCGAGGTCGCTGTTGCGCCGGCCGATGCCCATCCGGATCGCGGCGGCGAAGAGCAGGTCGCGCGACTCCAGCTGACGCCCGTCGAGCGTCACCGTGGCGAGGCGCTCGGTGGCAGCGTGGATCTCGCCACGGACCATCAGGATCCACGCCTGCAACAGTCGGTGACGGCGAGCCATCAGCGGGCCGCCGACACCGGCGCCCAGCGCTCGGTGCAGCACCCGCTCGGCGATCTCCAGCTCACCGCAGTGGACCGCGGTCAACGCGGCGAGGGCCGCCGGGCTGTCCGGCAGCAGCGCCGCTCGTCCGTCCGGCTCCAGCAGCGCCGCGGCCTGCACCAACGCGGAGAGCGCGGCGGTCGGCGGGCCGGTCACGCTCTCGCGTACCCCGTTGGCCATCAGTCGGGCGGCGCTGGCGTGCAGGGTCGGTGGTTCGCCCGCCGGGTCACCCGCCGGTGACTCGCCGGTGGCGCCCGGGTCGCCGGTGGCGAGCCCGCCGACGATGGCGAACGCCGCCGCCGACGCGGTGCCCGACCAGCGGAACAGCTCGACGCTGCGCCCGACGTGACCACGGTGGGCCAGGGCGGTGGCGGCGACCACGGCCGCCTCGGCGCGTTCCGGGGGAGCGGCCGTGGCCAGCAGTCGGTCCGCCAGCCGCAGGGCGTCGTCGAGGTCACCGGCGAGGGCGGCGGCCAGCGCCTGCTGGGCGTTGGGTGGCCGTCCGGCCGCGGTGGCCGCCGCGAACAACTCGGCGGCGAACGCCGGCTCGTCGGCGAGCGCCTCGTTCGCGGCGGCGGCCAGGGTCGAGGCCGGGCAGTCCCCGAGCGCGCCGACCGCGAGCAGGGAGCGGACCAGCGGCAGCACCGCGCCACCCCGGGCCAGTTGCAACTCGGTGAGCTGGCGCCAGATCGCCGTCCGGTCGGTGGTCGGGCTGAGTGTCGCGACGGCCCGCCGAACGATCGGCGCGAGCCGGCCGTCGGCGCCGAGCAGCCCGGCGGCCCTGGTGGTGGCGATCAGCTCGTCCACCCCGGCCGGGTCCCGACCGAGCAGGGCGCCGAGCATGCTCACCGGCAGTGCCCCGCCGGCCGCGACGGCGAGCAGCAGTCGTCGTACCGGGGTGGGCTGCACGTCCAGGTCCGGGCCGAATTCGAGGACGACGGACCGGGGTGGTTCGACCGTCGTGCCGGCGCGGGTCTCCGCGCCGGCCAGGCCGCGGGCCAGCCGTTCGACGTCGCGGGGGACGCCGGCGGTCTGTGTGTGGACGAAGTCGACCAGGTCGGCGGGGCGGGCCAGCTCGGGCATGGCGGCGAGGTAGGCGGCGGTCTGCTCCCGGGTGAACGGCGTGAGCAGCACGGCCTGCCCGTCGCGCCGCAGGGCGTCGACCAGTTCGCTGAGCGCCGCCGACCGTGGCCACGGGCGGTGCGCGACCACCAACCGGTGTCGACGGGCGGTGACCAGGCGCAGCAGCGCCTCGACCCGCGCGTCGTCGAGCAGGTGCGCGTCGTCCACGAGCACCACCGTGTCGGGGTCGACGGCGTCGCCCGGTTCCGGGGCGGTCGTGCGGACCGTGTTTCCGGCCCGCTGGTGCACCCGTTCCAGCTCCGCGAGCAGCGCGGTCTTGCCGTGCCCGCCCGGCCCGGTGACGCCGATGGCGAGGGGGCCGGTCGGATGCTGCGTGACCGTGTCCAGCAGGGACTGCAACCCCTTGTCCAGGGTCAACCCTGGTGCGGCGAGGTCATTCATGATCATTGGGGTCATCCTTCGCGTCCCCGGCTGCGCGCCAACGCCAGACGGGACGGTTTCGGCAGTTCCAGTGGGAGGACCCGGACCGGGGGCCGCGGTGGCGGATCCCCCGGAACGGTGGTGTGGTGCGGAGGCCGGCGCGGTGCCGGCAGGGTGGCCCGCCCGGCACCGCTGACCGGGGCCGGAACGCGGGCCGGCGCGGGCTGGCGCGGGCGTGGGGACACCACCTGGCAGGCGGCCATCGCCGCCCCGGTGGCGGCGGTCAACTGGGCGTCCGGCTCCACCTCGACCGGCACCGGGAGGGCCGCGCTGATCAGCTCGGTCACGAGCGGAACGCGGGTGGAGCCGCCGGCCAGCAGCACGCCGTCGAGCTGCGCCGGCGTCAGGTCGGCGCTCCGTACGGCCCGCAGCAGGAGATCGACGGTGGCCTGCACGGTCGGGCGGATCATGGCCTCGAACTGCGCCCGGGTCACCGGTATGCGGGCCGGGCCGCTCGGCAGGGGCAGCACCACGTCGGCCGTGAGGTCGACGGTCAGCACCCGCTTGACCCGGTCGCACTCCGCGCGCAGTCCGCGCAGCGCGGCCTGGGTGCCGCGGCGTGCGCTCGCGGCCAACTCCCGGGCCAGCAGGGTACGAGAATGCTCGGCCAGCGCCTCGTCGAAGTCGGCGCCGCCGATCGAGTCGAGGCCCTGCGGGGTGCCGAACGTCTCGTACGTGCCGCGCGGGGTGCGCCGCACCAGCGCCGCCTCGAAGCTGTTGCCCCCCAGCGCGTAGACCACGGCCGTGCTGCCCGCGAACCCGCGAGCGGCGTGACTCTCGGCCACCGTGACCGTGCGGGGCAGCAACGTCACGTGCCGCAGGCCGAGGTCCGACAACGCCCGGTGCAGCACGTCGCGCCGGTAGGGGCGCCATCCCGCCGGGTGGCTGAGCACGATCGCCTGCGCCGCTTCGCCCTCCAGGGCGTGCACCCGCTCGACCACCCACGCGGCCAGTTCGGCGGTCAGCGTCTGCGGCGCGCACGGTTCGCCGCCGAGCAGCACGGGCACGTCGTCGCCGATCCGGTGGACGAAGTCCCGGGTGGTGCGGCTGCCGTCGTCGGTGGCCGGCTCCCCGACGCGCAGCGAGCCGTCCTCGGCCAGGCACAGCACCGAGGGCATGAGGGGTGAGCCGCTGCTCAGCGGGACGGCCTCGGGACGTGTCCAGGTCATGCCGTGTCGTCGTGCGACGGCGGCGGCCGTGTTGGTGCTTCCGATGTCTATCCCCAGGACGTACGGCATCGTCTCTGTCTCCCCCCGTGAGTAGGCCGATCGGTGGCGATGGCGTCGGCTTGCCCGACGACCCACCCCCGGCCAACCCCGCGGGCTCCTACGTTCGTACCAGAGATCAGTCCCTGGTCGGGACCCTAATCTCGTCGGGACGGTTTCCCCCTGTCCCCCTAACGTACGAGGTGGCGGAGCCCCTAGTTCAACCGGCCCGGATGCGGGCTGAACCCCGATGCCCGCAGCGCGCCCCCGGCAATAGCGTCACTCTCGACGTACGACACCGGCAGATGCCACATCCGAGGAGAACCGGCACATGGACTCGCACCAGACGCTCCACGACTTCGTGCTCGACCTACTGACGAACCCGGACGCGCGGTCGGCCTTCGACCTCGACCCCGAGGGCGCGCTGCGGGGCGCGGGGCTCACCGACATCACCGCCGCCGACGTGCAGGACGTCGTACCGCTGGTCGTCGACTACGCGCCGGGGGCGGGCATCGCGCCGCTGGGCTCGCCGGTCGAGCAGCTCGGGCTGGACCCGCTGCTCACCGACACCACTGACGTGGTGGGTCAGTTGCAGAGCGTGGCACAGCAGATCAGCATCACCAGCTCGCCCAGTGGCGTGGACGTCAAGGCCGGTGTGCTGGGCGCCATCGCGGTCGACCCGTCGACCGCCGCGGCCGGCGTCACCGTGCTGCCGGGCATCGGTCTGGGCGTCGGGCCGTACGGCCTCGACACCGACCTGGCCGGTGTCTCCGACGTGGCGCACACCCTCGACGCCGACGTCGTGCAGCCGGTCGACGCGATCGCGGACCCGGTGCTCGGTGACGTCACCGGCGCCGTCGGCGACCCGGGCGGTCTGCTCGGCGGCGTCACCGACCCGAATCTGATCGGCGGCGACCTGACCGGCGGTGTCCTCTCCGGCACCCACGGCCAGATCGGCGGGGTCGTCAGCTCCCTGGGTGTCGACGACACCCTCAGCGGGCTGGGCCTCGGGCATGGCGACGGTGTCGTCGGCGGCGTGGTCCCGCCGCTGGACGTGCCGTCGACGGTGGGTGGCGTGACGCACCAGGTGGACAGCCTCCTCCCCGGTGTCACCGACACGGTCGGCGACGTGACCGGCGGGGCCACCGATGGTGTGCTCGGCGGCGACTCGCACGCCTCGTCCGATCACGGGCTGCTGGGTCTCACCGGCGGCCTGCTCTGACCCGGATTTCCGGTCGGAGCGGAGGGCCGGATCGTCTCGGGCGATCCGGCCCTTCCCGGTTCCACATCCGGTCCCTCTTGATAATTGAGCCGAAATCCGCACACTTGGTGCGGTGATGGCCGGGATCTGGTTGGACGTGCTGGACGAGATCGCCCGCACGTGCGCTACGCACAATCGCGGCGACCTGCTCCAGACGGTGCGGCAGAAGCGCGCGCAACTGCTGGACCCGACGCTGCGTGTCCTGGTCATCGGTGAACCGAACCAGGGCAAGAGTCAACTGATCAATGCGATCATCAACGCTCCGGCCTGCCCGGTCGGCGACGGCCGTACGACGGTCCTGCCGACCGTGGTGCGGCACGCCGAGGCCCCCGCC
This sequence comes from Micromonospora sp. NPDC049645, assembly GCF_040675155.1. Lineage (NCBI taxonomy): Bacteria > Bacillati > Actinomycetota > Actinomycetes > Micromonosporales > Micromonosporaceae > Micromonospora > Micromonospora sp. NPDC049645. The sequence continues at coordinate 634,403 of NZ_JBFAOI010000002.1, forward strand.
GCGGCGGTGGCTCAGGCCCCGCCACCGCCCCCGGGTCGCCCCACCGGCGCCGCCGAGGTGACCGTCGAGCGGACCCCGGTGGCGCTCAACCAGGTCGCGGCGAGCGTGGCCGGACTGGTCGGCCGTCGGCCCGGCGGCGGCCCGGCGTACGTCGAGATCGGACTGCCCCGCGCCCTGCTCGGCGCCGGGCTGGTGCTGGTGGACACTCCCGGCGCCGACGACGTCGCCGGTATCGGCGCCGCCACCTCGGTCGCCGCGCCCGCCCGCGCGGACACCGTGCTGCTGGTCTCCGACTCCACCCGGGAGTTGTCGGTCGCCGAGCTGAACATGCTGCTGCACCTGATGCGTTCGCACCCGAACGTGGTGGTGGTGCAGAGCAAGACCGATCTGGTGGCGGACTGGCGTACGGTCGCCGAGCGCAACCGGCAACATCTGGCCGAGGCCGGCGTACCGGCGACGCTGATTCCGGTCTCGGCGACGTTGCGTCTGCGCGCCGCGGCGGGCGACGACCGTGGCCTCAACGCCGAGTCCGGCTTCCCCGCGCTGATCGCCCGCCTGCAACGCGACCTGGCCGGCAAGGCGGACCACCTGGCCCGAGCCGCGGTGCAGACGGTGGCCCGGACGGTGGTCGAGCAGTTGGCCGCACCGCTGCGCGCCGAGTTGGCGACCCAGGAGGCGGAGGAGCAGTCCGGGCCGATCTCCCGGCTGCACGCGGCGCAGCGCGAGGTCGACGAGTTGCGCCGGTGCTCCACCCGATGGCAGAACACGCTCAACGACGAGATCGCCGACCTGCTCTCCGACATCGAGTACGACCTCCGTGACCGGACCCGCCAGATCCTGCGCACGGTGGACGAGGCGTTCGACACCGCCGATCCGTTGGTCGCCTGGGACACCTTCCAGGACTGGCTGGAGCGCAGCCTGGTGGAGGCGGCGGAGGCGAACCACGAGTGGCTGATCCAACGCTGCGACTGGATCGCCCGCAGGGTGGCCGCGAACTTCGACAGGTACGGCTACGACGTGCTGCCGCCCTGGTCGATGACGATGCCGGACGACATCGGTGAGCGACTGCCGGAGCTGCAACTGCCGACGATCGACCGGTTCACCACCGGCCAGAAGCTTTTCACCGGCATGAAGGGCTCGTACGGCGGGATGCTGATGTTCGGTCTGGCGACCACCCTGGCCGGAATGCCGATGATCAACCCGGTCTCGGTCGGCATCGGGGCGCTCTTCGGCGGCAAGAGCATCCGCGACGAGAGCAAGCAGTTGCTCCGTCGCCGCCAGGCGACCGTCAAGACGGCCATCCAGCGACATGTCGACGACTTCTTCGTCCGGATCATCCGCGACTGCCGCGACGCCGCCCGGCAGGTGCAGCGAATGCTGCGGGACCACTTCACCGGGCTCACCGAGGAGCTTCAGGAGGCCATCGTGCAGTCGTTCCGCAGCGCGAAGCAGGAGGCGGACACCGATGCCTCCCTGCGCGAGCAGCGGCAGCGCGAGATCCGGCTGAAGATGACCCGGTTGGCCGCGGTGTACGAGCAGGCGCAGCAGTTGACCGGCGCCCGCTCGGCCCCGCTGCTGCTGGAGCCGCAGGCATGACGGTGGGGGTGCGCCTGGACGAGGCGGCCTGGGGGTTGCTGCACCAGGCCATCGAGCTGTACCAGGACAATCCTCGGGCCGTCGCGGAGTTGCGGCATCAGGTGGCCCGGTTGGAGCAGCCGTTGCGGATCGCCATCGTCGGGCCGTGGCGATCGGGCAAGTCGACGATGCTCAACGCGTTGATGGGCGAGGAGGTCGCGCCGGTCGAGCGGGCGGACGGGGCCTTCACCTGGTACGAGGACGGGGCGACGCCCCGCGCCACCGCCTATCCGGCCGGTCAGCCTCCGCAGGAGTTGACGGTGGTGAAGTCGGCGACCGGGCTGCGGGTGGATCTGGGCTGGGGTGCGGGGGATGTGCGCGACATCGTGGTGCAGTGGCCGACGCGGGCGCTGCGGCAGATCACGCTGATCGACACCCCGGCGGTCGGCGGCAGCGTCGAGCAGGGCCGGACGCCGGTGTTGGAGCGGGTTCTGCGGGATTCGGACGCGGTGTTGTACCTGACCCGCGACGGTCGCGACAGCGACCTGCGGGTGTTGGAGTCCGGCCGGGACACTGCCGTCGGCCAGTCCGCACCGGTCAACGTGATCATGGTCTTGTCCCGGGCCGACGAGACCGGCGGAGGTCGGATCGACGGCCTGCTCACCGCCCGCCAGCTCGCGCGACGGCACTACCGCGACCCGAGGGTGAACGCGCTCAGCGTGAACGTCGTGGCGTGCAGCGGGATGATCGGCCTGGCGGGCCGGATGCTCGGTGAGTCGGACTTCGTCGCTCTCGCGACCCTGGCCCAGGCGCCCCGGGCGGAGTTGGACGCCCACCTCATCTCGGCCGACCGCTTCCTCCGTGGCGAGCTGCCGGTACGGCTGGAGACCGAGGTGCGTGCGGCGCTGTTGGATCGGTTCGGGCTCTTCGGCGTCCGGTTGGCGGCCACGTTGGTGCGCAGTGGGTTCGACAGTCGGGTGAAGCTCTCCGCCGAGCTCATTCGGCGCAGCGGTCTCACCGAGCTGCGCGAGTCGGTGACGCGCTGTTTCATCGATCGTCGCGACGCGCTCAAGGCCCGGTCCGCGCTGGCCGCGGTCGAGGCGTTGCTGCGGGCCGAGCCCACCCGGGGGTCCGCCGAGCTGGTCGGCGCGGTGGAGCAGATCCTCGCCGGTGCGCACGAGTTCCGGGAGTTGCGCCTGCTGGTGGCGCTGCGCAACACCAGGCTGGGGTTCGACGCGGAGTTGGCCGCCGAGGCGCAGCGGTTGGTCGGCGGCAACGGGGTGGGCCTCGCGGCCCGGCTCGGTGTCGAGCACGAGGCCGACGTGCGGCGGCTCTGGGAGGTCGCCGCCGACGCGCAGTGGCGGTGGCGGGACCGCGCGGAGGATCCGTTGCTCCCGCTGGCGCAGCGGCGCGGTGCGCAGGTCGTGGTCCGCAGTTGCGAGGGGATGATCGCCGAGCTGGTCGCGGGCGGTCGCTGAACGGGGACGGCCGTGACGGCCGCCCCCATCCGTGCCGGCGCCGGGTTCAGCGCGGCTGGTACGTCTGACAGTCGGCGATGTCCTGACCCGGGCCCACCCGGATCGACGGTGCGTGGCACTCCAGCTCGGCGTTGTGCTGGCAGTCGGCGCGCTTGCAGGCCCCGACCTGGGCGATGACCCGGTCCAGCCCGCCCTTCGCCGAGGTGTCGATGAACGTGGCGCAGTTGGCGTTCTGCTGCCCGATGGTGATGGCGAACGCGTGGCAGCCATCGTGGTTGTAGCCGCAGTCGGTGACCGTGCACTCGTGCACCCGCGGCATCTGCAACATGTCGGTCATGGCGATCTCGCTTCCGTCGGTGGTGCCCGACCATCTTCATACCCGGCTATGACAGGGCAACTCCCCATCAGCCGCCCTTTCGGGATAATTTGGATAGGGAAGCCTTGCCTAATCGGTGGGCCGACGCGCGGTCGCGGCCGTCGCGCACCGGTCCCCGGCCGGGTTCGTGGCCGGAAAACCGTTATTCGATCTTGTTTGGCACGGTCGCCTCTGACCTGCGGAGATAGCGCTCTCATGGATCGTGGGAGAGCGCTTGACGCGCCCGTTACCGGGACGCAACGATGCATTCACATGTCCCGCCCCCCCCACCAGGCGTGATCGGCGCACGCCGTCCCGTGTTGCGAAAGGACCCACCGTGCGCAGATCCCTGAGATCGTGGCTCGGCGTCGCGCTGAGCGCGATCCTCGTGGCGAGCGGCATCGTCGCCGCGCCACCCACGGCCAGTGCCGCACCGTTCACCGTGCTGGTCTTCAGCAAGACCGCCGGGTTCCGGCACGGATCCATCACCCCGGGCATCGCGGCCATCCAGCAGCTCGGCGCCGCCAACGGCTTCACCGTCGAGGCCACCGAGGACTCCGGCCAGTTCACCGACGCCAACCTGGACCGGTTCGCCGCGGTGATCTGGCTGTCCACCACCGGCGACGTTCTCAACGCCGCACAGCAGGCCGCGTTCGAGCGCTACATCACCGGCGGCGGCGGGTACGTGGGCGTGCACTCCGCCTCCGACACCGAATACGACTGGCCCTGGTACGGCGGGCTGGTCGGGGCGTACTTCGCGTCGCACCCGGCCGAGCAGAACGTCACCGTGAAGGTCGCCGACCAGGTGCACCCGTCCACCGCGACGCTGCCGCAGCGGTGGAGCCGGTTCGACGAGTTGTACAACTACCGCACCAACCCCCGGGGCAACGCGCACGTGCTGGCCACCCTGGACGAGACCACGTACACCGGCGGCAGCATGGGCGCCGACCACCCGATCTCCTGGTGTCAGAACTACTCCGGCGGCCGAGCCTGGTACACCGGCCTGGGGCACACCGACGCGTCGTACAGCGAGGCGAACTTCCGTCAGCACCTGCTCGGCGGCATCCAGACCGCGGCCGGCGCGATCGACGCCGACTGTGGTCCCACCGTCACCAGCAGCTTCCAGCAGGTGGAACTGGCCAAGGGCGCGGCCGAGACCGGTGAGCCGATGAGCCTCACCGTCCTACCGGACCGGGGTGTGCTGCACACCTCCCGCAACGGCGTGATCCGGCACACCGACGCCGCCGGCAACACCAAGATCGCCGGCACCCTGCCGGTCTACACCGGTGACGAGGAGGGCCTGCAGGGCATCAAGGCCGACCCGAACTTCGCCACCAACCGCTGGGTGTACGCCTACTACGCGCCCCCGCTCAGCACACCCGGCGGTGGTGCGCCGGCCACCGGCACCCCGGCCGACTTCGCCGTCTGGGACGGCGTCAACCGGCTGGCCCGATTCACCGTGAACGCGGACAACACCATCAACCTGGCCAGCGAGACGCTGATCCTGAACGTGCCGACCAGCCGGGGCATGTGCTGCCACGTCGGCGGTGACATGGACTTCGACGCGGCCGGCAACCTCTACCTGTCCACCGGCGACGACACCAACCCGTTCGACTCGGCCGGCTTCACCCCGATCGACGAGCGGGCCGGGCGTAACCCCGCCTTCGACGCCCAACGCACCTCGGCCAACAGCAACGACCTGCGCGGCAAGGTCCTCCGGATCAAGCCGAGCGCGGCCGGCGGCTACACCATCCCGGCCGGCAACATGTTCGCTCCGGGCACCGCGCGGACCCGCCCGGAGGTCTACGCGATGGGCTTCCGCAACCCGTTCCGGATGAGCGTGGACAAGGCCACCGGAATCGTCTACCTCGGCGACTACGGCCCCGACGCCGGCACCGCCGACCCGAACCGGGGTCCGGCGGGCAACGTCGAGTTCGCCCGGATCGACCGGCCCGGCTTCTACGGCTGGCCGTACTGCACCGCCCGCAACGACGCGTACAACGACTACACCTTCCCGTCCGGGCCGTCCGGGGCGAAGTTCAACTGCGCCGGCGGGCCGGTGAACAACTCGCCCAACAACACCGGCATCACCCAGCTGCCGCCGGCCGTCCCGGCCTGGCTGCCGTACGGCGGTTCCGGCTCGCCGCCGGAGTTCACCGGTGGCGGCCTCTCGCCGATGGGTGGCCCGGTCTACCGGTACGACCGGAACAACACCTCACCCGTGGCGTTCCCCGAGTACTACGACGGGACCTACTTCGCCGGTGAGTTCGGTCGCCGCTGGATCAAGAACATCAAGCTCGACGCGTCCGGCCAACCACTGAAGATCAACCCGTTCCCGTGGACCGGCACCCAGGTCATGGACATGGAGTTCGGCCCGGACGGCGCGCTCTACGTGCTCGACTACGGCACCGGTTGGTTCAACGGCGACGCCAACTCCGCGCTCTACCGCATCGAGTACGCCCGCGAGGGCAGAGCACCCGTCGCCAAGGTCTCCGCCACCCCGACCAGCGGCACCGCGCCGCTGACCGTGGCCTTCTCCTCGGCCGGCACCCTCGACCCGGACGGCGACCCGTTCACCTACGCCTGGGACTTCGACAACAACGGCACCACCGACTCGACAGCGGCGAACCCGAGCTTCACGTACACCACCAACGGGACCCGCAGCCCCACCCTGACGGTCCGGGACACCACCGGTAAGACGGCCACCGCGAGCGTGGTCGTCACCGTCGGCAACAGTGCCCCGGTGGTCACCGTGAACACCCCGTTGAACGGGCAGACCTTCAACTTCGGCGACGCGGTGCCGTTCTCCGTCACCGTCACCGACGCCCAGGACGGCGCGATCAACTGCGCCCGCGTCAAGGTGAACTACGTCCTCGGCCACGACTCGCACGGCCACCAGCTCGGCAGCGTGCAGGGCTGCACCGGGGTCATCCAGACCTCGGCCGACGGCGAGCACGACACGGCGGCGAACATCTTCGGCATCATCGACGCCGAGTACACCGACCTGGGCGGTGGCGGCCAGCCGGCGCTGACCACGCACACCCAGGCCGTCCTGCAACCCCGGGTACGCCAGGCCGAGCACTTCGGTGACTCGTCCGGCATCCAGATCGTCGCCGGGGCGGCCGGGCACGGCGGAGCCGCGGTCGGCTACGTCGACAACAACGACTGGATCTCGTTCCGCCCCTACAACCTGACCGGCGTCCAGTCGTTCAGCGCACGGGTCGGCGCGCCGGCCGGCGGTGGCGGCACCTTGGAGTTGCGGGTCGACTCGCCGAGCGGGCCGCTCGTCGGTTCGGCCACCGTGGTACCCACCGGCGGGTACGCGAACTTCGCCACGGTCACCGGTGGGGTCACCGCCCCGACCGGCACCCGGACGCTGTTCCTGGTCTTCAAGGGGACCGGGCCGTACTTCGACATCGACGAGTTCACCCTCTCCACCAGCCCCGGCGGACCCGGGCCGGATCCGGACCCGGATCCCGAGCCGGGCACCAACCTGGCCCGGGGCAAGCCGGCGCGGGCGTCCAGTTCCGAGGGCGCGTACGTCGCGGCCAACGCGTTCGACGGCGCGGCCGGCACCCGGTGGGGCAGCGCCTTCGGCGATCCGCAGTGGATCGACGTCGACCTCGGCGCCTCGTACGCCATCAACCGGGTCAAGCTGACCTGGGAGGCGGCGTACGGCAGCGGCTACCAGATCCAGAGTTCAGCGGACGGGGTCAACTTCACCACCATCCGTACGGTGACCGGCGGCGACGGTGGCGTGGACGACCTGACCGGGCTCAGCGGTTCCGGTCGGTACGTCCGGCTGCTCGGCACCGCCCGGGGGACCGCCTGGGGCTACTCGCTCTTCGAGTTCGAGGTGTACGGCGGCACCGGCACCCCGACCGGCGGCAACCTGTTGCTGAACAAGCCGACGACGACGTCCAGCAACGAGGGGGCCGACGTCACCGGCGCCCAGGCGGTCGACGGCAGCCTCACCACCCGCTGGTCGAGCACGTTCTCCGACCCGCAGTGGATCAGGGTCGACCTCGGCAGCGCCACCGCCATCGGTCGGGTCAAGCTGAGCTGGGAGGCGGCGTACAGCAGCGCGTACCAGATCCAGACCTCGAACGACGGCACCACCTGGACCACCGTGAAGACGGTGACCGGCGCGGACGGCGGTGTGGACGAACACACCGGGCTCGGCGCCAACGGCCGCTACCTGCGGATCAACGGCACCGCCCGGGGCACCGGATACGGCCACTCGCTCTGGGAGGTGGAGGCGTACAGCAGCTGAACCACCACCTGAGTCCGCCCCCACCGTCGATCGGGCGGTGGGGGCGGACTCGTCTCGATCATGTGATGCCCATTAGCTCCGGTGGCCCCCCAGAACCCGCTCATCCGGCGCCTGGCGGCTGTCCATCGTCGGCGCGGAACACCGCTCGGCTCACGTAGTGCCGGGACTGCCGGTCGAAGCGCCCGAGCAGGTCACGGGCAGCAGGCGGAACCACGGAGGCGGACGGATCGCCGCCGGTGAAGGCCGACACCGCGGCAAGGTCCGTGAATGTCATGGCGGTGAGAAATTCGCCGCCCTCGGCGGGATCCAGCTCCTGCGGAGAACGACGCAGAACCCGAAGTTCCCGAAGCCCGGCCACGCCCCGGGCGAGGATCGCGGGTGCGATGTCCTGCGTCAACAGCCGGTCGTAGGCGTCAGCGAGAGCGGGCTCGGTCCACCCGCTCCACAGTCGGAGAATCATGACAGCATGCTGTCAGTCTGTTAATGGGCTGTCAATGTGCGCTAGCATGCCGGCGATGACCGAACGAGAGCAGGACCGGGTCGACGCGTATCGGCTGCTGATGGCAGACGTGTACGAACTGGCCGGCGAGTCTCGGCGCTCGAGCGAGGAACTGGCCCGAGAAGCTGGACAAACTGCCGCCCGATGGCACGTGATGAGCGTGCTCTCCGACGGCGCCCGCACCGTCGCGAGCGCAGCGCGCAGACTCGGCCTCGCTCGACAGAGCGTGCAGCGAGTGGTCGACGACCTGGCCCGTGCCGGGATGGTGGAGTTGCACGACAACCCCGATCACCGCCGCGCGCCACTGGTGACACTCACGACAGCAGGGCTGGCCACGCTCACCGGCCTCCTGAAACGCTCGGACGCCGACCGCCGGGACGCCGTCGAGCGAGCAGGTCTCAGCCTCAGCGATCTCGAAGATGCGCGGGCGACGCTCCGGAGATTGGTGGACGCCCTGCGGAGCCGTTGAATCGCCGCTCGCCTGCTCCGAGTACGTCAGTCGTCGGCGACGGCCACCGGCTCGGAGCCGATGCAGCGCACCTTCAACTCGTACTCCCGGGCCGACCCCTGGAAGGTGACCTCGACGTCGTCGTCCGGGCCCCGGTCCACGTCCCGGACCCGGTAGCCCTGCGCGGGGGCCCAGGAGACGAGGCGTACGCCGCCGGGGCCGCACTCGGCGACGGCCGTGCCGCCGTTGGTGGCGAACCCTCGGCGGGCCCCGGCGCTGCCGCTCGGTGCCGGGCTCGTCGTGCCCGCTGCGGCGGTGCCTGTCACCCCGGGCGCGGCCGAGGCGCTGCCCGTGGCGCCGGGGGTGGGCACCGGCTCGGGGGAGGCGAGCGCCCGTTCGATCTCGGCCTCGCCGCGCACCCCGCCCGGTGTGCCGGTGATGCTCTCGCCCACCAGCCGGATGGCGCCCAGACCGATCAGGGTGGCGACGGCGGCGGTGGCCACCCACCCGGTGGCGATGAGGATCGAACGACGGCCCATCGTCTGACTATCCCCGATCCACCGTTGTCGCCGGCACATCCGCACGCTAAGGCACGGTTAAGGTCCGCCTCGCGGCCAGCGGTAGCGGTTAGCCTGCCAGCTGTGGCCCGCCTGCTGCTCGTCGAGGACGACCTGACCATCCGTACCCCGCTGATCCGGGCCCTGCGGGAACGCGGCCACGCGGTGGCCGCGGCCTCGACCGCGATGGCCGGGCTCCGCGACGCCCTGGAGGATCGGCCCGACCTCGTCGTGCTCGACCTGGGCCTGCCCGACCTGGACGGCCGCGAGTTGCTGCGGATGCTGCGCGCCGTCAGTTCGGTGCCGGTCATCGTGGCCACCGCGCGCGACGACGAGACCGAGATCGTCCGGGTGCTCGACGCGGGCGCCGACGACTACGTGGTCAAGCCGTTCACCGCGGCGCAGCTCGACGCCCGCGTCCGGGCGGTGCTGCGGCGGGGCCCCGCCGACGCCGACGGGCAGGACCCGGCGCTCGTCGTCGGTGGGCTCCGGGTCGATCCCCGGGCCCGGCAGGTCACCCTGGACGGCGTGGCGGTCGAGCTGACGCCCCGCGAGTTCGATCTGCTGCACCACCTCGCCGGCCGCCCCGGCCAGGTGGTCACCAAACGCGAGCTGCTCACCCAGGTCTGGCAGATCCCGTACGGCGGCGCCGACAAGACCGTCGACGTGCACCTGTCCTGGTTGCGTCGCAAGTTGGGGGAGAACGCCCAGCAGCCTCGCTACCTGCACACCGTGCGTGGTGTCGGGGTGCGTCTCGAAGCCCCGGCGGCGCAACCGTGAGGGCGCGGCTCGCGCTGCTGGTCGCGGCGGTCAGCGTCCTCACCCTGATCGCGTTCCTGGTGCCGTTGGCGCTGCTGGTCCGCACCGTCGCCGAGGACCGGGCCACCGTCCGGGCCACCGCCGACGCGCAGAGCCTGGTGCCGGTGGTCGGCACCGCCGACGCGGCGACCATCCGGCTCACCGTCGAGCAACTCGCCGCGGAGTCCGGACGACCGGTGAGCGTCTTCCTGCCGGACGGCACGGTGCTCGGTGCCCAGACACCGCGTACACCCGCGGTGGCCCTCGCCGCGCGCGGCCAGAGCCTCACCGGGGAGTCGGCGGCCGGCCGGGAGGTGGTGATCGCCGTGCAGGGCCGGGCGGACGGCACCGGGGTGATCCGGATCGCGGTGCCGCAGCACGAGCTGACCGCCGGGGTCACCCGGGCCTGGCTGGTGCTGGCGCTGCTCGGCGTGATCCTCGTGCTGATCGGGCTGCTGGTCGCCGACCGGCTGGCGCGCACCCTGGTCCGGCCGATCAGCGACCTCTCGGCGGTCTCGCACCGGCTGGCCAACGCCGAGTTGGACGCCCGGGTCACCCCCGCCGGCCCGCCCGAGCTGCGTGAGGTGGCCGGCGCGCTCAACCACCTCGCCGCCCGGATCCAGGTGCTCCTGGTGCAGGAACGCGAGCAGGTCGCCGACCTGTCGCACCAACTGCGTACGCCGCTGACGGCCCTGCGGTTGGAGGCGGAGTCGTTGCGTGATCCGGACGACGCCGCCCGGATCACCGCCGCCGCCGACGGGCTGGAACGCGCGGTCACCGGGCTGATCCGGCAGGCCCGGTGGCGGCACGCCCCGGCGCAGCCGGCCGCCTCGGACGCGGCGGCGATCGTCGCCGAGCGGGTCGCCTTCTGGTCGGTGCTGGCCGAGGACACCGGGCGGGCCGTCACCCTCGACCTGGTGCCCGGCCCGCTCCCGGTCGGCGTGGCCGCGGACAACCTGACGGCGGCCGTGGACGCCCTGCTCGGCAACGTTTTCGCGCACACGCCCGACGGCACGCCGTTCGCGGTGCGGCTCGCCCGCGAGGCGGGCGAGGTGGTCCTCACCGTCGCCGACGAGGGCCCGGGAATGCCGGCCGGGGCGATCCGGCGGGGCGCCAGCGCCGCCGGGTCCACCGGCCTCGGTCTGGACATCGCCCGGCGGGCCGCGCAGGCCGCCGGCGGTCGACTGGAGCTGCGGACCGGCCCGGGAGCCGGTGCGCAGGTGCTGCTCCGGCTCGGGCCTCCGGGGTCGCCGCCGGACGCATAGCCGCTGCCGTGCCGGGTAGCTGCCAGTCATGGCGCGGTATACGAAACCCGAGCTCAGAGAGCAGATCAAGGAAGAGATCCAGGCCTCCGACAAGGGCGGCCGACCGGGGCAGTGGTCGGCGCGCAAGTCGCAGCTGGTCACTCAGGAGTACAAGCGGCGCGGTGGGGGATTCCTGGGTCCAAAGGACGAGCGACAGAAGGCGCTCCAGCGCTGGGGCAACGAGAAATGGCAGACGAAGGAGGGCGACACGCGTGCGCGCAAGGACGGCACGACGAGCCGCTATCTGCCCAAGAAGGCCTGGGAGGAGATGTCGGAGAACCAGAAGCGGGCTACCGACACGAAGAAGCGCGAAGCGTCCCGAACCGGCAAGCAGTACGTCGCCAACACCGGGCCGGCGAAACGAGCGCGTCGGGACGCCACCACGGCCGACCGGATGACGGAGATGTCGGTCGCCGAGGCGGCCAAGCTGGTCCGTGGTCTCGACACACGACAGCTCAAAACCGCACTGCGCAACGAGCGCGCCAGCAAGGACCGCAAGACGCTCGTCCAGCGGCTGGAGTCGGAACTCAACCGGCGCGGCTGACCCGGCCCGACCCGGCCGGCGGGTCTTAACCCGGCCTTAGCGTCCCGACAGCGCGGTGCTATCCCGATCCGACCGATCCTCGGAGTCGACAACCGAGGAGAGGTGGACACCACGATGAAGCGCACCAATCTGCTTCTGGCGTCGGTCGGCGGGTCGGCGGTGCTGGCGGTGGCCGGGGTCGCACTCGGCGTCGCCGCCGCGAACGACTCGCGGACCGGCGGCACGGCGCTCGCCGCGGCAACCGCCGCGCCGACGGCCACGGACACGCCGGAGACCAGCGGTTCGCCGTCAGCCAACACCCCGTCGGGTACACCGTCGAGCGGCCCGCCGTCGGCCGGTACGCCATCGACCGGCGGCGCGCCGGCGGGCAGCGCGGTCGACGAGCAGCGCGCCGGCGAGATCGCGCTCGCCCGGGCTGGCGGGGGTCAGATCGTCGAGGTCGAAGCCGAGCAGGAGCACGGCCGGCCGGTGTGGAGCGTCGAGATCGTCGCGGGCGACACCGAGCACGAGGTGGACGTCGACCGGGACAACGGTTCGGTGGTGAAGGCCGAGCAGGAGCCGGTCGACGCCGACGACAACGACGCCGCCGCCGACGACGACGACGACGACAACGACGACAACGACGCCGACGACAACGACGACGCGGACGACAAGGACGACGACGACTGATCGTCGGACTCCGCCGCCCGCCGCGGGATTCGACCCGTGGCGGGCGGCCGTCCGGCTGGTCGCCGTCCCTGGTGCTGGTGCTGGTGCCGTCCGGTCGGTACGGTCCGTGCTGGTTCCGCCCACCCGCTGGTCTAGATGGCGACGCGTTGCTCCTGGACCGTCGGCTGGTCCTGGGCGAACTGGGTGCGGTACAGCTCGTGATAACGGCCGCCGGCGGCGAGAAGCTCACCGTGTCGCCCGCGCTCGACGATGCGTCCGTCCTCCACGACGAGGATCTGGTCGGCCGCCCGGATGGTGGAGAGCCGGTGCGCGATGACCACGCTCGTGCGGCCGGTCAGGGCTTCGGCGAGGGCGTCCTGGACCGCCGCCTCCGAGGTGGAGTCCAGATGCGCGGTGGCCTCGTCGAGGATGACCACGCGCGGACGGGCCAGCAACAGCCGGGCGATGGTGAGCCGTTGCCGTTCGCCGCCGGACAGGCGGTAGCCGCGTTCGCCGACGACGGTGTCGAGCCCGTCGGGCAGCGAGCGGATCAGGTCGTCGAGCCGGGCCCGCCGGAGCACCTCCCACATCTCGTCCTCGGTCGCGTCCGGACGGGCGAACGTCAGGTTGGCGCGGATGCTCTCGTGGAAGAGGTGCCCGTCCTGGGTCACCACACCCAACGCGGTCCGGATCGACTCGGACGACAGGTCACGCACATCGACGTCGCCGAGCTTCACAGCGCCGTCCTCGACGTCGTACAGGCGGGGGACGAGCTGCGCGATCGTCGACTTGCCCGCCCCGGAGGACCCGACGAGGGCGACCATCTGCCCCGCCTCGGCGCGGAACGACACCCCGTGCAGCACCTCCTCGCCGCCGCGCGTATCGAGCTTCGCCACGTCCTCCAGGGACGCGAGCGACACCTTGTCCGCCGACGGATAGCCGAACCGGACATCGTCGAACTCCACCGCGACCGGCCCGTCGGGCAGGGGCCGGGCGTCGGGCCTGTCCAGGATCAGCGGCTTGAGGTCGAGGACCTCGAACACCCGCTCGAAGCTCACCAGCGCGCTCATCACCTCGACCCGGGCACTCGCCAACGATGTCAACGGCGCGTACAGCCGCGACAGGAGCAACGCGAGGGCGACCACCGTCCCGGCGTCGAGGCTGCCACGCAACGCGTAGAGACCGCCGAGCCCGTACACCAGGGCCAGCGCCAGCGAGCCGACAAGGGTGAGCGCGGTGATGAAGACCCACTGCAACATGGCCGCGCGGACGCCGATGTCCCGTACCCGCCGGGCGCGCACCGCGAACTCGGCGGACTCCTCGGCCGGCCGCCCGTACAGCTTGACCAGTGTGGCGCCGGGTGCGGAGAAGCGCTCTGTCATCCGGGTGCTCATGGCCGCGTTGTGCTCGGCCGCCTCACGCTGCAACCGGGCCAGCCGCGAGCCCATCCGGCGAGCCGGGAAAACGAAGATGGGCAGCAGCACGAGCGCCAGCAGCGTGATCTGCCAGGAGAAGGTCAGCATCACGGCCAACGTCAGGGCCAGCGTGACGGCGTTGCCGACCACGCTGGACAGGGTGTCGCTGAAGGCTCGTTGCGCGCCGATCACGTCGTTGTTCAGTCGACTGACCAGCGCGCCCGTGCGCGTCCGGGTGAAGAACGCCACCGGCATCCGTTGAACGTGGTCGAAGACAGCCGTCCGCAGTTGGACGATCAGCCCCTCACCGATGCTCGCGGAGAGAAAACGCGTCACCAGACCCAGCCCGGCCTCGGCGAGGGCGATCACGGCGATCAGCGCTGCCAACCGGATCACGACGTCGCCGTCGGCGCCGTCGACGATCGCGTCGACCACCCGGCCGGCGAGAACGGGCGCGGCCACCGTGAGAACCGCCGTCACCACACTCAACAGCAGGAACCTGATGATCAAAGTACGGTGTGGCCGCGCGAATCGTGCGATGCGCTTCAACGTGGCGCGCGACAGCGGCCGCTCGTCCTGCGCGTTCATGGCGTGGTGCAGAGACATCCACGCGGTGACTTCCATACTCATTCCGTACCTCCGATGTCGGAGGTTAGGACCTCACCCGAGCTTGAGGTCAAGTCACCGCGCCGAATGGCCCAACTCCGCGCGAATCGGCGGGGTCGGCGGCAAACGGAGAACCCGTGCCGGCGACCCCGCCGTCGACGAACTGTGCGGCTCGTGGACCACTCCGTTGGTCCGTCGTGCCGCCTGCCGATTACCCGATGCGGAACTGCTCCCCGTAGACGGCGAAGGCCAACGGGGTGTTCAGGTTGAAGTTGCCGTTGTTGAGGAACACCCGCTGGGCCGTGTCGACGCGGGAGGTGTCCGAGTGGGCCTCCTCCTTCTTCATCTCGATGACCCGCTCGTCGAGGAAGGCGTTGAGCCAGGTCCGCTCGTCGCCGCCCTGGGCCGGCGGCTTGGCCCGAGCGAGGGCGCGGCTGCGGATCTGGCGCATGCCCTCGTACCCGTGCATGACCGCCGCGTCGTAGTAGGCGAACTGGCCGAGCGCCCGGACCTGGTCGTTCTTACCGTCGCGTACCGACGGGTTGAAGTAGACCCGGTCGCGTTCGGCCTCCTGCGCGGCCCGGAACACCGAGTCGTTGGCCGCGGTGCGCCAGTCGCGGGTGAAGTTCGGGTCGAGGCCCGCGTGCGAGGCGGTGCCGTTGACGGCGCGCAGCGCCGGCAGGTAGCCGGCCAGCACGTTGCCGGGCTTGGTGTTCGTGTACGCCTGGACCAGCTCCAGCATGTCGCCGGTGCCGGAGCAGAAGCCGATGATGCCGGCGGTGTAGCCGCGCCCGTCGCCGATGTCCTCGATGTAGGAGAACTGCGCGCGCCAGTCGAGCGAGGAGTTTTCGGCCGCCGAGACGAGCTGCATGGCGACGTCCTTCTTCGCCGGGTCGTCGAGGTTGGTGCCGCTCGGGCTGGTGGGCGGGGGAGTGGTGGGGGTGCCACCGCCGGGCAGGGTCCACTGCTGGTTGCTGGTGCCGCCGCAGGTCCAGATCTGCAACCGGGCACCGTTCGCGGTGCTCCGGTCGGTGACGTCGAGGCACTTGCCGGAGCCGGAGTTGACGAGCGCGCCGTTGCTGGCGGTCCACTTCTGCGCGCCGGTGCTGTTGCAGTCATACAGCTGCACCTTGGCGCCGTTGGCGGTCGACGCGGCGGTGACGTCGAGACACTTGCCGAGTGCCCGGATCGAGTTGTCGGTGTTGCCGACGGTCCACGTCTGGGCCGCGCTGCCGTTGCAGTCGTAGAGCTGGACGGGCGTGCCGTTGGCCGAGCTGGCGCCGGCGACGTCGATGCACTTACCGGCGAGGCCGGTGATCGGGCCGGCGGTCGCGGCGCTGGCCGAGGGCAGGCCGAAACCGACTGCGGCGACGCCGACCAGCAGGGTGCCCACGACGTAGGCGGCTGTTCTCTGGTGAACCATGGTGTTCCTCGGGGAAGGGGCGGCGTGCCGCCGGCCGGTCGGTGCCCCGGCAAGGCGGTTCGGCCCCGGCGGGCACCGCGAGCATCAGGAAACTGTATTAACAGATACCAGTGCGTCGATGGCCCGTCAATCGGCGACCGCGAGGCGTGACAGAGCCTGTTCACGCTGTCGCCGCCCAGGTCGAGTAGGGCGAACCGGGGGGCGCGGACGGCACCCGGTGGGTGCCGTCCGCGTGGTCACTGCTCCCGGTAGGTGGCCAGGTCGAAGTCGGCGTACGTGCCGTCGCCGCCCAGATCCTGCACCCACAGACCGAGGAACGACCCGGTGAAGCCCCACGCCGCCGGCTCACCGTCGATGATCAACGCGGCGTGTTCGTCGGACAGGATGGTCGCGTCCAACTCGACCGGTAGCCCCTGCCAACCGCCGCCGAGGTCGTAGTCGAAGCGCACCACCGGACCGTCGAACACGGCCCGCAGGCCGACCCGGGTGACGCCGCCGACGTCGACGGTCAAATCGGGGTACGCGGTGCGCCGCCCGTTGTCCGAGCTAAGCAGCTCCAGCACCGTCCGCCCGTCGTCGGCCCGGGTGAGGTAGAGATGGTGCCAGTTCAGGGTGTTGTAGTAGGCGGTGATCCCGGCGAGCTGGCGGTGGTCGGTCGGTGCGAACTCCACCACCGTCTCCAGGGAGCAACGCATCGCCCCGACCCGTCGCGCGACCAGGCTGGGGGCCTGTCGACCCACGGGCGACTGCCCGCCGTGAACCCGCAGGTGCGACGGGCGGGTGCGCAGGTCGACCCAGTCCGGGGTTGCCGGCCGACGCAGCGTCGACCAGCACGGGCCCAGCTCGGGGGCGTCGAAGTGGTCGGTCTCCGGTTCCGCCGGCCACGGGTGCGCGGGCAGGTCGGGCGCGACGACCTCGTCCGCGGGCACCCCTCCGGCGATTCGGGGCCAACCACCCGACGGCCACTCGACCCGCTGGATCGCGGTCTCCCGGCCCAGCACGCAACTGCCCAGGGGCGAGTACGGGCGCCCGACCAGGTGGGCCAGGTACCACTCGTCGTCCTGGGTGCGGACCAGGCTGCCGTGACCCGCCTTCTGCAAGCGCAGGTCGGGCCGGTCGACCGAGGTGAGCAGCGGCCCGTCCGGATCCACCTCGTACGGCCCGAACAGCTCACGGGACCGCGCCACGGTGACCTGGTGCTCCCAGCTGGTGCCACCCTCGGCGGTGATCAGCCAGTACCAGCCGTCGTGGCGGTACAGGTGCGGCCCCTCGGTGACGCCGACCGGGGTGCCGGTGAACAGGATGCGGGGGCTGCCGACCAGACGGCGCGCGGCCCGGTCGTACTGCTGGATCTCGATGCCGCCGAAGCGGTCGCGGCCGGGGCGCCAGTCCGCGCTCATGCTCAGCAGCCAGCTGGTGCCGTCGTCGTCGTGGAACAGCGCCGCGTCGAATCCGCGCCCGTGCAGCTTCACCGGGTCGGACCAGGGGCCGGCAATGTCGTCGGCGGTGACCAGGAAGTTCTGGGGATCCCAGTAACCGCTGGCGAAGCTGGCCACGTCGCTGTAGACGAGGTGGAACTGACCGTCCTGGTATGTCAGGTCGGGTGCCCACACCCCGTTGGAGTCGCCGCAGCCGCGCAGGTCGAGCAGGCGCCGGTCGGTGATGATCCCGCCCAGGCTGCGCCAGTTGACGAGATCACGCGAATGGTGCACGAGCACGCCCGGATACCACTCGAAGGTCGAGGTGGCCAGGTAGTAGTCATCGCCGACGCGCAGGATCGACGGGTCCGGGTGGAACCCGGCGAGGACGGGATTGCGGATCGACCGGGTAGCGGTCGCCACGTTAGCGATGTCGGTCGACACGGGGGGCTCCTCTGGACGGGCTGTCTGGAACTTCCGGAAACTTGCGGTCCCGGATCACTGGAAGTCTTGCCTACGCTAGCCGGTCTTTTCGCAATAGGACAGAGGTCTTGACCGTTGCGGAAACAGCTCGTAGCGTGCCGGCCATCGACCGGTAATACCGGCGAAGCATTGAAAGTTCCGGAGATCCATAGGTCCCACCCGCCGGCTCGCCCGGCGTCCGAGCACCCCGTGAGTCCCCGAAGGGATGGATCATGACCACGCACCTTTCCCGCCGAACGCTGCTCGGCCTCGCCGGTGCCGGCGCCGGCGCGTACCTGCTGAGCGCCTGTAGCGGCGACAGCGAGTCCAGCGACCCGAACGCGCCGCAGACCATCAACTGGTGGCACATCCAGAACACCGAACCGATGCTGCCGGTCTGGGCCGCCATGGCCAACGAGTACAAGACCGCGCACAGCAACGTCACCTTCACCATCCAGCCGCTGGAGAACGAGGCGTTCAAGGCCAAGCTCACCACCGCCACCCAGGCCGGCGACCCGCCGGACCTGTTCCAGTCCTGGGGCGGCGGCGTGCTCAAGCAGCAGGTCGACGCGGGCCTGGTCAAGGACCTCACCGATGACGTGAAAGACCTGGTCAGCGGCATCCTGCCGGCCGCCATGGAGCCCTACACGATCGACGGCAAGATCTACGGCATTCCGTTCGACATCGGCATGGTCGGGTTCTGGTACAACAAGGAACTCTTCGCCCGCGCCGGCATCACCGAGAACCCCACCACCTGGGCCGCCCTGCTCGACGCGGTGCGCAAGCTCAAGACCGCCGGCATCACCCCGGTCGCCCTGGCCGGCAAGGACAAGTGGCCGGCGCACTTCTACTGGTCGTACCTCGCGATGCGCATCGGCGGGGTGGACGCGCTACAGAAGGCCGTCGACGAGAAGAACTTCGACACCCCCGACCTCGCCGCCGCGGGGGAGCGGCTCAAGGAACTCGTCGACCTGCAGCCGTTCCAGAAGGGCTTCCTCGGCGCGGAGTTCGGCTCGCCCGACGGCCAGGCCGCCACCATGGGCAACGGCAAGGCCGGCATGGAGCTGATGGGGCAGTGGGCTCCGGCGGTCCAGGCGTCCAGCTCCACCAGCAAAAAGGGCATCGGCGACAAGCTCGGCTTCTTCCCGTTCCCCGCGGTGGACGGTGGCAAGGGCGCCGCGACCGAGGTCTTCGGTGGCGGCAACGGCTTCGCCGTCGGCAAGGACGCGCCGGCGGCCACCATCGACTTCCTGAAGTTCCTGCTCAGCGTGGAGAACCAGAAGCGGTCCGCGCAGACCGGTGCGGTGCTGCCCACGGTGAAGGACGCCACCTCGGCCATCAGCGACCCCAACAACAAGGTCGTCGCGGAGACCCTGGCCAAGAACACCGGCTTCCAGCTCTACCTCGACCAGGCGTACGCGCCCGCGCTGGGGCAGCAGATCAACGACAGCGTCGCCGAGATCATCGCCGGCAAAAAGCAGCCGGCGGCGATCCTCAAGGACATCACGCAGGTGGCGAAGACCGCCTGATCGTGAACCGTCACCCATCCGTAGCCGGCCGTAGAACCCGAGTGGAGCAGGCATGACCAGGCCATCGACCGTGTCGGACACGAGGCGCGGCGACACGGCGACCGATCCGCCGGCACCGGGGCCGGGCACCGCGCGACGGCGCGGCCGCCAGCCCCGGCCGGGCCGGGGTGGCGTCCTCGCCATTTTCCTGACGCCTGCTCTGGCGCTGTTCCTGCTGCTGGTGCTCGCCCCGATCGTGGTGGCCGGCTACGCCAGTCTCTACAAGTGGAACGGCTTCGGGCTGCCGGAGAACTTCATCGGGCTGGACAACTACACCCGGGCGTTCGCCGACCCGACCTTCCGCGGCGACCTGCGGCGCGGCCTCGTGCTGGTGGTGCTCTCCCTGGTCGTGCAGCTGCCCGTTGCGCTGGCCCTGGCCATGCTGCTCAACCAGCCACTTCGCGGCCGGGCCGTCTACCGGCTGATCTTCTTCGCGCCGTACGTGCTCTCCGAGGTCACCACGGCCGTCCTGTTCACCCTGGTCTTCTCACCCAACCGAGGGCTGGGCGAGGGGGTCGCCCGGTGGCTGGGCGCCGACGCGGGCACGGTCTTCGCCGACCCGGACACGGTGCTCTTCGCCGTCTTCCTGGTGGTGTCCTGGAAGTACTTCGGCCTCTACATGATGCTCTTCCTGGCCGCCCGTCAGGGCATCCCGAAGGAGTTGTCCGAGGCTGCCGTCACTGACGGTGCCACCGCCTGGCAGGCGTTCCGGCACGTCACCCTGCCCCTGCTCGGCCCGACCATCCGGATCAGCGTGTTCCTGTCGGTCATCGGCACCATCCAACTGTTCGACATGGTCTGGGTGCTCACCGGTGGCGGTCCGATCCACACCTCGGAGACCCTGGCCGTGACCATGTACCAGTTCGGCTTCAAGCGTTTCGAGGTCGGCTACGCCAGCGCGATCAGCATCATCATGTTCCTGCTGAGCCTCGTCTTCGCCCTCTTCTACCAGCGCATCGTCCTGCGCCGTGACACCGCAGGCGCGATCACCAACCAGGGAGGCCAGCGATGACCGCCATGGCGAGTCGCGCCCAGCGGACCCGCAGTGTCGTTCTGCACCTCGTCTGCATCGTCGTCGGCGCGCTCATCGTGGTGCCGGTGTGGTTCGGCGTGCTCGGCGGCTTCAAGGACAACGGCCAGCTGTCCAGCAACCCGCTGGGCTGGCCCGACCCGTGGGTGCCGAACTACCTCGAGATCCTGAGCGACGGGGTGTTCTGGCGGCAGCTCGGCAACAGTCTCCTCATTGCCGTGAGCAGCACCTTCATCGTCGTGGCCGCGGCGGCGATGGCGGCGTTCGTCTTCGCCCGGTACGCCTTCCGGGGCCGCGAGTTCCTGGTGACCCTGTTCGCGATCGGTCTGATGTTCCCGTTCGCGGTGGCCATCCTGCCGCTGTTCGTCCTGCTGCGGGGCATGGGTCTGCTGGACAATCCGCTCGGGGTCATCCTGCCGCAGGCCGCCTTCGGGCTGCCGATCACCATCATCATTCTGCGCCAGTTCTTCCGCACCATCCCGGCCGAGGTCGAGGAGGCGGCGGTCCTCGACGGCTGCGGCTCCTTCGGGTTCTTCTGGCGGGTCCTGCTGCCGATGGCCCGTCCCGCCCTGGCCACCGTGTCGGTGCTGGCCATCGTGACCAGTTGGAACAACTTCATGCTGCCGCTGGTCGTGTTCAGCGACCAGAGTTGGTGGACCCTGCCCGTCGGGGTCCAGGCGTTCCAGGGCCAGTACGCCGACGACACCGCCCGGGTGCTCGCCTACGTCGTGCTGTCCATGCTGCCGGCCCTGGGCTTCTACGCCGTGGCCGAACGCCAACTCATCGGCGGTCTGACCGGCAGCGTCAAGGGATGACATCGCACCACCGCGAGTAGACCTGAATCTCCAGCTGGACGAAGGGGGGACTGTGGGCGCGGAGAACGGCCGAAACGTCACCATCGCCATGATCGCGCGGTTGGCCGGTGTCTCCGTGCCCACGGTCTCCCGGGTCATCAACGGCCGCTCCGACGTCGCCCCCGACACCCGGGAACGCGTCGAGGCGCTGCTCAACCGGCACGGCTACCGCCGCCGGTCACCGGCCCGGCGCACCGACGCGGCCCTCATCGACCTGGTCTTCAACGACCTGGACAGCCCCTGGGCGGTGGAGATCATCCGTGGGGTGGAGGACGTCGGCCAGACCAGCGGTGTCGGCACCGTCGTCTCGGCCATCCACTGGCGGATCTCCTCGGCCAAGCAGTGGCTCGACAACATGCGGACCCGCTCCACCGAGGGCATCATCTTCGTGACCTCGATGGTGAACCCACCGTTGCAGGCCGAGCTGCGCCGGCTCCACCTGCCGGTCGTCATCATCGACCCGGCGGGGGTGGACCCGCAGGAGTCACCCACCATCGGCGCCACCAACTGGGCCGGCAGCCTGAGCGCCAACCAGTACCTGATCAGCCTCGGTCACCGTCGCATCGGCTTCATCGCCGGCCCGCCGCACCTGATGTGCAGCCGGGCCCGGATGGACGGCTACCGGGCCGCGCTCGGCGCGGCCGGCATCCCCATCGACGACGCCCTGATCCGCCCCGGCAACTTCTACCACGAGGCCGGCTTCACCGCGGGCACCCAACTGCTGGCCCTACCCGATCCACCCACCGCCATCTTCGCCTCCAGCGACCAGATGGCACTTGGTGTCTACGAGGCGGTCCGCAAGCGGGGCCTGCGGGTGCCCGACGACATCAGCGTGGTCGGCTTCGACGATCTGCCGGAGGTCCGGTGGTGCTCTCCGCCACTGACCACCGTTCGTCAACCCCTGGCCGAGATGGGCATGCTGGCCGCACGGACCGTGCTGCGCCTCGCCAGCGGCGAGAGAACCGAGAGCCCTCGCGTCGAACTCGCCACCGAGCTCATCGTCCGCGACAGCGCGGCGCCACCACGGCGACCGGCGCCGGCCCCGCAGCCGGGGTCGTGACGATCGCGTTCAGCCGTCGCGCAGGGCGTCGTCGACGCCCGTCTCCCGGCGACCGAGGTGCGCCGGGTCCCGATCGGCGAGCAGATCCAGCGCGGCCTTCAGGCAGGCGCCGTTCTCCCGGGAGGAACTGACCCGCCAGGTCTGGGCGTAGCGCTTCGCGCTGTCGTCGCCCACGCCGTTGGCGTCGATGCCGAGACGCCGGCACAGCGCCACGGCGCGCGGAAGGTGGAAGGACTGGGTCACCACCGTGGCCTGCCGCACCCCGAAGATGCGCTCCGCCCGCGCGCACGAGTCGTACGTGTCGAAACCGGCGAAGTCCGGCACCACCCTGTGCGCCGGCACACCCCTCTCCACCAGCCAGCTCCGCATTGCGGCGGGCTCGTTGTAGTCGGCGTTCATGTTGTCGCCGGAGACGAGGATCGCGCGAACCTTGCCGGCGACGAACAGGCGCCGCGCGATCTCCAGCCGGGCCGCGAGGATGGGTGAGGGCGTGCCGTCGGCGTCCACCTTGGTGCCCAGGACCAGGGCGACCGGCGCGTCCGGCACCTCGGCCTCGCCGTAGAGGTGGCCGTTCGCGGTGTCACGGATCCACCTCACGCTGGCCACCGTGCCCGCGGTCAGCGCCACCGCCCCCACCACGAGCGCCAGCACCGTGAGGCGGACGAGCCGCCGATGGTCCCCGTACCAACGCCTGGCCGTACCGAATCGCCCCCGCATGCCGCAAGGCTATTCCGCCCGCGCTCACGACTGTCGTCGGCGTCGCTGTCGACCTGATGCCGCAGACGATGCAACGGTTCACCACCGAGACCGCGCCGCGCGGCCTGCTCCGACGACCGACCCGTCGCGTCCTGTCGCCGTAGTGAGTCGCCTTCCCGACTGACGCACGGCTCAGTGACGTACATCTGCTTCGGTATCCGGGTTACGTATCCGGGACCGACGGGAGGGCAGATGGTTGCGGCACGCGAGACGGCGCCGCGAGCGGTGTCGGGCGGTGCGAGGCGGCATCGGCGGCGCCAGCGGACGCACCCATGGACCGATCGGGACATTCACCAACTCTCCGAGGGACGCGTCTCATGAGTTTGCGCACGCCCGCCGGGCCCGCCTGCGTGAACTGTGGTGAGGCCGTCCACGGCAGGGCCAACACACGTCACCGCGGCCCCGACATCGCCTGGTACGCGCACTGCCGTCCGTGCGCGGCACTGGTCGCGGACCAGATGCGGCCTCTCGGCGTTCTTCCGCCCGCCAGCGGCGTCGACGTCCACCGGTGTCGGACCTGCGGCAACCACCGGATCTGCCGGAGGGGTTGGCGAACACGCTGCCACATCTGCCTCGACGCGCGTTCCTCGGGAACCGCGCTCGACGTCGGTCGGGACATGCTCGCCCGGCTGCCAGCGGAGCCGGAACTGGCCCGCCAGGTGCGCCAGTTCGCCGATGTGGCCACCGATGACGCGGTTCCGTCGCGCGTCGCCGCCGAGTTCCGCGCCGCGATAGCGCTCGGGAATGATCTCGACCGCCGCCGTGGCGACGACTGGACTGATCTGGTCGGTGACGTCCATGGCCTTCCCTGGTACGGGCAGCGGGAGCAATCCATGTCCCACGGGACTTGGGGCGTGCACGTCCGCTGCGGCTCCTGGCAGCGGCTGACAGGCCCAGGTAAGGGTTGCGTCGCCTGTCCGCCGGCGGCCGGAGATCGCTCCTTCCTCGCCTTGCGGGACACGCCCTACCTGCTCTACCTGGTCAAACATCGCGGGCTGCTGAAGTTCGGTGTCGGCGGGACGTCGAGGGTGCGGGAGCATCTCCGGGCGGGTGCCGAACTGTTGGAGGTCGTCGAGGGTCGCCACGCCGACGTCATCGCCGCCGAGGCGATCCTCAAGCGCCGTAAGCGGGAGGCCGGACAGCCACTACGGAAGTGGCGGACCCAGCGGATGCCGACCAGCTTTGGTCGGGGCACCGAGGTCGTTCGCACCCGCGTGCGGATCCGGTTGACGGACGTCCTGCCAGACGGCATCGACGTCACCGACCGATTTGATTGACAGCCGCCTTCTCGGTGCGCTGGTGGCCGGACGGGTCGTCACCGAAACCTCCGTCGCGGCAGTGCCGCCGAACGGATCCACCCCCGGAGCAACGGCCGACACTGTTGTCTATGGACAATCGCTCGCTGTTAACGCTAACGTGACGGACAGTCGTCGATGCCCATCCGACCTCGGGGCCGCCGTGACGGAGCTGTCGCCACTGTCCCGGGGCGTGACGGGCGACGATCGTGGCGTGGGGCGGGTGGCACGTGGCCGGCGCGAGACGGCCCGAGACCACCACCGGGCGACCTGCGCGCCACGCGGCCGAGGCATGAACGGCCACCGGGATTCCAGGGCGCCGCAGTAACCGGGACAGTTGTGCGACGACAGCCCGGTCCGCCCACCTGCCCAGCGCACGTCGCTTAGCAGCGGCCCGCACCTGGGTCGTCCTGAGAACGGCAGCGGTCCCAGCCTGGCCGCCGCGTCGCGTCCCGCTGTTCGGAGTCCGGGCCCGAGCAGCGGGACGCCGCCCGGCCCGAGCCGTCAATTTCGGCACTGACATCATCACCACCGCCGGCCACCGCTGGGTCCGGGTGACGGTCACTCCGCGCCGGGCTGTGGCCACGATCAGACAGGTGACCCGGCTCGGAAGCTTTTCCGAGCCGGGCCACGTGCCGTCCAGGCAACCGAGCAGGCGTACCGACTCAGCTGCGGGTCCATTTCTGGCTGTTCGTGCCGTTGCAGCTGGCCAGGACCACCGGTGTGCTGTTGGCGGTTCCGGCGGCGTTCGGCGAGAGGCACAGGCCGGACTGCACTCCGGTGACCGTGCCGTCGGTGTTGAGGTTCCACTGCTGGTTGGTGCCGCCGGTGCAGTCCCAGATGATCACTCGGGTGCCCGGCGAGGTCCCGGCGCCCTCGGCGTCCAGGCATTTCGTGCCGTACACCTGGAGCTGTTTCGCGGCGGTCGACGTCCACTGCTGGTTGGTGCCACCGTTGCAGTCCCACAACGTCAGCTGGGTGCCGTTGGTCTGCGACCTGGACGGCACGTCCAGACACCGGTTGGCGCCGGTGTTGCGCAGCGGAGCCGACGTGCCGCCGGGCGGCGGGGTGGTGGGGCTCGTGGTGTCGAAGCCGAGGAACCGGATGGCCTGGGCGGCGTCGAACGGGATGGAGTGACCGTACCCCTGGAAGCTGATCGCCTCGACGGGCGCGGTGCCGCCGGTGCCCCCGTACCGGGTGCGGGTGGCGCTGGTCTGCGGGGAGTCGGTGTAGCTGGGGGTCTGCGACACACCCTGCACGTTGGTCCACTGCTTGATCTGCTCGCCGAAGTTGACGTAGCTCAGCGTGGTGTCCGTGGTGCCGTGCCAGATCTGGACCCGGGGTCGCTTGCCGGTGTAGCCGGGGTAGGCGTTGCGGACCAGATCACCCCACTGCTGCGGGGTCTTGACGATCCGTCCGCCGGAGCACTCGCTGTTCCACTCCGAGCCGTTGCTGGTGGCGAAGCAGCCGAACGGGACACCGGAGGAGCTGAACCCGGCATGGAACAGGTCGGGGTAGAGACCGACCATGACGTTGGTCATCATGGCGCCGGAGGAGAACCCGCCCACGCCGATCCGGGTGGCATCGACCGGGTAGCGGCTCCGGACGTGGTCGACCATGGACTTGAGGCCGATCGGGTCGCTGCCGCCGTCGCGCCGGAGTGCCTGCGCCGACGAGACGTCCCAGCACTTGCTGCTGCGGGTCACCGACGGGTAGATCACGATGAAGCCGTAGCGGTCGGCGAGGGTGCTGAGCCCGAAACCGGAGTGCACCGCCGGGCCGCTGCCGCCGCAGTAGTGCAGGGCGAGAAGCAGGGCCGGCTGGGCCGCGACCCGGTCCGGCACGTACAGGTGCATCTGGAGGTTCGTGGGGTTGGTGCCGAAGTTGGTCACCTGGGTGAGCGTCGCGGCCGACGCCGGGGTGGCGGGGGTGACCACGGCCGTCACCGTCGCCAGGGCCGTCACCAGCGCGGCGGCCAGCAGTGCGATCCTTGATCTCATCGGCGGTTTCCTCTTGTCGTGAGTCGGGGACGCGTTGTCGTGAGTCGGGACGCGTCGTCGTGAGTCGGGACGCGTTGTCGTGAGTCGGGGACGCGGCGGCAGCGCGGTGGTCCCGCCGAGGCGGTCCGACGGCGCCTGGGCGGTCCCGACGCACGCGACATCCGCCGCGCGTCACCGCAGCTGCTGACATGTCCTGATGCGACGTCCTGATGCCCTGGGGACGCCTGACCACCGAGGCCGACCAGCGAGGGGCCTCCCGGCAGCCGACGGACGCTGATCGCCTCGCATCGACTGTGAGCGATAACATGCCGTTCGTCAAGCCGTAACGTATGACGTCTGTCGATGCCGTGCCGGCGGTTCCACGCCGGACGCCCCTTGAGATATCCGAACCGACAGTGCCATTGTGGTACGTCGATGAAGAGCCGCGCGTGGGGCTGACGTCCGTCCACTGGGCAGCGGGGATCCAGATGTGATCTCCGGGGACGGTGACACAAGCGATGGACCAACGAGCGTCATCCGTCCCCGAGTCTGCCCGTCACCGCGCCGCACCCTGACCGGCTGGGCGGCTCGACTGCGCGAAGGAACCCCGCCCATGCGTAAACCGAAGACCCGCGCGGCACTCCTGGCGGGCCTGCTGCTCGCCGCGAGCGCGCCCGCGGTCGTCAACCCGCCGACCGCCAGCGCGGCGGCCGACCCGGTCACCGTGACCGTCAACGCCCGCGCGGGTCTGGCGACCGTGCCGGACACCGCGCTCGGCGTCAACCATGCCATCTGGGACTCGAACCTCGGCACCACGGCGACGTCGGACCTGCTCCGCGACGCCGGGGTGCAGATGATGCGGTACCCCGGCGGCTCGTACGCCGACATCTACCACTGGAAGGACCACACCGCGCCCGGCGGCTACGTCGCGCCCGGAACCGACTTCGACACCTTCATGGCGGCGGCCCGGCGCGTCGGCGCGCAACCGATGATCATCGCGAACTATGGCACCGGCACGCCCGCCGAGGCCGCCGACTGGGTGCGGTACGCCAACGTGACGAAGGGCTACGGCGCGCGTTACTGGACCGTCGGCAACGAGAACTACGGCAACGGCCACTACGGGTCCGCGTGGGAGGCGGACGACCACCCGGACAAGAGCGCGACACAGTACGCGCGGCTGGTCGTCGAGTACGCCGACGCGATGAAGGCGGTCGACCCCGGCATCAAGGTCGGGGCGGTGCTGACCATGCCGGGCAACTGGCCGGACGGCATCACCGCCGGCAGTGACCCGGGCCCGTGGAACCAGACCGTGCTCTCCATCGCCGGCCCAAAGATCGACTTCGTGGACGTGCACTGGTACCCGGGGGGCACCGCCGCCGAGTCGCTGGCCCGGGTCAACCACCTCCCCGACGCCACCTACCTGCTGCGGCAGCAACTCGGCAGGTACGCCGGCGCGAACGCCGACCGCATCGGCATCAGCTTCACCGAACTGAACGTCGACGCCGGCCGCAACACCCAACCGGCGGCGCTGTTCCTGGCCGACGTCTACAGCGGGCTGCTGGAGAACGGCGTCTTCACCGCGCAGTGGTGGAACGTGCACAACGGCATGGGCAGCGTGACGCAGGTTGCCGGCCAGACCGACTACGGCGACTTCGGCATGCTCTCCAGCGGCGCGTGCACCGAGGACGGCTCGGTCTGTCAGCCACCGCTGAACACGCCGTTCGCGCCGTACCACGGGTTGCGCATGATGAAGCTCTTCGCGACGACCGGCGACCAGTTCGTCCGCGCCGGCACCGACGAGCCCCTGGTCACCGCGCACGCCGTCCGCCGGAGCAACGGTGACCTCGCCGTGCTGCTGCTGAACAAGGACCCGGACAACGCCCACCCGGTCACCATCGACTACGCCGGGTTCACCCCGTCGGCCGCCGCGCCGACGGTGTCCACTCTCACCAACGGCGCCACCGACATCGCCACCAACCAGTCCGGCTCGGCGACCAGCCGGACACTGCCGCCGTACTCGTTGACCACGCTCGTGCTGCGTCCGGCCGCAACGACCGCCGGCCAGCCGGCCGCGCCGGGCCAGCCGACCGCCAGCGGCGTGACCGACCGGGCGGCGACGATCACCTGGCCGGCGGCCACCCCGGGCGGCAGCCCGATCGCCAAGTACGAGGTGCACCGGCAGAACGGCGCGGTCAGCGAGCAGCTCGGCGAGACGACGAGCACCTCGTTCACTGTCGGTAATCTCATGCCCGGAAGCAGGTACACGGTCAACGTGCTGGCTCGCGACACCGCCGGCCGGGTGTCCTGGGCGTCACCGCCGCTCACCTTCGCCACCGGGAGCCCGGCCACCAGCGCGTGCACCGTCCGCTTCACCGCCAACAACGACTGGGGCAACGGGTACATCGGCGGTGTCGAGATCACCAACAACGGGACGCGCCCGCTCTCCGGCTGGACGCTCACCTGGACCTGGCCCACCGGCTGGCAGCAGGTCAGCAGCGGCTGGAACGCCACCTGGGAGCAGGTCGGCACCGCCGTACGGGTCACGCCCACCAACGACAACCGGCAGATCGCGGCCGGCGGCACCGTGAGCGCCGGCTTCGTCGGCGCGTACAGCGGGCCCAACGTGCTGCCCACCGCGTTCACTCTCAACGGCATCGTCTGCGCCACCAGCTGACAATTCGCGGCCGGCTGATCCGTTCCTTCGGGGCAGCCGGGCGCCCGGTCAGCCGACCTGCCTGACGGTGACCGTGGCCGAGCCGGTCTCGTCCGCCACTGGGTCTCCGGAAGTCGGGGTGTCCTTGGCCTTCGGATACCCCGACTTTCGGGAAGGCGGGTGGATCAGCCCTTAACCGGCTGCGCCGTTGGTGACACTCCGCTGTGGAGGCCACTACGCTCAGGCGGTGGCTCGCTGATTCGGGCCGAGCTGACGTAGCGTCCCACGCCGGATAACGGCCTGAGTAATTGTGGGGAACACTGAATGGCCGACCTGCCGCACCCGCTCGCCGCGTTCATCGTGACCGAGATCCGTCGCGCCCGAGGGGCCTCCGGGATGACCCAGGAGTCTTTCGGCCGGGCTGCCGGCTTCAGCGCCTCCCATGTCAGCGCCGTGGAGAGCGAGACGCGGGCGCTGACGATGGACTTCATCAAGGGTGCCGACCGGGCGTTCAAGAACGGCGGCCTGTTCGAGCGCATGGTGGGCAAGCTCGGCGCACCGTCCTGGTTTCTGCCCTGGTTGGACGCCGAGCGCACGGCGACGCAGCTCAGGTGCTTCCAGCCGATCCTCGTGCCGGGTCTGCTTCAGACGGAGAGCTACGGCCGTGCCGTCATCCGCTGCGATGACACCTTGAGTGATGACGAGGTCGAGAAGCGGCTCGCCCACCGGATCGACCGGCAGGCAGTGATCACAAAGGCGAACGCTCCGCAGTTCATCGCCGTCATCGCCGAGGGGGTGCTGCGCCGCGCCGGGCTGGCCTTCCGCGAGATCATGGCGGGCCAGATAAAGCAGTTGACCACCCTCGCGGAGCGGCCGAACATCAGCGTTCACGTGTTGCCGGACGAGGTCAGCATGCACGTCGGCCTGACCGGGCCATTCAGCCTGGCCCGGCTGCCCGACCACAAGTGGGTGGGGCAGATGGAGAACCAGCTCGGCGGCGTCGTCATCGACCGCGACGATGATTTGGATACTCTGATGTCGAGGTGGGAGACCGTTCGTAACGAGGCGCTGCCCCGCCGGCAGTCACTGGATCTGATGAAGGAAGTGGTGACGTCATGGACCTGATCGGCGCTACGTGGCGCAAGTCCACCCGCAGCGGCTCCGGCGGCGGCGACTGCGTCGAGGTCGCGGACAACCTGCCCGGCATCGTCGGCGTGCGGGACTCCAAGGACCCCGAAGGACCGGCGCTGGTCTTCGGGCCGGTGGCCTGGCGGGCATTCGTCACCGAGGTCGCCCGGCGGTCATAGCCGCCTCGACAACGCGCCGAAGCGCCCGCCCCCCGATGCGAGGGGGCGGGCGCTTCGGCGCGTGCGGGGCCGGTCAGCCGACCACGGACCGCAGGGGCACCTTCGCGTCGCGCAGCGCGCGGACCAGCTCGCTCGCGAACGGGTGTTCGTCCACCTGGAGTCCCTGCGGGTTCGGGATCACCACGTACGCCGAGTCGTTCTTCGCGGACGTCTGGGCGGTGGTGGTGAAGCGTCCGACGATCGCCCGGGTGCGGGGTAGGTCGCTGGCCGCCACCTCGATGGTGATCGGCCGCCACCCGCCGCCCAGGTCCGCCGTCACCGGCGCGGCGGCGGCGCTGGCGCGCGCCGCGTCGGTGCCCGGCGCGCGTCGGGCGCCCGGCTGGCTCGCCGGGTAGAGCAACGCGTTGGCGACCAGGTGCAGACCACTCTCGTTGTACGCGCGGAAGAGCGGATTGAACGCGAACAGCACCGCCCGACCGGCGCCGGTCGGCTCGTCGACGACGGCCGCCGTGCCCTTCAGCGCGTCCTCGCCGACGGTGTAGCCGTTGGCCCAGAACGTGTCGCCCGTCGGGTAGGTGAGCACGTTCGTGCCGGTGGTGCTCGGGTTGAGGATCGGGTCGCTGTTGTTGAACTCGAAGTCCTCCGCCGGGCGGCCCGACGCGACCGGGCTGTCCTGGTCGACGTCGACGCGCAGGTGCGAGCCGATCACCAGGTAGTCCGCCGGCTTGGTCTTCTCCGTGGTCGAGGTGAGCCCGGCGGCGCGGGCCATCCGGGTGCCCTCGTTGCGCAGGCCGACGTAGGTGTGGCCCCGGCCGATCCAGTCGCGCAGGTTGGCCTGCCCGGCGGCGGTCAGACCGCCGGTGGCGCTGCTGCCGTCGGGCACCAGCAGCACGGTACGCCCGGTGAACGCCTCGGTGTTGTCGTTGATGTCGGCCGTGGTGACCGGCTTGAGGTCGAGCCCCCACCGCTTGCCCAGCACGTAGCGGGCCTCACCGTGCGACCCGGAGGTGGTGGAGATGCCGGTGCCCTGGAACAAACCCACGTCCGGCAGGGCGAGCGGGGTGCCGGTGGGGCGTCCGCCCGGGGTGAGCGTGACCCCGAGGGATCGGGCCAGCTCGTCGACCGTACGGCTCCACGTGGTCGCCGGGATGGCGACCCTGCTGGTGGTCAGGTCGCGGACCACCGGTACGCCGCGGCCGAGCAGGGTGAAGGTGAGCTGCGCGGCGGCGGCCGAGTCCAGCGGATAGGTGTAGGAGCCCCAGGGCCACGCCGCGCCGGTGCGACCACCGGTCACCTTGCGGACCAGTTCGGCCTTCGGCCGGACGCTGTCTCCGGTGTAGATGGTGTTGATGCCCATCAGCAGCGGGTTGCTCCAGGAGGACACGTCGTAGAAGTACGGGAACGGGACGTACGGGTCCTCGCCCATGACGGCCTGGATCCAGTGCTTCTGCGGTTGGTCCATCGGGATCCAGTACGCACCCTTGGGCACGGTCACGTTGGTGGCGCTGCGCCCCCCGAAGACCCGCGCGGTGGGCACCCGGGTGGGCTTTTGCACCTCGTACACCTCGACGTCCATCCGGCGTAGCCGCTCCACGAGCTGACGGACGTCGGCGAGCTGCCGGTCGGGCAGCAGGAAGTACGAGCGGATGGTGATGTCCGGCACCGGGAACTGGACCTCGTTGCTGGGTTGCACCACCTCGTTCGGCTCCAGCGTGCCCGCCCTGCCCTGGGCGAGCGCGTCGGTCCAGATGTCGAAGTAGCCGTCCAGCACCTCGCGCTTGTTGGCGGCGGCCCAGCCGAGCGTCGACCACTGGGTGTGGAACTGCTGCTGGACCCGGTCGGCGACGGCCGACGCGCTGCCCTTCTCGTACGTCATGCCGGCCGCGCCGAAGCCGGTGGTCGGCACCGTGTCGCCGTAGCCCATGAAGAACATGTCGTACGTGTCGTAGTTGAAGTAGCACTCGGTGGTGACGGTCTCGTCGCAGGCGCCGTTGAAGCCGAAGCCGGCCTTGTTGGCCTCGCCGATGCGGTTGATCCAGTCGACCGCCTCACCGGCGATCTCGTGGTGGATCGGGTCGGCGTTGGGCGGGAAGAAGTACTGCCGGCCGCCCATCTCGTGCGCGTCGATGAAGACCTGCGGCGGGTAGCGGCGCAGCAGTTCGAGCTTGCCGTCGGTCTCCTGCTGGGTGCGGGCGAACCAGTCCCGGTTCAGGTCGAAGCCGAACTCGTTCTGCCGGCGGGTCGCGTCGCGGCCGTCCGGGTTCTGGGTGGGGACGATGATGGTGACCAGGTTGTCGTTGCGCTTGGCGACCTCGCAGGACAGGCCCGCCGCCAACTCGTACAGCGTCTTGAGCGCCGCGTCGGCGCCGCTCTTCTCGCCACCGTGCACGTTCGCGGTGACCCAGACGATGGCCGGGCTGTCCTTCGCCGTCCGGGCGGCCGTCCGCGCGCTGGTCCGGCGCGGGTCACGCAGGTCCCGTACGTCGTCGGCGATCTCGCGCAGCGCCGCGGGCCGCACGTGCCGCTCGTTGGACACCACCGCGTACGGCAGTGGCTGGCCGAGCACGCTGGTGGTCATGACGCCGGTGACGACCCGGTTCGAGGCGCGGTCCACGGCCCCGAGGTACGTCCGGACCTCGTCGTTGGTGACGACCCGCTCCTGCCCCGCACCGAGCGGAAAACCGAGCACGGTCTCCGGGCTGGGCACGGTGCCCAACCGGGCGGTCGGGTCCGTGCTACAGGAGGTCGGTGGGGCGGCGCTCGCGGCCGACGTGCCGCTGAGCAGGGGTGTCAGGCCGAGCAGGAGTGCGACGGTGGCGACACCCGCCAGCCGTTTCGGGGGGACGGTCCAGAACGAACGCGACGATGGGGCCATGTTCTCGGGTTCCCTTCTCGGGAAAAGCCTCGCAGTGGCCGGAGCCTATGGACGGGCGGTTGGAGCGGTCAAGCGTCTGATCGACTTCGGTGACTGCGAGGGATGCCGGCAGCCGGGCCGGCTGGCAGGATGGTGACGTGCGCATGAACCCACCGCCGTGCTGAACGGAAGGAGGAGACAGTGCCTGCGTCTGTGGAGACGATCACGCTGGTGGTCCACCCGGATCTTCCGTCCGCCAATGCTGGGCGTTCTCTCGCGTCCTGGTTGCGTTCGGAGGATCGGCTTCGCGAGAAGGTGAGCACAACGCCCGCCGTCGAGGCGACGGTGTCGTCGTCCGACGACATGACGACGGTGGCCACCCACCCGCTGCGGGTGGCCGTCGACAGCGGTGGCGATGTGATGGTGCTGGTTCAGGCGATCGCGGGCTGGTTGACCCACCGCCGCGACGACCTGACGGTGACCCTCACCGGTCCGGGCGGTTGGTCGGCCGAGTTGGACGTGCGCCGGGCTCGTGACATGGGACAGGTGACCGCGCTCGTCGGAGCCGCCATCGACGCGGTGGCCCGTCAGCAGGCGTAGCCGGGCCCGCCGCCGGCCGAGGAGTCGACCGGCGACGGGCCGGGTGGATCGTGGATCGGGTAGGGCTACCAGGTTGTGAGGCCGACGCCGATGGTCTTGGTCAACGTGGCGTTGTCGTCGTCACCGTCGAGCGACCAGATCATCGCGCCGGCCAGGCCGGCCCGTCGGATGTAGAGCGTCTTCTGCAACACGACAGCCGGGTCGTCGTACGTCCACAACGTCGTACCGTCGAACAGCCAGGCGTGCCCGGCGCGCAGGTCGCGGTGCACCGTGTAGCCGTTACCGGCAAGCGTCTTGAGCTTCTTGTAGTCCTCGTACCCGGCGTCGAAGGTGGCCGGCGCGGGCCCGGTGGCCGGCTGGAACAGGCCGTTGCCGCCACCGGTGATACCGGTCCACCCGCGACCGTAGTACGGAATGCCGAGGACGAGTTTGTCCCGCGGCGCGCCACGGGTGATCCACCCGTCGATGGCCACCTCGACGGAGAAGTCCGGATCGTCCGGCGCGCCCGCCGGGACCCGCAGCGCCGACTGCTGGTTGGCCCGCGCGTCCCAGCCGCCGTGGAAGTCGTACCCCTGCACGGTGGCGAAGTCCAGGTACCTGAAAATCTTGCGACCCTCGTAGCCGGCGTCCATGGTGGCCGGGCTGGCCGGCAGGAACGCGGTCAACGGGTGGTGCGCCCGGGTCGTGCGCCCGTACGCGTCGAGCTGCCGGCGGAACTCGGCGAGCAGTTTGGTGAAGTTCTCCCGATCCTCCGGGCGGATGACGTTGCCGGGCTCGCCCTCCGAGCCGGGCCACTCCCAGTCGAGGTCGATGCCGTCGAAGACGCCGGCGCCGGCACCCGGGGTGCTGCCCGGGAGGTTGCCCTTGAGGTAGAGGTCGATGCAGGACGTGACGAACGCCTTGCGGGAGGCGTCGGTGCGGGCCGCGTTCGAGAAGTACGTCGACCAGCTCCAACCGCCCAGCGAGATCAGCACCTTCAGGTCCGGGTGCTTGGCCTTGAGCTTGGCGAGCTGGCCGAAGTTGCCGTTGAGTGCCTGGCCCGGCGCGTCCGCGACGCCGTCGACGCTCTCCTCGGCGGGCGCCGGACGCTGGTAGTCCGCCCAGGCGTCGCCCTCACCCGGCCCGCCGTCCAGGTAGCAGCGGCCGTCCTCGCTGACATTGCCGAAGGCGTAGTTGAGGTGGGTGAGGCGGCTCGCCGCCCCGGAGGTGTCGAGCTTCTTGACCGGGAAGGCCCGGCCGTAGATGCCCCACTGGGTGAAGTAGCCGACCCGGTGGTAACCGGTGCGGCGCTGGTGGTTGTCACCGGCGCTGGCGGCGGTGGGCGGAGCGGCGGTGACCAGCAGGGTCGCCAGGGCGACGACGGCGGTGAGACGGCGGTGGCGGAATGGTCGCATCGGCACACTCCCACGAGAATCAGACAGAATTAGTAAAGAGAGTTATCTGATTGATGAAGTTAAGCCGGCCACCGTCCGGGGTCAAGGGCCGTCCGTCCACATGGGGGATTGTGACGGCGTTACCGGATGTTAACGATGTTGTGCCATGGACTCCGCCGTGATTCTGATCGGACTTCCCGTCGCCCTCGGCATCATCATGCTCGGTCTCGGGCTCAGCCTGACCGTGGCGGACTTCCGCCGGGTGGCCCATCACCCACGAGCCGCCGTCATCGCGCTGGTGTGCCAGATGCTGGTGCTACCGGCGCTCTGCTTCTGCCTCGTCCTCGCGTTCGACCTGGCGCCCGAGCTGGCCGTCGGCATGATGCTGCTGGCCGCCTCGCCCGGCGGCACCACGGCCAACCTCTACAGCCACCTGTTCGGCGGGCACGTGGCCCTCAACATCACCCTGACCGCCATCAACTCGGTGCTCGCCGTGTTCACCCTGCCGATCCTGGTCAACCTGTCGGCGGCGTACTTCCTGCCCGACGGACGGAGCATCGGCCTACAGACCGACAAGATCCTCCAGGTCTTCGCCGTCGTGCTCCTGCCGGTCGCCGTCGGCATGCTGATCCGGGCGCGGGTGCCGCACGTCGCCGAGCGGCTGCACCGCCCGGTCCGGATCCTCTCCGTCATCGTGCTCGTCGCGGTGATCGCCGGCACGGTCCTCGGCGAGCGCGAGACGGTCGCCGAATACTTCGTGTCGGTCGGCCTGGCCGTACTCGCCTTCAACCTGCTCAGCCTCGCCATCGGGTACGGCGTGCCCCGGCTCGCCGGAGTCGACCGGAGCGCCGCGACGGCCGCCGGGTTCGAGACCGGCATCCACAACAGCGCCCTGGCCATCACGATCGCGCTCAGCCCAGCGCTGCTCGACAGCACCCAGATGGCGATCCCGGGCGCCGTCTACGGCATCGTCATGTTCTTCACCGCGGCGGCCTTCGGCTACCTGGTGACCCGCGTCGGCACCCGGCCCGCCAACGCCCTGACGCCCGACCGGCCGCTGCGCTGACGCCCGGACGCCCCGACGGCGGCCGTCGGGGCGTCAGGGTGGTCGGCGGCGGTCAGCCGACCTGGTTGTTGTCCTTCTGCGCGCCCCAGCCGTGCCAGCGGTCGATCTCGATCAGGGCGCTGACCCGGGCGCGTTCCCGCCGTGGGTACGCGTTGCCCGTGTAGTGCTTCGACAACCGGTCGATGTCCGCGAGACCCTCGTCGGGGCGCAGCTCGGCGACGTGGCCGATGATGCTCACGTGGGTGTACCAGCCGGCCTCGTCCAGCACGGTGAGCGAGACCCGGGGGTCGTTGCGGACGTGCTCCAGCCGGCGGCGGCTCTCGTCCATGTTCACCAGGATCCGGCCGTCCTCCCACAGGTACCAGGTGGCGGCGGACACCGGCTGACCACCGTTGCGCAGCGTGGTCATGACGGCGGGGTTCGGCTTCTGGAGCATGGCGACCGCGGCCTCGGGAAGCGGTGGCTTGGACATGAGGTCTCCTCGTCGCGACAGCGTTTACCCCTGCACGTTACGCACCACCGGTCCCGATCGCGCTCGGATCGGCTTCGTGGCGCGGCGACCCGTACCCACCCGACTGCCGAGCCGACGCCGCCTGCGGCGAAGATGTGGTCATGACCAGTCCCGCACTGCCCAGTCGTGTCGTCGTCACCGGTGCCACCGGCAAGCTCGGCCGAGCCGTGGTCACCCACCTGCGCGCCGTGGGCATCGACGTGCTGGCGGTGGAC
Organism: Micromonospora sp. NPDC049645; assembly: GCF_040675155.1. Taxonomy (NCBI): domain Bacteria; kingdom Bacillati; phylum Actinomycetota; class Actinomycetes; order Micromonosporales; family Micromonosporaceae; genus Micromonospora; species Micromonospora sp. NPDC049645. The sequence continues at coordinate 671,327 of NZ_JBFAOI010000002.1, forward strand.
CGCGCCGGCGGGCGCGACCCGCGCGACGTGCACGGCGAGTTCCTCCTGGCCGACCTGACCGACTACGGGCAGGTGGTGGAGGCGTTCACCGGGGGCGCCGACGAACACGCGGGCGGCATCGACGCCGTCGTGCACCTGGCGGCGGTCCCGGCCCCCGGGCTGATGTCGAACGCGAGCACCTTCGCGAACAACTCGGCGGCGACGTACAACGTGTTCGCGGCGGCGCGGGCGGCCGGAATCAAGCGGGTGGTGTGGGCGTCGAGTGAGACCGTGCTGGGGTTGCCGTTCGACACCCCGCCGCCGTACGCGCCGGTCGACGAGGAGTACGCGCCGCGACCCGAGTCGACGTACTCGCTGAACAAGGCCCTGGAGGAGGAGATGGCCCGGCACTTCTGCCGGTGGGACCCGGAGCTGGTCATGGTGGGTCTGCGCTTCTCCAACGTGATGGACGTCGAGGACTACGCGCCGTTCCCCTCGTTCGACGCCGACCCCCGGCTGCGCCGGTGGAACCTGTGGGGCTACATCGACGCCCGCGACGGGGCCCAGGCGGTCGAGCGCGCGCTCGCCCACGACCAGCCCGGTGCCGACGTCTTCATCATCGCCAACGCCGACACCGTCATGACCAGGTCCAGCGCCAGCCTGATGGCGGAGGTCTACCCGGGCGTCGAGATCCGTAAGGAGCTGGGGGAGCACGAAACCCTGCTCAGCATCGACAAGGCCCGCCGGGTGCTGGGGTACGAGCCGCAGCACTCCTGGCGGAACCATGTCGACCGGGCGTAGGTCAGCGCGCCGCCTGGTAGGCGCGGCCCACGGCGGTGGCGGTGCTGCCGGTCCGGAACAGCCCGCTCTGATCCTTGTCCGTGGCGGGCAGGCCGAACCACGCGTACCGCTGTAGCCAGGCCAGGCCGCCCAACATCTTCGTCGCCGCGGTGAGGAACGCGGCCTGCTGTGCCTGGGTGGGGAAGCGGACGCCGTTGGAGAAGTCGATCAGGGCGAACTCGGTGAGCCAGATCGGCAGCTGGTAGCGGTCGTGCACCGCCTGGAGGTACGACTTCAGCTGGTTGACCGCGTTGGCGGTAATGAAGTCGCCGCCGTACCAGTGCAGGGCGATGAAGTCGACGCGGTAGCCACGCTGTTTCGCCCCGGCCATGAACCGGTCGAGCCACTCGCCGGGCCGGTCGCCGCCCCAGGCCACCGCCGGGCTGCCCAGCGGAAGGCCGGTGGCCTGCAACTGCGGCCACAGCTCCAACGCCTGCTCGACGGTCATCTCGGCCTGGCCCTTCAGGTCCGGCTCGTTGAACCCGAGCAGGTAGCGGCCGTTGCTCTTGGCCCGTTGCAGGTTGGTGGCGGTGACGCTCTTCGCCCCCCAGATCATCGGGACGAACTCGGCGCCCTTCGGGCTGGTGACGCCGGAGTGGGCCACGTCCCAGGTGTAGTACCAACTCGCCCCGGAGTTGGCCAACGCCTGGCTGACGCCGTCGAAGGTCCACACCCCGACGCCCTTGCGCTTCGACGTCACCGCCGGCGCCGCCGGGGCGACCGGCCGTCCGGTCGTCGGCTTCGCCGTCGGCGTCGAGGTCGGGGTCGTTCCCGCCGGGCTCGTGGTGGCGGCGGGCGTGGTCGCGCTCGGTGCGCTGGGCTGCGGGCTGGTGACCGGCGGCACGTCGAGCGCCTGCGTCGCCGCGGGGGCGGGCGTCGGCCCGGTCGGCTGCACCACGACGATCACACCGGTCACCAGGACGGCGACCACGGCGGCCACGACGAGCGGCCACAGCAGACGCCGCACGCCGATCGGGAGGCCGAGTAACCCGCGTCGCGGATCCGCGTGAGCGCCCCGGTTCCCCCTCACGGCGTCCGCTTCACCCTGACCGGTTGCGCGCATCGTCTCGACTCCTTCACGTGGTCGTACCGCTGCCTGATGTGGGCGATGACGGAAGATCCGCCATCTGCCTCCCCTCAGGAGACTGGCCGGCCGCGCCGGGATAACGATTTCCACCGCCGATGCCGGCCGTCGATCACCACCTGGTGTCCGACGGCGCGGCGGACGCACACCGTGCGCGTTACCACCCGGCCTGTGCGGTCAGGGTCTGACGCAGGTACGTCTTCGGCCTGGACCCCACGGTGGAGCCGACGACCTCGCCCTGACGGAACACGAGCAGCGTCGGCAGGGACATCACCCGGTAGGTACGGGTCGCCCTCGGGTTCTCGTCGGAGTTGAGCTTCGCCACGACCATCCGGTCGCCGAACTCCTGGGCCAGCTCGGCGAGGCTCTTCTCGATGGCCTTGCAGGGCGGACACCAGTCCGCCCAGAAGTCGACGACCACGGGCCGGTCGCTGGCCAGAACCAGCTCCGCGAACGTGTCGTCGGTGACGGTGACAAGCGAGCCTAGGTCCGTCTCCTGGGGCATGTTTCCTCCCGGTGTGCGATCGCCTGGGTGAGTTGGGTGTGCAGTTGCCGGCGTACCGCGCCGAGCCGGTCGATGACGGCGTCGACCTCGACGATCTTGCGCCGCAGCACCAGCACCGAGTCCGGGCAGACGTCGCCGGACGTGTTGCCGGCCCGGAGGCAGGCGACGAACGGGCGGACGTCGTCGAGGCCGAAGCCGACGTCGAGCAGCGCCCGGATCTCCCGTACGACGCGTAGCTCCGCCTCGTCGTAGACGCGGTAGCCGTTGGCGGAGCGCCGCGCCCGTACCAGTCCGTGCGCCTCGTAGTAGCGCAGCGTGCGAGGGCTCGTCCCGGCCCGCTCAGCCAGCTCGCCGATCAGCATCCGACCTCCTCCATCGGCCCGTGGCGACCACGCTAGACCTTGTCGTCGGCGTCAAGGCAAGGTGCCGCTGACGCCGCACGGCCGGCCGTACGGGCGCCGAAACGAGGCGACGGTCGTCAGCGGCGCAGGGTCGTCGACGGCGACTCGCCGAAGCGGCTGCGGTACTCCGTCGCGAACCGACCGAGGTGCGCGAAGCCGTGTTGCAGGGCGACCGTCGTCACGGACGCCCCCGGCGCCGCCGACCGGAGCGTGCGGTGCGCCGCGTCGAGCCGGCAGGCCCGCAGGTACGCCGTCGGGGTCGTCTGCAACTCACGGCGGAAACAGTCCTGCAGCGTGCGTACGCTCACCCGCAGCGCCTCGGCGACGTCACCGACGGTCAGTGCCTCGCCGTGGTGTTCGGAGATCAGCGCGCAGGCCCGGCGGACGAGACGCCCGGGGTGGGGGTGGTGGGCCGGCTCGGCGAGCAGGTGGGAATGGCTGTGCCGGTGGGCCAGCAACAGTTTGCCGATGAGCCCCTGTTCGAAGCGGGCTGCGACCTGCGGGTGGTCGAACAGGGACGCGTCCGCCGGCTGCGACAACTCGTCGGCGAGGAACGCCACCCCGCGTGCCCACGCCTGCGCCGTCGGGGTGGTCATGACCATGCCGATGTCGAGGTGGACCGGTTCATCCACCGGCCGGCCCAGCAGCCGGGCGAGTTCCCGGTCGACGGCCTGCCGGTCGGCGTAGAAGATCCGGTGTGGTGACCCCTCGGACCAGCGCATGTCCGACGGGTCGTACGGCGACAGGACCGAGGCGACGTCGGGTGTCGAGGTCACCGTCCGACCGGCGTGCCGGACCACCGTGCTGCCGGCGAGGGGGATCTGCACGAGGTAGAAGGTCTCCAGGGCGGGCGGTTGGATGCGCACCGCCTGGCCGTAGTCGAGGTCGACGACGCCGACACCGCCGGCCCGGCGCGCTGCCATCCGCAGGTGCACGCTGCGCACGCCCGTCTGCGGGGTGAGCCGGTGCGGACAGAAGACCCGGCCCACCTCGGCGCGAGCCTCGTCGACGTCGTCCGTCCGGACCGTGACCGCATCCATCGACACCTCCCGGGCGTCCCGTCGCGCTGACCGTACGGCCTGTCCGGGTCGAAACAGTCCCGAAAGCCGTCGACCCGACAGGAGAACGGTCCGGCTGCGTACTGCGGATACCGCCCGCGTCGCGCGGATAGCGACCCTCCCGGCCTGCTCGCTAGCGTGCGGGCACCGCGGGCGGTCAGCGGTGGCGCGGTTCGCGTACTACGGAGGAGACCATGAGGATTGCCGTCGTCGGTGCCGGATTCGCCGGTGTGAGCGCCGCGAAGGTGCTGCGGCAGAGCGGGTTCGACGTCACCGTGTTCGAGCGGGCGCCCGACGTCGGTGGGGTGTGGAGTCGTACCCGGCGCTACCCCGGCCTGCACACCCAGAACGACAAGGGCACGTACCACCTCTCCGACCTGCCGATGCCCGCCCACTACCCGCAGTGGCCGTCGGGTGAGCAGGTCCAGCGGTACCTGGAGAGCTACGTGGAGAAGTTCGGGCTGGCCGGCACGCTGCGCCTGGCCACCGAGGTCGTCTCCGCCGAACTCGTGCACGACGAGACCGGCTGGCTGGTCTCGTCGCGGCCGGCGGACGCCCAGGACCCGCTGACTGTGGAACGGTACGACCACCTGGTCGTCGCCAACGGCATCTTCTCCGACCCGCACGTCCCGTCCTTCGCGGGGCACACGAGCTTCGCCGCCGCCGGAGGGCGCGTGCTGGCGACGGGGGAGTTCCACGACATCGACGCGGCCCGAGGGAGGAACGTCCTCGTCGTCGGGTACGGCAAGTCGTCCTGCGACGTGGCGGTCCCGGTGAGCGAGGTGGCCGCCCAGACCCACGTGGTGGCCCGCGAACTGCTCTGGAAGATGCCCCGCAAGCTCGGCGGCGCGCTCAACTACAAGTACCTGCTGCTCACCCGCATGGGCGAGGCGCTGTTCCGCTACCTGCACCTGAAGGGGTTCGAGCGGTTCCTGCACGGCCCGGGGAACGGCCTGCGCCGACGCATGGTGGACAGCGTCGGCTCGGTCGCGACCCGGCAGTTCAACCTGCGCGAGCTGGGCCTGGTGCCCCACGGCAGCTTCGAGGACATCGCCCGCAGCACGGTCAGCCTCGGCACGGAGGGCTTCTTCGAGCGGGTCACCGACGGCCGCATCGCCGTGCACCGGGATCAGGTGATCACCGAGTTGCTGGTCGACCGGGGCCGGCCCGCCGCCCGACTGGCCGACGGCACGGTGCTCCCCGCCGACCTGGTGATCTGTGGCACCGGCTTCCGCCAGCACGTGCCGTTCTTCGACGACGCGTTGCACGCCCGGCTCCAGGACGAGGCCGGCAACTTCATGCTCTACCGCCAGATCCTGCCGATCGGCGTACCGCGGTTGACGTTCGCCGGCTACAACTCGTCGTTCTTCAGCCCGCTCAGCGCGGAGATGGCGGCGGTCTGGACGGCCGCGTACCTGCGGGGTGGGATCACCCTGCCGACCGAGGGCCGGATGCGCGACGAGGTACGCGCCCGGCTGGCCTGGATGACGGCGCGCACCAACGGACGGCACGCTCGCGGCACGAACATCATCCCGTTCTCGATGCACAACATCGACGAGGTGCTCGACGAGTTGGGGCTCAACGTCGGCCCGCTGACCCGGGCCCGGCAGTGGCTGTTCCCGGTGGATCCGGGCTCGTACCGCGGGGTGACCGCACAGATGATCCGCCGTACCGCCGACCCGGAATCCGCCATCGGCGACGAGGGCCCGATAAAGATGGATAAAGTGCGCAGATAGGGGACCACGCGGGACCGACCGGCGAGGAGGCTCGGGGACGATGGCAGCGGAACACGGTCACCGTCATGTGCCCGTGCCGGCGGCCGTGGCCGGCTGAGCTATCCCGCCGTCCGTGCTGACGCGCGCCGAGTTGTTCCGTGGGCTCGGGGACAGCAGAAGCCCACGCTCGGCGACCGTCCTGGAACTGCTCTTCGACATCGTCTACGTCTTCGCGCTGGCCCGCCTCGCCGGGCGGGTGGCCGACGACCTGACCATCGTCCGGCACACGCTGCTGTCCGAGGCCGGCCAGACGGTCCTGTTCTTCACGGCGATGTGGATGATCTGGTCGCTCAACGCTCTGCTGGCCAGCACCTACGACCCCCGACGTCCCGATCTCCAGGCAGTCCTGCTGGTGACGATGTTCGGCACGCTGGTGTTGGCGGTCTCGTTGCCGCAGGCCTTCGGTCAGCGTGGCGTCGTCTTCGCCTGCACCTACGTCGTCATCCAGGTCGGCCGGCCGCTCTTCCTGGCGTTCGCCCTGCGCGGTCACGTGGTGCACACGTTCTCGCTCCGGGTGCTGACCTGGCACCTGGCGTCCGGCGTGCTGTGGATCGGTGGTGGCATCAGCGGTGGTCTCGGCCGGGGCGTCTTCTGGACCCTCGCGCTCGCCATCGAGATGATCGGCGCCGCCACCACCTACCCCCTGCCCCGGATGGGCGGGAGACAGCTCAACAGCCTTGCGGTCACCGTCTCGGAGGAGCACCTCGCCGAGCGGTACAACCAGTTCTTCATGATCGCGCTGGCCGAGGTGGTGCTCGAAGCCGGCGCCGCCGTCAGCTTCCCCGGCTTCTCGACCGGGGGGACCATCACCCTCGTCGCCTCGTTCGTGGCGGTCGTCTCGTTCTGGCGGATCTACTTCTACCACGTCAGGTCCGGCCCTGCCTCGACCCCGAGCGGGGAGGGGATCCAACTGTCGCGGTGGGCGAGCTACAGCCTGCTGCTCATCGTCGGAGGCATCATCTGCACCGCCGTCGGCTTCGGGCAGGTCATCGAGGATCCGCACCCGCCCATCGACTGGGCGCTGGTGGCCATCATCTTCGGCGGCCCGGTGCTGTTCCTGATCGGGCGCAGCACCCTGGAGCGGGAGAACCGGTCCGCGCCGCGATGTCGGGCGCTATACCTCGGCGTGGCGGCGCTGGTCGTGGCGGCTCCGCCGATGGTGCTGCTCCCGCCGGTCGCCGTGGCGGCCGTCGCGGCGGTGATCCTGGCCGGCATCACTCTGTACGACCAGCAGGCCCACAAGCGGGGGGCGGAGACCAACCCGACGCTGTGACAGTCGTTGCGGGCCGGCGAGCGCGGCACGTATGGTCGTCGGGCACGCCGTCGAGTGGGAAGGAGGTCAGAACAATGTCCGATGTTCTGCGCCCCCTCCGCGCTCCGGCGTCCGCGCGGATCTGACCCGGGGCGCGCGCTTCCCGGAGGACCAACCAATGACTGATCTGGTCATCCGCCCGCTCGTCGCGGGCGAGGAAAACCTGTTCGACTCCATGCCCGATCCACTGCCCCAACTGCGCCAGGTCGCGTACGCCGACGGGATCGCCGGCGGTGGCTACCGGCCCGAGACCACCTGGGTCGCGCTGCGCGCCGGCCGGTTGGTCGGTCGGGCCGCCTGGCTCCGTCCGCCGGGCGCCGTCGGGGCCCCCTGGCTGGAGCGGTTCGATCTGGCCGCCGAGCCGGAGGTGGGCGCCGAGTTGCTGCACGCCGCCCACGAGGCGCTCGGCGGTCCCGGTCTCTACCACGCGGCTCTGCCGGCGCACTGGCGGCGTCGACCCGAGGTGCTGGCCGTGGTGCGGGCACCGATGGAGGCGGCCCGGCTCGTCGGGCTGGTCGAGCGGGGGGAGCGGCTCCGGTGTTCCTGGACCGGCACGCCCCTGCCGGCGTCCTCCGGACGGTACGACTTCCGGACACCCGTCGACCTGGCGGAGATCAACGCCCTGGTCGCCCGGATCGCCGAGCCGGACGTGCTGACCGGTGTCGAGATCGCGTGGGCGGTCGGCGGCGTCGACCTCGCCACCGACCCGTTGGCCTGGCTGGGCGACGCCACCGAGAGGTGGCGCATCGCGCTGGCCGCCGACGAGCCGGTCGGGTTGGTGGGAACGTTCGGCGACGCCTGCTACCCACTGCTCGCCTATCTCGGCCTCTTCGACGAGGCGGCCCGTCCCGAGTTGCTGGCCGAGGCGGTCCGGGTGCTGGTCGTCGGCGGCGCCCGCGAGGTCATCGCCGACGTGGACTCCCACCGGGTGGCGGTGCTGGCGGAGTTGGAACGGACCGGCTTCCGGCAACTGCGCTCCCGGGTCACCTTCGCGCCGCCGCACGCCACGGAGTAGCTGACGGGGGTGCGCCCGGTCACCCGGGCGCACCCCCTCGGCCAACGCCGAGCAGCGCTCCTGCCAACATCTGACCGTGCCGGTGATCATCGCGCTTCTCGTTGGCGGGTTCGCGCTGGTCGGCGCTGTGGTCGCCGGGCTCTGTCTCTGGCCGGTGCCCCGCCGTGGGCTACGGGTCGCGCCGCCGCGACCGCTCGACTTCGACACGGCCACCCGCGCCGCCGAGGCCAGCATGGCCGCCGAGGCGGCGGATCCCGAGGTTCGGCCAGAGTCGCGCAGCCGCCTGCTGAGCCACGGCTCCCGTACCGGCCGGGCCGTGCTGCTGCTGCACGGCTACACCCTCGCGCCCGAGCAGTACGCGGGGCTGGCCGAGGAGTTCTTCGACCGTGGGTACAACGTCTGGGTGCCCCGGGCACCGCGGCACGGGACCGTCGACCGAAAGGCCCACCACCGGGTCGAGGCCGGTGAGCTGACGACGTACGCCGCGCAGGCGTGGGCCGTCGCGGAGGCCCTGGGCGACGAGGTCGGTGTCGTGGGAATCTCCGGCGGCGCGGTGCTGGCCACCTGGCTGGCCCAGGTGCCCGGCAACGTCGTACGGCATCTGCTGTTGCTCTCGCCGTTCTTCGGCCCGAACCCGCGGCAGGCGCCGGCCTACGCGGTCAGACCGCTCATCACGCTGTACGGGCGCCGGATCCTCCGGGACCGCGTCACGTCGCGCGGCTACTCCGTCGCCGCCGTCACCCAGTACCTGACGATCGCCCGTACGCTGCCGAAACCGCCTCGACGGACCGGTCTGCGGACCGCGGCGGTCGCGATCAGCCCACTCGACGCCGTGGTGGACCTCCGAGCCGCGGTGGACGTGCCCCGCCGGGTAGCCGACGCGAACGCGATCCCGCTCGAGGTGTGCACGCTGCCGGAGGTGCTGGGCGTCGAACACAACACCCTCAACCTCGCCTCCCTCGGCACCGACGGCGACGAGTGGCGCCGACGGTACGTCGCCCTCTACGAGGGTGCGACGACGTCGGCGACCGACGCGTCGACCTCCCGGTAGCGCCCCGGCCCGGACGACGTACCCCCTCGCCGGACGGTGCTCACATTGTCGGCGAGGTGACGCCGTTGAACACCGGCGGGGCGTAGCCGGTGGGCTTGTCGCCGATGCCGAGGCCGGGGCTCACCACCCAGGACTGGTACTGCGGGGTGAACATGGCGTACGGCAGGCCGAGGTTCGGCGCGCTGGCCTCGTCGAGTCGGCGACGGGCGTCGGCCGGGATCTCGAAGTCGAGCGCGCCGAAGTTGCTGGCGATCTGTTCGGGGGTGCTCGCCCCGATGATCACGGAACCGACGGCGGGCTGGGTGGCCACCCAGTTGATCGCGACCTGGGCCATGCTGCGACCCAGGTCGGCGGCCACGCCCTCCAGGGCCTCGATGACCTTCCAGGCGCTGGGGCTGATCTCCCGACCCGGCGCGTCGGGGTTGGTCAACCGGCCGGTCCCGCTCAGGCCCTCGTTGGTTCGTCGGTACTTGCCGCTGAGCAGGCCGCCGCCGATCGGGCTGAACGCGGTGATGCCCATGCCCAGGGTTTGGGCCATCGCCACGAACTCCGTCTCGATGTCCCGGCCAGCCAGGGAGTACGGCAGCTGGACGTTGATCATCGGGGCCAGCCCGTGCGCCTCGGCGTAGCTCTGCGCCCGAGCCGCGTACCAGGCCGGTACGTCGGAGAGTCCGGCGTACCGGATCTTGCCGGAGCGCACCAGGTCGTCCAGGGTGTGCACGACCTCCTCCACCGGGGTGATCCGGTCCCAGGTGTGCAGCAGGTACAGGTCGATGTAGTCGGTGCCGAGCCGGCGCAGTGAGGCTTCCACGGCCCGCGTGACGTGCTTGCGACCGTTGCCGCTGGCGTTCGGGTCGGTCGGGTCGACGGTGTTGGTGGCCTTGCTGGTGAGCACGACACGTTCGCGGACGCCGGCCCGGTCGATCAGTCGGCCAAGGATCTTCTCGCTCTCTCCGGCGGTGTAGAAGTCGGCCGTGTCGATGAGGTTCCCGCCCGCCTCCAGGTACCGGCGGAAGATCGGCTCGGATTCCGCCTCGGTCTTTCCGTACGCCGCGTGGAAGCCGTCGACGCCGAAGTTCATCGTGCCCAGCGCCAGCCGGCTCACCCGCAGACCGGAACGCCCGAGCAGGTAGTAGTGGTTCATCGTGGTGTCCTCCCGATCGTGGTGTCGGCCCGCCGCGGACCGCGCGTCCCTGACCTTTGCTCGGCAAAAATGGACCCGCAAGTCCAAAAACCGGGGTAGGGTTGGACCCGCAGGTCCAGACCAGGAGGTCTCATGACACGGGCGTTGACCCGCAAGGGCGAGGCGACCCGGGCGCGCATCGTCGCCGGGGCGGCCGCCGAGATCCGCGAGCGGGGCGTCGACGAGGTACGCCTCGAGGACGTGATGGCCCACACCGGCACCAGCAAGGGCCAGCTCTTCCACTACTTTCCAAACGGAAAGGACGAGTTGCTACTGGCCGTGGCCGAGCACGAGGCCGATCAGGTGCTCATCGACCAGGAGCCGATGCTCAGCAACCTGACGTCCTGGCCGGCCTGGCTGGCCTGGCGCGACCGACTGATCGAGCGGTACCTCGCGCAGGGGGTCAAGTGTCCGCTCAACGGTCTGCTCGGCCAGACCGGCCGGCGGGCGCCCGGCGCGCAGGCGATCGTGACCGGGCTCATGTGGCGCTGGCAGAAGGCGATCGCGGAGGGAATCCGGCAGATGCAGTCGACCGGGGACATCGCCGCGGACGTCGACGCCGACCGCGCCTCGGCGGCGCTGCTCGCCGGCATCCAGGGCGGTGTGCTGCTGCTGCTCTCCACCGGAAAGATCGATCACCTCGAAGCCGTCCTCGACCTCACCATCGAACGTCTGCGGGCAGGTGCCCGCAGCGCCTGATCGTGTCAGGATCTGCTCGTCCGGCCGTACCGGTCACGGTCGGAGAGGGGGCGGTCGATCATGTCGATTGGGACGGTGGCAGCGCTGGTGGGCGGTGGGATCGGGCTCTTCGCCGGGCTGCTGCTGCTGATCATCGGCGGGCTGGGGCGTCGCGCCCGGGCCGGTCGACTGGCAGGCCGGTACACCTCCCGCCGGGGAAACTCGTCGGACAACAGCTCGTCGAGCATGGGCGGGAGCTGAGCCGAGGCCGACGGGCGTCGGGTTATCCTTGCGCCCGAGTCGCCGGAGATCGGAGCAGACGTGGCAGGTGACGACGACATCTCCGGGTGAGCACCCGGACCGGCCGCCGACGGGCGCGTGATCGCGCCACCGTCGCCGCGGCCACCGTCGTCATGCCCTGCTCCCGCCGGGGCCGCCGGTGCGCGCCCCGGATCGACGTTCTCCGAGGTTCCCCATGTCTGTTCGACCTGCTCTCATCGCCCAGGACCTCGTCCGGGTCCGCGGTGACCGCCGGGTGCTCGACGGCGTCTCGCTGACCGCCGCCTCCGGTCACCGGATCGGCCTGATCGGTGAGAACGGCACCGGCAAGACGACCCTGCTGCGGGTCCTCGCCGGCGTCGACGAACCCGAATCCGGCACCGTCACGCGCCCACCGGACGTCGGTTTCCTGCACCAGGAGCTGCCCTTCACTCCAGCCACGACCATCGCCGCTGTCCTCGACGACGCGCTGCGCGAGGCTCGTGCCGACCTCGCCGAGCTGGACCGGGTCGGTGCCACGCTCGCCGTGACGCCGCAGGGCACCGAGCGGCACGACCGGCTGCTGGCCGCGTACGGCGAGGTTCTGGAGCGGGCGCAGGACCGCGACGCCTGGGACGCCGACCGGCGGGCCCGGACGGTGCTCGACGGCCTCGGCCTCGGCGGGCTACCCCCGGACCGGGCGCTGGGTGCGCTGTCCGGTGGGCAACGTGGCCGGCTCGCCCTCGCGGCGATGCTGATCCGCCGGCCGGGCGCGCTGTTACTCGACGAGCCCACCAACCACCTCGACGACGCGGCGGCCACGTTCTGCGAGGACGAACTGCGGGCCATGCCCGGGGTGGTCGTGGTGGCCAGTCACGACCGGGCCTTCCTGGACGCGGTGTGCACCGATGTCATCGACCTGGACCCGGCCGTCGACGGGCCGGTTCGCTTCGGCGGCGGCTATTCGGCGTACCTGGCGGCGAAGCGCGCCGAGGCCGAACGGTGGCGCCGGGCCTACCACGACGAACAGGCGCTCCTCGCCGACCTGCGCGAGGCCGCCGCCGTGACCGGGCATCAGGTCGCGCACGGCCGCGCACCGCGTGACAGCGAGAAAATGGGGTACGGGCACACCGCCGGCCGGGTCCAGAACCAGGTCGCCCGTCGCGTCCGCGACGCCACCCGTCGACTGGAGAGAATCGAGCGTGACCCGGTTCCCGTTCCGCCGCGGCCGTTGCGCTTCCACCCGTCCGTGCTCGCCACCGGGGACAGCGACGAGGTCGTCGTCACGGCGGACCGGCTGGAGGTCCCCGGTCGGCTGCGGGTGCCGCACCTGAAGCTCCGGGCCCGGGACCGGCTGCTGGTGACCGGCCCCAACGGTGCGGGCAAGTCCACCCTGCTCGCCGTCCTCGCCGGTCAGCTGACCTGCCCCGGCGGGCTCTGGCGACGACCGGGCCTGCGGGTGGCCCTGCTCGCCCAGGACAGCGTCTTCGCCGATGCCTGGCGGACGGCCCGGCACGTGTTCGACGCGGCGGTCGGCCCGGAACGGGCCGAGGCGGTGCCGCTGTCGTCCCTCGGACTGCTCGCCCCGGCGGATCTCGATCGCCCGGTGGCCGAGCTGTCGGTCGGTCAGCGTCGTCGCCTCGGTCTCGCGGTGCTCGTCGCCGACCCGCCGGAGCTGCTCCTGCTCGACGAGCCGACCAACCACCTCGCACCGACGCTCTGCGACGAGCTGGAGGACGCGCTGGGCACCGGCCCGGGCGCCATCGTCGTCGCCAGCCACGACCGCAGACTCCGCTCCCGGTGGTCAGCCCGAAAGCTGCCCCTCCCGCTGGCCCTCACCTGAACCGTTGATCATGAAGTTGTCGCCTCCGCTGCGGCGTGTCGTGGCAATAACTTCATAATCAACGGGGTGAGCCCGCCGGTCTGGGGGTTGGAAACGTTTCCGTAACGGGGGTTGACCTCTCCGGTGGCTGCGGAGCAGACTCCCCGGAAACGTTTACAGCTACCGGATGGAGGTGCCGAACGTGGGTCGTAAACGTTTACAGGAATCGGCGGACGGTCGGCCCACGGTGCACACCGTCGCCGCCCGCGCCGGCGTCTCCATCGCGTCCGCCTCCCGCGTGCTCAACGGAGTCGGCGGCAGCCCCGAGACGATCCGCAAGGTTCGCGAGGCGGCGGCCGAGGTGGGCTACGTGCCCAACGCGATCGCCCGGTCGTTGCAGTCGCAGCGCACCGGTCTCGTGGCGCTCGCGGTGGAGGACATCGGCAACCCGGTCTACGTAGAGATGATGCGCGCCATCGAGGCCGTGGTCGCGTCCTCCGGGCGGCAGCTGCTGGTGCACGCCACCGGCGGGCGGATCGACAACGAGACCGCCCTGCTGCGGCGGCTGGCCCACCGCTACGTGGACGGGATGATCGTCTCGCCGATCCGGGTCACCGACGACCACCTCACCGCGCTGGTGGACAGCCCGGTGCCGGTGGTGGTCGTCGGCCAGCTCGGCGCGGACGCCCCGATCGACAACGTGCGCACCGACTCGCGGCACGGTGTGGCGCTGGCCGTGGACCATCTCGTCGCCACCGGCCGACGGCGGATCGGCTTCGTGAACGGGCCGCTCGACACCGTCCCGGGCGCCACCCGTGACGCCGGGTTCCGAGCCGCCCTGGCCCGACACGGCATCCCGCTCGACGACGAACTGGTCGAGGTGGGCGACTTCCAGTACGCGGCCGGCCGCGCCGCCACCGAACGACTCCTCGCCCGCGCCGACCCGGACGCCCTGGTCTGCGCCAACGACCTCATCGCGGTCGGCGCGTTGCACGCCCTGCTGGCCGCCGGTCGGCGGGTGCCGCAGGACGTCGCCCTGGTCGGCATGGACGACACCGAACTGGCCCGAATGATGTTTCCCCAGCTCTCCAGCGTCTCGCTCGGCTCGGCCGAGCGTGGTCGCCGGGCCGCCGAGCTGCTCCTGCAACGCATCGCCGACGCCGCCCTGCCGCCGCGGCGCGAGCAGGTGCCGCCAAGCCTCGTCGTCCGCGCGTCCAGCGCCGCGACGCTGCCCGGTCCCCGCCCCGCCACCGGGCCGACCGCCCCACCGACCACGCACCCGTCCAGCGAAGGGGTGACCGCATGACCACCCTGACCGAGCGCCCGGACGTCGAGCGGGCCGGGTCGGCCCGTCGGCCGAACCGGTTCCGCTCCGAGCGCACCACCATCTACCTCCTGCTGCTGCCGTCGCTGCTGCCGATCCTGGTGCTGTCGGTGTTTCCGCTGCTGCGCGGCATCTACCTCGGCTTCACCGACGCCCGTGCCGGGCGCAACGTCGAGGTCAGCTTCACCGGCCTGGCCAACTACCGGGAACTCCTCGGTGACGAGCTGTTCTGGAACTCGTTCAAGATCGGCCTGCTGTGGGCGGTCGGGGTGACGGTGCTGCAGTTCCTGCTCGCCCTCGGGCTGGCGCTGCTGCTCAACCAGCAACTGCGGTTCCGAGGTGTGGCGCGGGTGCTCGCCGTCGTGCCGTGGGCGATGCCGCCGGTCGTGGTCGGCATCCTCTGGAAGCTCGTCTACCACCCCGACGCCGGCCTGATCAACGAGTTCTTCCACCGCGTCGGCGCGGACGGGCTGCGGACGAACTGGCTCGGCGACTTCAGCACCGCCCTGCCCGCGGTGATCATCGTCGGGGTCTGGGCGGGCATGCCGCAGACCACCGTCGTGCTGCTCGCCGGTCTGCAGGGCGTGGGTCGCGAGCTGCACGAGGCGGCGGCGGTGGACGGGGCCAGCACCTGGCACCGGTTCCGGCACGTCACCCTGCCCGCGCTGGCGCCGGTGATCGTGGCGATCACCTCGCTGGACTTCATCTGGAACTTCAACTCGTTCGGCCTGGTCTACGTGCTGACCGCGGGTGGACCGGGTGGCAAGACGATGCTGCCGATGCTCTTCGCGTACGAGGAGGCGTTCCGCTACGGCAACTACGGCTACGCGGCGGCGCTCGGCAACGTCATGGTCGTGATCATCATCGCGCTGCTCGCGGTCTATCTCCGTCGCCGGCTCAGGGAGGCGAACTGACATGTTCGGAAAACCGAGCCGCACCAGCCGGACGCTGCAGTACCTGGCGCTCACCGGTTACCTGATCTTCCTCGGATTCCCGCTGGTCTGGCTGCTCTCCACGGCGTTCAAACCGTCGCGCGAGCTGGTACGCCTGCACCCGACGTTGATCCCGGACAACCCGACCCTGCAGAACTTCGTCCAGGCGTTCACCGAGCAGGAGTTGGGTCGGGCGGCGCTCAACAGCCTCCAGGTCTCCCTCGCCTCGGCGGTGCTGACCGTGCTGGTCGCCATGCCGGCGTCGTACGCGTTGGCCCGGTTCCGCTCCAAGCTCGGCACCGCCGCGCTGGGCTGGGTGCTGCTGTCCCAGCTCTTCCCGTTCGTGCTGCTGATCATCCCGATCTTCCTGGTGCTGCGGCAGGTCGGCCTGGCCAACACGCACGCCGGGCTGGTGCTGATCTACGTCGTCTGGGCGCTGCCGTTCGCGCTGTGGATGCTCCAGGGCTTCGTCCGCAACATTCCCAGGGAACTGGAGGAGGCCGCCTCGGTCGACGGCGCGACCCGGGTGCAGGTGCTGCGGCGGGTGGTCTTCCCGCTGCTCGCCCCGGGCCTGGTCGCGACCGCCCTGTTCTCCTTCATCTCGGCCTGGAACGAGTTCTTCTTCGCACTGGTGCTGATCAAGACCCCGGAGCTGGCCACCCTGCCGGTGGCGCTGGCCCGGTTCGTCGGCATCGAGGGCACCGCCCGGCTGGGACCCCTGGCCGCCGGCTCACTGCTGGCCACGCTGCCCAGCCTGATCTTCTTCGCGTTCATGCAGCGCCGGCTCTCGTCCGGGTCGCTCGCGGGCGCGGTCAAGGGCTGACCCGTCCCCCCAACCACCACCACCAAGGAGGTAACCCCCATGCTCCGTACCCGATTCCGGCGACTCGCGGCGGCCGCCGCGGTCGCGGTCATCGGCCTCGGCGCGCTCACCGCGTGCGGTGCCGGCGACGACGACGAGGCCACCTCCGGCCCGGTCAAGCTGCGCTTCCTCAGCCTCGCCTGGCAGAAGGAGTCGTTGCAGGTCAACAAGGATCTGGTAGCCAAGTGGAACGCCGAGCACCCGGACATCCAGGTCGAGTACGTGCAGGGTGACTGGAACTCGGTGCACGACCAGCTGCTCACCTCGTTCGAGGGCGGCGACGCGCCGGACATCGTGCACTACGAGGCGTCCGCGATCGGAGAGTTCAGCAAGCAGGGCTACCTGGCCGACCTCTCCGGCCTGCTCTCCGACGACCTGAAGGGTCAGATCGACAAGGGCATCTGGGACACCGCCACCGTCGACGGCAAGGTCACCGGTGTGCCGTTCCTGCTGGAGTCGCAGGTCGTCATCGCCAACAAGAAGCTGCTCGACGCCGCCGGTGTCGCGGTGCCGCCGGCCGACGGCGGCTGGACCTGGGACGAGTTCCAGGCCAACGCGCAGAAGCTCACCAAGCCCGGTCAGTACGGCGCGGCCTGGGCGCTGAAGTCACCGACCAACCGGGTGCTGAACCTGGCGCTCAACTACGACGGCAAATTCTTCTACGGCGACGGTGGGCGCACCGAGGTCAAGGTCGGCGACGCGGAGAAGGAGATCCCGAAGCGGATCCACGACATGCTCTACACCGCCAGGTCCGCCTCCCCGGAGGCGCTCGGCATGAGCGGCGCGGACACCCTGCCCGGCTTCTTCGGCGGCAAGTACGCGATGCTGCCCGGCTCGGTGTCGCTGCGCCAGCAGATGGTCGAGCAGGCACCGGCCGGCTTCGAGTGGGTCACCCTGCCCCCGATCAAGGGACTCTCCACCAAGCAGGCCGCCAACCCGCAGACGCTGTCGATCTCCGAGGACAGCAAGCACAAGAAGCAGGCCGCGCAGTTCCTGGAGTACTTCCTGAACCCGACCAACATGGCCGCCCTGGCCAAGGGCGACTGGTTGGTGCCGACCGGCAAGCAGGCCAACGAGGAGTTGGTCAAGCTCACCGCCGGCAAGCAGGGCTGGGACGTCGCCGCGGACAGCGCCGCGGACCTGACCGTCGCCCCGTTCCAGCAGGCCGACGGCTACCCGGAGTGGAAGACCAAGTACGCCACCCCGGCCCTCCAGCAGTACTTCGCCAACAAGATCACCCTCGATCAGCTCGCCACGCAGCTGGTCGACGGTGGCAAGCAGGTTCTGAGGTAACGACATGTCACTCTTGCTCGACACATCGGTCGGTTGCCTGGTCGGCGCAGCGGTCGGAGACGCCCTGGGCGGCGCCACCGAAACGGCGCTGCCCGAGCAGATCCGCACACGCTTCGGCGGCTGGGTCGAGGGCATCGTGCCCCCGTACCACGCCGACTGGGCCACCGCGCGACCGCTCGCGCCGTACCACAAGGGCGACGGGCACATCACCGACGATACGTTGATGACCCACGCCCTGGTCCGCGCGTACGCGGCCAAACGGGACCACCTCGACGCGTACGACGTGGTGGAACTGCTGGTGCCCGACCTGATCGAGCGGGTGGTGTACATCCCCGACCTGGAGCGCGACGGGGTGACCTTCCACCGGCTCGCCGCCGCGGAACGGTGGCTGGTCACCCGACTGCACCACGCCCACGCGGACCCGCGCGAGGCCGGGGTCGGCAACATCGTCAACTGCGGCGCGGCCATGTACATGGCCCCGGTCGGCATCGTCAACGCGGGCGACCCGGCCGGGGCGTACGCCGAGGCGGTGGAGATCGCCGGCGCGCACCAGCACAGCTACGGGCGGGAGGCCGCCGCCGTGTTCGCGGCCTCGGTCGCGGCGGCCGCGACTCCCGGCGCGGGCGTCGAGGACGTCGTCGCGGCGGCGCTGGACCTGGCCCGCGACGGCACCCGCGCGGCCATCGACGCGGTGGTGAAGGAGGCCCGCGGACACCACGACTGGAAGCAGGCCATCCCGGCGCTGCGCGCCGCGGTCGCCCCGTACGACACGGTGGGGGAGGAGTACCGCAGCCCCGGCCTCGGCGCGCGGCGGCCCAGTCGCCTGCACGCCATCGAGGAGCTGCCGGTGGCTCTCGGCATGCTCGTGGTGGCCGGCGGCGACTTCCGGGCCGCGGTGCTCGGCTCGGTCAACTACGGCCGGGACGCGGACTCCACCGCCACCATGGCCGCCGCCGTCGCCGGGGCGCTCGGTGGCGCCGACGCGGTGCCGGCGGAATGGTCCGACGTGGTGGCCGCCGCCTCCAAGACCGACCTGGTGGAGCCGGCCCGGGTCCTCGCCGCGGTGGCCGGCGAGGTCTTCGAGCGCGACCAGGCCCGGTTCGCCCGCCGCGCGAAGCGTTTCGCCGGGCTGACCGCCGGCGTCACCCGGGAGGCCGGGGGCGAGACCCGGTGAGGATCACCTGGGTGCAACCGGAGGACCTGCTGCCGCACGAGTTGGCGGCCAGCCGGGACGAGGGGCGCGACGTCGCCGCGCTCGCCGAGCGGTGGACGGCGGCCGGCGGGGACCTCACCCCGCCGGTCAGCGGGGCGTCGGCCATCCCGGCGTCGGCAGAGCTGCGCGCCCTCGCGACGGAACTGCTGGACGCCGCCGACGCGTTGCCCGCCGTGGACGCCACCGACGAGGCCGACGACCTGGCCGCGCTGCGCGCCGGATGGCCGGCCAGCTGGTCGCTGCCGACCGAGGTGGCGTACGACCGGCTGCACGGCGGTTGGCTCGGCCGGGCGGTTGGCTGTCTGCTCGGCAAGCCGGTGGAGAAGATTCCCCGCCAGGGCATCCGGGAGATCCTCACCGCGACCGACCGGTGGCCACTGCGCGACTGGTTCACCGCGAAGGGACTCCCGGTCGACGTCGCCGCCCGCTGGCCGTGGAACCGGCGCAGCGCGCCGACCAGCCTCGCCGAGAACATCGACGGGATGCCCGAGGACGACGACCTGAACTACGCGTTGCTGGCACTGCGCGTGCTGGAGACGCACGGCCGGGGCTTCACCAGCGCCGACGTGGCGCAGGCGTGGCTGGACTGGCTGCCCGGCGGGCGGGTCTTCACCGCCGAGCGGGTCGCCTACCGCAACCTGCTGCTCGGGTACCCGCCGCCGCAGAGCGCCCACCGGCACAACCCGTTCCGGGAGTGGATCGGCGCGCAGATCCGCACCGACGTGTACGGCTGGGTCAACCCCGGCCGGCCGGACCGCGCCGCCGAGCTGGCGGTGCGGGACGCGACGGTGAGCCACGTCCGTGGCGGGGTGCACGGGGCGATCTGGGTGGCGGCCCTGTCCGCCGCCGCGCCGGTGGCCGACACGGTGGACGAGGTGCTGGACGCGGCCGAGGCGGTGCTGCCCTCGGGTAGCCGGTTCGCCGCCGCCGTCCGGGAGGCACGCGCCCTCGGCGCGGGGACCGACGACTGGGAACGCGTGGTCGACGAGCTGTACGCACGACACGGCCACCTGCACTGGGTGCACGTCCGCAACAACGCCGCACTGGTGGCCGCCGCCCTGGCGTACGGGCGGGGGGACCTGGAACGGTCGATCACCGCGGTGGTCAGCGGCGGCTGGGACACCGACTCGACCGGCGCGACGGTCGGCGCGGTGACCGGAGCGCTCACCGGTGCCTGCGGGCTGCCGGAGCGCTGGGTGGCCCCGCTGCGCAACCGGCTGACCAGCAGCATCGCCGGCTTCGACGGGATCGGCTTCGACGAGCTGGCCGAGCGGACCAGCGCCCTGGCGCAGCCGCCGAACGGCACGGAAGGGGACCCGGCATGAACGCGCGGGTGGCGGTGGTGGGCAGCAGCAACCTGGACCTGGTGGTCACGGCGTCACGGTTGCCCCGCCCCGGTGAGACGGTGCTCGGCGAGAACTTCCGGACCGTGCCCGGCGGCAAGGGCGCCAACCAGGCCGTCGCCGCCGCCCGGGCCGGTGCGGCCTGCGACTTCGTGGGCGCGGTCGGCGACGACGAGTTCGGTACCCGGATGCGGGCGAGTCTCGTCGACTCCGGCGTGGACGTACGCGGCCTGCGGACCGTCGCCGGCCCTTCCGGTGTCGCGCTGATCGCCGTCGACCGGGACGCGGAGAACTTCATCGTGGTCGCGCCCGGCGCCAACGGCACGCTGACCGAGCTGGACGCGGGCGACCGGGCGACGATCGCGGCGGCGGACGTGCTGTTGCTGCAACTGGAGGTGCCGCTGGCCGTCGTGATCCAGTCGGCGCAGTGGGGCCGGGCCGGCGGCACCACCGTGGTGCTGAACGCCGCGCCGGCCGCCGCGCTGCCCACCGCGCTGCTCGACCTGGTCGACGTGCTGGTGGTCAACGAGCACGAGGCGGCGGTCGTCGCCGAGGTCACCTCCGACGACCCGCCGGTGTTGCTGGACGCCCTGCTGAAGCTGGTGCCCCGGGTGGTGCTCACCCTCGGCGCGCGCGGGGCCGCGTACGCCGATCGGCACGGCCTTCGGGTCACGGTCCCGGCGCCGCGGATCGACGCGTTGGACACCACCGCCGCCGGTGACGCGTTCACCGGCGCGCTCGCCGTGGCCTGGGCCGAACGCGGCGGCGCCAGCAGCAAGGACACCGTCACGGCCAGCCTGCGCTGGGCCTGCGCCGCCGGTGCGGCCTGCGCCCAGCGGCCCGGAGCGTCCACCGCCCTGCCGGACCGGCCAGCCATCGACGCCCTCTACGACGCGACCTACCGAGGTGCACCGTGAGCTTCAACCCGTACGTCCCCCGCCCGATCGACCGGCCGACCGACGTGCCGTTGGGCGGGCACGCCGACCTGAGCACGCTGGACGAGGCGAAGGTCTTCGCGGCACCGGTCGACCCGGCGGACTGGCCGGCCTGGCGGGAGCAGATCGCCCGGTGGCGGGTCGACGCCCGGGACCGGATCGGCTACGTCGGGGAACACTACGACGAGATCGCCGGCGACTGCTTCAGTATCTGCCTGGCCTGGCTCTGGGACGAGACGCTCTACGACCACGAGCGTGGCGTCTTCACCGTCGACGAGTTCCTCGACGCGGCCGGGCGGGACTTCGGCGGTTTCGACGGGGTGGTGCTCTGGCACGCGTACCCGGTGATCGGCCTCGACGACCGCAACCAGTTCGACTGGTACCGGGACGTGCCGGAGCTGCCCGAGGTGGTGCGCGCGTTCCAGCGGCGGGGGGTGCGGGTCTTCGTCGACTACAACCCGTGGGACACCGGCACCCGGCGCGAGTCGGGCAGCGACGCGCAGGAGGTCGCCACGTTGGCCGGCAAGCTCGGCGTCGACGGGGTCTTCCTGGACACCCTCAAGGAGGGCGCCGGGGAGCTGCGCGCCGCGCTGGACGCCGTCCGCCCCGGCCTGGTCCTGGAGGGCGAGAGCCGGGTTCCGTTGGCCCGCATCGCCGACCACGCGATGTCCTGGGCGCAGTGGTTCGCCGACTCCGAGGTGCCCGGCGTGCTGCGGGCGAAGTGGTTCGAGCGGCGGCACGTGCTGCACCACACCCGGCGCTGGCACCGTGACCACCTGGACGAGCTGCACTCCGCCTGGCTCAACGGGGTCGGCGTGCTGGTCTGGGAGAGCGTCTTCGGCGTCTGGGTCGGCTGGAACGACCGGGACCGCGCGGTGCTGCGGGCGATGCGCCGGGTGCAGGCCAGCCACGCGGCGTGGTTGCGCGCCGAGGACTGGGTGCCGCTCGCCGACCATCCCGGCCACGGCCAGGTGTACGCGTCCCGCTGGACGCACGACGACGAGCCGCTGTGGACGGTGGTGAACCGGGGTGCGGACCACGACGGCCCGTGGCTGGTCACCGACCCGAGCGCCGGCCGACGATTCGTCGACCTGGTCACCGGTGCGGAGCTTACCGTCACCGAGACCGCCGACGGTCGGCTGGCGGTGGGTGGCCCGCTGCCGGCCGGCGCGATCGCGGCCGTGGTACGCGGTGTCGCCGCCGCGCACCGGCACGAGCCGCCGACCGGCGACCCGTCCTTCCCGGCCCGCGCCGCGGTGCGCGTCCGCACGCCGTGGGCGCCCCGGTCGCAGCCGCCGCCGGGCCTGGTCGCCGTCGAGGGCGGCCGGCACGACCTGGTCGTCCGGCACCGGGTGCGGGAGACCGGGCTGTACGGCGAGGCGCCCTACGTCGACGAGTGGAAGCCGCTGCCGCCCCGGCTGCACCACCCCGGCACGCTGCGGCGCGGTGTGCGGCTGGGCCGGTTCGCCATCGCCGTGCACGAGGTCACCCACGGCGAGTACGCCGACTTCCTGCGCAGCACCGGTTACCGACCGGTGCGCCCGGAGCGGTTCACCGCCGGCTCCGGTCCGGCCGACGCCCCGGTGACCGGCGTCGAGCTGGCCGACGCGCGGGCGTACGCGGCGTGGGCCGGGTTGCGCCTGCCCACCGAGGACGAGTGGCAGGTCGCCGCCGAGGCGGGGCTGCTCGTGCGGCGGGAACCGTTGGTGTGGAACCTGACAGAGAGCGAGCACTCCGACGGTCGTACCCGGTTCGCCATCCTGAAGGGCGGCGCCCAGTACCGGGCGGAGGGCTCCGACTGGTACCTCGACGGCGGCCCGCAACCGGCGGACGTCTCGGTGAAGCTGCTGCTCACCGGCGCCGGTCTGGCCCGCTCCGAACAGGTCGGTTTCCGCTGCGCGGCCGACCTGCCGGAGGCGACGGAGGGGACCCGGTGACCGCGCCACTGGACGGGGTGAAGGTCATCGACCTGGCCACCCTCTTCGCCGGGCCGCTCGCGGCGGCGTTCCTCGGCGACTTCGGCGCCGATGTGATCAAGGTGGAGCATCCGGCGAAACCGGACCCGTCGCGCGGGCACGGCCCGGCCCGCGACGGCGTCGGCCTCTGGTGGAAGGTGCTCGGCCGCAACAAGCGCACCGTCACCCTCAACCTCTCCGACCCGGACGGCGCGGCGTTGCTGCGCCGACTGCTCGCCGATGCCGACGTGCTGGTGGAGAACTTCCGCCCCGGAACCCTGGAGCGGTGGGGTCTCGGCCCGGCCGAGCTGCACGCCGTCAACCCCCGGCTGGTGATCACCCGGATCAGCGGGTTCGGGCAGGTCGGCCCGTACGCCCGCCGGCCCGGCTTCGGCACCCTCGCCGAGGCGATGAGCGGTTTCGCGGCGGCCACCGGGGAGCCGGACGGGCCGCCCACACTGCCCCCGTTCGGGTTGGCCGACTCGGTGAGCGCGCTCGCCGCCGCGTACGCGGTGATGCTCGCCCTGCGGGCCCGTGACGTCACCGGCGCCGGGCAGGTGGTCGACCTCGCCATCATCGAGCCGATCATGGCGATGCTCGGGCCGCAGATCACCTGGTACGACCAACTCGGCTACGTCCAGCCCCGGTTGGGCAACCGGTCCAACAACAACGCCCCGCGCAACACCTACCGGTGTGCCGACGGCCGCTGGGTGGCGGTGTCCACCAGCGCGCAGAGCATCGCCGAGCGGGTGCTGCGGCTGGTCGGCCGTGCCGAGCTGATCGACGAGCCGTGGTTCGCCACCGGCAGTGGCCGGGCCGCGCACGCCGACGAGTTGGACGCGGCGGTGAGCGCCTGGGTGGCCCAACGGGACCGGGACGAGGTGGTGGCCGCTTTCGAGGAGGCGCAGGCCGCGGTCGCGCCCGTCTACGACGTGCGCGACATCCTCGCCGACCCGCAGTACGGCGCGCTGGGCACCGTGCGCACCGTGCCGGACGAGGAGTTGGGCGAGGTGCGGATGCAGAACGTGCCGTTCCGCCTCGCGGAGACACCCGGCGAGATCCGGCACGCCGGCCGGCGACACGGCCAGGACACCGACACGGTCTTCGGCGCGCTCGGCCTGAGCGTCGAGGAGTTGACCGCGCTGCGCGAGCGGGGGGCGCTCTGATGCTGTTGAGCTGGCTCTACGTGCCCGGCGACCGCCCGGACCGGTTCGCGAAGGCGGTCGCCTCGGGTGCCGACGCGGTCATCCTCGACCTGGAGGACGCCGTGGTCGCCGGGCGCAAGGCGTACGCCCGGGACGCGGTCGCCGAGTTCCTCGCCGAGGCGCACCCGGTGCCCGTACAGGTTCGGGTCAACGAGCTGACCGGCCCGGACCTCGACGCCGACCTGACGGCGGTGGCCGGCCGGCCCGGTTTGAGCGGGCTGCGGCTGCCCAAGGTCGAGTCGGCCGGGACGGTGGCGGCCCTCGCCGGGCGGGTCGACGTGCCCCTGCACCCGCTGATCGAGTCGGCGGTCGGGCTGGAGGCCGCGTACCCGATCGCCGCTGCCCACCCGGCGGTGGCCTCGATCGGGCTCGGTGAGGCCGACCTCCGCTCGGATCTGGGGGTGAGCGACGACGACGGGTTGCTCTGGGCCCGCGGCCGGCTGGTGGTCGCGGCCCGCGCGGCCGGTCTGGCCCCGCCGGCCATGTCGGTGTACGCCGACGTCGTCGATCTCGCCGGCCTGGCCGCCTCCTGCGCGGCGGGTCGACGGCTCGGCTTCCTCGGCCGCGCGGCGATCCATCCCCGCCAGCTTCCGGTGATCGTCGACGCGTTCCGGCCGGCCGACCGGGAGGTGGCCCGCGCCGCGGAGTTGCTGGCCGCCGTGGCGGACGCGCACCAGCGCGACTCGGGGACCGTGGTCCTGCCCGACGGCCGGTTCGCCGACCGGGCGATGGTGGCCGCCGCCCGACGTGTCGTCGACCTCGCCGCCCGCTACGCCGCCTGAGCCTCGCCGGCGGTCTGATCGGGGTGACCGGCCGCCGGCTGCGGTCCGCGCGCCCGGTCGAGCCCGTCGAGCCGGGTGAGGTCGGCGGTGCCGGACCGGGCCACGGTCGACGCCAGCGAGATGGTGGCCGGCTGAACCCCGTTCTGCTGCTCCGCGGCGGCGATCCGGACCGACTGCTCAAGATGTGCCCGCAGGTGCCCGGCGAGCAGGCGGTGAAACGGCTGCCCGCTGGCCGAGCGCAGCGCCGTCAACTGCTCGGCGGTGACCATGCCCGGCATGTCGTGCCCCTCGTGCGGATTGGTCGTTGGGGCGCCGGCCTCGGCCAGTAGTCGGTGGGCGCGGTCCAGATCGGCGCGCTGGGTGGCCGCGACCTGGGCGGCCGTTCGCCGCCAGGCCGGGTCGGTCGTGCGCGCCGGCACCAGATCGAGTACGGGAAGCAGGCGCTCGGCCATGGCCACCGTCAGTTGCAGCCAGGCGACGTCGGTCGGGTTGAACGAGTTTGCCGTACCCGTGGATGGCGGCGCGACCGTCGCCGCTGGCGGGGTCGCGGGTGGGGTGGGGGTGCTGCCGTCGTCGCGTGGTCCCGCACCGCAGCCGGCGACGAGCAGCACGGCGACGAGCAGGGTGGACGCCGTTCGCTGGCGCATCCGAGCTCCTTCCCGCCCAGGGCGGCGGGCCCGGCGTGACCGGGCCCGCCGCCGTGGTGTGCGCCGGTCGACTCAGATCGGTCGGCCGTCGTGACCGCACTTGATGACGGGGCGGATGCAGTCCTGGACCCGGCGGGCCATCTCCGCCACCGGCCAGGCGTTGAAGAAGTCGCCGTGCATGGTGTAGCCCGGCCCGGAGGCCAGCCGGAACCGCGACGGGTCACCGTTGACCGGGTACCGCAGCACCTGCCGCAACTTCGGCACGTGCACCGGGTGGGTGCTCGGGCATGCCTGGTTCACCGGGTACGCGAGGTGGCTCTTGTGATCCGCTGAGTCGAGGTCCCGGCCGTTCCAGCACTGCGGGAAGTCCAGGTACGACTCCAGCATCGTGCCGGACGGGCAGTTGACGAAGTCCTTCGACGGGGGCACCTGCCCGGCGTGCAGGCAGGACCAGCGGGCGATGCTGTCGTTCGGCCCGGTGGCCTTCGCGTTGCCGGCGACGAGCCGCAACCCCTGCGGGAACGGCTGGGTGTTCGCGACGACGTCGGCGCGTACGCCCTCGCCCAGGTAGTAGAACGTGGCGATGGCCGGTTCCACCGCGACGTTGTCCCGGTACAGGGTCGGCACCCAGTACGACGAGACGTCCACCGCCGGGTTGCAGGAGGTGGGGGAGCGGACCAGGTCCGGGAGGGTCGTGTTGGCGTTCGTCACCGTGGCACCGAAGAAGCTGTGCATGTGCGAGGCCCCGGGCAGCCCGGGGAAGATGATCGGGTCGTCCGGCAGCCGGTGGCTGTAGGTGCAGTCGGCGGGGAACTCGGCGACCCGGATGACGTTGGTGCCGAAGTCGCCGGGGGCGGCGTCGGCCCGGTCGGTGGCGGACACCAGGTACGTGCCGAGTAGCACCAGCAGGGCGCCGATCGCCGTGGCGACGCGCAGTCGGCGGGGGTTGCCGGAGAGGGGTGCGGCCCTGTCCATCTCGTGACTCCTGTCGGGGGGACGGGTCAGGGACAGCTCCGACGCCGCCGCCGACGACATCGGAGTGCTGCCCCTGGCCAGACTTGGTGGTGGCCTGTGGAGCGCTCCGAGAGAGCGCTCTCACTACCCCCCAGCCTCACGCCGAAGTCGACAATTGTCAATACGTGCCGCAGTTGGTGGAAATGACGACGAAGGGCCGGGCCCCGTGGTGGGGGTCCGGCCCTTCGGCTCGTGCTGTTGTGCTGGTGTGCGGGTCGCGGGTCAGCTGGTGGCGTAGCCGCGGGTGGCGATCCAGTCGGCGAGGTGCTCGACGGTGACCTCGTAGGAGGCGGTGTTCGGGTCGGC